>CAJTCH010000016.1 GCA_910574715.1 Lachnospiraceae bacterium | reverse complement strand
CAAAATGTAGATGTATATCAGAAGATATCAGAAATATATGAACGGAAACGCCCGCCCAAAATAAAACAGGAAAAGGTTGTTGCTAAAGCTTAACGCCAAAGCAGCAACCTTTTCTTTATTTTGCAGATGGCGTGGGTGTGAAAAGTAACGTTACCAGAGATTGTTGTCAGAATATCAAAAATAAAGGCTTTACACCGCAATCAACGATTGATATAATAAAAGCAGCAAAGCAAATAGCACTTTAAAAGTGAGGTGAAAATATGCCGAATAATGAAAAAGAATATAATGGTTATCTTATTGATCAGCTAAGATTACTGAAACGTATCGAGGCAGTAACCAAAGATAAAGAGGCATTAGAAGTCATTGCGTTTGAAAGAGAATTTATCGAACAAAAATTATATCAGAATCCGTCTTTAACCAAAGATACAAAGTAATGAAAAGGTGTAAAGTCTTTGTTCCGTTTTCAAGGGCTTTACATCTTTATATTTATAGGACGGATTTTTATGAATTCTTTAAGCCGAATAATATTTCATGTAACAACTTTGCAACAACTGCGCTGTATAATGAGCCTGTAATAAAAAAGGTTTCGACAGAGAAGGGAGCGAAGATTATGAACAAAACATGGAAGAAATTCAGAGTGATATTGACGGCAGCAGGGATGGCTGTCTGTATGACGGCAGGACTGGGACTGGGAATCTACTGGTCCAGGGGACAGGCGGAGAAGACGATAGTAGCGGCGGCAGAGAAGGAGATGGGATTTGAAGCCGGGGAGATGGAGGAGGACACACAGAGCTACCAAAGGTATGCAGATGAGGAATGCCTTTATAAGGATAAAGTCTTAGATGAAGAGATTGCAAAAGAGGTCTGTGACAAGTATAATCTTGATTATGACACGGTGAAGAGTGAGGATGTCACCCGTGAAATGCGCAACTACGAGGAGGCTCTGTGGCTTTTGAAGGATATGGGAAACCGTCCGCTCCTGGGAAAGGAATGGGGAAAAGGCGCGTTCGCGTCGCTTCAGATGTATATCCAGGAGATCTATGCCTTCGGCGACGGTGAAGAAGTCATAAGAGAGATGTGCAAGGGATATGAGATCGATCCAGACAAAGCAGTGATCTCAGACCTGACGACAGAGCAGTTGATTGAGATTGGAGAGAAGGCATTTGAGACTTCCGATCATCCGAAGGGGTAAGGAATAGTGGCAGACATATTGATCGTAGAGGATGACAGAAGAATCAACGAACTCATCCGAAGAACATTGACTATGACTGGACATATTGGGCTTCCGGCTTATTCAGGCCGGGAAGCCCTGGCTGTGCTAGAGGAGAAACGGATCGATCTGATCCTTTTAGATATTGGCCTGCCGGATATGGACGGATTCGCGCTGATGCGGCAGATTGCCCGGGAATACGCCGGAATCCCGGTAATCTGCGTGACTGCAAGGGACGAGGTGCCGGACCGTGTGAAGGGGTTAAAAGGCGGCGCAGAGGATTATATTGTGAAGCCCTTTGCCATGGAAGAACTGCTTGCCAGAGTGCAGGTGGTGCTGAGGAGATTCAATAAGGAGCAGAATCTCTTCCGCATCAGGGATGTGGAGGTGGATCTGGCGGGCGGGTTCGTGAAGAAGGAGGGTGCTTCAGTTGAGCTTACCAATCGGGAGTACGAGCTTCTGAAGGTCCTGCTGCTCAATAAGAATATCGCGCTTTCCAGGGAACGGCTTCTTGAGCTTGCCTGGGGGATGGACTTTGGCGGGGACGACCGTACCGTGGATGTGCATATCCGAAGGCTTCGGCAGAAGCTTGGCTTGGAAGAGGAGATCAAGACTATCTTTAAATATGGATATCGGTTGGAGATTTAGGATGCAGTTATGGAAGAAGAATTTTCTGGTGATATATGGAATATTTCTGGCGGTGGTCTGTGCCGGACTATTGCTTCTGGACGCTTATATCTCTCTGAATGAGATGAAGCAGTGGGTCGATCAGGCAAGAAACAATGAGAGAAGTATCTACTATCTGGCTGCCGGGCTTAAGGATGAGGAGATTAGCCGGATGAACATGAATTTAAATGATGCGGGCAGGAGATACGAGGAGGCAGGGATTCTTATCAGGGTATGCGTGAACGGGTATACTGCGGCAGATTATATTCAGGAGGGGCAGACGACGGATACGGGGGCAGAAGGCTCACAGATCGGGATCAGAAGGGTCAGGGGAGAGCGCTGCCTGGTTATTCGGGAGATTGGACGGGAGGAAGAAGACGAGATTACGGTGGAGTATGTGCATCAGCTTAAGAGCCTGTCCCAGATCCAGATGAGGAGGATGTGGATATTCTGCGGGGCAGGGCTGGTATTTGCAGGGATCATGGGATTGTTCCTATATTATACTATGCGCCGGATCAACCGCCCGGTGAACCAGATCGCTCATGAGCTTCGGACGCCGCTCACTGGGATTAGGGGATATGCGGAGTATCTTATGATGGGGAAGCTTACAGAAGAGGAGCGTTTCTTCGCCGCAAGGCAGATCGTAGACAGCGCGAAGCATCTGGAGAATATCACGGAGAAGCTGCTGATCATGGGAAATGTGCGGGAAGGCGCTATTCAGATCGAGAAAATAGACGTCAGGAAGATGCTTCTTGAACTGGAAGAAAAATATCCGAATGTTGAGGTTGACTGTCGGCTGGAATTCCTGAACGGTGACAGGACGCTTGTATTCTGCCTGCTTGATAATCTGACAGCCAATGCGGCAAGGGCCGGAAGCCTGGTCAGAATTACGGCAGATGAGGAAGGGGTTCGTATCTGGAATGACGGGGAACCCATGGATGAGGAGTTATTAAGGGACATCAGCAAGGGGCAGGACGTGCCTGCAAGCCGTATGGGGATGCATGGATATGGGATTCAGGTATGCCGGGAGATCGCCAGGGTGCATGGCTTTAAGCTTCGGTTTCGTTCCTCTGAGGAGGAGGGGACGGAGGTGTTCTGCCAGATAAGCAATGAAAAATAGCAAAATAAAAACAGCCACTGACGGTATGGCTGTTTTTATGATTCTATCTATACAGTCGATTAAGCGATTCCGTTCACAGCTTTTGCCAGACGGGAAATCTTCCTGGAGCAAGTATTCTTATGATAAACGCCCTTGCTTCCTGCCTTGTTGATCTCAACGGTCGCAACCTTGAGAGCAGCAGCAGCGGCCTCTGCATCCTTGTTAGCAACGGCTGTCTCAACCTTCTTTACACAGGTCTTAACCTTAGACTTGATTGATTTATTCCTCGCAGCCTTTGTTTCATTCACCAGGATTCTCTTCTTTGCAGATTTGATATTAGCCAATTTGTCCACCTCCAATATCTTATATTTCGATTCTTTTGTATCGATTCTGACTTCGTTAGAGCCGGACACGGACGTTCTAACGAAACATACCCATTCGGGCATACCGCAATACATATCTCCGTTGGAGACAGGCGGACTCTGTCCGACAAAGTATACGAATTTATTTTAGGGCAAGGAATGGTTTCTGTCAATACATATTTCTCAAATAATTGTAAAAAATAGGATAGTGATAAAAAAGATTAAAGCGAGGATGTAAGGGATGATTGAAAAGTATAGCATCAGGACGGATCTTGCTCTGGAGGATAAGGAGCGGTTTGAATCGGACAATGTGGAGGTGCAGGGCGTGTCTCTGTCTGAGGATTATGATGAAGAGCGGGAGATCAAGGTGACGACTGTCAAGATCGAGACGGAGAACGGTGCGAAGGTGATGCGCAAGCCGGTGGGAACCTATATTACCATGGAGGCGCCGAATATGGCGGTGCCGGACGAGGATTACCACGCTGAGATCTCCAAAGAGCTTGCGAAGTTTCTTTCGCGTTTTATCAGGAAGGATAAGGAGGATTATTCGATCCTGGTGGCGGGGCTTGGCAACCGGAAGGTGACCCCGGACGCGCTTGGCCCCTATGTGGTGGATAATCTGAATATTACCAGACATATCGTGAAGGAGTACGGGAAATATGCCATGGGGGAGGAGAATGTGCGTTTGGTGAGCGCGATCGTGCCGGGCGTCATGGCGCAGACCGGGATGGAGACGGTGGAGATCATCAAGGGGATCGTCCGTGAGACGAAGCCGGATATGATGATCGCAGTGGATGCTCTGGCGGCAAGAAGCTCTAAGAGGCTTAACCGGACCATCCAGATCTCGGATACAGGGATCAATCCCGGCTCCGGCGTGGGGAACCACCGCAATGCCATCACGAAGGACACGGTAGGTATCCCGGTTCTGGCGATCGGCGTGCCGACGGTGGTGGACGCGGCGACCATCGTCAACGATACCATGGAGAATCTGATCCTTGCTCTTGAGAGTTCGGAGACGCTTCGGGGCGTGGGCGTTGTCATGCAGGGATATAATGCGGCGGAGAAGTATGAGCTGGTGAAGGAACTGATATCTCCGCATCTGAACGGACTATTTGTGACGCCTAAGGACATTGACGAGACGGTCAAACGGATCAGCTATACCATATCGGAGGCGCTGAACATGCTATTTTCAAAGGGACATGCACATAATCAGGAAATGGGTGTCATATAGTGTTAAAAAGCGATGTGCATTGCGGGAATACACTGTGAAAATGGAGTGATGGTGTGGAACGGAAACCTTGGATCAGCCGGATCCTGATCGTGCTTATATCAGGAATCCTGATGGTATATGCCTGTATGAATATTTCCCTGCCGAAGGGGCCCAGGCCGAGGATGGTGACGAAGATAAACCGGATCCTTCTTACCAAGGGAGCGGAGACATTTCTGACAGGCTTCTCCTATGTGGAGAACGGAGGAGGGGAATCCCTTAAGGACTGGGTGGCGGCGACGGCTATGGAGCTGATACCCCTGGGTACTTATATAGAAGGAAAGGCAGGCTCCCATACAGATGTGGAGGATCGGGAGACATACCAGATGATCCTTGCCAGCCAGGCAAATGATGAGAATATGGTGGACGAGAACGGGAAGCTTGTGACGAAGGACGGGCAGGAGGAAGAGGTGGCGCAGACCATGGGGCCTCAGATCGATACGTCCATGGAAAAGCTGATGAATTATGAATATCTGCTGGGGAATTTCTATACCGTTGATTCTAATACGATGGCCGATCCGGAATTGCTGAATGCAGAGAAGCTTCTCGGCAAGAATATGAAGCTTGACGGGTCAAAGGGCCCCAAGGTGCTGATCTATCACACGCATTCCCAGGAAGGCTTTATCGACTCGGTGCCGGGAGATCCCGGCACGACGATCCTGGGGATGGGAACCTATCTTACAGAGCTTCTGAATGATACATACGGGATTGAGACGATTCACCATGAAGGAGTCTACGACCTGGTGGACGGCAAGCTTGACCGGAGTATGGCATATGAGCTGGCAGAGCCGCAGATTCAGAAGATCCTTGCGGAGAACCCAAGCATCGAAGTGGTGATCGACCTTCACAGGGACGGAGTGGCGGAAGGAACCCATCTGGCGGCAGAGATCAAGGGGAAGCCTACGGCTCAGATCATGTTCTTCAACGGGCTTAGCAGGACGAAGGCGAACGGTAATATTGCATATCTCCCCAATCCCTATATAGAAGACAATCTGGCGTTTTCCCTGCAGCTTCAGATTGCCGCTGCGAACAAATATCCGGGATTTACCAGGCACATTTACCTGAGAGGCTACCGATATAACATGCATTTCAAGCCAAAGACGCTGCTGATAGAAGCCGGAGCGCAGACGAACACGGTGGAAGAGATGCGGAATGCCATGGAAATACTGGCAGAAACACTAAATACGGTACTTGTCGAATAAAATGTGTTTGAACTGAGCCACATTTTGTGCTAAGATATGGTATGCTGCATGGCTTCGCCGGCAGAAATACAGAGAAAGGATCTATTTGGAATGGCGAACAAGAATACATATGATGCGGACAGCATTGCCATACTGGAAGGATTGGAAGCGGTACGCAAACGGCCGGGAATGTACATCGGGAGTGTATCAACGAAGGGATTGAACCATCTGATCTATGAGATCGTGGACAATGCGGTGGATGAGCATCTGGCAGGATTTTGTTCAGAGATCCATGTTACACTTGAGGATGATGGATCGGCTACGGTAACGGACAATGGAAGAGGTGTTCCGGTGGGCCTTCATGCGACAGGTGTTTCAGCGGCGAGAGTCGTCTATACGACGCTTCACGCCGGCGGCAAGTTTGACGATACTGCGTATAAGACGAGCGGAGGACTTCACGGAGTGGGTTCCTCTGTTGTGAATGCGCTTTCCGTTTATATGGATGTGGAGATCAGCAGGGAAGGATACGTCCATCATGACCGATATGAGAGAGGGAAGCCGGTGATCGAGCTTGAGGACGGGCTTCTTCCGAAGATCGGGAAGACGAGGAAGACCGGTACGAAGGTGAATTTTCTGCCGGATGATACGATATTTGAGAAGACAAGGTTCCGCGCGGACGAGGTGAAGAGCCGGATGCATGAGACGGCTTATCTGAATCCGGAGCTTACCATTATATTTGATGACAAGAGGGGCGGTGTGCCGGAGCATATCGTCTACCATGAACCGGACGGGATCTTAGGGTTTATCAAGGATCTGAATTCCAAGAAGGAAGCGGTCCATGAGCCGGTTTATTTCAAAGGAGAGGCAGAAGGGATCGAGGTGGAGGCGGCGTTCCAGTATGTGAATGAGTTCCATGAGAATGTCCTTGGCTTCTGCAACAATATCTATAACGCAGAAGGGGGAACCCATCTGACCGGATTTAAGACAACCTTTACCACGGTGATCAACCAGTATGCCAGGGAGCTTGGGATCTTGAAGGAGAAGGATTCGAACTTTACCGGGGCGGATGTAAGGAACGGGATGACAGCCATCGTGTCCATCAAGCATCCGGACCCGAGATTCGAGGGGCAGACCAAGACCAAGCTTGACAATCCGGATGCATCCAAGGCCTGCAGTAAGGTGGCCAATGATGAGATCATCCGGTATTTTGACAGGAATCTTGAGAATCTTAAGAAGGTGATCGGGTGCGCGGAGAAGGCGGCGAAGATCCGCAAGACGGAGGAGCGGGCGAAGACGAATCTTCTGACGAAGCAGAAGTATTCTTTTGACAGCAATGGAAAGCTTGCCAACTGTGAGAGCCGGGATGCCAGTAAGTGCGAGATCTTCATCGTGGAGGGAGATTCTGCCGGCGGGTCCGCCAAGACGGCGAGGGATCGGATGTATCAGGCGATCCTTCCGATCCGCGGGAAGATCCTGAACGTGGAGAAGGCGAGTATTGATAAGGTTCTCGCCAATGCCGAGATCAAGACCATGATCAATGCGTTCGGATGCGGATTCTCGGAAGGCTACGGCAATGATTTTGATATCAGCAGGCTTCGGTATGACAAGATCATCATCATGGCGGATGCGGATGTGGACGGGGCGCACATTTCAACCCTTCTTTTGACGCTTTTTTACCGGTTTATGCCGGAGCTGATCTTCGAGGGGCATGTCTATATCGCCATGCCGCCGCTCTATAAGGCCATGCCTAAGAAGGGGGAGGAGGAATACCTCTACGACGATAAGGCGCTGGAGCGGTATCGCAGGACCCACGACGGCCCGTTTACTCTGCAGAGATATAAGGGGTTGGGCGAGATGGACGCGGACCAGCTATGGGAGACGACGCTTAACCCGGAGACCCGGATATTGAAGCTTGTGGAGATCGAGGATGCCAGGATGGCGTCCGGCGTGACGGAGATGCTGATGGGGACGGAGGTGCCGCCAAGACGGACATTCATCTATGAGAATGCGACGGAGGCGGAGTTGGATATATAAGGTGAGGAGAAAAGGATGCAGGATTCACAAATTATCAGAACAGAATATTCGGATGTCATGAAGAAATCATACATCGACTACGCCATGAGTGTGATCGTAGCTCGTGCGCTGCCGGACGTCCGGGACGGTCTTAAGCCGGTACAGAGGCGTACCTTGTACGACATGCATGAGCTGGGAATACGTTATGACAGGCCTTATCGTAAGTGCGCCCGTATCGTGGGCGATACCATGGGTAAGTATCACCCTCACGGGGACAGCTCGATCTATGAGTCTTTGGTGGTCATGGCGCAGGAATTTAAGAAGGGGATGATCCTGGTTGACGGACACGGCAACTTCGGTTCTATTGAAGGGGACGGCGCGGCAGCCATGCGTTACACGGAGGCGCGCCTTGCGAAGGTGACTCAGGAGGCATATCTGGCGGATCTTGACAAGGATATCGTGGATTTTGTCCCGAACTTCGATGAGACAGAGAAGGAGCCGGAGGTTCTGCCGGTGCGTCTTCCCAATCTCCTGGTCAACGGCGCGGAAGGGATCGCCGTTGGTATGGCGACCAGCATCCCCACCCACAATCTGGGCGAAGTGATCGATGCGGTCAAGGCTTATATGAAGAATGACGAGATCAGCACACGGCAGCTGATGCGCCATATCAAGGGACCGGATTTCCCGACGGGGGGGATCGTGGTCAATAAGGACGACCTTCTTGAGATCTACGAGACGGGGAACGGGAAGATCAAGCTTCGCGGGAAGGTAGAAGTCGAGGAGATGAAGGGGGGCAAGAGCCGTCTTGTCATCACCGAGATCCCCTATACCATGATCGGCGCAGGGATCGGGAAGTTCCTGAATGATGTCTGCGCGCTGGTGGAATCCAAGAAGACCAACGATATCGTGGACATCTCCAACCAGTCGTCCAAGGAAGGGATACGGATCGTCATCGAACTTAAGAAGGGCGCCGATATTGAGAACCTGACGAACATGCTCTATAAGAAGACCCGGCTTGAGGATACCTTCGGGGTAAATATGCTTGCAGTCGCGAACGGCAGGCCGGAGACTATGGGGCTTAAGAAGATCATAGAGCATCATGTGGATTTCCAGTTCGAGATGGCGACCAGGAAGTACCAGAACCTTCTTAATAAAGAGAAGGACAAGAAGGAGATCCAGGAAGGCCTTATCAAGGCGTGCGACGTGATCGACCTGATCATTGAGATCCTTCGGGGAAGCCAGTCTGTGAAGGATGCCAAGGCATGTCTGGTAAACGGGGTGACGGAGAATATCAAGTTTAAGTCCAAGATATCCAAGAAGATGGCGTCTATGCTCCGGTTTACCGAGCGGCAGGCGACGGCGATCCTGGAGATGCGCCTCTATAAGCTCATCGGTCTGGAGATCGAGGCGCTGATGAAGGAGCATGACGAGACGATCCGTAAGATAGCAAGATACGAAGATATTTTGAACAACTATGATTCTATGACAGAGGTGATCATAGAAGATTTGGACAGGCTTAAGGCGGAATTCGCCCGGAAGCGCCGGACGGTGGTTGAGAATGCCGAGGAGGCAGTCTATGAGGAGAAGAAGGTGGAGGAGCAGGAGGTCGTATTCCTGATGGATCGGTTTGGCTACGCCAAGACCGTGGACACCAATACCTATGGGAGGAATAAGGAGGCCGCGGATGCCGAGAACAAGTATATCCTCTCAATTATGAATACCGGGAAACTGTGCATCTTCACCAATACGGGGAAGATGCATCAGATCAAGGTCTTAGATCTGCCGTACGGTAAATTCCGGGATAAGGGCCTGCCGGTGGATAATGTCAGTAATTTTGACAGTACCCAGGAGGAGATTGTCTATATCTGCGATGCGGAACAGATGCGGTATTCGAAACTTTTCTTTGCCACGAAGCAGGGGATGGTCAAGCAGGTAGAGGGAAGCGAATTCCAGGTGGCGAAGCGGACGATCGCCGCCACGAAGCTGCAGCCGGACGATTCAGTGGTGAATGTGCAGGTGATCAGCGAGAATCAACGTGTGGTGTTACGGACGAAGGACGGATATTTCCTCAAATTCGCTGCGGAAGAGGTGTCTGAGAAGAAGAAGGGCGCCATCGGTGTACGCGGAATCAAGCTTCGCAAGAATGACGAGGTGGAGGAAGCTTATTTATTCGAAGAAGGAACTGAGATGAAGGCAGCCGTCGGAGAACGTGAGGTGTCGCTGAACCGGTTGAAGATGGCTAAGAGAGACGGAAACGGAACGAAAGTGAGAGGATGACAGGATGATACAGGATATAGCGCCGTACCAGTTTCAGAACGAATATAGACCAAAGCCTCCTGCCAAAGAGGATTACCTGCTTTGTTATAACGGGAACAGGGCGCTTGTCCGGCAGCAGGACGGTATGATCGCATTTCCCACATTCGGGGAGGCAGAGGCGGGCGTTGACGCGGACAGGCTCTATGGTGATTACACGTATTTGTTTGCCGTTGACGGCGTGAGGTATTATCTGGGAAGTGGTCTTGATATGGATTTCCTTGCGGGAGATGGAGAAGCTGCGGCAGACGGCAGCAGGTATGTATGGGAAGATCGGCAGATATTCCGCAATGCAGGACCGAAACACTTATGCTTTGCGGGGGTTACGGGCTGGCAGTTACATAGGTGGTATGAGAGCCGCCGTTACTGCGGATGCTGCGGTACGCCTCTTAAGAAGGATCAGAAAGAGCGGATGCTTTACTGCCCCAAGTGCCGCCAGATGGAATATCCTAAGATCTGTCCGGCGGTCATTATCGCCGTGACTCATGGGAATCGTCTCCTGATGTCCCAATATGCCGGGAGAGAATATAAGAAATACGCATTGCTTGCCGGCTTCACGGAGATCGGTGAGACGGTGGAGGAGACGGTAGCGCGGGAAGTGATGGAGGAAGTAGGGCTTAAGGTCAAGAATATCACGTACTATAAGAGCCAGCCCTGGTCATTTTCAGATACTCTGCTGATGGGGTTCTTCTGTGAACTGGACGGAGAAGAGGATGTGACGCTGGATGAGGAAGAACTGGCTCTTGCCCAGTGGTTTGAGCGGGAAGAGATACCGGCAGAGCCGGATGATGTGAGCCTTACGAATGAGATGATGATGGTGTTTAAAGAAGGCAGGGATAGAGAGAGATAGATGTTATTGGGGACGTAGTAAAATGCAGCTTTACTACGTCCCCAATTGGGTTAAATGGCTCTGGTATATTCTTTCAGCCACTCTTGTTCTTCTTCATTGAGATGCGGAGCGATCAGCTCATACACCTTAGCGTGATATGCGTTGAGCTGTTCCTTATCTTCTGGCTTCATAAGTTCGGGCTTAACCGCATCCAGGTCGATCGGCACGTAGGTGATCGGCTCAAAGTAAAGGAACTGTCCGTATTCGGTCTTCTGTCCTTCTCTCACCACCATCTCGTTCTCCGTACGGATACCGTGGGAGCCTTCGATGTAGAGGCCAGGTTCGTTGGTGAGGACCATGCCCGGCTCTAGCGGGCATTTCTCATGGCCGCGTACGGCACAGCGGAAACCGGAAGGACCTTCGTGGATGTTCATCAGGTAGCCTACGCCGTGGCCGGTTCCGTGGTTGAAGTCAAGTCCGCGCTCCCAGGCCGGGATCCTTGCCAGCACGTCCAGGTTATAGCCCGCAGTACCTTTCAGGAACACGGCGCGGGCCAGATGCAGGTTGCAGAGCAGGACGGTGGTGAAATCTTCCTTCATACGGTCGGTCAGTTCCCCAAAGGCAAATGTCCTTGTGATATCTGTGGAGCCTTCCATATAGCCGCCGCCGGTGTCTGTCAGGAATAAGCCGTTGGTGGTTACCGGGATATTGGTCTCAGGGGTTGCGGAATAATGTACGATCGCGCCGTGTTCTCCGGATCCGCAGATCGGGTCGAAGCTCTGCCACAGATAGCCTTCCTGCTCCTTGCGGAAGGAATCAAGCTTCTCGGCGGCGCTGATCTCTGTAATCTCGGTCTTGCCTATATTCTTCTTGAGCCAGTACATGAATCTGGTCACAGCGACACCGTCTTTTATGTGCGCGTTGATGATATTCTTGATCTCCGTCTCATTCTTCATTGCTTTCATGAGAATTTCCGGATTCGGTTGCTCAATCACCTTGGCGTCAGAAGGAATATTGTTGTAAAGCGCGTAATTCAGCTTGTCCGGATCTACCAGTACGGCCTCATTTGCGCCGAGTTTCTTGATATCTTCGTAGATGTCATTGTACGGGCAGATCTTGATGTTATTCTCGGCGAGGTCTGATTTCATCTGGTCGGTCAGCTTCTGCCCGTCCACATAGAACCGCATATCGTCCATGGAAATGATGGCGTAGGACAGAAGAAGCGGGAAGAATTCGATATCATCCCCGCGCAGGTTCGTGGTCCAGCAGATGTCGTCCAGCGAGGCAAGCACGTGCACGGTTGCCTTGGCTTCTTCCATAGCTTTGCGGATACGTGCAAGCTTGTCTTTGGTGCTTTCTCCGGTGTACTCGGTTCCAAGTGCAAATGCCGGCTTCGTAGACAGCGGCGGCCGGTCTTCCCAGATCAGGTCGATCAAATCTTCGGAGTAGTTGATCTTGGCATGCTTGTCTTCCAGAGCCTTCTCCAGAGCCTTCCCTCTGCCCATAGATACGACGCGTCCGTCGAATCCGAGAGTTCCGCCTTCCGGCATCACGTCGGCAATATAATCCTCCAGTGTCGGTACATCCGGCTGCCCCATCTTGAAGAGCGTGATACCGCTTCCGTCCAACTGATTGGCGGCCTGGATAAAGTATCTGCCGTCCGTGAACAGCCCGGCCTCTGTCTTCGTGATGACGGCCGTTCCGGCAGATCCGGTAAAGCCTGTGATGAATGCTCTCGCTTTAAAATGTTCCCCCACATATTCGCTCTGATGGTTATCGTCGGTGGGGACCAGATATACGTCGTATCCCCGGTCCTCCATCAAAGCCCGAAGCGCGGAGAGTTTTTCAGGTATTGTCATGTCAATCCCTTCCTTTCTTACTATATTTCCTAATAAATTATTCTAACATATCCATTTGCAAAATAACAGGAATAATTATATAATGAGTTACAGTTCACTCGTCATTCATTATCAGGATAAGTTTGTGCTGGCACAAGGACGCATCCTGATGGTGAATGGCGCGGAGTGAGCGTGCGTGTTTAGAGCGGAATTGAGGTATTTTAGGATTGCGGGAGTGCATAGCACGGAGCAATCCGAGTATCATGGACGCCGAGAACGGCGGGAAAGCATCGAAGAGGAGAAAAAGATTGAAACCATTTATTATAACAGCCCTGCTCGGTCTGCTGGCGGCGGTCGGTGAGATCATCCGTGAACTGCGCTGTTTTCAGGTAACACATTACACAGCGGATTCGCCGAAGCTTGCCGGACTTGAACGGGGCAGAAAGCTTATATTCTTAAGTGATCTTCACAATTACCGTTATGGGAAGAAGAATGAGATATTGTATGAAGCGATCGCCGAAGAGAAGCCGGATCTGATCCTGATCGGCGGGGATATGCTGATCCGGACGGACGGATATTCTTACGGGCATACGGCCGAATTCCTGTCGGGTCTGCCCAGGATCTGCCCGGTATATTATGCTAACGGCAACCATGAGCAGAAGCTTAAGGAACGGCCAAGGAAATACAGGCAGTCGTACCGCGAGTATAAGGAGCGGCTTCTTAGGGCGGGGATCCATTTCCTGGAGAATGATTCTGCGGTCTTTCGATGGGGTCGGGCAAGGGTACGGATCACAGGGTTGGAGATCCCGATGCGCGGCTATGAGCGCGCTGCTAAGGGGAAGGTCCGGGTGAAGGATATCGAAGAGCGGGTCGGGAAGGCCGGGGAAGCTTATGAGATCTTGCTGGCACACCATCCCGGGCATGTGGAAGCTTATCAGGAGTGGGGGGCAGATCTTATCCTGTGCGGACATTATCATGGAGGAGTGGTAGGCATACCAGGGATCGGAGGCGTGATCGCGCCGGATTTCACACCGTTTCCGAAGTTCTCAGGCGGCTGTTACCAGGCCAAAGAAGCATGCGTGGTAGTGAGCAGAGGGCTTGGAGTACACTCGGTGCCGATTCGGCTGTTTAATCCTGCTGAGGTAATTGCGGTGGAGCTAAGATAATATTTTCAAACTTCTGACTTGAGAAATAGAGGAAAATCCTGTATAATATTACAATTGTGTTATCGAAAGAAGGGTATGGGAGAGGTTTATGGGAATTCCGGTAAAGCTGCAGGTCTTCGAGGGACCGTTAGACCTGCTTTTACATCTGATAGATAAGAATAAGATTGATATCTACGATATTCCGATTGTCGAGATCACGAACCAGTATATGGAGTATATCCGGGAGATGGAGAAAGAAGACCTGAATATCATGAGCGAATTCCTGGTAATGGCGGCGACGCTTCTGGATATCAAGTGCAGGATGCTTCTCCCCAAGGAAGTCAATGAAGAAGGCGAAGAAGAAGACCCGCGCCAGGAACTGGTAGCGCAATTGCTGGAATATAAGATGTACAAGTATATGTCTTATGAGCTTAAGGACAGGCAGGTGGAGGGAGAACAGGTGATGTACAAGAAGCCCACGATCCCGGAGGAGGTCCTGGGATATGTGGAGCCTGTAGATCTGGACGAGCTGCTGGCCAATGTCACCCTTGTGAAGCTTAACAAGGTATTCCGGGAGGTTATGAGAAGGCAGGTGGATAAGATCGATCCTGTCCGCAGTAAGTTCGGGAAGATAGAGAAAGAGGAGATCACTCTTCCGGATAAGCTGATCTATGTCACGGAATACGCGAAGAATCATCGAAGGTTCGGTTTTCGGATGCTTCTGGAGAAGCAGAGATCGAAGACGCAGATCGTGGTGACCTTCCTTGCGGTTCTGCAGCTTATGAAAGAAGGGACGATCATGATAGAACAGGAACAGCCCTTTGACGAGATCATGATCATGTCGAAGGTCTTCGCCTGATATTTTTGCAGTGTATCAGACGCGGCGCGGGAAGCCGCATGCAGATAACAGATATGGTGGAGAAGGGAATCATGGAAGAAGTGGAGATCAAGAGATTAGAGGGAGTTATAGAGGCGGTATTATTTACCATGGGAGAGTCCGTGGATCTTACGAAGATCGCGGCGGCGGTCGGGCATGACACGGATACGACCAGGAAGCTGATACACCGGATGATGGATAAGTACGAGGCGGAGGACCGCGGAGTGCGCATCATAGAGCTGGAGGATGCATTTCAGATGTGTACCAAGAAGGAGATGTATGAATATCTGATCCGCGTGGCGAAGCAGCCGAAGAAGTATGTGCTGACGGATGTACTGCTTGAGACGTTATCGATCATTGCCTATAAGCAGCCGGTGACGAAGCTGGAGGTAGAGAAGATCCGGGGGGTGAAGTCTGACCATGCGGTGAACAAATTAGTAGAGTACAATCTGGTCTGTGAGAGAGGAAGGCTTGATGCACCCGGCAAGCCGATTCTTTTTGGGACTACGGAGGAATTCTTAAGAAGGTTCAGCGTTCAGTCGGTGGATGATCTGCCAAGCCTGAATCCGGAACAGGTGGAGAGTTTCAAGGAAGAGGCAGAAGAAGAGGTTCAGTTGAAGCTGGATATCTGATTACCCTTTTGCTATAATAAAATAAAGGTGGTGAGAACGTGGCAAAGAGAATTGCACAGTTTCATAAAGTAAGTTTTGGACAGTTTAAGGAAGGATACCAGGATGTCTTTGGTTCCGCAGCCGGAGATGACGAGATTCAGATGGTCTATGATGGGATCCGTCTGCCATGCAGGGCAACATCGGGTTCTGCCGGGTATGATTTCTACGCGCCGGTGGAGATTACGATGGAGCCCGGAGAGACTGTAAAGATTCCCACAGGGATCTGCGTGGAGATGGAGGACGACTGGGTGCTTAAGTGTTACCCAAGAAGCGGGCTTGGTTTCAAATACCGTCTGCAGCTTAACAATACGGTAGGGATTATCGACAGCGACTATTTCTATTCGGATAACGAGGGTCACATATTTGTCAAGTTAACTAATGACAGCAGGGAAGGGAAGACGGTCAGGATCGAAGCAGGCACAGGGTTCATGCAGGGGATATTTGTGGAGTACGGAATTACGGTGGATGATGACGTGACTGCGGTACGCAACGGCGGATTGGGAAGCACGACTGGTTATTCGGTGTAATAGATGAAAAGTATGATACAGAAGAGGGCAGCAAAGATTGCGCTGTCCTTTTTGTATGCTTTTGGGTATATTTTCTGAGAATGCGGGGGATGCTAACGCTTATAGATTCAGTAATTAAGCGGAGGAATGAATATGTCAGACATAAAAAAGATAACAGCCTCGCGGGAAGAGAATACTGCATATATGAATCAGGTACTTCCGATAAAAGAAAGCTTTGATATCATCCGGCGGGATATCATGATCGGCGGACGTTGTGCTACGTTCTATTTTATAGACGGATTCACGAAGGATGAATCCATGCTTAAGATTCTGGATTCATTCTTGGGAATCACAGAAGAAGATATGCCGGGTGATGCGACCAGCTTCTCGAGAGAGTGCGTCCCTTATGTGGAGGTGGATGTCCTGGGCGATTTTGACCAGGTCATGAAGAACCTGCTGTCCGGCGTCACCTGCCTTTTTATCGAGGGTTATGAGGCTTGTATCGCTATAGACTGTAGGACTTATCCGGCAAGAAGTGTGGAGGAACCGGACAAGGACAAATCGCTTCGGGGTTCCCGGGACGGATTCGTGGAGACGATCGTATTTAACACGGCGCTTATGAGAAGAAGGATCCGGGATCCCCATCTGATCATGGAGATGGTGGAGATCGGAGACAGTTCCAGGACGGATGTTGCGATCTGCTATATGAGCGACCGGGTGGATCAGGAGCTTCTGAAGAATGTGTCCGACCGGATCAAGAATATCAAAACAGACGCGCTGCGGATGAATCAACAGAGTTTGGCAGAAGAATTATATAAGCGCAAATGGTACAATCCATTCCCCAAATTCAAGTTTACCGAGCGGCCGGATACGGCGACCGCTTGTCTGCTGGAAGGGAAGATCGTTCTGCTGGTAGATAATTCGCCGTCGGCAATGATACTACCCACGTCGATCCTCGATATGATCGAAGAAGCCAATGATTATTATTTCCCGACCCTGACCAATGTATATCTGAAGATCGCCAGAGGGCTGATCACATTTATGACGGTATTTTTAACTCCGGTGTTTCTGTTATTCATGCAGAATCTGAATTGGCTTCCGGAAGTATTTGCCTTCGTGTCGGTAAAGGATACGGTCAATATCCCGCTGATCTTCCAGCTGCTGATCCTGGAAATCGCCATTGACGGCCTGCGTCTGGCGGCGCTTAATACGCCGAGTATGCTGAGTACCCCCTTAAGCGTGATCGCCGGTCTGGTGATGGGCGAATTCTCGGTGCAGTCCGGGTGGTTTAATGCGGAGGTCATGTTATATATGGCATTCGTGTCTGTTGCGAATTACACCCAGCCGAACTTCGAACTTGGCTATGCGCTGAAATTCATGCGTCTGGAGCTGCTGATCCTGACTGCGCTGTTCAACTGGTGGGGCTTCCTGATCGGAACATTGATCATTGTATGCAGCATTTGCTTTAATAAGACGCTGTCGGGGAGAAATTATCTGAATGTGAAATTAAATTAATAACTGTATTCGGATGCCGATATGTCTTTACAGTATTTGCCGTACATGTTATACTGAGCGTCAGATGTGCACAGACGCATATTGTAAACGCACATCTGACGCATATATCAAGCACATTATTCACCGTTATTTATGCAATACTGTGCTGGGACGTTGAATCAGAAGGTGGGATTTACATATGGAGAAAGAGATGAATAAGGAAAGGCTCGGCACGGAGCCTCTGGGGAGGCTTATGGTCTCTCTGGCCGTGCCGGCCGTGGCAGCGCAGCTTATCAACGTGCTGTACAACATTGTGGACAGGATCTATATCGGGCATATCCGCGGCTACGGGGATATCGCCCTGACGGGGGTGGGAGTTACATTTCCCATCATCATGCTGATCTCCGCGTTCAGTGCATTTGCGGGGATGGGAGGAGCGCCCTTAGCGTCCATTGAGCTTGGGAAGAAGGATATCCGCAAGGCAGAGCAGATACTTGGAAATTCGGCGGGTATGATCGTGTTGTTCTCGATCGTGCTTACCATAGGATTTTCGATATTCAAGACACCGGTGCTATACGCGTTTGGTGCCAGTGAAGTGACGATCGGGTATGCCAAGAGTTATATCGGTATCTATCTGGTCGGTACAATATTCGTTCAGATCGCAGTGGGTTTGAATACGTTCATCAGCGGGCAGGGAGAGTCGAAGGTTGCCATGCTGTCGGTGGTGATCGGAGCGCTGCTCAATATTTGCCTGGATCCGGTCTTGATCTTTGTGCTGGATATGGGGGTGAAGGGCGCGGCGCTGGCAACCGTCGTCTCCCAGGCAGTCAGCGCGGCATGGGTAATCCGTTTCCTGACGTCTAAGAGAAGCTCGATGAAGCTTAAGACGGAGCATATGCGGCTTAAGAAGGAGATCGTGGTCCGCATCGCAGGTCTTGGGATATCTCCCTTCATCATGCAGAGCACGGAGAGTATGGTGGGAATCACGCTGAATTCCGGGCTGCAGAATTATGGAGGGGACCTGTATGTGGGAACCATGTCCATCATGACCAGTATCATGCAGTTGATCTTGATTCCGGTTCAGGGGATCTCCCAGGGAGTCCAGCCGATCATCAGTTATTGCTATGGAGCAGGAGATAAGGAGCGGGTGAAGGGGACATTTACAAGGCTTTTGATCGCCGGGCTTCTGGGGACGCTGATCCTTGGCGGGGTGGCAGTGCTTGCCCCGGGTGTCTATGCGGGGATCTTTACAAGCAATGAGGAGCTGATCCGGCTAACCTGCCAGGTGATGCCGGTGTATTTCCTTGGTATTACGATCTTCGGGCTGCAGTCCGCGTGCCAGTCTACCTTCCTTGCGCTTGGGCAGGCGAAGGTATCTCTGTTCATCGCGCTTCTTCGGAAGGTGATCCTGCTGATCCCGCTGGCAGTGATCTTCCCCAGATTCATGGGGGTCATGGGAGTCTACAGGGCAGAGCCGGTGGCGGACATCATCTCGGTGGTGACGACTTGTGTGTTATTCGCACTTACGATGCGGAAAGTTTTAAGGAATATGGATAATGATCAAAAGGAGGCTGCAAATTGAGTGATTATGTGATAACAGTGAATAGTACGGTAGATCTTCCTAAGGAATGGCTAAGCGAGAGAGGGGTGCCGGTGGTTCCGTTAAAATATACGATAGACGGCAAGACTTATGAGGATATGAGCGGGCTGTCCTCCGGGGAGTTCTTCGGAAAGCTGAGGGAAGGAAAGATGGCGGTAACCTCTCAGGTGAATCCGGATGAAGCGAAGGCCGCATTTGAGCCGATCTTGAAGGAAGGGAAGGATATTCTGCATCTTGGCTTCTCCTCTGCGTTAAGCGGGACCTGCAACAGCATGAAGATCGCAGCGGAAGAGCTTCGTGAGGAGTACCCGGACCGGAAGATCACGGTGGTCGATACGTTGTGTGCCTGTATGGGCGAGGGATTGCTTCTGTATTATGCATTGAAGCGTAAGAGCGAGGGCTGCTCAATGGAGGAGACTGCCGAATGGGCGGAGGCGAATAAGCTTCATGTCTGCCATAATGTAACGATTGACGATCTGGAACATCTTCACAGAGGGGGACGTATCTCCAAGACGGTTGCTGTGCTTGGCGGCATGGTGAAGATCAAGCCGATGATCCATATGGATGACGCGGGCGCTCTTCAGGTGATCGGCAAGGAGCGGGGGCGCAGGAAAGCGCTTGGAAAGATCGTGGAGACTTCCGCGAAGCAGGCGAAGGGCTGGGAGAATGATATCATTATGATCACCCACGGGGACTGCCGGGAGGACGCCGATTATGTGGCGGGACAGGTAAGAGAGAAGATGGGGATCGACAATATCCTGATCAATAATATCGGAACCGTGATCGGAAGCCATACCGGGCCGGGAGTGGTTGCGGTATTCTGCATGGGGGATCAGAGATGATCAGAGAGGTCTGAATAACAAGAAACTATCTTCAGGAGAGAAGATAGTTTTTTGCATATTGGATAAATATTTTCATTACAGGCGACATATTGGCGGAAGACGCCACTGCCATCCCAAGTCTGCGGTAAGCGTTCGGTTTCAGAGGACGCGCCTCGAAATTCCCGGATTTGTTGCGCAGAACAAGGGAGGGAAGGATGCTGATTCCAAGGTTATGTTCCACCATAGATAAGATTGAGTAGTCGCTGTGAGTTGTGTATCGGATATCGGGTGTCACGCCTGCTGCCTTAAGGATCCGGTGGACGTCATTCAAATAGCTATAATCGGACACAACGAAAGCGGCATCCGCATATAATTCGATCGGAACCTCGTCGTATGCGGCGAGGGGATGGCCTTTCGGCATGACTGCCAGCATGGGATCATCATATACGGGGATGAAATGATAAGAAGAATCGTCCTGGTAGCTGGTAAATGCGATATCAACCTTGTGATCGCGGATCCAGCAGGACAGCTCGTATTCATTCCCCTCTGCGATATCAAAAAGAATACCTGGGTATTCTTTTTTAAACGCTTGGATGATTTCAGGGATCCAGTGGATAGAGCAGCTTGTGTAGGCGCCGATCTTGAGGGTTCCCTTCTTGGCTCCTTTAAGAAAGGAGATCTCCTGGTTCAGAGTCTCGTTGGCGGAAAAAAGATTGCGGATGGAGGGGAGGAGTGCTTCGCCTTCTTTTGTAAGGGACACCCCGTGGTGTCCCTTGTGGAAGAGAGGAAAGCCAACCTCCTGCTCAAGTGATTTCATCATCTGAGTGATCCCAGACTGGGTATATCCCAGTCCTTCACCAGCCTTGGTAAAGCTGCCGGAATCAACAACCGCAAGAAATACATTCCATTTTCTAAGTTCCATAGTGACCGCCGCTTTCAAAGGTTAGATCTTGAACCAGCCAAGTCCGCTTGCAATAGAGCTTGCAAGGATGATAACCAGGAAGATCGGAGCCACCCATTTGATCATAATGTTGAACATACCCTCTGCCTTGAAGGGTTCGCCAGTTTCTTTCACTTCGTCGGCGATCGCCTTAGGCTTGATAATGAATCCGACGAAGATACATGTGAAGAATGCGACGATCGGCATCAATACGCTGTTGCTTAAGAAGTCCATGATATCCAGGATGGACAGATTATTCCAGGTAATGAAGCCAAGAGGTCCGAATCCAAGCGAGGAAGGAATCCCCATGAGTGCGGCAAGTATAGCTACAAGGATACCTGTAAACCGGCGTTTCCACCCGAATCTGTCCATGAACACGGATACGATGGTCTCCATCAGGGAGATCGCTGATGTCAGCGCCGCGAAGAGTACCAGCAGGAAGAAAATCGTACCGATCGCTCCGCCGAATTTCATGCTCGCGAATACCTTAGGAAGGGTCATGAACATCAGACCCGGGCCTGCGCTCAAGGCAGAACGGTCGCCGCCGGAGAACGCGAATACTGCCGGGATGATCATAAGTCCGGCCAGGAATGCGATCCCTGTATCGAACAATTCGATCTGACGGACGGAGCTTTCCAGGCTGTCAGTCTTCTTCATATAAGAACCATAAGTGATCATGATACCCATTGCCAGGGACATAGAATAGAAGAGCTGTCCCATAGCCGCAAGGATCGTCTTGGCAGATACGTCTGCCATATGTGGTTTGATATAGTAGACCAGGCCTTCCATAGCGCCGTCAAGAGTCAGTCCGTATACTGAAATGATGATGGTGAGCACGACAAGAATCGGCATCATGATCTTGCTTACCTTTTCAATCCCCTTCTCAACACCGCACAGTACAACGACAGCGGTGAGTGCAAGGAACAGCAGGAACCATCCGATAGGCTGGAAAGTGCCGCCGATAAAGTCGGTAAAATAAGTATCTCCGGCGGAAGCCTTAACGCCTCCGCTTATGAATACGGCGAAATACTTTACCACCCATCCGCCGATGACGGAATAGTATGGAAAGATGATGACCGGAACGACGACGGCAAGTATCCCCAGGAAATTAAACCGCTTATCCAGCACCTTGAAGGCGCCGATAGCGCTTAAACCGGTCTTGCGGCCAATGGCGATCTCTGCGGTCATCAGCGTGAATCCGAAAGTGACTGCCAGGATCAGGTAGATCAGCAGGAAAGTACCGCCGCCGTACTGCGCGGCAAGATAGGGGAACCTCCAGATGTTCCCAAGCCCTACGGCCGATCCCGAAGCTGCAAGGACAAAGCCGAGCTTGCTAGTAAAATTACTTCTGTCTTTCATTTAAAATCCTCCTCAATTAATAAATAATCATTCCCAAAAAAACAGATCTTGCTCTATTATTACATGAAAGGACAAGTTTTTCAAGGATTTTTAATGAAAATAGACTCTTGACATTCCTGGATAGTTGTGGTAGATTAATATTTGCGTGAAGTAGAAAACAAAGTAGAGTATCCACTCTCACCATAGCACGATCGGGTGACTATCGGTTTGATATTGAGTATTAGGGTTTGCGTTGTAATATTGTCGGGTATGATAATATGATAAGCCTGTTGTACAGATATGTAAAGTGGATAGTCTGAGTGCTGTTCACTTATTTTTATATTTTTATGATGGGGGTGCAAGACAATTAGCGATTTAATGATTAACGGGCAGATCAGAGACAAGGAAGTAAGATTAATTGGAGAAGATGGAGAGCAGAAGGGAATCATGCCGATCAAAGAGGCAATGAGACTGGCTCAGGAAGCAGAACTGGATCTTGTGAAGATCGCTCCAAAGGCTCAGCCGCCGGTATGCAAGATTATCGATTACGGTAAGTACAGATATGAGCTTGCAAGAAAAGAAAAAGAGGCTAAGAAGAAGCAGAAGACCGTTGAAGTGAAGGAAGTGCGTCTTTCACCCAATATTGACACGAATGACCTGAATACGAAGGTCAATAATGCCAAGAAGTTTATCAGTAAGGGCAACAAAGTAAAGATTACCCTGCGTTTCAGAGGCCGCGAGATGGCGCATGTACAGCAGAGCAAGCACATTCTGGACGATTTTGCAGAACTGCTCAAGGATATCGCTGTTGTGGAGAAACAGCCGAAGCTGGAAGGCCGAAGCATGAGTATGGTTTTAACTGAAAAACGTTAAAAATATATTTACTAATTTTAAGGAGGAAATCATTATGCCAAAGATCAAGACAAATAGAGCAGCTGCAAAGCGCTTCAAAAAGACAGGTACAGGAAAGTTAAAAAGAAATAAAGCGTATAAGAGCCATATCTTAACTAAGAAGTCTCCGAAGAGGAAGAGGAATCTTAGAAAATCAATCATTACTGACGAGACAAATGTAAAGAACATGAAGAAGGTATTACCATATCTGTAAGATATTGGATCAAAGTATTGAAGGAGGAAACGAGACATGGCAAGAATTAAAGGCGGAATGAACGCTAAAAAGAAGCATAACAGAGTTTTAAAATTAGCAAAGGGATACAGAGGAGCACGCTCCAAACAGTACAGAGTGGCTAAGCAGTCTGTCATGAGAGCTCTCACATCTTCCTATGCAGGAAGAAAGCAGCGCAAGCGCCAGATGCGTCAGCTCTGGATCGCACGTATCAACGCAGCTGCAAGGATGAACGGTTTGTCATACAGTAAGTTCATGCATGGTTTAAAGCTTGCGGATGTTGATATGAACAGGAAGATGTTAGCTGAGATGGCAGTGAACGACGCAGCCGGATTTGCTACTCTTGCAGAGACAGCGAAGTCAAAATTAGCATAATGGAATATATGCCCCGGCCGAACCAGCCGGGGTATATTTTGCAGAAATAGAAAGACCATCGGGAACCCCTTTCCTGATGGTCTGTTTTCTATATCGGATTCTTATCTGGCCAACTGTCCGCGGAATAAAGCTTCCAGGAATCTTGTATTGTCAGCGTGAAGATCATGCGCCGGAATACGGAACTTCCTGCCGTTCTCTGCATGAACGGTATAGCTCTTGACCGCCTTATAGGTTCCAAGTACCTCTGACAAGTATTCCGGATTGAGCTGTTCGATCTCGGAATGAGCGATCTCCTTCTCCGGAAGTATAAGCCACTTGCGGGTGATGGAGGTATCTGTGATCTGGAAGCGGATACAGGAGCGGAGCAGTCCGTACAGTAATACCAACAGCATACCTCCTGTGAAGCAACGCCCTGTCCAGGTCATCTCGCCGGAAATCTCGCATCCGATACACGGAATCAGAAACAAAACGAAGCACACTGTAAAAAACATCGTATTCCATCTTCTATAACCAATCGTAAACTTCATAATAACACCTCTTTCTCTATGACATCCTCTCTATGACATCTCTTTTTTGTTGATTTTATTATATACAAAAATGTCCAAAAATGGAAATATTGCTTTGGAATCGAAAACCATAACTTTTTGGAATGGATATGTGGTATGATAGAAAGAGAAAAGTATCAGGGAGGAGATATGGATACAAAGGATTTTACAATTTTAAAAGTATTGGGGGAGACGGGAAGTATCACCCGCGCGGCGGAGCTTCTATTCATGACACAGCCTGCGCTCTCGAAGAGGATCAAGCTTATGGAGGCAGAGTTTGGCAGAGAACTGCTGATCCGTTCCCATCAGGGGATCCATTTCACACCGGCGGGGGAGAAGGTACTGCAATTCAGTAAAGGGGCGGCGCTTGCGATGGACAAGCTTAAGCAGGAGCTGGATCTGTCCAAGGGGGAGATTTGCGGGACTTTGCGGGCAGGGTATTCGCTCAGTTACGGGACGTACCGCCTTGCCGGGCAGTTGGCGGAATATTATAGAAGCTATCCCAAGGTAAACCTTCAGATCATCATGGATCAGAGCGGACAGCTATACCAGCAGATGCTTGACGGTGCGCTCGATATTGCGATCATCCGCGGCGAGTATACATGGGAAAGAGGCCGGTATCTGCTGGCAGAGGAGAAGGTCTATATGGTGTGCAGCAGGGAGAATCAGGACAGAAAGCTGGAGGAATATCCATATATCAGCCGTGAGACGGATCCGTATCTGTCCGGGCAGCTCCTCAGATGGCTCCGTGAGAAAGAGATCTCTACAGAGTCTTCCAGAATCTGCGTGGATAATATCACGACCTGTGAAGAATTGGTAGAATCAGGAGTCGGGTGGGCGATTCTTCCTGAGATCGCGCTGGAGAATTTCTCGGGGGTCAAGAAGCCGCTTGCCTTCAAGAACGGGGAGCCGTTCATCAGACGGACCTATGTGTTCTGCCAGAGGGAAGCGCTTAAGCTTCCGCAGGTGGATGCATTTATCAAGGTGATCCGCAAGATGCACATATAGACGCACAAACAGCCAGAGAGACCGGGGGTATGGTCATTCTGGCTGTTTGCTGTCAATATTCTAATCTATTACTGCAGCAGTTCCGGCATCGGATTGATACCGGCTGCGAGGAAGATACCGACTACAGCGGCAACGACCGCACAGTAGATCATACACGGAACGATATTCGTACGGATCAGCTTGCCTTCATTGCCGTTGGTTCCCGTGGTCGCACATACAGACACGATATTGTTGACGCAGACCATATTGCCGATGGCGCCGCCGCAGTTCTGCAGAGCCACGATCAATACCTGTGATAAGCCGACCATCGTTGCCGTCTCAAATTGAAGAGGCGAGAACAGAGTGTTGGATACGGTACAGGAACCGGACATGAACGCTCCAAGCACACCGATCAGCGGAGCTACGATGAAATACGCGCTCTTGAAGATATTGGCAAGCGCGCTCGCCATTACATAGAGCATACTGCTGTTGGCGAAGGTAAATTCTCCGGAGAAATCAGCGGACGCGACTGCCGCGCCGATATCTGCGCTGCTTGTATACCGATAGAGCTGTACCATGGCGACGCCGAACAGCAGGGCGATTGCCGCGCCGGAGATCTGCTTGAAGGAATCCTTCACGGCCGTTACGGCTTCTTCTTTTGTCATCTTATGGATGAAAATGGTGATCAGCGCAATTACAATAAACGGCATGATACCCGCGTTCCAGAGGAATTTGAAATCCCAGCTGATGTCTTCAAATCCCAGGATATTCCTGATATGTATGATGAACGGTTCATCGTTTAAGATTGGTTTGATCCTGAAGACGGCAACACGTGACAGCACCAGAAATATGCCAATGACTACATAAGGAAGCCATGCCATAACAGCAGACATCCCTTTGCTTTTTACAGATGCAACTTCCTGAGTCGACATCCAGGACTTGTCGCCCCATTCTTCCATGCCGTCGAAGGTCCATACATCCTTGGGAACCAGGAAACCCTTCTTCACAGCGAAGATCAGAATCGGCAGGGAGCCAAGGAAAGCGACCATGGAGGTAAGCTCTGCGCCTGCGAAGAATGCCATGGTAAGATAGATGACGCCAAGCACGCATCCGGTAAACAGACAGAACGGAATCACCGGCAGTACATCCTTGAAGGATTTTTTCTTGCCGAATACCTTCACCAGCACAGCGACGCCGAGGATGATGATGAAGAAACCCCCGATCAGATGAGGGATACAGCTCCATCTTGTCAGCATCGTCAAGAATTTGTCCGGGTCACCGCCAAGGTGTGTCACGGAACTCTCTATGGTCTGTGCGGCGGTCAGTGTGGGAACACCGACAGGTCCCGGCACAACCGGAGTGGAGTTGTAGATCAGACACACGGCTGCGGCGGCAAGCGGCGGGAAACCAAGGCTTATAAGGATTGGGGCAGCAAGCGCCGCGGGAGTTCCGAATCCGGCGGTGCCTTCGATGAATCCGGCGAAGATATAGCCGACCAGAATAGCTTGGATACGCGCGTCTCTGGTAATGTTGGAAAAAATACTATTAATAGAAGCCATAGCTCCGGATTGCTTCAATACGTTCATGAGAAGTATTGCTCCAAAGATGATACACAGGGTTTCGAATGCACTTAAGAATCCGGCGATCGTCCTTGCGCCTATCTCCAGGAAACCCATCTTCCAGAGAGTTCCGGATACCAGGCAGGCAATCAGCCAGGCTGCCGGCAGTGCACGTTTTGCCGGCCAATTAAAACCGACCATTGTGACAACGGTAAAAAGAATTGGTACGGCTGCAATTAAAGCATACATAACAGTTCCTCCTAAAATTTGAATTTTATAAAACAGTGAATCTGACTTGTTGATAAAAGTCTAACAAGATTTTAGTTATTTTTCATTTGACAGAAAAATGGGTTGTTGCAAAATATGGACAGAGATCTGATTGTGTATAAAAATGCCGTATGGAATGAGGAAAAAGAGGTGGGAAAAGTGTTCAATTTTATTACAAATTTAATAAGTGCACAACATCATGATTTTTTATATTGAATATAGAAAAATCCTATAATATAATGAATTATATACAAAGCAATACAATCAAATGAGAAAGTTTTCGTAAATATGACGGAAACTGCGGAGGGTAAGAGAAGCGCGTATGTCAAATAACCGAATTACAAAAGAGGCGCTTGCGAGTGCTTTGAAAAAGCTTTTAGAGCAGCAGCCATTATCCAAGATTTCTGTGAAATATATCACAGATTACTGTGATATCAGCAGGAATACGTTTTATTATCATTTCAAAGACAAGTATGAGTTGATCAACTGGATTTTTTATACAGATATGCTGGAGAATGTCAACACGTTTAACGATCCGTCGAAGCTTACAGAGAGTTTTGTGAAGGTATGCAAATGCCTGTATGCGAACCGGAAGTTCTATCTGGCGTGTTTCCAGTATATGGGGCAGAATTCATTGTTTGAATATCTGTATGAGATCTACTATGAATTATGGAAGATCAATATCGATATGGGATATTCCGAATGCGGATTCAAGCTGTCGGAGAATGAATTAAGCCTTATGGCGAAGTTGAAGGCTCATGCGTTGGTCGGGATCATCAGAGATTGGGTGAATGAAGGAATGAGAGACAATTATATGAAATATTTTGAACAGATCCGTGAGATCTTGGATTCTGAGGCGTCGGGGTATTCAATATTGTCGAATCAGCGGATGATGGAGCAGAGAACCAAAAATTTTGATAAAAATCCAGTTAGAAAGAAGAATTTAAAAGTATGTTAAATCAGACGGATTACATATATTCCAATCCGGAGAGCAGAAGGAAGGGCAGCGGGAATCTGATTCCGTTCATCAACTATCAGAAACCGGCTCCCGCCAGATGTCTGGATATGCTTCTTGCGAAATACAACGGGGAGCCGTTCCAGAGCGAGGTCCTTATGGAAGCTATGGATACTGTCCGTATTCCGAATCTGAAGTGTCCGTTGAAGGATGCGGTGATATTAGTGATCACGGACGGCGGGCTGGTTCCCAAGGGGAATCCGGACCGAATACCATCGACGAATGCCGGCCGCTATGGAGTATATGATATAAGAGGAAAGCTAAGATTAGAAAAAGAAGAATATGAGGTCTGTCATCAGGGTTATGATAATCGCTATGTTGAGGAAGATCCCAACCGCTTGGTTCCGGTGGATGCTTTGCGGGAACTGGAGAGATGCGGGAAGATCGGCAAGCTATATGATAGTTTCATTGCGACAACGGGCGTGATGACATCGGCAGAAAAGAGTATCCGGCTGGGAAGGCGGATCGCTTCTTATGTTATGGAGAAACAGGTGGATGCCGTGATCATTACCTCGGCATGCGGAACCAGTACCAGATGCGGGGCCTATATAGGGAAGGAACTGGAGTTAAAGGGGATCCCGGTGGTGCAGGTGACGAACCTGACGCAGATCGCAGTCGATACGGGTATCAGCCGTGTGATAAAGGGAGATAATGTCTGCTATCCTTTTGGGAAGCCTTCTCTGGCAGGACAGAGAGAATATCTGTACCGCGTGCAGATGGCAGAGGACGCGGTACAGCGCCTACAGGAATATCGGAAGAAATAAAATCGAGGTTGTTGTTCAAACAGCCTCTTTCTATTTTAGTATTTTTCGACAATATCTATAAGTTTTGTATGATTATTGGAAATATTTTGTGCATATTACGCATGTGTAATAGAATTAAACAAACAGTTTATTTGTGTGTTGTAACGGATGATGAAGCAAAAGTAAAATAGAATTACAGTAGATTTCTGACAAAATTATAAGTAATACAGAGTATATCCAACTATTATATACTCATGGCTGATGGAATCTGCCGTGGGTATCGCGCCGGACGCAGCGGAAAAATTCTTAGTGCGGCTGTGTGCAGCGCATTATACGGAACGGCAGATTGATCTGGCGCTCAGTATGACATCTCAGGGAGAAAGGAGAAAGAGGATATGAGTAAGAGGTTACAAATTGATTATGTCCGCGTGAATAAAGTACAATTTGGCGAGACTACCAATTTGACAGACGGAGTGCTGACGGTGAATAAGGAGGAATTGACGGATATGGCCAAGAGCGAGATGTTCGGAAGTCTCGACATTAAGCTTGCCGTTCCGGGTGAGAGCTGCCGTATCTTAGGGATTCATGACATTATGCAGCCGCGTTGTAAGGCAGATGCGCCTGAGACATCCTATCCGGGAATCTGGGGAAAGCTTGCTCCGATGGGGGAGGGGCGCACGGTTGCTCTTAAGGGAGTCGTTGTCTCTGACATTTATTATGCAAAATGCAATATCAAATATTATATGGACATGGGAGGTCCATGTGCGAAATATACACATTTCTCCAAACATTATCACATTATTCTTGATGCGGCGCCGGCGGAAGGCGTCAGTGATGCAAGCTATGCGGAGGCTTTAAAGCATGCGTCCCTGACCATCAACGTATTCCTGGCGAAGCTTGCGATCGAGATGACGCCGGATGAGACGGAAGAGTTCGAGATGGGTCCGGTAGGTCCGGGACCGGACGGCAAACCGCTTCCGAAGGTAGGATATCTGGTTGTACATATGGCATCCCATGATACCTGGAACTTCCATTTCTATGGGCAGAGCGCGCTGAATTTCCTGCCGATGGTAGTGCAGCCTACAGAGATCCTGGACGGCGCTATGGTATGGCGTTACTGGGAGCCGAATTATTATCTGCAGAATGAAGTGTATCTGAAAGAGCTGCTGAAACGCCACGGTAAGGATATTGAGTTCGTGGGTATGGTGATAACGAATAATGTAATGAAGATTGACGGTAAGGATACAATGGGTATGATCGCGGCTACACTTCTTAAGGAGACCTTGAAGGCAGACTGTGTCATCGTTAACAAATCCGGTATGGGCCACTGTCAGCTTGACCAGGCATTGGCATTTAACTGGGCGGAGAAGATGGGCATGCCTTGTGTGATGAATCTGTCAGCGGTATCGAATGATAAGCCGGGTGACATGCTGGTAATCTCTGACCCGAAGATTGATGCGGTTATCAACAGCGGAAGAAACTATGACTTAGAGCACCCGAAGGTAGACCGCGTGATCGGAGAAGGGACCAATGTACCAAGCCTTATGGGATATGATGTACAGGGTCCTTTTACCCACACGACGAACTTCGCTTATCAGGGAATCTGGTCACAGCTTGGTGACTGTTATGTGACAACAGACGGTGATCTGCCGAATGCTGTGGAGAATACAGGCAAATAAGGAGGAAGAGACATGGCAGAGAAGATTAGAGTCATACATTATATCAATCAGTTCTATGCTGGAATGGGCGGAGAAGATACGGCCAGTGTTGGTATTAGTGTGAAGGAAGAGCCGGTTGGGCCTGGTTTGCTGCTTAGGGGCCTGCTTGGCGATGATTATGAGATCGCGGCAACGATCATATGCGGCGACAATTATATTGCCGAAAATACAGAGAAAGTATGTAATGAATTCCTTGAGATCGTGAAGAAATATAACGGCCAGCTATTTATCGCGGGTCCCGGATTCAATGCGGGGCGTTACGGGCTTGGCTGCGGGGCGGCTGCGGCTGCGGTGACGGAGAAGTTAAAACTCCCGGCAGTGACCGGGCTTTATTCCGAGAATCCCGGAACAGATCTCTACAAAGACCGTGCGTATATCCTGCAGACAGAGAATAATGCCGCCAAGATGCGCAAGGCCATGAAGGAGATCGCAGCTTTCGCGAAGCGTCTGGCTGAGGGTGAGTTTATCGGCGACGGTAAGAAAGAGGGCTTCCACGGTTCCGGACCGGCGATCGATATTGATTATACTATGCCGGCGTCCGCACGAGGGCTGAATATGCTGCTTAATAAGTTCTATCACAGGAACTTCCGTACAGAAGTTATGATGCCGAACCACGAGGATATTCCGCTTCCGGTCCTTGAGAAACCGCTTAGCGAGATCCGTCTTGCATTCGTAACGGACGGAGGTCTGGTACCCAAGGGCAATCCGGACAATATGGTTCCCACCAACTCCAAGTATTTCAAGAATTACTCCTTTGGAGACGTGGAGAGGCTGGATGCGGCAGATTATGAAGTCAGCCATCAGGGCTATAACAATGCGTTTGTCCTGCAGGATCCGAACCGTCTGATCCCTGTGGATGCTGCCGTTGCACTTAAGAAAGAGGGTAAGATCGGGGACGTCCTGACGTCTTATTATACCACTGCGGGCGTTATGACGCCTATGGATGTGGGTAAGAAATTCGGTGAAGGAATCGCGCAGGGATTGCTGGATAACCAGGTGGATGCGGCGATCCTGACCTCCACATGAGGTACCAGTTCTCGCTGCGGTGCAGTGATGGTTAAGGAAATCGAGAGGGCCGGAATCCCGGTGATTCATGTAACGAACCTTACAAAAATTTCCGAAGGTATCGGTTCACACAGAATCCTTCGCGGCAACAGTGTACTCCATGTATTTGGCAACCCGTCTCTTCCGGCAGAACAGGAAGTGAAGTTCCGTAAAGGGCTGGTAGAAGAGGCGCTTAAGATGCTGACTGAGGCTCCCGAGGAAGGACAGCATGCATTGATCCATGAGTAATAGAAGGGGGATATCCTGATAAGATAGGCAGTATACCGGTCCGGCAGATTGCGGGAATAAGTTCTCATACAATCTGCAGGGCGGATATACTGTCTGATTTTGGTTTACCGGGAAATTGGATGGATGAGGATGAAAAATGGAAAAAAAGTATGAGAGTGTTCAAAAATATATTGTGAAGCTTCGGAGGGACCTGCATCAGATCCCGGAGCTTGGTACAGAGCTCCCCAAGACGAAGGAATATATCGTAAAAGAGCTTGAACGTCTGGAGATCCCTTATATATGTTCGGAGAAGGACAGCGGTATCCTGGCGACGATCAAGGGCGGAAGAAGAGGGCGGACGGTGGCGCTTCGGACAGATATGGACGCGCTGCCGCTGGAGGAGGAGACGGATCTCCCTTTCGCATCCGTACATCCGGGGTGTATGCATGCCTGCGGTCATGACGCTCATATGGCGATCCTCCTGGGTGCGGCAAGGCTTCTGAATATTCAGAAGAAGAATCTTTGCGGAACGGTGCGCTTGATCTTTCAGACGGCGGAAGAGATCTCAAGAGGATCGGAGATCGCGATCGCCAACGGCTATCTGGAAGGTGTAGACGCCGTCTTTGGGCTTCATATCGGCAGTATCCTGGGGAAAGAGATCCCAAGCGGTACATTGATCTTCCCGCGGGCGTGCTGTATGGCGTCTTTCGACAAATTTATCTTGAAGATCCGGGGGAAATCCTGTCATGGCTCCACACCGGAGAAGGGGGTTGATCCGGTCAATATAGCGGCGCATCTGATCCTGTCGCTGCAGGCGATCCAGACGAGGGAGATATCCGGGAGCTCTGCTAGTGTCATTACGATCGGGAAGATTGCAGGAGGGGCGCAGTATAATGTGATACCGGATGAGGTGGTCCTTGAAGGTACCATCCGTGCGTTGGATGAATCTGTCAGACACTATGTAGCGCAGAGAATCCGCGGGATGGCGGTGGCGACTGCGGCGGCATTCGGCGGAAGCTGTGAGTGCGAGATTATATGGGGAGCTCCGCCGGTGGTGAATGATGAGGAGATGGCGGAGCTTGCGGCGGAGTCTGTAAGCGATCTGTTCGAGCCGAAGGACATCATCGATAATTTCCCGATTCCTAATATGGGTGGGGAGGATTTCGCGAATTATCTGCAGATCGTGCCGGGGGCGTTCTTCTTCTTGAGTTCCTCGAATCCGGAGAAGGGAACGGATGTGCCGCACCATAATCCGCAGTTTGATGTGGATGAGGATGTGATGTGGAGAGGGGCGGTGACTTTCGAGCGGATCGTGATGCGGCTGCTGGGGTAGTTCTGTGTTGTCCGTCTCTGTATACTTTGTAATTGGCTCCATAGAAAACCTCCTTATTTAATTATGGGGAGATCTTCAAGAAATATACAATTTTTAGAGACTGACGGTAATTGTACAAATTAATCAAATGACACATTTGAAAAGTGTTTAAATTCATTACAATTTTTTTGAAGTGTTTGAGTTTGGGAGAGTTCCTGTTGACTTTTCTGATAGAAAAGAGCATGATTGATTTATAGAATTTGTGAATGTATTACAATCAATCATTAGAGGATTTGATAGATAAAATATTCACAACAGTAAAGTCGAAGGAGGATTATATTTATGGGACTTGAGAAATTTAGGATTCGTGATGATGCAAAGTGGGGACACCCGGAACTTGAAGTGGCTTATTCACTGATGGGCAATTCTGTCGGATACGCAGAGGTTCTGTTGAATGATGATCTTTCGTTTGAGGAGAGACAGAATTTCGCAGCGCATGCAGAGGACGGATTTAAAGATTATCTGCCGGACTATGACTGGTCGCGCGTAACGGAATATGAGGCCCCTGGCTGTATTGACGAGCCGGATGCACCGCCGGTTAAGATGTTGGTTGCAGTTCCGAAGGAGAAATGGCGTTATAAGAGAAACAGCCCATGTATCCTGATCATCCCTGGCGGCGGACTTACCACATGCTTCCGTTTCACTGCTGATATCGAGAACTGGGCAGACAAATTCGGAGTGCCGGTTGCAACGCTGAATTATCGTACACTGTGTATGGGAGCAAAGTATCCGGAGCCGGTAAATGACTGTGAAGCAGCTTATAATTTCCTGGCAGAGCATGCAAAAGAGCTGAATATCAGTGCGAACAAGATCATCCTTCATGGTAACAGCTCAGGCGGACATCTTTCACTGGCGCTTTGCCACAGGCTGAAAAAACGCGGTGTTACACCTCGCGGATGTATGGTATGGGTTCCGATCATTGACGACCGTCCGCTGCCGCAGTATCGTTCACTCAGCATTAATTCCGCATTCTGGGGCGGATCCGATGCAGCACAGTCTGCACGCCAGTACCTTGGGAAGCTTAATAACTCTGTAGACGTACCGGCTGAAGCATTCCCGGGACGTGCTACGGTTGAAGAGTGTGTAGGTCTTCCGCCGACATTCATCCATGCGATGATCAATGACAATGGTTTGGACCAGACATCTGAGTATATCAGCAAGCTGTCCGCAGCAGGTGTTTACTGCGAGATGCATGCGTGGGGCGGCAGCCAGCATTGTTCCTTAAGTACATCTGCGAATGTACTGGACAAGGATGATCCGGATGCGGCATATGCACAGCTGTTCAACAGAGTATGCGAGAAGGAACTGGTAGACATGTTTGAATATGACCTGAGACGTCCATGGACCGTTGAAGAGTTCAATTCAGAAGACTAAGAGTTCAGAAGATTCTGAAGATCAGGAGGAAGATTATTATGGTTGAATTTTATGATTACGAAGGACTTGGAAATATAATTGATCCGGAGAGCGACACAAAGCAGGTGTTCATCCCTTCACCGCCGACTATGACGACAGTTAAGACAAATCCTCGTTCAACGATTCTTTATATCACCGGCGGCAGGATCGTAGAAGGATATGAGAAGTTAGAAGAGCTGAAGGCTTACGCGGAGGAGAATAAGGTTGTGTTTGTGTGTCCGTCCTCCAAGGATCCGGAAGAGGTTGCAGAGACTTTCAATTACATCCAGAGCAAATACAAAGTACTCAATGTAAAGCGTGACGAGATTGCGGTTATGGGTGATGCGGATACGATGGACGATGCTCAGGCAGTTGTAGATTATCTCGTTGACGAGTGCGATGCAGACATTGATGACGCTGAGGAATTTTCTTTATAAAAATATCAAAAAGGAGGAAATTATCAATCATGTGGGAAAAATTTGAAGGCGATCGCAATAAGAATGGTATTATCGTAGAAGATGGCCGTATGATCGATATCACTGATCCTAAGTGGGGACATCCGGACGGACGTGATTTCTGGGATCTGGATCCTAAGCTGAATGAGGGAACTGCAATGCTGTACAGCCCGTCTGTTCCTCAGGAGGAGAAGCTGGCGGCAGGAAATGCAAGGCAGGCTTCCTATATGGAGCAGTGGTGGTCAACCGAACATACCTGTGACGTTGAGAAATTCGAGGTTCCGGGATGTGAGGAAGAGCCAGATACTCCGGTTGAGGTATGGGTAGTGAAACCGAAGAACCTGAAGAAGAGGAAAAACCGTGTTCTGTTCTACGTTGTAGGCGGCGGTCTTACAGGCTTGAATCCGAATGCATATCCGATCGAGCGTATGTGCGAAGAGCACAAATGCGTAGGTATCGTTCCGATCTACCGTCTGTCCTGGCAGGCACAGTATCCGGCAGCGATCAATGACCTTCATGCGGCATATAAGTGGATGTACAACAATGCGGACGAACTTGGAATCCATAATGATAAGGTAGTGATCAGCGGTTCCTCCACAGGCGGACATCTCGGACTTGCAGCGGCATTCCGGCTTAAGAGATATGGCTACAGCCCGAGAGGGATCGTGGTGGTAAGCGCTCAGACGGATGATCGTGAAAAAGACGGCGATTCTTTGTATACGGGTATGTGGGACGCTGTAGAGCAGCATGACGGACTGTATAACTGGCTTGGAAGAAACTTTGCTTCTAACAGAGTGGGTCCTGAGGCGCTGCCGAACCACGCAACCGTAGAGGATTGTATCGGATTCCCGCCGACCTTCATGTATCAGAGCGAGATGGATCCGGATATCTTACAGAATGTGGAGTTCTATACCAAGCTTCTTAAGGCACATTCATTTGTAGAGTACCATGTATACGGCGGAGCACATCACTCCAATGGTATCTGGGCCGTTATTAAGAACTGCGGCGAACCGAATGAATACTCCACCAGGGCATCGATCAGTTTTGAGAGCAATATCGAGGACTGCTTCAAGTATGATCTGCGCCGTCCATGGGTAGTGGAAGACTACAAGGCAGCATTCAAGAAGAAATTCGGAGAATAAGAAGATTCTAAAAGGAGAGGTACAGATTATGAATGTAGACTTTTATGAATACAACGGTCTGGGTTACATTGTTGACCCGGAGAGCGATACAAAGGTTGTAACCGTAATTCTGATTGGAAAGCAGACGGTAAAAGCGAATCCTCGTCCGGCGGTGATCTATGTGACCGGCGGTAAGATCAACGAGAGCTATGAGAAGCTTGAGGAACTCAAAGCATACTGTGCAGAGAATAAGGTTGTATATATTTGTCCGACTTCAACGGATGCAGATGAGCTTGGCAAGACTTATCAGTATGCAATAGATAAGTTCAAAGATCTCAACATCGTGAAGGAAGAGATCTCTGTAAAGGCTGACAGCGAGAATATGAGTGCGGCTCAGGAGCTTGTAGAGTTTGTATTGGATGAGTTCGATGATGAGCTTGATGATGCAGAGGAGTTCAGCCTGTAGGATTGTCAGTAAGTACCTGAAAACTATATATACAAGAGAAGACCAGGGACATAAGTTCTCTGGTCTTTTGCTTGCATTATTCTTAGAATACGGTATAATGAGTTTAATATGCGGATGTTAGAAAAATGGAGGTACGTCATGAGAGTTGCGATCATTACGGCGAGTACGGATATATATAGAGGAAATGAAGAGAATGCAAGCGGTGAGGCGATCAGGGAATTGATAGAAGAGGCCGGAGACGAGATTGTATTCATGCGGGCCCTGCCTGTTGACAGGGAAGTCCTGTCGACGGTGATGACAAGACTTGCGGATGGGCAGCTTGCCGATCTGGTGCTGACTACAGGCGGGGCGGGCTGTGCGCCTGGGGATTGCGTACCGGAGGCGTCCATGGATGTGATCGAACGTCCGATCCTGGGCATACCGGAAGCTATGCGTGCATATACGATGCAGATGACAAAGCGTGCCATGCTGAACCGCGGCGTTGCAGGGATCCGCGGCGATGTTCTGATTGTGAATCTTCCGGGGAAGTCCCGGGCGGTTAAGGAGACTTTGAAGTATCTGCTGCCGGAGCTTACACATGCGGTGGAGATTATACGAGGTGAGGGATAGATTCCCTAATGTATGTGAATCAGACATTTCGGATTATACAGATATAAAGAGTGATATAATGAATATAAGGAGAGAAAGCGGCGTGAAGATTACATTTCTGGAACACAGCGGATACGTGATTGAAGAAAGGGATAAGGCTATGATCTTTGATTTTTATAAGGGAACGCTTCCTGCGTTTTCTAATCGGGTGAAGGTCTATGTCTTTGCAAGCCATGCTCACGGAGATCATTTTAATAAGCGGATTTTTGAATGGGAGGGTCAATATCCAGACATTCATTATATCCTGTCGGATGATATCAAAGACAGGGGACCGGAAGGGAAATGTACATATATCGGGCCGCGCCGGCTGATACAGCTGGATGAGATGGAGATTCAAACGCTTCGCTCAACAGATGAGGGAGTTGCTTATCTGGTGAAGCTTTGGGATAAGAAGATCTACCACGGAGGAGATCTGAACTGGTGGCACTGGGAAGAGGAGAGCAAGGCGTATAATGAGATGATGCGCCGCAAATACCAGCATGAGATAGGGAAGCTGGAGGGGGAGCCGATAGATGCGGCGTTTCTCCCGTTAGATCCAAGACAGGAAGAACAGTATGCCTGGGGATTGGATTATTTCATGCGGCACACGCAGACAAGGCATGCATTCCCCATGCATATGTGGGGCCAGTATGATATCTGTAGTAAGCTGCTGGCAAGCCCGGTATCCGGGCCTTACAGGGATAGATTCATGCGTGTGGATGCACCGGGGCAGGTATTTTTGATATGAGGAAGAGAGAAGGTGGAAGGCTGATGAAAGTGAAGATCTATACGGACGGTGCGGCAAGAGGGAACCCGGACGGGCCGGGAGGTTACGGCACCGTACTTGAATATGTGGATACGAAGGGGGAGCTGCATACCAGGGAACTGTCCCAGGGGTACAAGAGGACGACGAATAACCGCATGGAATTGATGGCGGTGATCTCAGGTCTGGAGGCGTTAAACCGCCCCTGTGAGGTGGAGGTATACTCGGATTCTCAGTATGTGGTGAACGCGTTCAACCAGCGTTGGATCGACGGATGGATCAAGAAGGGCTGGAAGCGCGGGAAGAATGAACAGGTGAAGAATGTAGACTTGTGGAAACGGCTTCTTACGGCGAAGGAGCCGCACGATGTGACATTTATCTGGGTGAAGGGACATGCCGGCCATCCGCAGAACGAGAGGTGCGACGCCCTGGCGACGGGAGCCGCCGACGGGAAGGACCTGATTACGGATGAAGGATTGTAGACAAAGGATTGCAGGGGAATGAGTATGGAACAGTTATTGGACAGGATATTAGAGGATGCGCTTAACAACGCGAGAAAGATGATCGAACTTGGGAAGACGGCGGCGTACATACCGGAGCTTGGCCGTGTGAACAAGGAATATCTGGGTGTATGTATCTGCACCGGAGACGGGAGATACCATGTAAGCGGTGATTCGGATGTGAGATTTACCATCCAGAGTATATCGAAGGTGATATCTCTGGCGGTGGCGCTTGAGCGGTGCGGGTTCGAGAAGACGTTCGACAGGGTGGGGATGGAGCCTTCGGGAGATTCTTTTGATTCCCTGGTGCGGCTGGATCTGTCAAGCGACTTTCCGTCTAATCCGATGATCAATTCCGGCGCTATCGCCATCGCAAGCCATCTGTCCTGTGAGGTGAGCTTTGAACGGATGCTCGCATTCACTAAGAAGCTCTGCATGGACGATGAGATCACGCTGAATGAGAAGGTGTACCACTCGGAGATGGGGCACATATCCAGGAACAAGGCGATCGCATATCTTCTGGAGAGCAAGGGGATACTGGAAAGCGGCGTGGAGGAGAGCCTGGATCTGTATGTGCGGATGTGTTCGCTGAATGTGACGGCGAGAAGTCTCTCAGGATTCGGCCTGGTGCTGGCATCTGACGGAATCAACCCATTGACCGGGGAGAGGCTGCTTCACAGTAAGGTGGTGCAGACGGTCAAGTCTATCATGCTGACCTGCGGGATGTACGACGGTTCCGGGAGATTCGCGGTGGAGGTGGGAGTGCCTTCTAAGAGCGGTGTGGGAGGAGGGATCCTCTCGGTGGTAGATAAGCGGATGGGGATCGGAATCTTCGGACCGGCCCTGGATACGAAGGGGAACAGCATCGCGGGACAGCATGTTCTGCGGGAGCTGTCATCGAAGATGCGGCTTCATATGTTCGCAGATCATGTACCGGAATATTAATGTGCTCTTGCCAGGAGCGGGTATAGTTTGTTATAATGAGAATTGCAAGTAAGACAGGTAATCGCAGCTGCAGGAGCCGAAAGGCAGCAGGTGAGGAAAGTCCGGGCTTCACAGGGCAGGATGCCGGATAACGTCCGGTGGAGGCGACTCCAAGGATAGTGCAACAGAAATGAACCGCCGTGCGGGACCCGCACGGTAAGGGTGGAAGGGCAGTGTAAGAGACTACCGCCCTGCTGGTAACAGCAGGGGCATATGTAAACCCCATCCGAAGCAAGACCGGAAAAAGACGATGTGGCGGCCCGTCACGTCTTAGGTAGGTCGCTTGAGCCCATCGGCGACGGTGGGCCTAGATAGATGATTACCCAACGACATAACCCGGCTTATCGTTTTGCTTGCCAGATCAAACAGATCAAAAATGGGCTGCTGCGTGATATGATGTCCGCAGCAGCCCATTTTCCGGTGCAAAAGGTATCATTCTTGCACGGGATCATTTATTTTAATTTCCCGTGGTATTTTTCTTCGCAGTATTTGCAGCGGTAGATCTTATTCTCTATGTCGGTCAGCACAAATACATGGTCTAATCCCTGTTCGATCGAGGTGATGCATCTTGGATTCTTGCAGCGGATAATGTTCGTGATCTCTTTTGGGAGATGGAGACTCTTCTTGGCTACGATCTCGGAATCCTTGATGAGGTTGATAGTGATATTGTGATCGATGAATCCAAGCACATCCAGGTCGATAAAATCAATGGGGCATTCAATCTTCATGATATCTTTCTTGCCCATCTTGCTGCTCTTGGCATTCTTGATGATGGCGACACAGCAGTCCAGCTTGTCCAGGTGAAGATATTTGTAGATATCCATGCTGCGTCCGGCCTGAATATGGTCCAGTACAAATCCTTCTTCGATACGTCCAACGTTCAGTGTATTTTTTACCATAATGTATTCCTCCTACACTTCGATATTCAGCAGCGTCAGAATCAGTGCCATACGGATGTAGACGCCGTATTTTGTCTGTTTGAAATAAGCCGCTCTCGGATCGTCGTCTACTTCGACGGAGATCTCGTTGACACGCGGGAGGGGGTGGAGTACATACATGTCTTTCGGGGCCAGTTCCATCTTCTTGGAATCCAGGATGTAGAAATCCTTCATCCGCACATAATCTTCTTCGTTGAAAAAACGTTCCTTCTGAACCCGTGTCATGTAGAGCAGGTCAAGCTTGGGAAGGGCGTCCTCAAGACGGACAACCTCTTTGTACGGGATATTCCCCTTATCCAGTACATCGAAGCGTATGTAGCCCGGAAGGCGCAATTCCTCCGGCGAGATCAGGATAAACCGGATTCCGGGATATCTGACCAGCGCATGGATCAGTGAGTGGACGGTGCGGCCGAATTTCAAGTCTCCGCACAGGCCGATGGTCATATCATTCAAACGTCCCTTCAGGCTCCGGATTGTCAAAAGGTCGGTAAGCGTCTGGGTCGGGTGCTGGTGTCCCCCGTCTCCGGCGTTGATGACCGGGATTGCGGAGTGCTGGCAGGCAACCATAGGCGCGCCTTCCTTGGGATGACGCATGGCACAGATGTCTGCATAACAGGAAACGGTGCGGATCGTGTCGGATACGCTCTCACCCTTGGAGGCAGAACTGGATTCTGCGGTAGAGAATCCCATAACATTTCCTCCAAGATTCAGCATCGCGGCTTCATGGCTCAGTCTTGTCCGTGTACTCGGCTCATAGAAAAGTGTTGCAAGCTTCTTCCCCTCGCAGGCGTGCGCATACTTGGCAGGGTTGGCTTCAATGTCAACCGCCAGATCCATCAGCCGGTCTAATTCCTCTACGGAAAAATCAAGTGGGCTCATTAAGTGTCTCATAAAAACCTCCTTATGATAGTAAATATGTTAAGATATATGTAAATCATCAGCGAATCTGTCCTAAGACATATCCGCAGTGACAGCAGGGGAGTTCGGCAGCACGCAATAGCCGCCTGAAAATACGAATTCTGTATAAAATATTAAAAATAGTTATATGGGATACTAATATGAACGAATCTGTAAGAATAAAAGAAGGATCAAAAGCAAAAGAAGAAATAAACCGGATGATCTGACTGATCAGCCAGGGAATCAAAAAACACAATAAAAATAACATAACGTAAGATAAGATCAACATCAAGTAATATCCTCCTGCTTTGAAAACCTTTTGTATATCATATACCAAATACAAAAGATTTTCAATGTCTGTCGAGGATTTTTTCAAATAATAATCCGGCGCCGAACCAAAGCGGCGCATAATCCAGGCGGATCAGTCCGTTGATATTCAGCGGAGCTTCGCTGTAATCCCAGGGGCATGCCTCGAATTTCTTAAGGAAAGAGCCGGTCAGATATTCGCCGCAGAAGATGCAGCAGGTATATACGCCTCCCCGCAATAACAGGCTTTTTCCTTTGAGAAGCCGGCATAAGGGCTTAAGGAAGCTTGCCATGCCGTAGATGGGAAACATCCAGATAGAGGTATTCCCCGTGAGTTTGGGATTCTCGTCCTTGAAGGAGTGGAGCCCGGTGAAGAGGATCTCCATACACCATCCGGTTGTTCCGCAGGTTAAGAAATTATGCTTCATATCTGTAAGTATGGCAAAGGAAGGTGGATTTTATACAGGAAATGTATTATAATACAACATAGTTTGCGGCAAAGCCTGCGGACGGCATAGAAATACGGAGAAGAGGAAGAACACAGATGGAGATGATAGAGGAACTAAGAGAGAGGCTCGATGAGGTCGACGACGAGATCGTAAGACTGTTCGAGCGGAGGATGGAGCTTGGCGCGAGGATCGGTGAATGTAAGATCAGGGACGGCCTTAAGGTGGCTGACCGCCAGCGGGAGAAGGATAAGCTGCAGGATGTGGCAGGCAAGGTTTCTACAGAGTTTGGCAAGAAGGGGATCAGGGAGTTATTCGAACAGTTGATCGCGATGAACCGTAAGCAGGAGTATCAGCAGCTTGTGAAGGCGGGGGCGCTTGGAAGGCTGCCTTTTATTGAGGTTTCGGGCTTGGATGCGCAGAATGCCAGGATCGTATTTCCTGGAACGGAAGGGGCGTACAGCCAGGCGGCGATGCAGTATTATTTCGGAGAGAGATGCAACAGCTTCTATGTGCGCACCTTCCGGGACGCCATGGAAGCCATCGAAGAGGGGGCGGCAGATTACGCGGTGCTTCCCATCGAGAATTCGACGGCAGGCGCGGTGGACGAGATGTATGATCTGTTAGTAGAGTTCGAGAACTATATCGTAGGAGAGACGGTGATCCCCATCATGCATACACTGGCGGGGCTTAAGGGGGCAAGGCTTGAAGACATTGAACGGGTATACTCCAAGGGTGTAGCGCTGATGCAGGCATCCCGGTTCCTGGACAGTCACAGCGAGTGGCAGCAGATCAGTGTGGCGAACACAGCAATCGCTGCGAAGAAGATCGTGGAGGATCGGGATAAGAGCCAGGCGGCGGTCTGCAGCGCCTACGCGGCGAAGGTGCACGGCCTTGAGGTGCTGGAAGCGAATATCAATGATAACCCCAATAATTCGACACGCTTTATTGTGGTGACGAACCAGAAGATCTTCTTTAAGGATGCGAAGAAGATCAGTATCTGTTTTGAGGTGCCCCATGAGAGCGGATCGCTGTACCAGCTGCTTTCACATTTTATCTACAATGATCTGAATATGACGAAGATAGAGTCAAGGCCGGTGGAGGGAAGAAACTGGGAATATCGTTTCTTCGTTGACTTTGAAGGGAATCTGGCGGATCCGGCGGTCAAGAATGCCATCCGGGGTTTAAGAGAAGAGAGCAGGAGCCTTCGGATACTGGGAAATTATTAAACAGAACGGGTGATATAGGGAGAGATGACAGATGAGAACGAATGAACTGATGCTGTATAAGCACATGGATGAAGGCGGACTTCTTAAGGATATGACCTTCCTTATGGAGAACTATGATAACGACTATTACAACAGGGAGGATCTGAAAGGCCTCCTGTTTGACAGTATCAATAAGCTGCTGGAGATGGCTTCAAGCCATGGGTTTGCGGGGAATCTCTGGCATAATTACCTGACCTTTCTGCTGGCAAGCCACGAGAATGCTTATAGTACCGCCTGTGAGATCGTGGGTGCAGTCGGGGGAAGTATGAACGAGGTAGCGCTGCATGATTTTGCGGTATTCAAGGAACTGTTCGATTATGATTTCTCGGGAATGGAAGAGGCGCTTGGAGCGGATTGTCTGGGGATCCTTTTCAGATACGAGGGAGACTGCGGCCACGGGAAGGTGTTCAATAAGAGGATCCGTGACCGGATCTGCAGTCTTAGCAGAAGCCTTGCCGCAGCCAAGGACGAGAGAGAATTCAAGATCATCCTGACACAGTTTTACAAGGAATACGGTGTGGGGAAGCTGGGGCTTCATAAGGCGTTCCGGGTAGAGCATAAGGAAGACGGAGCGAAGATCATCCCGATCACGAAGATCGCGCATGTGCATCTTGACGATCTGGTGGGATATGAGATCGCGAAGACGAAGCTGATCGAGAATACAGAAGCATTTGTGGAGGGAAGACGGGCGAATAACTGTCTGCTTTTCGGGGATGCCGGAACCGGCAAGTCTTCTTCCATCAAGGCGGTCCTGAACCAGTATTATGACAGGGGGCTTCGCATGATCGAGGTGTATAAGCACCAGTTCCAGGATTTGAATGATATTATTTCACAGGTCAAGAGCCGCAACTATAAGTTTATCATCTATATGGACGATCTGTCGTTCGAGGAATTCGAGATTGAATACAAGTACCTGAAGGCAGTGATCGAAGGAGGGCTGGAGAGGAGGCCCGAGAATGTACTGATCTATGCCACCTCCAACCGCAGACACTTGATTCGCGAGACGTTCCGGGATAAGGCGGACCGGGACGAGGAACTCCACACGAACGACACGGTCCAGGAGAAGCTGTCGCTGGTGGCAAGGTTCGGCGTGACCATCTACTTCGGCAGGCCGGAGAAGAAGGAGTTCCAGGAGATCGTGCGCCAACTTGCGCAAAGGAGCGGGATTGAGATGCCGGAAGAGGAGCTTCTTCTGGCTGCGAATAAGTGGGAACTGAGCCATGGCGGCCTGTCGGGGCGGACGGCCCAGCAATTTATCGATTATCTGGCAGGGACTGGCAGATGAACCAGTAATTACAGTGCCATTCTTCCGGCTTTTCTGTGGTAAAATGATTCTGTATCATATATTCAAGGAAGAGAGGAGGATAAAATGGCTCAGGAAGTCAAGAAAAATGCAGAGATCGAGAAGGTCTACGAAGTGTTTGAGGACTACATAAAGGCCAGTCCCTATATTGACTGGCTTTGGTCTGACAAGCTTGGGTATATCCTGATGGAGATCAGCCTGGAGTACAGGGAGATCATGGAGAGCAGGATCATCACGGACGCGGAGAATCTGTGTCTGATCATGTTCCATGAGATTGCAGATGATGTGCTGGAGATGACTCAGAATGATCACATCCCGCAGGAAGCAGACCCGCTTGAGAAGGCAGAGATCAAAAAGCGGCTGAAACCGTATATTGACCGGCTGCCTCAATATACTTTTCTCTGTGAGAAGCTGTTCGAGGAGTAAAAGGCATCGTACAGTGGAAAGGCGGTCCGGGAGAATCCCGAACCGCCTTTCTTTGACTACTGATCTGCAGCAACCTCTATCCCGGAGATATCCGAATCTATCACCAGTGAATAATTGGTGTAATATACGACAAATCCAGGCTTGGCTCCGTTTGGTTTCTTCACATGCTTCTTCTCCACATAATCAATCTCGACCTTGTCGCTCCCGCGGTTCTTGGAATAATAAGCCGCCAGCCGTCCTGCTTCCTCGAAGGTGCGGTCAGGAAGTTCGTCTCCGTTGGTTTTCACGATCACGTGGGAGCCGGGAGCACCTTTGGCATGGAACCACCAGTCATTGCCGACGGCAAGAGAGAAGGTCAGCTCGTCGTTCTGCAGATTATTCTTCCCCACATACATATGATAACCGTCGCTGGAAATATAATGCATAGGCCTGCTGGTCAGTTTGATCTTCTTCTTGGAGTTCTTTCTTCGGATATAGCCGCTCTGTATCAGCTCTTCTTTGATCTGGATGAGATCGGCCTCATTCATGGCGATATCCAGCGCGTTGCTGATGGTTTCCAGATACCGGATATCATCGGCGGTCTCTTGGATCAGTTCAGAGAGCGCTTCAAAGGTCCGTTTCTGTTTGTTATATCTGGCGAAATATTTCTGTGAATTCTCCTGGGGGGTCAGCGTGGGATCTAAGGGTATCGTGATCTCCTGGTCCGTGTAGTAATTAAGAGCAGTCATTTCCTTCGATCCTGAAGGCAGGCCGTAACCATAGATATTGATCAGCTCGCCGTATACCCTGTATTTCTCCCGGTTATTGGTGTCCTTTAACTGCCTGGCCTGCAGGTCGTATTTCTTACGGTTACGCTCAAGGGAGGTCTGGACTACATGGCGCAGGTCGGTGCTCTTCTGACGGATCCTGGTCTGAGTGTTCTTCGTGGCATAATAGGTCTTGAGCACCTGGGAGATGGAGGGAAATTCACGTGCCGTATAGCCTTGTTCGTAATGGGACAGCGAAAGCGCGCAGAATTCCTTCGGGGAGTTCCCTTTGTAGTATATTGTCGGATGGTATTCTCCTGTCTTGATATTCTCCATATAATAAGCAAACTGCCGGTACAGATGGGCGAGCATATCGGCCGACAGATCCTTTGCCGTCACGCCGGATTCCAGACCGGCAAGGCAGCAGATCTCTTCCGCCGCAACAGGGCTTATACCGGTGAAGCTTGTGTAGACAGCCTTGCCAAGAGGCATGGGCTTCGAAGTCAGCGCCTGAATGAAGGTATCAGGGCTTACATCCAGGGGATTCTGCTTCGCCATGGTATCCGGTATAAAATAAGCCCGCCCCGGAAGCACCTCCCGGACGGAGCTCATCTGTGCGTTGACATGCTTGATACTGTCTATGATCATATCCTTGTCATCACAGAAAATGATATTGCTGTGTTTCCCCATGATCTCGACGATCAGCTTCTTCTTACAGAGGTCTCCAAGTTCATCTAAGTGCTCGATATCCAGATGAATAATACGCTCAAGGCCTGGCTGCGACACCCCGGTGATCCGTCCGTTGCCGATGTGCTTGCGAAGAAGCATGCAGAAATTCGGCGCGGTCATAGGGCTTGGCTTGTTCTCGTCGGTCAGATATATGAGAGGGAGCGAAGCGCTGGCAGAGATATACAGCCTGCTCGCCCCCGCGGGTGTCTTGATGGTAAGTAAAAGCTCGTCCGCCTCCGGCTGCGCGATCTTCGTGATCCGTCCGCCGGTAAGGACATTCTTAAGTTCTTGCGTAACAGCCGCAACTGTAATGCCGTCAAATGCCATAATAACATTCCTTTCTACTACAATGTTAATTCAATGTTAAATACAAGTTATAGTTCAGTATAACATGGTTGACGCAATTTGCCAAATGTCTTATAATAAATGAGATTACAAGAATGATTATTAGGGAAGAGGTTCATATCATGATAAAGAGTATGACAGGCTTTGGACGCTGTGAAGTTTCAGAAGGGGAACGGAAGTTTACTGTGGAGATGAAGGGCGTGAACCATCGTTATCTGGACGTGAATATCCGTATGCCTAAGAAGCTGAATTTTTTTGAGACGGCGATCCGCAATTTGCTGAAGCAGAGTATCCAGAGAGGAAAGGTGGATATTTTTATCACCTATGAGGATCTGTCGGAGAACCAGATGTCGCTGAAGTACAATGAGAAGCTGGCGGGTGAATATATGGATTATTTCAGTCAGATGGAAGAGAGCTTCTCGCTGGACAATGATATCCGGGTGTCCACGCTGCTGCGCTGTCCGGAGGTGCTTACAATGGAAGAGCAGGCGGTGGATGATGAGGAGCTGTGGAACGGTCTTAAGAAAGCTCTTGAAGGAGCAACTTCGCAGTTCGTTGAATCAAGGACGCTTGAGGGGGAACACTTAAGGAATGATATCATTAAGAAGCTTGACGGGATGCTTGATCTGGTAGGCTACATAGAAGAGCGTGCGCCGAAGATCATCGCACAGTACCGTGAGAAGCTTGAGAATAAGGTTCGTGAGTTGCTTTCGGATACGCAGATCGAGGAGGGGCGGATCGCAGCAGAGGTCGTGATATTTGCCGATAAGATCTGTACGGACGAGGAGGTCGTGAGGCTTAGGAGCCATGTTGTACACATGAAGGAGACGCTTAAGTCAGAAGAAAACGGGATCGGAAGGAAGCTTGACTTTATCGCCCAGGAGATGAACCGCGAGGCCAATACGATCCTGTCTAAGGCCAATGATCTGGAGGTTTCCAATGTGGGGATCGATCTGAAGACAGAGATAGAGAAGGTCAGAGAGCAGATTCAGAATATAGAGTAGAGAGGGTATGTTCATGAGCGAGAGAGGAATATTGATCGTGGTATCAGGATTCTCAGGCGCAGGCAAGGGGACGATCATGAAGGAGATCATGCGCCGGTATGATAATTATGCGCTGTCAATCTCAGCGACGACCAGGAAGCCCAGGCCGGGAGAGGAAGAGGGTAGGGAATATTTCTTCAAAACCGTAGAAGAATTTGAAAAAATGATTGCGAAAGACGAATTGATAGAGTATGCTAGATACGTGGACAATTACTATGGAACGCCGCGGGCATATGTGGAGGAACAGCTTGAAGCCGGGAAGGATGTGATCCTGGAGATAGAGATCCAGGGTGCGCTTAAGGTGAAGGAGAATTTTCCGCAGACTTTGCTTTTGTTCGTGACGCCTCCAACGGCCGGAGAATTAAGAGAGCGTCTAAAGGGACGCGGGACGGAGACGGAGGATGTGATTGATTTCCGCATGAACCGCGCGAAGGAAGAAGCGCTTGGGATGGACCGGTATGATTATCTGCTGATCAACGATATGGTCGATGAGTGTGTGGAGGAGATGCACCAGATCATCCGGGGAGAACACAGAAGAAGTTATCGCAACATGGCATTTATAGAACGCATGAAAGAAGAGCTGAAAGGAGAATAGCGTATGCTGCACCCATCTTACACAGATTTAATGAAGGTAGTGAATAAGGATGTAGAGGAAGGTGAGACGAAGGTTGTTAACAGCCGGTATTCCATCGTTATGGCGACCGCGAAGAGAGCCAGGGAGATCATCGACGGCAACATGCCCTTAGTGGCGGTCAAGAACGGAGAGAAGCCGTTGTCTGTTGCAATCGCCGAGCTGAATCAGGCCAAGATCAAAGTGGTCGGAGAAGAGGAAGATAAGCAGAGTGTGACTGAGGAGGCCGTGCTTTCATAGATTAAGCCTGCAGGGGATTCTGCAGTGCAAAAGGGGCAGATGCCGTGAGGTATCTGCCTTTCTTCAAAGAAGCTATTTACAGAAGGGAGAAGAGATGAATCTATTATTTATTTCTCTGGGATGTGATAAGAATCTGGTGGACTCGGAGGTCATGCTGGGGATTCTCGAGGCGGGCGGCTATCAGATCGTGGATGATGAGATGCAGGCGGATGTCATCGTAATCAACACCTGCTGTTTCATCCATGATGCCAAGGAAGAGAGTATACAGACCATCCTTGAGATGGCAGAGTATAAGAAGACGGGCAGGCTTAAGGCGTTGATCGTCGCGGGATGTCTTGCCCAGAGATATCAGCAGGAGATACGTACGGAGATTCCGGAGGTGGATGCTGTTCTGGGGACTGCTTCCTATGACCAGATCGTGCAGTCGATAGAAGAAGCGCTTGCCGGACAGGGGGGTGTAAGGCTCGCAGAGCTTGACACATTGCCGGCGGTGCAGGAGAGACGGCTTGTGACCACAGGCGGGCACTACGCTTATCTTAAGATCGCGGAGGGGTGTGATAAGCACTGTACTTACTGTATCATCCCGAAGCTTAGGGGGAATTACAGGAGCGTGCCGATGGAGCGGCTTTTGAAGGAAGCGGGTGAACTTGCGGATCAGGGCGTGAAGGAACTGATTCTGGTAGCCCAGGAGACGACACTGTATGGGAAGGATCTCTACGGCGAGAAGTCTTTGCACAGGCTTCTTAAGGAACTGTGCAGGATCGGCGGGCTTCGCTGGATCCGGATTCTCTATTGTTATCCGGAGGAGATATATGACGGGCTGATCCAGGTGATGAAGGAAGAGAAGAAGATCTGTCATTATATAGATCTCCCGGTCCAGCATGCCAATGACGAGATATTGAGGCGGATGGGCAGGCGGACGTCGAGGAAGCAGTTAGGGGAGATCGTCGGGAAGCTCCGGAAAGAGATCCCTGATATTGCGATCCGTACGACGCTGATCACCGGATTTCCGGGAGAGACGAAGGAACAGCATGAGGAGCTTATGGAGTTCGTAGATGAGATAGAGTTTGACCGTCTGGGAGTATTTACCTATTCGCCGGAGGAGGATACGCCGGCGGCCGATCTGCCGGATCAGATTCCGGAGGAGGTCAAAGAAGAGCGTCAGGCAGAGTTGATGGAGCTTCAGCAGGAGGTCGTATTTGCACAGGCGGAGGAGATGATCGGAAGAGAGGTCCTGGTGATGATCGAAGGCAAGGTAGCCGATGAGGACGCTTACGTGGGAAGGACATACAGGGACGCGCCCAATGTGGACGGACTGATATTTATTAATACGCAGGAAGAGATGATGTCCGGGGATTTTGCGAGAGTGAGGGTCACCGGGGCTTTAGAATATGATTTGATAGGAGAGTTGATATCATGAATTTACCAAACAAGTTAACTGTACTGAGAGTGATTATGGTTCCGTTTTTTGTATTTTTTATGCTGACGGATGTGGGAGGGAGTGCGAACAAATGGATCGCGCTTGTGCTGTTCTGTGTGGCAAGCCTTACGGACATGCTGGACGGTAAGATCGCACGCGCCAGGAATCTGGTGACGAATTTCGGGAAATTCATGGATCCGTTGGCTGATAAGCTCCTGGTCTGCTCGGCCATGATCTGCCTGATCCCGTCAGGAAAGCTTGAGGCGTGGTTTGTCATCGTGATCATCGCGAGGGAATTCATCATCAGCGGTTTCCGTCTGGTTGCGTCTGATAACGGGATCGTGATCGCGGCAAGCTACTGGGGCAAGTTCAAGACGGTATCACAGATGGCGATGATCATTGTACTGATCGCGGATTTCGGAGGAGTATTTGATATGATTGGAATGGCGCTGATCTGGGTATCCTTAATACTGACGGTTGTTTCTTTGATCGATTATGTCGCAAAGAACGTACAGGTATTGACACAAGGGGGTATGTAGAAGATGACGGTAGAATTGATATCTGTTGGGACAGAGATCCTGCTTGGGAACATCGTGAACACCAATGCGGCGTTTCTGTCAGAGCAGTGTGCGGCGCTTGGGCTTTCCTGCTATCATCAGAGCGTGGTGGGAGACAATGAGGAGCGTCTCCTGGAAGCGGTCCGCCAGGCGTTGACCAGGTCGGATATCCTGATCTTGAGCGGCGGGCTTGGACCTACGAAGGATGATCTGACCAAGGAAGTGACGGCGAAGGCATTCGGGAAGGAATTATACGAGGATGAGCACACGAAGAAGCGGATCGAAGAATATTTCCGCAGGGTGCACAGCGACCAGGTTACACCCAACAACTGGAAGCAGGCGCTGGTTCCTGAGGGGGCGAAGGTGATCGATAACCATAATGGTACCGCTCCGGGATTGATCTTGGAGGAGAACGGGAAGATTGCGATCCTTCTTCCGGGGCCGCCCAATGAGATCGTGCCTATGTTCGAGCGGGATGTGGCTCCTTATCTGAACCGATTGCAGCCGGAGGGTATCTACTCGAAGATGGTGAAGATCAGTTCGATCGGGGAGAGCAAGGCGGAGACCATGATCGCGGATCTGATGGAAGCACAGACTAATCCGACCATCGCGCCCTATGCGAAGACCGGCGAGGTACATCTGCGTGTGACGGCGAAGGCCGCAAGCGAGGATGAGGCCGAAGAGCTGATCGCTCCGGTGATAGAAGAATTATTTGCGAGGTTTGGGGATAAGATCTACACAACGGAAGAAGAAGTGACTCTTGAGGCGGCGGTCGTGAAGCTTCTTGAGGAACAGAAGATGACCGTGACGACGGCGGAATCCTGTACGGGAGGACTTCTTGCGGGAAGGATCATGAATGTGGCGGGAGCGTCCAACGTGTACCGTGAAGGGTATATCACCTATTCCAATGACGCGAAGGAGCGTCTTCTGGGTGTGAAGAGAGAGACGCTTATGGAGTACGGCGCGGTAAGCCGTCAGACGGCATGCGAGATGGCAGAAGGCGCAGCCAGGGCGGCAGGCGCGGATGCAGCGCTCAGTGTGACGGGAATCGCCGGGCCGGGAGGCGGGACCAAAGACAAACCGGTAGGGCTTGTGTACGTGGGCTGCTATGTGAAGGGACATGTCTGTGCAGAGGAATTTCATTTTACAGGGAACAGGGATAAGAATCGGGAATTTGCTGTGGCGAGAGCATTGACATTCCTTCGTGAGGAACTTCAGGATAAGGCGGTAAGGAGGCTTTAATATGGAAATCAGAAGGCTTGGGCAGTCTGAGCTGCTCGCGGCGCTGCATCTTACATGGGAGGTATTCGCAGATGAGATCGCACCGGCGATCTCTCCCGAAGGTGTTGCGTCGTTCCAGAAATTTATCAAATATGATTATATCAGCCAGGTATGGCAGAGGGGGAATCTGATCTTTTTTGGCGCATACGAGGGAGAGGAACTTTGCGGCACGCTGGCCTTGAGGCCGGACGGCCACATCGTCCTCTTCTTTGTGAAGAAGCAGTATCAGGGCCAGGGTGCGGGGCGGATGTTATATGGGGCCGCCTACCATTGCTGCGCCGAGTTGCTTCGCGCGGGCCGGATGACGGTGAATGCCGCGCCGGGAGCGGTTGATAAATATATACATATGGGGATGCGTCCTGTCGGGCAGGAGCAGGAGAAGGACGGAATACGCTATGTCCCCATGGAGATGTATGTGAATCTTAATATGATAGCGAAGACAGGGCAGAAGTCGAAGGCGCCGTGGATCGCGCTTGGAGTATATGCTTTGGTTCTTGTGCTGATCTTGTCAGGGATCGGAATCAGCGTCGGCCGCGATCTTAGAGAAGAGATCCGGGGCTATAATGATTCATACGATTACCGGGATGATGAGTACGGAGAGGATGATTACCGGGATGACCTGCCGTATGATTATTCAGAGGAATATGACAGCGGCGGGTACGAGGAAGAGCTTTCCGGCATAGCTGCGATCCCGGAAGATATAGCCAGTAATCTTCCCTATGAGATCGAGGATGAGTTATATACATTTTCGGATGAAGAGAAGCAGTCCATGGTGATCGAATTCCATGTGAATTATCCGAAGATCAGCGGTCTGTCTGATTCCGGTACGGAAGATAAAGTGAACAAGATATTGAAGGCCCGCGCTATGGAGACGGTAAAGAAGATCTACGAGGATCCGGTTCCGGAGATCAAAGAGAGGGTCTTAGGAGAGCAGAATCCGGTGCTGATCAGCTATGTAGAGTACAAGGTCTGCTATGCGTCCGAGGATCTGATCAGCGTGGCTTATAATGATCTGAGCTATGAGGGCGGCCAGGCATATGCATACCAACATCTTCGGACATGTAACATCAGTCTTAAGGACGGGACGGCCTACGAGGTGAAGGATATTGTAAGCCTGGATAACAGATTTGTAGATCAGTGGCTTCGGGTGATGCGCAAAGAGACGGGAGACGACGATTTCTTATCGGAGCTTGACCAGACGGAGATGAAGAAGGCTCTGGAGGGTGACAGCAAAGAAGGAGTCTATGTGGTGAACTTCTTCCTGGATGCCGATGGGATCGAGATTGGTTTTGACTTGAATTACGAAGACGGGGACCCTAATGATCAGGGGTACGTGTGGGTGACCGCGCCGTTTACCCTCGATGAGATCCGGGAGTATGCGTCGGGGAGCGGATTCTGGAAGGAGATCGAGTAACAAAATGGGGACGCGGTAAAATGCAATTTTACTGCGTCCCCATTTTCAATATGCGGTGTTCGTGCGCTCGGAACTGCTTTACAAGCCGCAGAAATAAAAATAAAATATATTACAGATTATTAATAAAGTTGAGGAAGTACGGTGGATAAAGTATTTTTGAAAAAAACAAGAGGGAAGATGGTTATCATCATTCTGGTAATATTGGCAGGTTTCCTGATCCGGGGGAGGCTTGACGGCCTGTATGAGCGGCAGCAGACGCGGGAAGGAGAGGGAGAGGTCAATGTATATTCCGAGGGAGACAGGGTTGGCAGGGCTTTGGCTTACGCCGAGAATGTACCGGATGAGCATCCGACCCTTGGAGCTTTTCATAAGGAGCATCCGGAGGCGGAGGTGTTGGCGGCTTGTGAGGAGGATCTTACCAATGACGGGCTTAAGGATCTGGTTGTTATATTTGCTACTACGGAAGATGACGAGCATGTAGGGACCGAGAATCTTGGACGGCATAAGCATATCCGGCTTACGGTAGCCATTGATTCCGGGGACGGAGTGAATTATGAATTCACAGAGCCGATCCCGGCACCTGTGGAGAACCAGAAGATCCAGTTCCAGAACATAGACAAGAAGGACGAGATAGAGTTCGTTCTCCAGGGGCAGAAGGACAATAAGGTAGGATACGGAATCTTCCGTGTGGTGGAAGGGGAGACCGTCAACCTGTTCGGCGAAGGGATGGAAGACTGCTGATAGGCGTAGATTGATCTGCCGGCGGCAGATAAGCCAGTCTTAAGAGGGATGGAAGCAATATCCCTTGCCCCACACTGTGGTCAGGTGCTTTGGCTTGGAAGGGTTGTCTTCGATCTTATCACGGAGACGCTTGATGTATACAAGGATGGAGTTGTCATCCAGAGTCTCGCTCTTCCATACCTTGGTGAAGATCTCCTGTTTGGTCAGGAGCACCCCGGGATTCTCCATAAAAAAGCACAGCAGGGAGAATTCCTTGGAGGACAGGGAGATCTCCTTGTCATTCTTATATACGGTCTGCGAATCAAAATGCAGAGTGAAGGCACCCACCTGTGCAGTTGTGGACAGAGGCGCGCCGGAAGAAGCGGCGGGGATATACTGCTGTGTGCGCCTTACGATGGCACGGATCTTGGAGACCAGCACGGCCTTGCTGAAGGGCTTGGTCATATAATCGTCCGCGCCGAGACCAAGACCCTCTACCTGGGCCGAGTCTTCTTCCCTGCCGCTTAGGAGGATCACAGGGGTTAAGATCTTCCGTTCCCTAAGTTCCCGCAGCATAGAGAAGCCGTCCTGACCCGGCATCATGATATCCAGAAGGATCAGGTCAAAGGTCTGACGGGCAAGGCATGCGAAAGCGTCCGTGCTGTCGGAAGCGCAGACGGCATCTATCTGTTCATGCCTTAGTACGGAGGATATAGCTTTTAATACGGGTGCTTCATCATCAACAATGAGAACGGTGATATTGGACATATGATTGATTCCTGCCTTTCTGTGAGTGTTGTGCTTCTGTTATCATAGATTATATCGGGCAGCGTTTTTGATGTCAAATATTTTCCAAAAGAGGTATTATGAATAAGAAGAGACTTAGGAGGCAGATCCTAGTGACGGCAGCTGGAGTGGCGGCATTGTTCGGGATTGCCGTATTCAGCTATCAGGATGTGAGAAGATCGATCGTTTTAAATGAACAGGAGAGCTTAAGAAGCCTTGCTCAAGTGAATGCCAAGAGTCTCCAGTCGAGCCTGGAGGCGAAGGCGAATCTGCTCTATGCGGTGTTCTCAGGCGGCATGAGGAAGGAAGAGGATATTGAGACCGGACTTCTACGGCTGCGGGAGAAGGGAAGCTATATTCCGATCGAAGAGTTAGAGGAACTGAGAGATTGGGAGCACAGACTCTGTGAGCGGGCAGGAGAAAGCCCCGGAGCCGTTATTACCGGACCGGTGAGGAAGTCAGAAGAGGGATATTACATCCTGTATATGACAAAGGCAGTAGGAATGGGCGGGAGGATCTCAGGGTATGTGATGGCTGAGCTTAATCTGGATGAGATCTATGCCCAGGAACAGGCATTGTCAGGACTCTGGCTTGAGAACGGCAGGTATTGTATCGTGAAGGGGGCGGACGGAACCACCGTGATGCCGGGAAAGGATGCGAAGGAAGAGATCTCTCTTACCCATATGGATCGTAACGGCTGTACGATCGAATGGGTCTATGAGACGGAGAGCGGAACGCCGACGAGAACGAGAAAGCTTGTCGCCTATGAAGCCCTGGAGATAGGAGAAGAGGAGTTCTATCTTTATATTATTGAAGATTATGAGCAGATCATAGAGCCCATCGAGCAGATCGCTTTTTATTTCTGTCTGCTTGGAACTGCGGCAATCCTCTGTGCCGCGGCGTTGATCTATAAGATCACGGAACAGAGGAAGAAGGAAGAGCTTCTGGTGAGGGAGTTACAACACGAGAAGACCCTGAATGAGACGATGAGGCAGCAGGAGGGACTGATGCAGAGATATAATCACTCGAAGACTATGAGTGTGCTGACGGGATCCATTGCCCATGAGTTTAACAACCTTATGACGCCGATCGTACTGTATGCCGATCTGTTGGAGGAGAATGAGACGGTTTTTAACGAGATGCCGGAGGAGGTTACGGAGCTAAAGAGCGCCGCGGGCAGATGCGAGGAGCTGGCGAGACAGCTTCTAAGCTACAGCCGTCAGGGCAGGGCGGAGAAGGTGTATACGGAATATGACGCCGCTCTTGCGATACAGGAGGCGGTGAATATCGTGAAGAAGCTGCTTCCCAAAGAGGTGAAGCTAAGAGAGAACCTCAGCAGGAACTCTTACTATATCCGCGGACAGGCAGGCGCTTTGAATCAGATCCTTCTGAACCTGACGACCAACGCCCTCCATGCGATGAAGGAGGGAGGGACGCTTCGGATCCAGTTCGGACTCAGCGTGGATGATGAAAAGACTGTCCGCCTCGTGGTAGAGGACAGCGGAGCCGGGATTCCGGCAGATATCAGACAGCAGGTATTTCATCCGTTCTTCACGACGAAAGAGGGCGGGGAAGGAACGGGGATTGGGCTTACGGTAGTAAAGAGGCTTACGGAGGAGCATGGAGGCTCGATACGTGTGAAGACAGAGGAAGGAAAGGGGACGATGTTCATCTTAGACTTTCCGCGGGTGAGATGACAGGAATCGGGCAATAATATACAAGGCGCCGGAACATGACAGATTCACGGCGCCTTATATTAAGCCTATTCTTCTTCCAGATTCTCGTTCAGATAAGGTGTTGCGGTATCGGTAATGTCGACCGCATCTTCGTCTGAGATATTGTCGATCTTCTTAGCGGCATTGTACCAGTCTTCGAAGGTCATTCCAAGCGGGAACTTGTCTTCCACGGAATCCTTGATGAATTCATCAAAGTCCGGAACACCGGCTTCTTCAAAGATCTCGTTGGATAGTTCCAGAGACTTCATAGAATCCTTGGCAAAGATGATATCCTCTTCCGGTACGGCCGGATCCTTCCACTGTGTCTGGAAATCTTCATTGTTCTGCATGGTCTGTTCGGACCACTGCCAGGTGATGGTCCGGCCTTCTGCTACCGTCTTCATATATACGGTACGAAGTCCTACGTAAGGGTCTACATCGAAGCCGTCGGCGAACATCATGGCTGCGTTATACGGATGCTCGTATAAATATTTGACAGAGAGCATATGGGCATAGACAAGACGGCGTGCAAGCTCCGGATACTTCTCCCTGAAAGCGACAGACATGGCGTAGCTGCAGCAGGTTCCGGCATTCTCTTCGGTGAGAAGCTCGCCTTCTTCCAGGTTCGCGCCCCAACTGATACACATGATCTTGCCGAAGCCTTCGAATTCTGCCTGGGAAGCGTATGGGTCGCAGCAGGTGAATGCGTCGATCTGTCCTGCCTTCAGCGCGAACATGGCATCCTTCTGTCCCATGGCAACGATGTCGTAATCCTCTGGCTGGAAGGAGAAGCCGTATTCTTCGGACCATTTTCTCCACTCGGAGTTAACCTGCGGTTCGGCATCCATGGAAATGGTCTTGCCTTCGATGGAGAGCGGATCGTCTACATCGATATCGTTGCTGACTACGAGATACCGGGAGCCGCCTAAGTGGTTGGCTGCTGCCTGATAAACAGGGGAGTCATCTGACATCAGGTTCTTGCTGAAGAAGATGTATCCCACGTCCATGGCGCCGCTGATCAGGGCATTCACTGTCTCAGGAGATTTGGTAAGGTTGACCTTCAGGCCAAGAGCCTCGTAGATCCCGGATTTCTCTCCGATAATGGAGGCACACATATGGTCACAGTTGAAGTAGCCCATCTCCACGGTATAGTTCTTCTCTTCCTCGCTTAACTCGCCGAACTCATAGTCCTCCACTGCCTTCTTGGGATCAAAATCTGTGGATTCAACATCTACGGTATTGGTCTCGCTGCTGTTATGGCATGCTGTGAGAAGAGAACAGAGCATAGCCGCAGCCAGTAGTGATGCAATTAATTTCTTTTTCATTGGTATCCCCCTTTAAAAAATTAATATTTATTAATATTTACATTCATCATAGCAGAAGAGCCTGAGAAGAAAAAGGACTAATAAAATATATTATCATTTCAAATAAAGAGGTTAAATATATCATCATTTTCAATTAGACCAGAATAGTAAAAAGCAATATAATAAATGATGAGATATTTTAGGATCGAGGGAGAAGATATGCGTTTAGAATACGTAAGAAGCTTTATTGGAGTCGTTAATTATAAGAGTTTTTCACTGGCTGCAAAGTATCTGTATCTGTCGCAGCCCACGATCAGTACACATATCAAGCAGTTGGAATCGGAGCTTGGAGTACAGCTTCTGGTGCGCTCTACGAAGGATATCGTTCTCTCTGAGGAGGGTAGAGTATTCTATCCGTTTGCGCTGCAGTTATTAGAGACAGAGAATCAGGCATTGGAGCAGCTGAACCGGAATGAGAATGAGGCGGGCCGGGTAGTTTCCATGGCGGTTTCGTCCGTTCCCGGGAACTATATGTTCCCTCAGTTCTTAGCTTCATTTCGGGCAAAGAATATGGATATCAGCTTCAAGGTATCGGAGGGGGACAGCGGGAATGTGCTGCAGAAGATCTTGAATTATGATGTGGAGATCGGGATCGGCGGCCTGACCAGCGGGAATGATAAGATCTATTCGGAGATCCTCTTTGAAGACGAGATCATATTGATCACGCCGAACCAGGCCAAATACAGGAACCTGAACGGGGAGTTCCCCATTGAGCAGCTCCGCCGGGAGTGGTTCGTGATACGGGAGCTTGGCAGCGGGACCAAGACGGCCTCTGAGAATGTGGAAGAGGGACTGAAATTGAATCACGCATCCCTTCATGTGGCGGCGCAGTTTGAATCATCGGAGCTGGTGCGCCGGGCGGTAGAGGCCGGCGGCGGAGTCGCATTCATCAGCAGGACGGCGGCAAAGGAATCATTGGATAAGCAGAAGGTGTTAGAGTTTAATTTTGAGAATGTGAATACGAAGCGTCAGATCTATCTGATGTATCACAAAGACAGGAAATTAAGCATCGTGTCGGAACGGACCATAGAAGCGCTTCGAAGATACTGCGCAGAAAAATACTCATAAAAGGCTGCTGCATAATGACAGGATCATATATGCAGCAGCCTTTTGCTGACGGCGGCAACCCGGTGGCCATGCCTTTGTTCCGTCCGAAATTATTCTTTCCATCTAAGCAGTGCTCTCTCGCACAATACCAGGATGGTATCCATCAGGTATCCGATCAGACCGGCGATCACCATATAAGCGATGACGCGCTCTGTCTCTAACCGTCCCTGTGCTTCCACCATTATGTAACCGAATCCGGCACTTGTCGCAATGAACTCCGCTCATATGACGGACATCCAGCCAAGTCCGATCGCCAGACGTATGCCGGTAAGCACTCCGGGGAGAGAACCCGGAATTACGATATCTTTGATGATATTGAATGTGTTCGCGCCCATGGATCTGGCGGCATTGTAGAAATCCTTACTAATATCCTGTACGCCGGAAACGGTATTGAGGATGATCGTAAAAATACCGCTGAACGCGATCAGGAAAACAGTAGGTCCGTCCCCGATACCAAACCATACGATGGTGAGCGGCACCCAGGCCATGATCGGTACCTGACGCAGGGAATTGATGAATGGGGACATGGTCTGTAAAAGCTTGGGTGAATATCCCATGACCATTCCAAGCGGGAATCCGATCAGGAATGCGTACAGAGAACCGGTCACGACTCGCCGCATGGTGATGGCAAGATTCTCTAAAACATACATATCGGTTAATGAATAAACGACCTGATAGGCCACATTCTCCAAATACGGAAATATAAACGGGGCTTTTACTGCGTGAGCGGCAAAATACCAGATCACACAGATCAGGGCCAGGGAAAAGATCGCGCCCTTGTTATAATTCCTGCCGCCCATTTTCCGCCAATTCTGTCGGTCTTTTGTCTTGGTAGCGTGTATCATACGATCTACCTGTTTGTTATCTCCCAATTGTTCACCTCCCTTATGAATTGAGGATAATATATACAGCCAAATCATAACAAAATTTTAATAATTATAATAGAAATATTATACAAAAAAATAAAGTCGGTGTCGAATATTGTATTTTTTTATAAAACCGGAAAGTGCGGGCGAATAAAGCTATAATAGCTATAATTAAGATGGAATAAATTGTTGGGAGGTGCCGTGAATGAAGAAGCCTTGCATCGAATATATCAGTGCATGTGCATGATGTGAAGTGTTTGGAGACTTGGTTCAAGTCCTGGAGAAAGAATATGAAGGAAGAGTGAATGTGAAGATCTATCGCGCAGGTCAGGATTTTGATTATATCAAGAAGTACGGTGCGGTGACCAAGAGTATGCTGGTCATCAACGAGAAGAAGGCAGTGACGAAGCTGACCAAGCCTGCCGTGCGTAAAGCATTCGAGGAGGCGTTGAAGATATGATAGGAGATTTGTGGGGGTTTCTGTCCAGTATAGTAGTGTCAGCGTGGTCGATGCTCAACAGTTCATCACCGTGGCTGGTATTCAGTTTTGTCGTAGCTGGTCTGCTGCATGAATTTCTGAAGCCTGAGAAGGTACAGAAGACGTCCATCGGCTCAAAGCGGGCGAGCGGTGTGTTCTGGACGACGGTGTCGGGGATGTTTATACCGATCTGCAGCTGCGGAACGATTCCTCTTGGCATCAGTATGTATTACAGCGGGGCTTATCTGGGGCCGACGCTGGCGTTCATGACCAGTACGCCTATGATCAATCCGCTGGCGGTGATCCTATCCTGGGGGCTGTTGGGCAAAGAGATTACCATTATCTATGTTATTACGGGATTTGTCGCGCCGATGATCATCGGCATGGTGGCGAATAAGTACGCCGGCGACGAATTACATATCGGGATCAATAAGATCCATAAGAAGCAGGAAGAAGAGGAGGGAAGGATTACGCTGGAATCCGACGACGAGGATGCGCCGGCCATGATCCAGCTTGAGTTCGAAGAGCCGTCGTTCTGGGAGAAGGTAAAGAGCGGGCTTCGCTGGTCACTGACCGAATTGAGTGTGACCATCAGCAAGTACACGGTTACGGGGATGCTGATCGCGGGTTTCTTATTCACGGTCGTGCCCCAGTCCTTCGTGCAGGATTATCTTGGGAATCCGGGCATGATATCCCTTCTCGGGATCACGGTGGTTGCAGGACTTATGTATGTCTGTGCGGTGGGCCATATCCCGTTTATCGCGGCGCTGGTTGCCAGCGGGGCGGCGCCTGGAGTCGCCATCACATTCTTGATGGCGGGAGCCGGGACGAATATCCCGGAATTATTGACGATCACAAAGACCATTGGGAAGAGGGCTATGATGATGTATTTTACCATGGTAGTCGGAATCTCCAATCTGGTGGGCTGGATCACGAACAAATTACTGATGCCGGGATTTGTTCCGGTGCTGGATTTTGACAGGACATCGAATACTATCGCGCATGCGAACAAGCTTATGGTCACCATACCTGAGTGGGGAGAGTGGATCTGCAGCCTGGTCCTGATCGCATATGCTCTGTATTCTCTGTGGAAATATATCAGATCCGGACTGGTGCATTCCAGAATGAAGGAAGCGTAAGCAGATGGAGCACGGCAGGAAGATTGCGGTCTTTATATCAGGCCTGATACTTGTTGGTACACTTGTGTCAGTGTTTTTCCCAAAAGAGGAGCGGCAGAATAAGGATGCGCCTCTGAGGGTCGGAGCAGGAGCGGATATCTCCGGAGTCCTGATGGAAGCAACGGTGGAGGAATTCGGCAGGGTATGTAAGGTTACGGAGGATTATGAGAGTTCGTCATTTCAGGACTGCTGAAGTAATCTTGCTCAGTGGGCACTGAGTGCGGAGGAGATCAATGTGGCGTTCTACTGCAGCCATATCGCTATGCATACCATAGAGGAGAATGAGAATGTCATGATCTACGGCCCAGTCATCATGAATGCGGAAGTCCTGTGTTATAAGAGTGATCTGGCGGATGTGAGAACTGTCGGTATCAGTCAGGGAAGGCAGAATGAGAAGGAGCAGGCGAGGGAGACCTATCCACAGATCGAAGAATTTCAGGAGATCACCCAGAAGGGGATTCTGTATTCACTGGAGAACGGACAGGTGGACGGAGTAGTCCAGGATATATCGAAGGCGGCGAATGTACCGGATTATCTGTGTGCGCCTATTTCAGAGACGGACTATATATCTTATGTGCTGGTAGTGGATAAGAAGTTTGTGGAGACGGAAGAATTTGGAGAATTTATAGAAAATTATAATCGGGCGGCCGAGAGTCTGAATGATCCGGAGATTCTTGCCGGGAAGCTTGGGGTGGAAGAAGACTGGCTTAAGGATAAGAAGATTCGGTTTCTGACACTGGGGCAGCCATAGATGAATAGAGATAGAGAGAGAGGATTAAGGAATGTCCATATCTGTAGAAGGGATAACGAAGGTATTTAAAGGAAGGAAGAAGGGGGATCCGGAGAATGTGGTGCTTAAGGATGTCTCTTTTAATGTAGAAGAGGGTGAATTCGTATCACTGCTTGGGCCGTCCGGCTGCGGTAAGACTACGACGCTTACAATCATCGCAGGTTTTCGGAAGGCGAATGAGGGTAAGATCGTAGTGAATGGCAATGAAGTGAAGAAGCCGGGCACGGACCGTTCATTTATGTTCCAGAATTATGCGTTATTTCCGTGGCTTAAGGTGGGAGAGAATATTGAGTATCCTATGAAGAAGATGAAAGTACCGAAAGCACAGCGTAAGGCGCAGCTTAAGGAGCTGCTTGAGATGGCGCAGCTTACGGCTTACGAGCATTATTATATTCATGAGATTTCCGGTGGTATGAAACAGAGAGTAGCGCTTCTTCGGGCGATTGCGTGTGATCCGCAGGTGCTCCTGATGGACGAGCCCCTTGGGGCGGTAGATTTCCAGATGCGGCAGATGCTCCAGATGCAGCTTGAAGAGATCCTGCAGCAGAAGAAGACTACGGCGCTGATGGTAACCCATGATGTGGATGAGTCCATATACTTAAGCGACCGTGTTGTGGTGATGTCCAGAGACCACGGGAAGATCATTGAAGACCTGAAGATCGATCTTCCAAGGCCGAGAGACCGCACGGCGCCTAAGTATCATGAGTATGTGGACCGCCTGACGGTGATCCTTAAGGATGCGTTAAGCGGCGGCGTATTTACGCAGGAGGATAAAGACCTGATGGAATTTATTCAGGGACAGAAAGGCAAGAATGAGGAGGTAGAATTCGTTGGATCAGAATGTTCATAGAAAATTTACGGACAGGCAGAACGAACTGAGACTGTATATTATAGAATTTACGGTGGATCATGGGCGGGCTTATCATATAGAGAATGATAAGGAAGCTGCGTTAGAGTACCTGCATATGACGGAAGAGGAGTATAAGGAGATCACAGACTGTCTGCTAGAGAAAGACGGTATGGTGGTGGACGAGAAGGGGAAGGTGAACTTCATCTATCCGGTATCCGCCCTTAAGACGAACCACCAGGTTACGCTTGACGACGGAAGGCAGTTTTCTGCTATGTGCGCCATCGACGCCATCGGCGCCGCGTTTACGTTCCATAAAGATACCGAGGTAAATTCGGTGAGCGCGGTGAGCGGCGAGCCGATCTATATCCGGATCAAGGATGAGAAGGTGGATGAATATGAACCAAAGACGCTGCATGCGCTGACATTTCCTCTGGGAGAATTGTCAAACTGGGCAGGGTCTTGCTGAAATGTAATGAATTTCTTCTGCAGCGGTGCAGAATTTGATCAATACGTTACGGATATGGAGCTTGACCCGGATTCAATCATTAAGGCGGACATAGAGAAGGCAGTTGAAGAGGCAAAGGCAACATTTGAAGTATAAATCTAACACAGGAGGTGTAAGAATGAAGGTAGCTTATTTATTGGAATCGGAGCATGCGAGAGAGATTCTTGAGCACATGATCATTCCCCAGATGGAAGAAGACCGTCACGGAGCAGAGGTTGCGGGCATGATGTTCTTCTTTGACAATGCTTACATGCTGGTAGAGGGATGCGATATTGCGGAGAGACTTAAGAAGCTAAGCGAGAAGACAGGCGTGCTTCTGATGGCGTGCGACAGATGCTGCTATCAAAGAGACATTGCGGACAAGCTGATCGCCCCGGCAGGGATTGGATGCTTCCCGAATGTGTACGCTGCGCTGGCTCCGGCAGGTGTAGACCAGGTAATTACGTTATAGGAGGATGGAATGATGAGAGTATTCAGCGTACCGGAGCTTTGCTGTCCGGATTGTGCTAAGAAGATCGATGCTGCATTAGAGGATGCAGGAGTGAATCATGAAGTTGATTTTGAAGGCAAGAAGGTGTCCATCTGTGACTGCGACCATTGCCAGGAAGTAACGCTTGATATCTTAAAAGAGATGGGATTTGAGGCAGAGAGGATCTCATAAGAATACCGGTATGAGAAGGCTCTGGCTGCAGTGATGCGGCCAGAGCTTATCTGATTCTCTCGATGGGATGTCTTCCGCCGATCTTCTGTGTGTTCATCCTGTACAGGGTACCGTCCAGAGAACTGCTGTTAAGGAAGGCAAGGATCGCGGCTTCATCGGGATCTAGGAAACGGATTGCAAGCCCGCAGCCAGTGCTGATCTCCCGGGGAACGGGCATGATGGTGATGTGGAAATGTTCTTTTAAACAGGCTTCTGCCGCCATGACACTGTCGGTCGTGTCGAATGCCAGGATATAATAATCTTTGGGAGAGAGCATATAGATACCGCCTTTCTTCTTTTGTCCCTGGTACCATTCTATCATGATTTGTGTAATTTGTAGCAGAAAAACAGAAGAAAATATAAAAAGTGTCAATTGACGAATTTTATATAATGTGAGAGAATATAAACAAGTATGGTGTTAAAGTAATAACAAACCCTACGACAGAAAAATCATACATAGTTGAAAGGAGTTTTACAATGATTTATTCACATGAAGTAGAAATGATGTGTCCTGTGGCTCAGGGTGCAAATCACGGACCAGCTCCGATTCCGGAAGAAGCAAAATGGGTAAAGGCAAAAGAGGTAAAGGATATCTCCGGTCTGACACATGGTGTGGGCTGGTGTGCACCGCAGCAGGGAGCCTGCAAACTCACTTTAAACGTAAAAGACGGTATTATTCAGGAAGCATTGGTGGAGACACTCGGATGTTCAGGAATGACACATTCAGCAGCTATGGCTTCAGAGATCCTTCCGGGAAAGACTATTCTGGAAGCTCTTAATACGGACCTTGTCTGTGATGCGATCAATACGGCAATGAGAGAATTATTCCTTCAGATCGTATACGGAAGAACTCAGAGCGCGTTCTCAGAGGACGGACTTCCGATTGGTGCAGGTCTGGAAGATCTCGGCAAGGGACTTCGTTCTCAGGTAGGTACTATGTATGGAACATTGGCAAAAGGTCCTCGTTATCTTGAGATGGCAGAAGGCTATGTAACAGGTGTTGCACTGGATGATAACAACGAGATTATCGGATACCAGTTCGTTAACCTTGGAAAGTTCACAGACTTTATCAAGGCAGGCGATACACCGAACGATGCATGGGAGAAGGCAAAAGGGCAGTATGGACGTGTTGCGGACGCAGCAAAGATTATTGACCCGAGAAAAGAATAGCACCGGATTGAAGGAAGTTCAATCTGTGTCCGTAAAAGTAACGAAAAAATTAGGAGGACAAGTAAATGGCTTTATTTGAATCATATGAAAGAAGAATTGATAAAATCAATGAAGTGTTAGGAAGCTATGGCATTGCTTCCATTGAAGAAGCAGAGAAGATCACGAAGGATGCCGGACTTGACGTATACAATCAGGTTAAGGGAATCCAGCCGATCTGTTTTGAGAATGCATGCTGGGCATATACAGTAGGTGCGGCGATCGCGATCAAGAAGGGATGTAAGACGGCTGCTGATGCTGCAGCAGCGATCGGGGAAGGATTACAGGCATTTTGTATTCCGGGTTCTGTGGCTGACCAGAGGAAGGTTGGACTTGGACATGGTAACTTAGGCAAGATGCTTCTCGAGGAGGAGACAGACTGTTTCGCATTCCTTGCAGGGCATGAGTCATTCGCGGCAGCAGAGGGCGCTATCGGTATCGCAGAGAAGGCTAACAAGGTTCGTAAGAAACCTCTTCGCGTTATTCTGAACGGACTTGGAAAGGATGCTGCGAAGATCATTTCCAGAATCAATGGATTTACCTATGTAGAGACAGATTATGATTATTATACAGGTGAGTTAAAAGAGGTTCAGAGGATCGCTTACTCAGACGGACTTCGTTCCAAGGTTAACTGCTACGGCGCTAATGATGTACGTGAAGGCGTTGCGATCATGCACAAGGAAGGCGTAGACGTATCTATCACAGGTAACTCTACCAACCCGACACGTTTCCAGCATCCGGTTGCAGGTACTTATAAGAAGGAATGTATCGAACAAGGCAAGAAGTATTTCTCAGTAGCATCCGGCGGCGGTACAGGACGTACGCTTCACCCGGATAACATGGCTGCAGGTCCGGCTTCTTACGGTATGACTGATACATTGGGACGTATGCATTCTGACGCACAGTTTGCAGGATCCTCATCCGTACCGGCTCACGTTGAGATGATGGGTCTGATCGGCGCAGGTAACAATCCGATGGTTGGTATGACTGTTGCGGTTGCAGTTGCGATTGAAGAAGCGGCGAAGGCAGGTAAATTTTAAGAAATAGTGTAGAATAAGGGCTATCGCTGACGTGGATTGTCGGCGGTAGCCTTAAATTTTGCCGGGTAGCACACAGGTAACACACAAGTAGCACACATGAGGTAGCACACAAAAATGCGTTACAAAAAAGGCATCTGCTGACTGCAAGATACCTCTTAATACGGTTTATGTAACGGTTATATCTATTTTAGAATATTGTCCGGCTAATAAAGAATAATCCCTTAAATGGCTTAATACAGTGTACTGTACGTGCTGTAAAATAGCGTCCGTATCATAATTGAAATTCTGCTCGTCCAGTACATTGTCATTTAACAATTCCTCTGCTATCCGCTTCGCTATATTCTCACTACTCATGTTTAATTCCTTTCTCTCTGCGATATTTTGCGATTATGTAATGATATATAAAAGATAATCCTCATTTTCAATCTCTTGTACCATTCGCATAATCTCTTCTCGGTAATTCTTTTCGTCATTCATGCGCTCATTTCCTCGTCAATGACTTTCGCCGCTTTCTGAATCTTTTCTATTAGCTCTGTAACTCCGATTATAACCCACCACAAACGTTCGTTTAAATGAGTACAGTATACCACGAAAGGGAGAGAAAATCATGAGTAAATCAACCATTTTTGGATATGCGAGAATAAGCACAATGAAATAAAGAAAGCTATTGAAGCAAAGAAGCAGATACGGAAACATAGCAAGGATTTCGGGGGCAATCTGTCAGACGTGGATTGTATGAAGCTGACAGGACTTGCAAGGAATACATTCTACAAGTATAAGAGGGAAATGAAAGCAGAATAGGTATTGATATTGTTTAAGGGTATGCAATAACTGCATATCCTTTTATTTTGCGTTTATTTTAATGGCATGATATGTATTACTGTCTTAACTGCCTGTATGGGGCGAATATGACGCGAATATGACGCATAGAAAGGATGTGATAATAAATGAGAAAGAAGCGTTGAAGTAACCGGGTGAGGGATTTGTGTAGAATATATGTTCGGCTTCATTAACCCGCAAAATTAACCGCAAATCAAGAAAAAGCCTTAAAGAAATTATTTCAAAAACAAAAAAGATGATATTGTTGTATCATGAAAAATATGTTATATTGTCGATAGGGAAAGACCATGAAGCCGGGCGGCTTTACCCCTCTTTTACTCGGAGGGCGTATAAATGCCCTCCAGACGAGAGAAAGGAGGGCGATAGCAATGTATGTTACATATTCGGATTTAATTCAGATAGGTATACTCATTGTTGCCCTTATCAGTCTGTTTTATCAGATTTACAAGGGAAGAAAGAAATAGCCGCCACTACTACCAATAGTGACGGCTTGCCTATGCCAAGTCATAGGTAGCAACACATCTTTGGGGTAGAGCCGCTTGTACGGCTTTCCCTCTATTCATAATATAGCATATCTGGCAGCAGGATTCAAGAAAATTATTTATCGCTTTCATTTGAAGCGTGATAGAATAAAGATTGATTCAAGAAGATTATCATAGCTTAAAAATGGTGTGGGTAATAATCAGGTAATAGACAAAGAATGCTTAAACCCCTGTAAAATCAATATTCACAGTTGCGATTGAAGAAGCGGCAAAGGCAGGGAAATTTTAAAGAATCGTGTAGAATAAGGGCTATCGCTGACGTGGATTGTCGGCGGTAGCCTTAAATTTTGCCGGGTAGCACACAGGTAACACACAAGTAGCACACATGAGGTAGCACACAAAAATGCGTTACAAAAAAGGCATCTGCTGACTGCAAGATACCCCTTAATACGGTTTATGTAACGGTTATATCTATTTTAGAATATTGTCCGGCTAATAAAGAATAATCCCTTAAATGGATTAATACAGTGTCCTGTATGTGCTGTAAAATAGTGTCCGTATCATAATTGAAATTCTGCTCATCCAGTACATTGTCATTCAATGTTAACAACTTAGTAGTGGCATGATATCACAATAGGATTAAGTTATTAAACCAATAATAGTAGATGATAGGAATGATTAAAATACACTGAAAAAAGGGCAGACTTCCCCCTTGGTTGCTATCAGCTGTTTTTTTAGATATGGCGTTTGTATTGTAGAATATAAAGAAACTGGCACCATCACCTTTCTTAAATGGTATTAGTGTGTAGTCTTGTTATTGTAATGATGTTTGACTTTTCTTGGAGTTGTACGTAGATTTGATTCCCAGCGGCCCTTTTTGTCACGCACCCGGTGAGATACGGCAAAATCAAATATACAGCGGATGATGCCATACTTTTCTGTGTCTGTATCAGCATCCATATATTCTCCTATGTGACGGCTCAGGTATCCGACAAGCTCATTCATGTTTGTCATATATTTGTTCTGATTCCCTTTCTGGTTTATGGTGCTGTCAACAATGCCGTCCGTCTCCCGCTTTATGGCAAGAGCCAGGTTTGCAAGCAATACCGATATCCAGAATTCCTGGAGAACGGAGTTCTCGGAATAGCCCCGGAAATTGGTGAGCCCGATCTTTTCTTTGAAATCCGGCGGTTTATCCGGTGGATGCAGAGGCAGGCAAGGTCACGCAGGTATCGGCAGGAAATGATTGTGTAAAGGGCAGTATCCATCTCAATAAGATCGACCGGGAGACGACCAGATTCCTCCCCCAGGGAGACAGCGTGCTTGCCGGTGCGGTGTATGGATTGTATGCGAGGGAAGATATCGTGCATCCGGACGGCAGGACGGGAGTGCTCCACCGGAGCGGGAGCCTCATCACCCAGGGGACGGTTGGGAAGGACGGAACCCTTGAGTTTACAGACCTGTATCTTGGAAAAATGTTTGTCAAAGAGATCACGGCGCCGGAAGGTTATCTGCTGGATACCACGCAGTATGATGTGGAGCTTGCCTATGGAGGGCAGGATCAGGCAGAGGTTACCAAAAGCGTGACGGTCGCGGAGCAGGTGAAGAAACAGGCTTTTCAGATGATCAAGGTCAGTGAAGACGGAGAGCAGACGGAGACAGATCTGGTGGCAGGAGCAGGATTCAAAGTGTATCTTGTCAGCAACTTGTCCAGAGTAAAAAGCGGGGAACTGAAACCGGCAGACGGAAATGCATTTACAGCGGCAGATTTTAGGGATTATGATTTCAGCGGCGAGAATGTAGCAGTGACCTATGAAAATGGAAAGGCAGTTCCTGTCCCGGAACTTATCACGGATTCTAAGGGATATGCGGTCAGTCCGGAACTTTCTTATGGCCTTTATGTGGTGAAGGAAAGCAGGGTGCCGGAGAATCTGAAGGAAGTGGATCCGTTTCTTGTCAGGATTGATGCGGACAGCCGGGAACCGATGCAGTGGCGGGTGTTCGATGACCGTCTCTTTGAATTCCTGATGAAGATCGTAAAGAAGGATGCACAGACCGGGAATACCGTGCTGAAAGCGGGAACCTGTTATAAGATTTTTGACTGCAAGAAGAAAGCCTATGTAGAGCAGGCCATCCAGTATCCGAAGAAGGAGAAGGTCAGTGTATTTACCACCAATGAGGATGGGTATCTGGTCACGCCAGAAGAACTGAAAGCCTCGACCTACCGAATCGAAGAGACAGAGGCTCCGGAAGGATTTGTGAAGCAGGGCAGTGAGGAAGTCTTATATACTGATGGGAAAATGCGCTCTGCCGGAGCTATCGCAGGCAGCGGAGAATATAAAGAAGCGCCGTCTAAAGTAGTCGAGGTTGCCATTGCCTCCAACACAGCACACCAGATCGATCCGGATACCGGGGATGCCATTGTGGAAGTGGATCAGTCCAATGATGAGCAGGTGGGAAGCCTTACACTTACAAAGACCGGGGAACAGCTGGTAAAGGTGCAGGAAGGCTCTATATTGGAAAAAGTGAAAGCAGTATTCACAGATCTCAAAGATACGATTATGGGAACTGAGACAACAGGAATTTCCCGTAGATTTGAATATGAAGAATCCGGTGTTGAGGGCGCAGGGTTCGAACTCCATGCGAAGGAGACTATTTATTCGCCGGATGGCGCAAAGGATGAAAATGGGAACCGGATCGTCCGATACAGCAAAGATGACCTGGTGGCAGAGCTTACTACAGATGCGGAAGGAAAAGCGGTGGTAAATAACCTGCCGTTAGGTTCTTACTATCTGAAGGAGACGAGAGCAGGAGAGCATTTTGTATTGAATACGGAGGTCAAAGAGTTTACGTTAACTGCCAAAGATGATACGCAGGCAGTGGTATATGAGGGAGTTTCTTATAAAAACGAGCGGCAGAAGGTAGAGGTAACCGTAAGGAAGAAGGATGCCGTATCCGGAGAAAATCTGGAAGGTGTCATCTTTGGCTTATATGCCGGAGAAGATATCGTATCCAATCAGGGGAAGGTTTTGGTTTCTAAGGATACCTTGTTGGAGACCAAGGCTACGGATACAGAGGGAACCGTCACATTTGACAGCGATTTATACCATGGAAGCTATTATGTGAAGGAAGAACAGCGCCTGCCGGGATATCTTCCCAATGAGGAAGTATGGGAGTTTGAAGCGGTATATACAGATCAGAATACAAAGGTGCTGACATTTGAACAGGAAGTAGAGAACCAGCCGACAGAATCCCATTTCACAAAGAAGGATGCCACAACCGGAGAGGAACTTCCGGGAGCGAAGCTGCAGATCTTAGATGGAGACGGCAATGTGGTGGAAGAATGGATCAGTACCGAAGAGCCGCATGTAGTTTACTGTCTGCCGGAAGGAACCTATACCCTGCATGAGGAACTGGCTCCGTATGAGGACGGCTATGTGTCTGCAGCAGATGTGGACTTTGAGGTATTGGAAGACGGCAGTGTTGCAGAGGTGGAGATGGAGGATGAATATTCCAAGATCGACATTTCCAAGACAGACCTGACCACCGGGGAAGAGATCCCAGGCGCTACACTGCAGATCCTGGATCCGGACGGGAAGGTGCTGGAGGAATGGGTGACGGACGGAAAGCCGCACCGTGTGGAGAAGCTCCCGGTGGGAGAGGAACTGACACTCCGCGAGATCAGCGCGCCGGATGGATATATTGTGGCGGAAGAGGTGAAGTTTACGCTGGAAGATACAATGGAAGTGCAGAAAGCGAAGATGAAGGACGATTATCTGTATGGAAAGATTATGCTCAGGAAGACAGACGGAGCAACCGGAAAGGCGCTGGCAGGAGCAGAGTTTGAGATCCGCAATAAAACCACAGGCATGACCATGGAAACCCTGGTGACCGATGCCGAGGGAAAAGCAGAGAGCAGCGATTTGCTGATCGGTACTTACGGCACAGAAGGTCTCCGGGAATTATTTGAATATGAGTGTGTGGAAACGAAAGCGCCGGAAGGATATGTATTGGATGATACGGTACATCCGGTCAGATTCGAACTGGAAAATCAGATGGATGACCATATCGTGGTGACACTGGAGGTGAAGAACCAGCTAGCCGAGGAAGCGCCGGCTGTACCAAAGACCGGAGACCTGCCGTGGCTTCCGATGACACTTGCGGCAGCCAGTATCGGAGCGGTGATCTTCTTTGTTGTGGTAACGGCGAAGAAGCGCCGGGAAAGGCAGATGGCCGGCATGGATGTGGAAGATGCAAAGAAACCGGATGTAGAAATGCTGGAAGTATCCGTAGGATTAGGCAATGAGGAAGATTGTGAATAAATATCGGTTTTGGCAGGCAGTCCTGGTGTTGATATTTTGTATCAGTACCGGGCTCTTAGTTTATCAGATGGTGTATATGCCAATGAGGAACCGGGAAGCGGCAGAACGATTGAAGGGTGAGTTCCCGGAGGGCGATATCCCTCCGGGAGGTTCGGCCTCTTCCAAAGAACGCTCACCGGCTGGAAAAAAAAAAGGGATCCTGTCTGTGGATCTTGCCGCCCTTCGGGAAAAATATCCGGATGTCCAGGGATGGCTTACGATTCCAGGTACAAATATCGATTACCCTGTGCTTCAAAGCGGGGAAGACAGCCCGGAGTATTATCTGAAGCGGAATTATAAAGGAGAACGGGATGCGAACGGCAGCCTGTTCCTGCAATGGAATTGTAAAGTGCCCGAAAGCCGGAATTTCATCATCTACGGACATAACATGAACAGCGGGGCAATGTTCGGGAATGGATTGCGTCAGTAATGAAGGCTGATATTCGGATGTTTCCGTTCCAACAGGCTGACTTTTCGGAGGCGGGAGGACTGCAGGATTACGTGATTAGGGCAAAAGGGCTTGGAATGTTTGAAAAGGGAGAAGATGCGGAAGTGATGGAAGCGGATCAGGTGCTGACGCTGATGACCTGTTCCTATGAGTGGAAGGATGCCCGGAATATCATTGTGGCGGTAAAAACCGGCATGGCAGATTAGGAAGGAGACTTGAAGGAAGGGTGTTCGGAAGTACCGACGTAAGGAATATCATGAGGTATCTGGCGAGAATAAGGTTCATGACGCACGGAGAAAGTGTTCGAAACTGAGGGAGTAGGACGTGTGCTGGAACAGCCTGTCCGGCTTCTGTATCAAAGATGGAGGCCTGGGAAGCAGGAAGTGTTCGAAACGACCGCTTTGCGGAACAATTTGTGACACTCTGCGTCGATGGCGCCAGGAATGGTGCTGCATCAATGTGCTGTAATTCGGGGAAACTGCAGGATGTGTGGAACCAGTGTGGAGGGATTTAGGGCAGAATCAGGAGAAGTGTTCGAAACAGGCGATTTGCGGAACATATCGCAACGCTCTGTTGCATGTCCCGGAAGTGTTCTAAACCAGAGGCTCCCAGAACATGGTGTGGCACAGTGCGTCAAGGGTACTTTTATGACAGGATTGTTCTGATTATGGTAAACTCTCTTTGTACAGCTGGCATATTAAAAAATCAGTCAGCGGCAGGAGGAAAGCATATGCTATATACGAAGGAACAGAAAAAAGAATTGGAAGAAATGGTTACAGCATTTGGGGATTACTTAAGGAACAGTGAATATTTGGAATTAATCTGGTCGGACAAGATTGGATATATCCTGTTGAAGATCTGGGTTTCCAGCAGAAGTATCCCATTGGCGCCGGTGATTATTGAGGATGGAGAAATGCTGTGTGAAGAGCTTTTTTGTGAGATCGCCAATGATGTGTTGGAGTATACCGGGAATGGCCATGACAGAAAGAATGCCGATCCGTTGGAGCGGGCAGAAATTAGGAGAAGATACCAGCCTTATATCGAGCAGTTCCCACAGTATCAGAAACTTGCGGAAGAGATTCTTATGGGAGAAGATAGTATGTATCCGTAGATTTGTAGAAAGCGAAAAATATTGGCTTTTTTATAGAAGATATGTTAAAATAATCTCAGACCGTAGGAAGGCAAGGGTAACGCCCGAATCCCAATATTCCATTGGCGGGGCAGGCAATCTATAAGCTTGTCTGTTGGATCAGATGTGGGGAGAGCATTCAGTATATTTATCCGGAAAATAATTTTAAAAGCCAGTTGATATTTCGGGAGTATTTGAGTATACTATAGGTAGGTTAATGCTTTTGGCTTAACAGAAGGTATATCTCGACCTTTAAGCGAGACAGTTATAAGCGGGCATATCTCAGCCCTAAGCGAGACAGTTATGAGCGAGTGTTTCGCCACTCTAAGTGCGAATCTAACAGTGGGGCGGATTTTCCGCCCCATTTTTATAACAGGAGGGTATCAAATTGTCAATAAAATTATACGAAGTCAATCCTAAATACATCGATTACCTGATCCCATATGCTCCGCATTTATTTCAAAATAAACAGCCAGGACAAAGCAATGAAAGAAAGTATATTGGTATTGTTTTAATCGTTAATGGCATGAATTATTTTGCACCTTTATCTTCGTTTAAAGCCAAGCACGAAAAAATGAAAAATGGATTAGATTTTATTAAAGTAGGGAATTATGCCGTAATCAATATCAATAATATGTTCCCGGTTCCGGATGGAGAGTATACATATGTGGATATTCCCAAAGTGAAGAATCCGCAATACAAGAAGCTGTTAACAACGGAATACCGTATTATCAGGAAATTACAGGACAAAATTAAAAATCACGCAGCGGAGGTTTATAAGCACAAAATAACGAAAGGCTCCGCAACAGCATTAGCGAAAAGATGTAATGATTTTTTGTTGTTGGAAGAAAAGAGTAAGCAATTCAAATAAATTCCAATTGTTTTACAAAGGAGAGATTATGTAGAAAGAGAAAGCCAGTAGTCAGAGATAATCTATACAAAACTGAATATGGATGAAAAGCAGGCACAGGGTATATCCACCGTATGGATGTATCCCGTGCCTTTTTGGATTGGAAAGGAAGGTTAAGAGATGAGACGATTTTATACAGCAGAATCAGTAACAGAAGGACATCCGGATAAGTTGTGTGATCGGATTGCGGACGCTGTTTTGGATGAATGTCTGAAGGAGGACAGCGAATCCAGGGCAGCCTGCGAGGTGCTGGCAATGAGAGGACATCTGCTGGTGGCAGGAGAGATCACCAGTAAGCATGAGCCATATGTGCCGGAGATTGTGAAAAAGATTCTTGAGGACACAGGGTATCAGGCAGAAGATATCACGATTGATGTGCAGATCCATAAGCAGAGTCCGGACATTGCCAGGGCAGTGGATCATCCACAGGGAAGACGAAAAGGACTGTCTGAGGAAGCGGAAGCCAGGGGAAATGGAGCCGGGGATCAGGGTGTGATGATTGGATATGCCTGCAATGAGACGGCACAGCTGATGCCTATGCCGGCTGTGCTGGCACACCGGATTGTGCGGGAGCTGTCTGCTTGCAGGCGCAGTGAATATATTCAGGGGCTTTTGCCGGACGGGAAAGAGCAGGTGACGGTGGAATACGAGAATGGGAAGTCGCTGCGGGTGGACAGTGTGATTGTGTCCTGCCAGCATGCCGGGGATAAGAACCTGAGAAAGTTGGAGCAGGAGATTCGGAACAAAGTGTTGTTTCCGGCATTGCGCCCCCTCTCGGCAGATGAGGATACCAGGATATATATCAATCCGTCCGGCAGATTTGTGTGCGGCGGATTGAATGCAGATACCGGAGTTACCGGGAGGAAGCTGATTGTGGATTCCTACGGCAGTATGGTTCCCCATGGAGGCGGTGCATTTTCCGGAAAGGACTGCTCCAAGGTGGACCGATCCGGGGCATACATGGCGCGTTATATTGCAAAGAATCTGGTGGCTGCGAATCTTGCCGACAGATGCCAGGTCTCTCTTGCCTATGCCATTGGCATGGCAGAACCGGTCATGGTGCAGGTAGAGACATTTGGAACCGGAAGAGTGTGTGCCGATGACTGTCTGGCGGCGGCAATCCCGCTGGTGTTTGGGTTGTCACCAAAGCAGATCTGCGATACCTTCCGGCTGAAACGCCCTATCTTCCAGAGGACTGCCGTATACGGACATTTTGGCAGAAAGGAATTCCCATGGGAGAGGATTGATAAGACAGAAGAACTGAGAAATGCGGTGATGTGATGCCCTGGTACAGCGGGGAACAAATAGAAGCGGCACGGCAGATGACTGCGATGGAGTATCTCCGGAGATACCAGCCATACCGCCTGAAGAAATCCTCGGCAAGAAATGAATGGGAACTGACGGACCATGACAGCTTCAAGATCAACGGTATTACCAGCCAGTGGCACTGGAAGTCCAGAGACATCGGCGGGATCTGTGCGTTGAATTTCCTGGTAAAAGTGGACGGCATGGACTTTAAGGAGGCGGTAGATCTGCTGCTTCGGGAGAATCCTGCTTATATTTCGCCGATGCCAAAGGAGAAGGAATCGAAGCCATTTGTGCTTCCGGAAAGATACCGTAACTGCAGACAGGTACAAGAGTATCTGAACCGGCGCGGGATCAGCGATGGAGTGATCCGATACTGCAGGCAGTACGGGCTTTTGTATGAAAGCGCGCCTTACCACAATGCTGTTTTTGTTGGCAAAGATACAGAAGGGATACCCAAGTATGCATTTTTACGGGGAATCTATGACAGAAATGGGAAATCATTTCGGATCGAGCAGGCGGGAAGTGATAAGAAATATGCATTCTGTGTCCCTCCAAATCGGGAGAGCATCCGGGTGGCTGTGTATGAAGCCTGCATTGACGCTCTTGCGCATATGACATTGGAGGGAGGAACGGCAGAAAAGTACCGGCTGGTGCTTGGCGGGATCAGTGCGCCCAAGGAGGGAGAGCTAAGGAAAGAAGGGAAGAAACCCCAGGCGCTGGAATATTTTCTGTCAGAGCATCCGGGAATCCGGGAGATAGAGATCTGCACAGACAATGATTTTGCCGGAAGGTGGGCATGCGGGCAGATGAAACAGGCCTATCAGGAACGGTATCATATCATAGAAAATCTGCCGCAGATAGAAGGAGCAGACTACGGAGATCTGGCGTGGCAGGAGGCAGAGAAGAAGAGAGAGGCAAGACAGAAATATGGACGAGGGAGATGAGCGGTAGGGGATAGAAATGAGTAGAAAGGCAGGAGGAAGGAAGATTGATAGAAATAGAACTTTTGTCTCCGCTGACCGGAGATTTTTTCTCAGATGAGCGAGAAGATGACATAGATTATTCCGACCTGGAGGAAGGGGAACCGTTTGACGGCAGGGATCTTTTGCAGTATGAAGCTTCTATCCGGGAACGGGCAGAGGAAGAAAACCGATTGGATTCTTCCGTAGGAGACCCGTGCAATCTGATGGTATATTATCACGAGGAAAATGAAGTAAAGCGTAAGGTGGAAAGCGCGGTGATATCCGTAAAAAGCAGGGGAGATACCTTGTATGGCTGTACGACACTGAAGCTTCGTGAACCTTTAGATGAAAAGGAATTATCTGAATTGAAAGATTACATCCGTGGGCAATACAGCGACGGATGGGGAGAAGGATTTGAGCAGAGGGAGATTTCCGTTGTCGGCGGGGAATTGTATGTACATTTTTGGCAGCCTGACGGATTCCGGTTCTTGAGTGAAGCGGAGCTTGGCAGGGATTCATCTGCAGAGGAACCCCATAAGAGGCCGCGGATACAGTTACTTGGACATGATGAAAATATCTTTGTGATTATGGCAAGGGCAAAGCAGCTGCTGGTTCGAGATGGACAACACCAAGAGGCAAAAGAGATGATTGACCGGGTAAGTGATGCAGGGGATTATTACCGGGCCTTGGCAATCGTCAGTGAATATGTGGAGACGGAATTAAGTCCCCAGGTTCAAAAAGGAAGGAAAGAGATGAGAGAAGAGCAGGATCAGAAGATCCGAAAATCAGAACAAAGAGACCAGAAGAAAAGGAGTGGTGACAGCAGATGAAATTAACAGTATATATACCGTTTAGCGGAAAACTGGAAGACAGGTTGGGGAATCCGGTCAGGGAGTTATATGGAGAGGATCTGGCAGTATTCCAAAACGCCGTATTAGAGAGGCTTCCTTCGGATCCGGCGTTTGTGTTTTCGAAGGATTTCAAAGAATTTATTAATGATCCGGAATATCATGAAAACGGGAAAGTAAAGAAGATGGAAGTATGCATCAAAGGCAGTGAGGATTCTTTGTATGGGGAAATGAGTTTTTACAGTGACATTGCATTGACCAGAGGGGAACAGGAGGAACTCGGCAGGCGTATGGATGAGCAGTTTTTAAAAGGATGGGGAGAGCGGTTCCGGGGAATCCCGATCACGGTAGAAGAAGGAATCTTGAGGATTCAGGCAGAAAATCCATATACTTCGCAGTTCCTGATGGATGTGCAGGATTACTCGGAAGATTCCCATTTAAAATATAAAGTTACAGAACATTTGCACCCCAAGTTTCCAAAGCTTCGGCAGATTCAGGCGTTTAGAGATATCGGATCAAGCGTCAGGAAAGGCGACCTTGGAGGATATGTAGAGCGGGAATGGAACCTGGATCAGCAGGGAGACAGCTGGATCCATCCAGAGGCGGTCTGCCGTGAATTTGCACGTGTGCAGATGGATGCACAGTTGTTTGGAAATTCCGCAGCAGAAGGACAGGCCATGGTGTCGGGGCGTGCGCAGATCTGTGGGAACGGTATCATACAGGGGAATGCCTATGTAAGCGATGCACGGATCGAGGATGATGTGCTGATTACAGGCGACGCAATCGTACAGAAGGCTCCCGGCGGCGCAGGGATACCGCTCATCTGCGGGAAGAGCCGTATCCAGGGTACGGTAGTCGGGAAAGTACGGCTTAAGGATGAAATCGTTGCGGCAGGGGAGAACCGAATGTGTTTGGAGGAAAAGCGGGCTGATAAGGACCGAAAGAAGGGAGAGACAGAGAGATAGGGAAAGGCAGAACAGATGGAACAGAAGAAATATGAGATCACGGACATCGCACATCCGAAATACCCCTGGCTTCACAGGATCCGTGCGCTGATTCCGGTCAATGAGCAGGTAAGCGCCGGGGATTTGGGAGGGTATGTTCAGTCTGAGGATAATCTCAGCCAGAAAGACAGTTGTTGGATCCATGACCATGCAATCTGCTGTGAGGATGCGGTGGTGCATAAAGACGGCAGGATCTTTGACGGAGCGGTGGCAAGAGATTCTGCAGTGGTAGGCGGGGATGCGAGGATGTTTGACAGGACTTGTGCGGATGGGAATTGCTGTATCCGCAATGGAGAGATCAAAGACGATGCCAGAGTTGCAGGAACGGCCATAGTGGCCAGTGATACAGGAGGACTGTCACCATTGATCGCCGGAAACAGCCGTATCTATGGAAATGTCTGTGGCTGGTATGTGGTCAAGGATGTGGTGCTTCCGGGTGAGAATTACCGGAATCCAACTCAGGATCTTTTCATCCTGGAAAATGGAAAGCGGACGGTGCTGGTGAAGGAGCGGAAGCTGAAGCCGCCAGAGCAGATCCGAAAAGAAAGAGCAGTACAAGGAAACTTAGAGAGATGAGATAAGAGAGGGGATGATGCCTATGGAAAAAACTTTGAAACTGGAGGAGCTTCTTAAGGATGGGATGTATCCGGAGGAATCGGCAGGAGGCCAGCGGTGGAGGATTCTGCATGGGGATACGTTGAAGCTTGTGAAATCCTTCCGTCCCGGAATCTTTGACGCGGTCATCACGGACCCACCCTATGCTTCCGGAGGTACGAAGCAGAATGAGCGGAACCGGACGACCAATCAGAAATACAGCAGTATGAAGCCGGGAAATGCCCTGCCTGATTTTGACGGGGATAACAAGGACCAGAGGTCATGGACACACTGGATGGCGGAATGGCTGTATGATGTGCGGAAAGCATGCGTTAGCGGTGCGCCTATCTGCCTGTTTATCGATTGGAGGCAGTATCCGTCTATCACGGATGCCATGCAGTGGGCAGGATGGATCTGGAGAGGGACTGCCGTGTGGGATAAGGGAAACTCCCGTCCGCAGAAAGGACGGTTCCGCCAGCAGGCAGAATATATCGTATGGGGCAGCAACGGACCGATGCCCATCAGCCGTCCGGTGGCATGCCTGCCGGGTGTGTTCCGGTATGGGAATCCCCAGAACCGGATCCATGTGACGGAGAAGCCACTGCAGCTGATGAAGGATGTCATCCAGATCTGTGAGCCGGGAGGCAGGATTTTAGATCCCTTTGCCGGTTCCGGGACTACCATCCTTGCGGCTGTGGAAGAAGGCTATGAGGCGGTCGGGATTAAGGTCACCGATGCCTATTTTAAGTTGGGAACAGACCGTGTAAGGATTGCGTTGGAAGCGGGAGGAAAAGCAGAGGAAAGTGAGACGGAAGAAAGGAAAAATGAAGACCAGGAAGAGTAGCAGGGCATCCAATGGGATGTCCAAAATTATGCTGAAAAGAGGGCGAGGCATCCAATAGGATGCCTGGAATTCCCCCTATAAATGACAAATAAGCAGGAAGAAGAGGTGAATGAAATGAAAAATCAGACCATCCTGAACGAAAAGCTTCGGGAGATGGTACAGCAGGAACAGGAGACATTCCGTAAGAGTGTTTTGGAGAAAAACACCGAAGAAATTTATAGCATGGCACAGGAGATTGCCATGAAGGAAGAATTGGCCGCATTTTTTAGTAATACGGAGTTTTCAATTAAGGCGGCAGGAGCAATGTTGAAAGCAGGGAATGTTCTGCAGAATATTTATACAGAAGCAGAGTCACAAGGGATGATTGGGGAAAATATCCTGATCCATGCGGTGGCGGTTTATCAAGAGTCTTTGGCAAGAGCAGAAAGAAGCCAGCCGGGGAGAGAACGCCGGGAAAGGTGATTAGTTGTAAAAAGGAAGGAGGGTTGCTGAATGGAGATTGCATTGGCTTATGTGTGCTGCCCGTCAGATGCGGGCAGGACGAAAGTGCAGAAATACTGCCGGAAGATTTATGAGTTGGGATATGTCCCAATCTGCCCGCAGTTTGGTTTTTCCCCGTTTTTGGACGAAGGAGATGCGGAGGATATGCAGGCGTTCCAGAGGATGTCGCATATGGTACTCAGAAGGTGCCGGATGGTGGTAGTGTGTGGAAAAGAGATGACCGGAACCATGAATACGGAGATCAGCATTGCAGACCGGAACCATATCATCTGTACGACGCTGGACGGACTGGTCAGGATCAAAGAGTCAGAATGATATATGTGTACTGATTTTGCCGGAGGGAGGCTGAATGAACCGGTGCGACAGGTTTTGCAAGCATAGCGTTTGGATATCCAAACGCACTTTGGGGAGAACCCCAAACCCCCGTGACCTGGCAGGCTCAACAGAATCTGCTGAATTAGAATCGGTACAGAATGGAAACATTTGCACCGGAGTCCTTTTCAGATATAAGTGGGGAGAGGGAAAGTCTTTGAGAAAGAGGAAAAGTCATGAAAAGAGAGGAAGAAAGAAATGTTCATAATGGGCGTGATAACAGGCGCGTTGCTTGGAGGAACGATGGTGCTCCTTCTACTCTGTATTGCGATAGCCGGAGGCAGGGAAGACCGGAAGGAGAGAAGAAGACCGAAGAGCAAATCAGAAAAAGTGCTGCCTGATACAGGAAAGGATCAGAAGCAGATTTCATTTGTAGATACCAATAATCAGGAATTGTTCTGGATTGAGGATGGAGGCTGTATAGAACTGTTTAGTGAGAATGGAGACAGGCAGACCTGTCTCTGTCATTATCTGGACAGGCGCCACGCTTCCATTGACGGGAAGAGGTGGGTGTTGCTGACCTTTGCCAGATGGATGAAGAAGCGGGGGATTACCTATATTCCATCAACACAGCAGCGAAGGGAAGGGGTGCCAGTGATTAAGACATTAAACCAGGCGATGAAGATGGACCGGGATAAATTCAAAGTCCCCAAGTCTGTCCAGGAGGCGCTTCCTATACAGAGGATCTGGCAGGACGGGATCTTCCAGGTGGGGAATAAATTTTCAAAGTCGTTCCGGTTTTCCGATATCAACTATTATATTGCAAGCAAGAGCGACAAGATGGAAATGTTCCTGGATTACTCGGAACTCTTAAATGCCTTAGATTCCGGTTCCTCGGTGAAGATCACGCTGAACAACTGCAGGATCAATAAGGAAGAGTTTGAAGAGTCCCTGCTGATCCCGATGAAGGGAGACCGGCTTGACCGGTACCGAAAGGAATACAATGAAATGCTGCGCTCCAAGGTCAGCGGCACCAACAACAGTATTTTCCAGGAGCGGTATCTGACGGTCAGTATCCATAAGAAGAGCGTGGATGAGGCGAGGACGTATTTTGCCCGTGTAGGTACGGACATCGTGACCCATCTGGCGAAGCTGTCCTCTACGGCAGAGGAACTGGATGCGGGAGACCGCCTGCAGATCTTCCGGGATTTCTTCAAGGCAGGGGATCCGCCCTGTTTCCCCTTTGACCTGAAGGCTTCGGCAAAAAGGGGAGGGAGCTTCAAGGACTGGATCTGCCCGGAGTCTATGGAGTTCCGTAAGGATTTCTTTAAAATTGACGGCAGGTACGGAAGAGTCTTGTATATGCAGGATTATGCCAGTTACGTGAAAGATGACATGATCTCGGAACTCTGCGGTTTGAGCCGTGACCTGATGCTGTCCATTGATATCCTGCCGGTACCCACGGATGAAGCGGTACGGGAGATCCAGAACCGCCTCCTTGGGGTAGAGACCAATGTGACGAATTGGCAGCGGCGGCAGAATGCCAATAATAACTTCTCAGCCGTGGTGCCTTATGATATGGAACTGCAGAGGAAGGAGACGAAGGAAATGCTGGACGACCTGACTACCAGGGACCAGCGGATGATGTTCGGGCTTCTGACCATGGTGCATATGGCGGACAGCAAGAAGCAGTTGGATTCCGATACGGAAACCCTGCTTTCTGTGGGGAGAAAGGCGCTTTGCCAGATGTCCGTCCTGAAATGGCAGCAAGTGGACGGTTTGAACACAGTGCTTCCCTATGGGCTACGTAAGATCCATGCACTGCGGACGCTGACAACGGAGTCGACGGCGGTGTTGATCCCCTTCCATACTCAGGAGGTGATGCAGCCGGGCGGCATTTATTACGGGCAGAATGCGGTAAGCAAAAATATGATCGTTGCAGACCGCAGAAAACTTCTGAACGGGAACTCCTTCCGCCTTGGCGTCAGCGGTTCCGGGAAAAGCTTTTCCGCAAAGGAAGAGATCGTAGACCTTGCCTTATCTACAGATGACGATATCCTGATCCTGGATCCGGAGTCTGAATTTGTTTCCCTGGTGGAGGCTTTGGATGGGGAGGTCATCCGCATCTCTGCAACCTCGGATACCCATCTGAATGCGCTGGATATGGATGCGGCATACGGAGATGATAAGAATCCGTTGATTGAGAAGTCAGAATTTATCCTGTCATTGTTTGAACAGTTGGTAGGTGCGGGGAATCTGTCGGCGAAGGAGAAGTCCATCCTGGACCGGTGTACGGCAGATGTCTATCGGGATTACATTCGAAGCGGATACCGGGAAGAAGTGCCGACATTAAAGGATCTGTACCGGGCGCTGATGCTGCAGCCGGAGGAAGAGGCGAGGGGGCTTGCCTTGTCCTCGGAGCTCTTTATCAACGGGAGCCTGAATACCTTTGCACAGCCGACAAATGTCAATACGAAAAGCCGTATTATCGATTATGATATCCGGGAGTTGGGCGAACAGCTGATGCCTCTTGGTATGCTGGTGACATTGGACAGCATCTTCAACCGGGTGATCCAGAACTGGAAGAAGGGGAGGACTACCTGGATCTTTGCAGATGAGTTCTATTTGCTGTTCCGATACCAGTATAGTGCGGATTTTTTCTATCGATTGTATAAGAGAATTCGGAAGTATTATGGTTTTGTGACAGGGTTAACTCAAAACGTGGAGGAGCTTTTGAAGTCCGATACAGCAAGGCTGATGCTTGCCAACAGCGAGTTCCTGATCCTGCAGAATCAGGCAAGCACGGACAGGGAAGAGCTGGCAAGGCTTCTGAACATTTCCGATAACCAGCTGTCCTATATCACCAATGTAGGCGCTGGCCATGGGCTGATCCGGTGCTCCGGGAATATCGTGCCTTTTGAAAATACGTTTCCGAAAAATACAAAGCTCTTTGAACTGATGTCCACCTCTGCAGGGGATTTCCAGGGGAGAGGGTGGAAGGATACAGGAAATGAAAAGTAGGAATTTGTTCTCCGGCAGTGATAAAAAGAGACAGCAGGAGAAGCAGATGGCAGGTAAGAGATAGGAATCTTGTAAATGGCAGAGATAGAAAACGATAGACAGAAGCGGTAAAAGTAAGCATTATGCAGCCTGCATAGGGACAAGGATTCCCGGCAGGCTGCTTTTTTCAGATAACAGAAATATAGAAGGGAGAGTGGGGATATGGGCTCATCATTATCTGTCCCATTAAGGGAACAGGAGAATCTGAAGGAGTTATTCCGGATTCTGGATGAAAATGGATTAAAAGAGGAAAAGGAGCAGGTCTTAAGTCTGGCTGATTATATTGACAGTATGGACGAGCAGTTCGGGAAGGTGCTGTCGGAGCTTCAGGAGGTTAAGCTGCAGTTGGATCAGATGCAGGAAAAAGGCCTGCGGCAGTCGGCATTAAAGACGGTAAGGGCAGTAGAGAATAAGATTGGGGAAGCCAGAACGCAGCTTAAGGTGTTGAAAGCGCGTTTCGTAGATGGCGTGAACCGTACTATTAAAGGCTTCAAGGAGAAGGGAACCCTGGTGGTCGATAAGACCATTGACTTCTTAGGGATTCGGAGAGGACTGGAGGCAGTGAAAACGCATCTCCACCAGTCGATTGAAAGGGCGGACAGAGGAATAGACCGGCTGTCTAATATCGGAGATGATATGCACGGGGTGAAGACGCACCTGGGAAACATAAAACGGGAACTTGCAGGAAAAGAACCGCTGGCGGCAGGCTCCTGTGATGTAGAGGCAGGGGCGGTATTCCAGATGCAGAAGATGCTGTATGGAACGATCGGAGTGCTGAACGGCATGGAGAAGCAGACAGATCAGACGCTTAAGCAGTTAGATTCTCTTGGGCAGAGGGCAAAAGAGATCCGGAAACCCTCCGTGAAAGAAAGCCTGCGGTCTTTGCAGGAGAAAAGGTTGGCAGACAAAGGGGATCCGTCATCAGTTCAGAAGATGAAGGCAAAGAAGGAAACAATGAGATAGAGGGGGACAAGGCTGTGGGAGAACAGGAGAAAGCGAAGATCACATTTTTTGCGGCGGAATGCATGGAATTCCTGGATTACGGGGAACTGTATGAGGATTTGAGCCTGCCGGAAGCGGTGGAGGCTTATCAACGGATCTGTAAAAAGGGTTTTCCTTATGGGCCAGGTATCGGATTCAATCTTAAGGATCCGGAAGCGCCGAAGTATTCAGATATTAACTGGCCGCTGTATCAGGGCGGAAGGATTGCGTTAGAAGAGATCAGACTGATACCCGCTTACCAGAGCCATCCACTGGTGAGGGCGGCAGTACAGGAGATGGAGGGGTATCTATCGAATATGAGTAAGAATGGAAAGCAGAATAGAGGAATGGAACGGCAGAAAACAGCAGGAAAGGAAAAGTAAACGTCGAGGGAGTGTATGGAGCTGTCGGGAGAAGGAAAGAAGGCGGGGAATGAGGGGATCAGTTGCAGCGGTAAGGAGAGGAAAAGAGGATGAGGGATGAAAGAGATTAAAATGAAAGAAAGCTGCCGGATGCCAAAAGTGAGGAATCCGGCAGGAAAGATGCCGAAAGAACAGGCAAAAATGACAGCGTTGGAGGCAAAGGAGAAATCCCATCGGATTGCAGACAATGTGCGTGCGGGGGAAGAACAGGAGTCTCCCACGGAATATGCCAGCGCAAAAGTAGAGACGGCAGAAGAGTGGGCAGCAGGAAAAGCAATGTCGCTTTCTTCTTCAATTGCAAGGGATACGGTAAAAAAATCCTATAAGAAAATCCGGGAACGAAGCCAGGGACAGACCTCAGTAGAGGGTATAGAACAAGCCGGAGAACATGCGTCGGCAGGCAATCCGGCACATCCATCTGTCTCAGGAAAGTCCTCTGTGCCGGGACGCTCTTCTATGCCGGGACAGCCGTCAGCATCAGGTACCGGGAATTCTGGTATGGCAAGGTTGAAAAAGACCCGGTCAAAAAGTCAGGTATCCAGCGGACAAAAGATAAAGATGAAGCTGGATCGGAAAGCAGGTCTGCATGCTTCTTCCAACCGGTCAGTGAAAACAGCTCCCCGGATTGTGAATACGAGATTCCCCGATCCTTCCTCGAAGCAGATCCGGGCAGGAATGGGAGTGGCACAGAGGTGGCAGAAGCTCCATGCAGAAACAGCGGCAAAGCGGATGGCGGTCAACTCTGCAAAAGCAGCACAGGCAGGAGTGAAGCAGGGAGTACACTATGGAAACAAGGCGGTGCGGATGACTGCAAGAGGAATCTCGGCGGCGGTAAGGGCGGCGGCATCCGCAGTGAAGTCTTTGCAGGCGCTTCTGGCAGGCGGTATCGGGATTGCCGTATTCTTTGTGATTATGATCGGAGTCATTGGAGGGATCCTTTGTAATAACAGCTCCCAGAGTTCGGAGCCTTTGAGTCCGGAAGTGCTGAATTATACACCGATTATCCAGCGGTACGCACAGGAATACGGTATCCCGGAGTATGTGCAGGTGATACAGGCGATCATGATGCAGGAATCCGGAGGGCAGGGAACAGATCCGATGCAGGCGAGTGAATGTCCGTATAATACCCAGTATCCCAATAGTCCGGGCGGGATTACAGATCCAGAGTATTCCATCAAAGTAGGAATCCAGAATTATGCAGACTGTGTCCGGCAGGCAGGATGCACCAGTCCTCAGGATCTGGACAAGCTGAAGCTGAGCCTGCAGGGATACAATTACGGCAACGGATACATAGGATGGGCGATCCGGAATTATGGAGGCTATAGTGAGGCGAATGCACTCCGGTTCTCCCAGGAACAGGCGGCTGCCCATGGATGGTCGGGATACGGCGATCCAGAGTATGTTCCCCATGTGCTCCGGTATTATTCCGGCGGGAATCTGTTTGTCGGATTATTTGGAAGCAGTCAGATGGTGTCGGTGGCGATGACGTAGCTTGGCAATGAGGGTGGGCAGAAGTTCTGGTCGTGGTATGGGTTTGGCAGCAGGGAAGAATGGTGCGCCTGCTTTGTCTCCTGGTGTGCGGATCGGTGCGGGTTGATTGAAAATGGAACGTTTCCAAGGTTTTCCTTATGCTCTGCCGGTATGAGCTGGTTTCAGGCGAACGGAAAATGGCAGGAGAATACTTAACAGCCGTCACCAGGGACGATTATTTTCTTTGACTGGAATGGAGATGGGAATCCGGATCATGTGGGGATTGTGGAGAAATGTGAGAATGGGAGAGTGCATACGGTGGAAGGGAATTCGGGGGATGCGGTGAGACAGAGAAATTATGTGGTAGATAATATAAAAATTTTAGGATATGGAATTATAGTACAAATATAAAATCTATTATTTTGTGGTAATATTCTTAATATTATTTTATAAAGATACATCTATAGATTGATAGAAATGAACTTAAGTTCATGGATTTTTGTTAGTGAATAAGTATAATAGTTATGTAATCTGTATTAAGATTATATTCCAGAGGTTAGGAGGTGAGAATATGGAGAAGAATATCATGGAAGAAGAAATCGTTTTTGCTGAAGAGGAAATGGAGATTGATGATAGAATGGTATATACTATTCCTAGAAGATCTTAATATTTTGACAAAGCGAGGGTAAAGTCATTTCTTTGAGGTAAAGTCAAGGAATGACTTTATTTTATTAAAAGAGAGAAAGAAGGAAAAAACAATGTATGATATTTTATTGATTAACCCTATAAATCATTACGGCTTATCATCCAATCCTTTAGGGATGCAAATTTTAACATAGTATATGTGAAAAGAATGGATATAAAGTAAAGCTATTGGATCTAGCCTTAGAGCATAAAAAAGAAGGATATTTTTTTACTAAGGAAATATTTACTTGGATAGAGAATAAAATAAAATTATATCCTTCGAAATATTACGGTATTTCAATTATGAATGGAACATTTATATGGGGACTTGAGATTGCTAAAATTATTAAGAAGTTAGACTATAAGAAAATTGTATTTGTAGGAGGGCCGCAAGCGACGGCATTGAAGGAGAAGATATTCGATATAACAACAAATATAGATTATTGTTTGTTGTATGAAGGTGAAACAACAGTCTTGAAGTTTTTGAATATGATAGAGGATGAAAAAGCACAATTGCCATATAATGTTATCAAAAGAGATGAAATGGATTACACCTGTCAATTAACTTCTGAAAATATAAATGAAATTCCCCCTCTTGATTATAAAGATTATTATAATGTTAGAATTGTAGATGTTGAAATGGGACGTGGATGTCCATATAGTTGTTACTATTGCTCTGCAAAAAGTCTGGTGGGACACAATATACGATACAAAAAAATTGAAAAAATATTATCTGAAAGTCAAGAATTATATGATAATATGTGTGCTGAAACAAGAAAATACATTAATTTTAATCACGATAATTTTTTGTCGAGTCGCAAAGTATTTAAAGAATTTATCAATAAAAAGCTTGGTGGGAAATATGGTTTTCCATATGGGTGTGAAGGAAGAATAGATGCTATAGATGATGAAATTATTGATGATTTGTATAAATCGAATTGTGTCTATCTTTTTGTGGGATTAGAGACTGGATCAGAACGAATGCAAGAAATATCCAAAAAGCGTTTACACTTAAATGATATAAAAAGTAAAATAAAAAAAATTACAGATAAAGGAATTTTCTTTGAGTCGAATTTCATTATAGGATTTCCAGAAGAAACTCTAGAAGACTTGTATCAAACAATTAGACTTGTGGCAGAATTGTCTTGGATAAGTTTCAATGTTCGAATTTCTTATTCGTTTATGAGTCCAGAGCCTGGGTCAGAAGTGTTTCATAATGTAAATTTAGATGAGTGCGTGATGGTAAAAGATGATCATATTTATTCGGAATTAAAAAGTGTTGGGTTTGATGTTGATAATATGCCAGTTTTATATTTTAATCATTTATATACTATACAAAATCTCAATTATGATGTATTATATTATATAAAATGTGCTTCTATATATTTTCCAATGTTATATAATTACCATATGTCAACATACTTACTATTCAAGATGAAAAATAAAGATATATGTGAAGTGTTTGAAAACTTGGGAAATTTCTGCTCTGCTGAAGAAGCCATTTCATATTTTTATGAAAGGGAGAAAAAATCCTTGTCGCCAGTAGAATGTGATATGATTCGTTATGAAATGGATTTAAATTATATTTTAAATAATGATGTTTCAGAATATAGTTTTGAATATAACTATCCAGTTCAAAAAATATATAAAAAATTCAAACAGAATAAAGATAATTATCTTGAATGGGAAAAAGAGAATGAAATTCCGACAAAGATTGTAAGTAAAAAGTAAAATGAAAAATAGTAACAAAAATAAGGTGTATTATGGGTTATATGCTTTTATCAGTTCATTTGTTTTAACAAGAGGAATTTTTTTGCTATATCTATCATATAGGGGATTGACGGCCAGCGAAATAGCAATATATTCGATAATTCTTAATGCTATGACTGCATTTTGTGAAGTTCCTACAGGTGTTTTGGGAGATAAAATAGGTACGAGAAATTCAGTGATATTAGGATGTGTATTGTTGACGCTACATGCTATTATAATGGCAAATACTCATAATCATATTATATTAATTGTAATGGGTGGTGTTGAGGGTGTTGCGTATACTTTTATATCAGGAAGTGACAGTGCGCTTTTATATGAAATATTAGAAGAAAAAGAAGAACAAAAAGAATATTTATCAGTCAATTCAAAATTACTTGCAATTCAATCAATGACAATGGGAATTATGATTTTTGCAGGTGGTGTTATTGCAAAATATTCATGGGAAATGGTTTATTATATCCAAGCGTTAGCAATGTTTATCTCTGTGTTAATGTTGGGGAAAATAACAACCCAAGGAAGAAAGAATTTATTATTAAATAAAGGTGATGAGCAGAAACATATTAATCGGTGGAAAAAACTTATTAAATATGATCCCCAAATAGTGTTTTTGATATTTATTTTAGGTTTTAGCATTTGCGATGGAATCTTTTGTGGATATTATAACATGAATCAGTTAATATTTTCAAAAGTTGGAATTAGTGTTGCTATAATTGGAGCCTTTTTTTCTGCATCATACTTTATAAATTCTGTAGCATATATTTTGGTTAATTATATATTGAAGATAATTAATCGAAAGCAGATGTTCATTTATGGTTTGATACTGCAAAGCATTATATTATTTGCACTTGTTGTCGTGTCTAATAAAGGAGCTTTTTTAGTCATATCGATTATTGCTTGTTTTGTTCCTGAAATCATATTTACCGTTGCAGATAGCATTATTCAGGATTACATTATTTCCGAATATAGGGCCACTATGCTATCAATTGTTTCCATGGTACGCACAGGTATAACTGCAATATGTTACGGGGGGATGGGGATTATGTTTGATCAAGTATCAGTAAAACTGTTTTTACTTGGAATGAATATTATTATAATAGTACTATCAATTATTTCGTGGTGTTTTTATTTTAAGTTAAGAAAAGGAAAGAAGTTGATTAGAAAAATTGAAAAGAAATAAATTGGTTGTTGCAATGGACGAGTTACCATTGAGTAAAGAAAAAGGAGAATGTGAGGATTATGGAAGCATACTTTTTTGGAAATGGGTTGGTAAAAGTGCATTTGGTAAAGATGTCAATATTAAAGTTATAGATAATAAAATAGTTCCTGAATCCGTGAACCTAACCTAAAAATAAAATGAAATGGGTGTGTAAAATAATCTGTGTAAATCATCACAGATTATTCGACACATCCATTTTTGTATAATGGATAATGAATTCGACAATACTGTGATTAGTTGGAAAAAATTGGTAGAAAAATTTTAGGAG
>CAJTCH010000015.1 GCA_910574715.1 Lachnospiraceae bacterium | reverse complement strand
GATCCCCATTACAAAGTTAATGATGCGTTCCAAGTCCGAGTTACATAGGTTTTTAATGCAATCAAACAGCGTATTGATTTTATCTTTCATATGATTATCACCTCAAAATTCATTAGATAATCATATGATACTACTTTGGGTGTCCCAAAATCTGGACACTCAGCAAGACCAACATATTTTTTGACTAACACCTTTTAAATATATAGATAAGGGAAAGACAAAAAACGCATTTTCGGATGTTTACGGAAATGATAAGGTTATTCATACGGTCTTATATGGATTGGGCGCCGTTTATGTAATTATTTACACATTGTGGATCGTTCACGGCATGAATATGCCGGAGATTATTATCAGTGATGCAACGGGCGGCAATGTTATTCCGCCGATCGTAAAGGGTGTGTTTGGTATCGTACTGGCAGGAGCAGTATTTATGCCGTTCTTGCTGAATTACGGTATTCTGGAGATCATTGGCGTGCTTCTGGAGCCTTTGATGCGGCCGCTTTTCAAGGTCCCGGGTAAGTCCGCGCTGGATGCTACGGCATCTTTTGTAAGCTCATCGTCTCTCGGCGTTCTGATCACAAACCGCTTGTGGAAGAACTGTGTCTATACAGAGAAGGAAATGGTTGCGATCATGACCGGCTTCTCAGCGGTATCCATAGGGTTCGCCCAGTTGGTTATTGATACAGCGGGATGCGGAGCCCAGTTTTTCGAGATCTATGCGGTAAGCTTTGTGATGGTATTTCTGATAGAGATGATTACGGTGCGTATTCCGCCGGTCTCTAAGAAAAAGGATGTCTATTACAACGGAAAGGTTCAGACGGAAGAGGAGCGTAAGGAAGGCGCGCGTTATTCGGTTCAGACCATTCCGACGGGAATCTGGCGTTCAGTGAAGCGTGCTGCGATTGCTCACAGTGTTCCGAAGAATATAAGTCTCAGTCTGAAGGACAGTATACTGGTGCTGCCGCAGGTATTGACGATGCTGTCCGCGATCGGTGTGTCCGCTATGATTCTTGCGGAGTATACGCCGGTGTTTAAGTGGTTGGGTTATATATTCCAGCCGGTTCTGATGCTGTGCCAGGTGCCTGACGCGGCAGCCATCGCGCCGTCTATGCCGGTGGGGATCGCGGAGATGTTTCTCCCGGTTCTCGTCATGAACAGTACGGCGGCTGCGGTATCGATCAGTATGCAGGCGAGAGTGTTCGTCTGCCTGGTGTCCATGTGCCAGATCATCTTCTTCTCGGAGACGGCTACGGTTATGATGGCGACAAAATCACCGATCAAGTTCTGGGAGATCATTGTATGCTTCATTGAGAGAACGCTGATAGCGATCCCGCTGGCATCATTGGCGGTACACCTTATATTTTAGACAAACGGATATTGAATATAGACTGTTCATCAAATAGAACCTGCAGGATGCATCGGCTTATGAGAATTGCATCCTGCAGGTTCTATTGTTTGCAATTATTCTGCATTTCTTTCCATTCCCCCGGCTTCAGATTCTCATCCAGTACAATATCATCAATGGCAATGCGCTTCAAGGCGACCACACAGCAGCGGACAGCCTTCATCATCCGGCGGATCTGCCGCTTCCGTCCTTCCGTGATGATGATGGTTCCGCTGGTGACCGGATGGTCCGGGCGGTTCCTTCCTATGGCAGCCTGTACCTCTGAAGGGAGTGAGGGCATGATCTCCGATAACACCGAGCGAGCTGTGACTGTGATCTTACAGGGCAGTGTCGGTATGTCGGAGCCGTTTAACAGGATACCATTCTCAAGCTTCTGAAGATTCATAGGATCTAAGTCACCTAAGACGGTGAATTCATAGATTTTCTTCTTCTGATAATCCGGGTGTGTCATCATCTGATTCCATTTTCCGTCGTCCGTAATGATCAGCAGTCCTTCCGTCTCGCGGTCTAAGCGTCCAACAGGGGAGAGACGGTCGTTTTGAAGGTCTTTAAAATAATCCATTACGGTAGGGAAGCGTCCGTCACGGCGGGCGGTGACGCAGCCGAAGGGTTTGTTGAACATATAATAGTGATACATCAGCTTACTTTATCCTCGTTCAAATTTGAATTATTATATGTAAAAAGTAGTTATTTGTCAAGTGATTGACGGTATTGAATCGAAGTGCGGATATGCTTATAATAGACATAAGAGAACATTTTAACATATTAGCAGGAATACAGGGAGCGGGATAGGAATGATGTGTGAGAAGAAGTGTATATTAATAGCAGATGATGAGCCGGGAATCATCCAGTTATTAAGGGATTATTTTGAGATACAGAACTATCAGGTAATAGAGGCGAGAAATGGACTGGAAGTATTAGGACAACTGAATCGCGGGCCGGATATCATACTCCTGGATGTCAATATGCCGATGCTGGATGGATTTGAAGTGTGCGAGCGGATCCGCGCCCATGTCTCGTGTCCGATCGTGTTCCTGTCTGCGAAGGTCGAGGAGGCGGACAGGATCAGGGGTCTGATGCTGGGCGGGGACGACTATATCCTGAAGCCGTTCAGCATCGAAGAGCTGGGTGCGAGGGTAGAGGCCCATCTTCGGAGAGAAGAGCGCAGGAGGACGGACCGGGCGGTGAAGGTATTCGACCGGCTGGCGATCCATTATGGCGACCATTGCGTATATTATGAAGAACAGCCGCTGAATCTGACGAAGACAGAGTATGGGATCGTGGAGACACTTTCATTAAATGCCGGGCAGGTATTTAGTAAAGACCAACTGTATGAGAAGGTCCGCGGATTTGACGGGAGCGCCGACAGCAGTATTGTTATGGAGCATATACGGAGGATTCGGAGTAAGATTGGCAAGTATACGAGTCATGCATATATAGAGACTGTGTGGGGAGTGGGATATAGATGGATTGGTTAGAGGAGAGGGTAGAAAGGCTGCGGAGATATATCCGCGATCTTTCCTTCCGTAAGGCGATGATCGCGTATATCCTGGTGCTGTCTGTGGTTGTGTTTGGCCTGTCATATTTGACCATCATTGTCTGCTGGCAGTGGGAGATGGAAGAATGGGTGCGGTATGAGAGGGCAGATCTGGCAGATCTGGTCTACAGGAAAGGTCCTTTGTGGGGATTTCATTTTCATTTCGCAGAAGGAACGGATTATTGGAAGATATTATTTTTGGATTTGATCAGGGTATGGTGTCCGTTTTTTTATGCATTTGCAGGGATGATATTGACAGTCTGCATCTTCTACAAGAAAAGGCTGGCAAGGCCTTTGTCCATCCTTGAGGACAGTGTAGGGCGGATCTGGAGAAATGATCTCGAATTCAGGGTCTGCTATGAGAGTAGGGACGAGCTTGGAAGCCTCTGTGATTCGGTGGAGGATATGCGTACGGAGCTGGTCAGGGGAAAGGAAGAGATGTGGCGGCTCGTGGAGAGGCAGAAGGAATTGAATGCCGCGTTCGCCCATGATCTCCGCACTCCGCTCACGGTGCTTCGGGGTTATACGGATTTCCTTTTGCGTTATATTCCGGAGGGGAAGATCAGCGAGGAGAAGATGCAGGATACACTGGCATTGATGTCCGATCACATAAGGAGGCTTGAGAATTACAGCCGCACCATGAAGGGGATCCGGAGCATTGAGGAGGTTCCGTTCTTGCCGGAGAGGACAGAGCTTGGAAGCCTCCAGAAGAAGATCGGGGAGGTGGTATTTGCATTAGATCAGGCGGGAGATGTCAGGGTCATTTATCAGAGACGAGATGCGGCGGGCGCCGTCAGAGTAGAAGCGGATGATAATATTATCATAGAAGTCCTGGGAAATGTACTCTCCAATGCGATCCGCTATGCAAAAGAAGAGATCGAGGTCGTGTCGGATTATGACGAAGCGAAGGAGGAATTCCTGCTGACAGTCCGGGATGATGGGAAGGGATTCTCGGAAGAACAGCTTCAGAAGGCATTGCAGCCGTACCATAAGGAGTATGAAGAGAAACCGGACGAACACTTTGGGATCGGGCTTCATATCTGCAGGGAATTCTGCAGGAAGCATGGCGGGACTTTGAATGTTGCGAACAGTATAAGGGGAGGGGCGGTTGTCACAGCGTCGTTTATCTGCAGGGTATATTCGGAGAATATTTCAGATATCCTTAGTGATTCTTAATTTTTTGTAGAGAAATTATAGGGATTTGCGTTTTATTATATTTATATCAGGAAGGCAGATGCAGAGTATTTATCAAGATGTCTTCTGAAATAAGGAGGATGAAGGCGTATGTCCACTACAATCGAAATCAGGAATCTGAATCAATATTATGGCAAGAAGCAGGCGTTAAGAGATATTAATCTTACGATCGAGACAGGCATGTTCGGTCTCTTGGGGAGAAACGGTGCGGGAAAGACCACACTGATGAAGGTGATCGCGACACTTTTGCCCCGGTCGGAAGGAGAAGTGACCGTGTGCGGCAGAAGTACGTTAAGAGCACAGGAGGTCCGGCGGATCGTTGGGTATCTCCCGCAGGATTTCTCTATGTATCCGAACATGACAGTGTACGAGGCGATGGATTACTTAGGCGTGCTGTCCGGATTGAGTAAGGCGAAGCGCAGGCAGCGGATCCCAAGACTTCTTGAGAGAGTGAATCTTCAGGATGACCGGAGGAAGAAGGTGAAGGCGCTGTCCGGCGGGATGAAACGGCGCCTCGGTATCGCGCAGGCAATTCTTCATAACCCTAAGGTACTGATCGTGGATGAACCAACGGCAGGACTAGACCCGGAAGAACGGGTGCGTTTCCGTAATCTTCTGTGCGAGATCGCAGAGGATCGGATCGTGATATTATCCACCCACATCGTGGGGGATATCGAGGCGACTTGTGAGGATATTGCGGTTCTGGACGAGGGGAACGTCATTTATCAGGGGACGGTGTCAGATCTGATCGCTATGGCAGAAGGGAAGGTATATTCAGCAGAGATCAGCAAGCGCGAATTAGAAATCTTGAAGAAGGACTATCTTGTGACCAGTATGCTCACCCTGGGAAATAATGTGATGGCACGTTTCCTGGCAGAAGAGAGACCCTTTGCGTCAGCGAAGCTCTGTGAAGCAGGTGTGGAAGATGCTTATATGTATCTGATGCATGCAGAGAGGGGGGAGTACGGATGTTAGGACAGTTATTTGTCAGGGAGTGCAGGCAGACGGCAAGGAGTCTTATATTCTGGCTGACAGTTTTGATACTGATCTTCGATTTTACCACGCAGCTTGGTGAGATGGAGATTGATGAAGAACCGCAGCCAGGGCAGGAGAGCTATGGTCACCGGCAGAGCAAGGATCCGGATATCATTATGAGAAGTACGCTTGGACAGCTGACAGAGGAGTATGTCCGGGAGAACTATACGACTTATCCCATTGGTTTCTATAAGAGTGTGACGCTGAATGAGAAGGATGATGCGAGGATCGGGGAGATACTGGAAGAGACGGCGGGTATTGCAGGCCGTGAATCGGCGGAACAGATAATCGAAGAGTGGTATGCCGCCCGGAATGAGCCGGGATTGGCAGGCGAGCCTTTGAAGGTGGAACCGGCAGATGGTATGACCTATGAACATTTTACCGAACTTATGGATGAAGCAGATAAGATTCTTGGCGGAGGCTCGAACTATGGTAAGGAGTACAGGGAGAAGAATGCCCAAGTTCCTATGACTTACGAGGATGCGGTGAAGGAGTACGATGCGCTGATAGAAGAGGATCGGCTGACCGGCGGATACGCCAGGCTGTTCTGCGATTATATGGTGATCTTCCTGGGGATTTTGCCGGTCTTCCTGGCGGTGACGAGGGGGCTCAGGGACCGGCGTTCCATGATGCAGGAATTGATCTATACGAGGAAATGTTCTTCGCTGACGGTCATAGTGAGCCGCTATCTGGCCATGCTCGTGATGCTGACGCTGCCCGTGCTTATATTGTCTCTGAATCCGCTGCTGAAATGTATGAGCTATGCCGGTAAGGCAGGGATTGCGGCGGATACGCTGGCATTTGTGAAATACACTTTCGGATGGCTGTTTCCGACGATCATGATCGTATCGGCGCTTGGAATGTTCCTCACAGAGCTTACCGATACGGCGGCTGCGGTGCTGGTGCAGGGGGCATGGTGGTTTATTGCCGTATTTGGCGGCGTGGACAGATTGTCGGGAGGAATGTATGGCTGGAATCCGATGCCAAGACACAATACAGAGCTTAACTGGCAGGGCTTCCATGATGGATTCGCACAGCTTGCCGCGAACAGGCTGCTCTATACGGCCGCTGCATTGCTGCTGGTCCTGCTGACTGTTCTCATATATTCTCAAAAAAGAAAAGGGAGGCTTCATATCCGTGGAAAGATACTGGCAAATCGAAAAAGTAAATCTTAAATATCATATACCGCTGCATATCCTGGTCTCTGCCCTGCTGCTTCTGATGTCGCCGTTTCTGATAGGAGTGGCGAATCTTGGGGCACAGGATACGGCAAAAGCCCTGGAGATGTATGTCGCCCTTATTGGGATCGTGCTTCTGCCTCCGGTATTCCTGCCGGAGCAGAACCATGATATCCGTGATCTTGTTTACACCAAATATCTGAACGGTCCGGCGATATACCTGGTGAGGATTCTTGGAAATATTCTGCTTATGGCAGTATTACTCGGGTTGTATATCGGGATGCTCGTATATAATGAATGTGAATTCCCGGTCGGCAAATATTTCTGCGGAACATTGACGGAGATGCTGTTTTTGGGAGGTCTGGGGGTATTCTTTTATGGCTTGTGCGATAATCTGGTCATCGGATATATGGCTCCCATTGTCTACTATATAGCTGCAATCGGGGGCGGAGAGAAATATATGAAGATGCTCTATCCATTTTCCATGGTCAGGGGAAGCTATGGGGAGAAGGTATGGCTGGCCTTTGGGGCAGTGATTCTTGTGATCGGAGGAGTGTGGCTTCGATGCAGAAGGAAGCGGCGGCTTGTGCGGTAACCGTTAATATTTCGTATACATATAGAAGACCGTCTTGAAAATGCCCATGAATCGTGATACTATTGAAAGCAGTGATATGGCCTGTCATCAGCAGTTGGCAGGCGGCGAGAGAAATGGAGATTAGTAGTATGAGTAAAGTTACATTAGTGATCATGGCGGCCGGGATCGGGAGCAGATTTGGAGGCGGGATCAAGCAGTTAGAACCAGTGGGGCCGAATGGCGAGATTATTATGGATTATTCCATCTATGATGCCATGGAGGCAGGGTTTAATAAGGTGGTATTTGTGATCCGTAAGGATCTTGAGAAGGATTTTAAAGAAGTGATCGGCAACCGGATCGAAAGGGTCGTGGACGTGGATTATGCATATCAGGAGTTGGAGAATATACCGGAGCGGTTCCGGGGCAAATTAGAAGGAAGGACGAAGCCCTGGGGGACAGGGCAGGCGATTCTCTGCTGTAAGGATGCGGTAGATGGGCCGTTCCTTGTGATCAATGCAGACGATTACTATGGAAAAGAGGCATACAGGGAAGCTTACCAGGAGTTGGTAAAGCCCCATACAGGATCGGAGATCAGCATGGTCGGATTCCGATTGAAGAATACGCTGAGTAAGAACGGAACCGTGACCAGGGGGGTATGCAAGATCGACGAGGCGTCTATGCTTGAGGAGATTGAAGAGACCTATGAGATCGAGGCGAAGGGAGATCATGCGGCGGCGCAGAAGGCCGGGACAGAGATCCGGCTGGATCTTGAGTCTCCTGTATCCATGAATATGTGGGGACTTCAGCCGGAGTTTTTTGAGATACTTAAGAGCGGATTTGCGGATTTTTTAGATAAGGTAGAAGAAGGGGATGTCAAGGCGGAATATCTTCTTCCCAAGATCATCGGACAGCTTCTTGAGGATGAGAAGGTGCAGGTGAAGGTCTTGAAGTCCCATGACCAGTGGTTCGGCGTTACTTACAAGGAAGATAAAGGAACGGTGGTAGAAGCAGTTCGGGAGCTGATTGCGAAGGGCGAGTATCCGGAGAGATTATTTTCTTAAGAGAAGCGTAAACGGAACGAATGTAAGGTTGAGGTGCTGCGGGATAGATCAGGTAGACAGCGGGGTAGGGGTACTCCGCTGATTTTATGGAGAGGATAATATTGTGAAGGAATGGTTGACGAATAGAGTAGATCTTGCGGAAAAATTAATCTGGAATCTCCTGCTGTCATCAAGCTGGGCATTGATCATAGCAGTATTTTTTACAGGGCATTTATGGCAGTTGAATAATATCAGGCAGAATATGGCGTCCTTACGCATATGGGTAAGTCTGAACAGAGCGTTTCTGCTCTTTTTTGTTTTGTTCTTTATCGGTCTGCATTTTATCTTACCGGTTAAGAAGATGTATGACCGGATCTTTGAGAAGAGATGGCTTGTCGGTATATTGCTGTTATTGTTCTTAACGGTGAATCGATATCATGGAGATTCTATTACTTATTATAATGAGACGATTCAGCCGGAAGCGTGGGAAGACGATGCCTCTGTACCGATCTTTGGGAAGACGAGGGCGATACGGTCGGATGAATATATCGTAGATACGCCGTCTGCTCTGGCAGCAGGATACGGCGAACATCCGTATGGAGCCCGTAATGAGGTCATGCGGGGAGCGGAGACGTCGAATATCGCGGCGGGAGTATATGTGGGATATATGACACTGGCAAAAGCGCCGTGGGAACTGTCCTATAAGCTCCTTCCCCGGGAATATGCGTTCAGCTTTTGTTGGTATGCTAAGATTATTCTCGGGTTTTTGATGTCCATAGAATTGTTCTATCTGATCACGAAAAAGAACCGCTTGTTATCGGTGACCGGCGCTTTTTTGATTGTGTTTTCTTCCTTTTATATGTGGTGGAGATTTTCGATCCATTTTATCTCGGCGCCAGGGACGATCGTCTGTGTACATTATTTTTTGAACAGTGATAAGTTCTGGAAGAGGATATTGCTTGGACTGGGGACGGCATTATGCTTCGGTAATTTTATTCTTAATCTGTATCCGGCATGGCAGGTTCCTCTGGGATATATGTTCTTAGCCATAGGGATCTGGTGTCTGCATGAGAATTGGGAGAAGGTGAAGAAGCTTAAGCTGCGGGACTGGATGGTAATCGCTGGTGCGCTCGCATTGGTGGCAAGCTTTGTACTTTCTTATTTTCTTGTAGCTTCGGAGTATGTGGAAGTTATCAATGCGACTGTATATCCGGGGAAACGGATCAACGCGGGCGGATTCAAGCTGCACAAATTATTCTACTATGCGCAGGCTCCGTTTTATGCGTATCAGGACGTGGGAAATGCAAGTGAGGCGGGAGTCTATTTTAACCTGTTTCCAATCCCAACGCTAATGGCGGTCTATTGTTTCCTCAGAGAGAAGAAAAAGGACTGGCTTACCGGCGGGTTATTGTTGGTCCAGATTCCCATGTTGATCTACGTGACGGTCGGGTTTCCGGAGATGATAGCGAAGCTTTTGCTCTTCTCACATTCTACTCCTAAGAGACTGGTAGATGTGGTTGGGTTGATGCAGGTGTATTTGATTGTGATCTTACTGTCGCATTATAGAGATGCGGCGAAGCTTCCAAAGACGGCGGCAGGATTCATAGGAGCGGTCACGGCGGGCTTTGCCATCTGGGTATCTTCTTATAATTATCCGGATTATATGAGTCTCATCCAGAAGGTTGTGATGTTTGTCATCATCGCAGTGTCGGCGGCCTGTCTGATGATTAGTCTAAGGAGAAGGACGCAGATACTTTTTATGGCGGGCCTGATTGCCGTATCTCTGTTTACAGGGAGTTATGTCCGTCCGGTGATCAAAGGCTTTGATGCAATCTATGCGAAGCCGGTTGCCAGGGAGATCCAGAAGATTGCTGCAGATGATAAAGAGGGGAAATGGATCACGCAGGGAGTGGTCGGACTCTCGGCCTATACTGTGGCATGCGGAGCGCCCACGGTCAATTCCTGTAATGTATATCCGAATCTGGAATTGTGGGAAAGCTTAGATCCGGAGCATAAGTATTCGAATATATATAACAGGTATGCGCATGTAGATGTAGAATTTACGAACCAAAAGACCAGCTTTGAACTGGTGTGGGGGGATCATATCAAGGTAAATCTCTCATATAAGGATATAGAGAAAACAGGAGCGGCGTATCTATTGTGTCAGGGAGAATTAAAGCCGGCGGCAAATAAATACGTACAATTTGACAAAATATACGAAGAGAATGGAATGACTATTTACCATATCTTGTGTGAATGAGGTGAAAAAGGGGACGTAGTAGAATGGAATTCTACTACGTCCCCTTTTGGGCATTTTCTGATTTTAAAGTTTCTAATTCTTTCTGATACAATGCTAGTTCCTGAGCGATCTTCTTCATTCGGACCGACATCCGTGATATTGCTATTGTCAGAACAAATGTAAGTCCTAGGGAAAAGCAGAAGCCTAAAAAGAACAGCATATTTGCCGGAGTGTCGATTCCCATGATATCTGCGATTGTCTTGATCAGATCAGGGAAGAGATCCAGAATCAGGATCCCGATTCCCGCAGTAAGCCATGACAGGGCATAGCGCAGTTCCAAGGATTTCCTGCGGATCATATTGATGATGATACAGAGCGCGGAGATGATTGTGATCGCAACTATGATCTGTAGTTTTAAGGTTAACATAGATTCTCCTTTCTACCGTTGTCCCGGATCCGGGCGATCAGCATCGCCAGAGTCACCTTTATCATATAATAGGCGGACTTGTTCATAGAGATAGAAGAGTTTCCTCCGTTTCTTGCCCGCATTACTACGGGAATCTCTATGATCTTTTTGCCGTTTCGAAGGACTGTCACGACGCTCTCAGGCTCGGGGTAATCTTTGGGATAATCTTCGGCAAACTGCTTCATGACGCTCTGGCTGACCATGCGTAAACCGGAAGTGGGATCCGTGATCGTCTGACCGGTCAATAATCTGATCAGTATGGTAAAATACCGGATGCCGATACGCCGGATACCGGATGACTGGAATCCCTTCTTGTCGATAAAGCGGGAACCGATCACCATGTCTGCCTGGCTGCGTTCCATATAGTCTGCCATCTTACTTAAGAATGCCGGGTCGTGCTGCCCGTCTCCGTCTACCTGTACCGCCAGATCGTATCCGTTTCTGTAGCCGTAGATATATCCGGTCTGAACGGCGCCTCCGATCCCCAGGTTGATGGGGAGATGGATTACATTATAGTTATTCTGAGTACAGATTGTACGGGTCTTGTCCGTAGAACAGTCGTTGATGATGATATAATCGAATTCCGGTGCGTTCTCTTCTATATCTTTCACGGTTTTTTCTATATTTGCTTCTTCGTTGAACGCGGGAATAATAATAAGTTTTCTGGGATAGTCTTTCTGCATCCTGACCTCCTTGGCTGTTGTTTTCTTATTTTTTGAAAATAAAACATTTACTTAGAATATAATTTACTAACACAGCTAAAAATGCAAGAGAAATCTTGGCAAGAAGTATGCCGTTTAGAAAAAGGAACCGGCAGCTGCCGGCGTTGAGGAATTCTACTGCGATCCAGAGACCTGCTTCTTCGATGATCAGAAAGGTTCCGACTCTTGCTGCGGTGAAGGATAGAAGCTCTGTTATCAATGTATTCCAAGCCCAAGTCTTGCTCTGAAAAACAAATTGCTTATTTGTGACAAAAGCAAATAGTGTTGCTATGATAAATGTAAATATATTAGAGAGTAAATAATATCGCTCTCCGAATATTTGATTAAAGACAATAAATGTGCCGAAATTCACAATTGTAGTCATGATTCCGAAGATTAAGTAAGAGAGAGTCTCTCTGTTGGCTATCTGTTTAAATATTTTTTTCATTTTTTCCTTTCTGTATGCAGGCTATAGCGGTATTGATGCCGGCAATTTATTGTACTATATTTTAAGGGATTTGTCCATGCGTCGCAGCAATCATAAACTTTTAAGAAAATCTTAATTTTGTAATTGCAAACTGAGAAACCTTCTTATATAATAAAAAATGTCGAAAAATGCAGAAGATTAGGAGAATACGTTGAATCATGAAAAGATTTGTATATTTTCTGAAAAAGATATTATTTGTATTAGGTACGGTGCTGTCAGTGCTCCTGATGGTAGCGGCAGTAGTGATCTGCACCAGTATCCGGTGGATGTTTGATACCTGGAGTAATCTGACGATGGATGAGCTGGTGTTCCATCTGACGGCGCCCTTGGAAGGAACCAACGGGGAGATGATCGCGGAGTATTTAAGCGTGTGCGTTGCACCGGCCATATTGATCATGCTTCTGGCAGTCGTCTTGTTTGTTGCGTGGCATGATAAGAAGAGAAGATATCTGGTGCTGATGGGGGGCGGGATGGTCGTCTCGCTGACGGTGTCGGCGGTGTCTGTCCATGGCGCATGGAATAAGCTGGATGTAGGGAATTATGTAGCCGATCAGGGTACATATTCTACGTTTATAGATGATAATTACGTGGATCCGGCAGAGGTGCAGCTTAAGTTTCCGGATCAGAAGAGGAATCTGATCTATATCTTTCTGGAATCTATGGAGACCACCTATACGGATAAAGAGTCCGGAGGGGCATTTGAGGAGAATGTGATCCCGGAGCTTACCAGACTTGCTCAGGAGAACGAGGATTTCTCCGGGGCAGACCCGCTTATTAACGGCGGTTATGCAATGCCGGGGGCAACCTGGACGATTGCGGCGATGTTCTCCCAGACTTCGGGAATTCCGCTTAGCATCTCTATCGAGGATAACAGCATGGATACCCAGGATTCCTTCTTCGCCAGTGCGATCACGCTGGGAGATATCCTTGAGCAGGCTGGATATTCGCAGTCGCTGCTGGTTGGCTCTGACGCAACCTTCGGAGGAAGGAGACTGTATTTTACAGAGCATGGGAATTTTGATGTCATAGATTATATGTATGCCAAGGATAACCAGAAGATCCCGGAAGATTACCGGGTATGGTGGGGATATGAGGACCAGAAGCTGTTTGAGTTCGCCAAGGAGAGGCTGACGGAGCTTGCCGCCGGGGAGCAGCCGTTTAATCTGACCATGCTGACGGTTGATACGCATTTTGAGGATGGATATCCCTGTCAGATCTGCAGGAGTACATATGGGGACGACCAGTATTCTAATGTAATGGCATGCTCCAGCCGTCAGGTGGACCGCTTTGTCAGATGGATCCAGCAGCAGGATTTCTATGCGAATACGACCATTGTTCTGGTTGGGGATCATCCGACGATGGATTCGGATTATTGCGAAGATGTAGACAGCGATTATGTACGCAAGGTCTACACTTCCTATATTAATCCGGCGGCGGGTGTCGCGACGGATACCAGAAGGAATTATACCACTTTTGATCATTTCCCGACTACATTGGCGTCTCTTGGCGTGCAGATCGAGGGAGAACGGCTGGGGCTTGGAACCAATCTGTTCTCCGGCAAGCAGACCTTAACGGAGCGTTTTGGGCTTGACTATCAGAAGCGGGAGATCGGAAGGAAATCCGAATTGATGGAGAGACTGGCGAATCTGGACGAGAATAAGCGGGAGTTGTTGATGCGGGAAGGAGAATTGGCGGATATCACAGTTGGAGAGTATGATATCATGGCGGGAGTGATACCGATAGAAGTGAGGGATATCGCCAATGTGCCGGAAGGAGTCGAGAGTGTCCAGATGGCGGTGTGGACGGCAGGCGACCAGACGGATATGCAGTGGATCCAGATGGGGATGCAGGAAGACGGGAGTTATCTTGCACAGATCAATGTGCCGAGCTTTGGTTATAAATCGGGTGAATATCGTGTGCATGTGTATGTAGTGGACAGAACAGGAGCACAATACTTACTGGGCGCAGTTGAGGCGTATGTGCGGTAAATGAGAGGAGTATCGGGTCACCTCTTTCTTGGGCAGACATTCGGGAGCATTGCCTGGTCTGTGTGAGAAGGGGTGGCCCGAACCCTTGTCTGAACTATTACAAGGAATATTAGGGAGTGGCAGATATTATGAAGAAATTAATAGAACAGATCATGAAGTTTGGAGTGGTAGGAGTTCTTTGTTTCCTGATCGATTATGGGTTGATGATACTTTTGACGGAGCGGTTTGGAGTGGCATACCTGATATCTTCGGGAATCTCTTTCTCTGTGTCAGTGATCGTAAACTATATACTGAGCCTGACGTTCGTGTTTGACACGGGCAAGGATAAGAATAAGATCGCAGAGTTCGTGATCTTCGTGGTATTAAGCGTCATTGGACTGGGGATCAACCAGGTTCTGATGTGGGTGTGTGTGGAGAAGCTTCATATATATTATATGATCTCCAAGATCGGAGTGACCGGTGTGGTGATGGTTTACAATTTTATCACGAGGAAACTGATCTTAGAGAAAAGGGAATCGTGAATAATGACGAATTGTTACAAACTTGTTACGAATTTCGGTTCAAATCTTGAAATGTAGGTAATTCTGATATATAATATAGAAGTTAACGTAAGAGTCGTAGGATTCCCCTGCGACGGGCATAACAAGGAGGAAGTGACATGATGAAACGAATAAGGGGAAAGATTGCAGGAGTTCTGACTGCTGTATTGTTAGGTATGGCGATATTTCCTAACACTGTAGCGGCGACGGGGGAGCTTCCCGGGGAGACGGTTGCCGAGGGCGGTACAGAGAATCTTCCTGCAGATCCTTCAGGTACGGATGAAGGAACTGCGCCGGTTGATGAAGCGGGCGAACCGATCGCCGCACCGGATGCAGAGCCGGACACACAGAGTCCGGATGCGCAGGAACCGCAGAATCCAGAGGAGTCTGGTGAGCCGGAGGCGCAGAGTCTGGAAGACGGGACGGAGGGAGAGCCGGAAGCGGAGGCTCCGGGACTGATCAACTACATAGGAGTCGATCTTCCGTATGTTCAGGCGCCGGCAGAGCAAAAGCTTGCGGTATCCTACGGAGACGGTACGGAGAATGTGACGGATGCGAAGCTTGTCTGCGCAAGGCCTGACGGCAGCGAGATGGAGCTTGGCCTGACGAACAGGGAAGAGAGCCTCTATCTGTTCGGACGCACATTCGAGGAGAGCGAAGCCGGAGTGTACAAGCTGTTACGCTTCGTGTATGTACAGGACGGCGAAGAGCAGGTAATCAATCTGCCGGATATCGGAATCGACGCGATGTTCGGTGTTAATGAATATTATCCGGGATATGAGAATTCGGAGGCGGTCGATATCGCAGAAGAGGCCGGAGTGGCGGTGCCCGCAGAGGAAGCAGCGGCAGAGCCGGCGGCATTGGCAGCGATGGAGGAAGCCGGGGTTACGCCGGAAGAGGTTGAGGTATCGGTAGTCAGTGTTGATGTGAATGATGTGGGAAGCGCTGAGACGGATGTTGAGGAGACTCTCGAGACAGTTGCCGAGGAGGTTGACGCTGATCAGAAGGTGTCGAAGAATTCCGGCGTTGGTTTTGCTGATACGGCGGCAGCTGTGTTATCATCAGTGGCGGATATCATTATGCCGGCATCGACGGCTAAGGCCGCGGGGAATAAGGTGGTAGTGCTCGATCCGGGCCACGGCGGATCGGACGGCGGAGCAAGCGCTAACGGACTGACAGAGAAGAATCTGACGCTTAAGATCGCTCAGTATTGTAAGGCGGAGCTAGAAGGTTACGGCGGTGTGACCGTCTATATGACGAGAACCGGTGATAAGGCCGTTGGCCTGACAGAACGTGTCAATATGGCGAAGAGCTGGGGAGCGGATGTATTCGTCAGCTTGCATATTAATTCGGCTACAGCGTCGGCAAAGGGTGTTGAGGTATGGTATCCGAATAAGAATTACAAACCTGAAATACACGAAGACGGCAAAGAGCTGGCAAAGTATATCCTGGACCAGCTGACAGATCTGGGATTATATGACCGCGGAATCAAGATAAAGGACTACCAGAGCAGTGACGGAAGTGATCCGGTCAAGTATCCGGACGGATCATTGGCAGATTATTATTCTGTGATCAGAGACAGTAAGAGAGCAGGTTTTCCAGGTATCATCGTGGAACATGCGTTTATAACGAATACACAAGACGCTCAGCTTCTCGCACAGGACAGCAAGCTTAAGCAGATGGGTATTGCCGATGCAACAGGTATTGCCAATTACTTAGGATTATCCAAGGGTACCAGCGTCAGGGTCACGAACCAGAACGATTTCGCCGGAACGGCTGATATCAAGGCGAACGGCCTTGGAAGCAACGGGAAGGTCAAGGTGACGCATCAGTCGACCGGTACGACTAAGAGATATTCCCTTTCCAGCGGAACCGGTACGATTCAGTTCAAGGTCAGTGATTTTGGCAATGGGCGCGGATCCTATCTGGTAGAGGGACAGAATTCGTCAGGAAGGGTGCTTCATACGACTTCCTTCAACATGGCGGATACAAGCTGTAATGTATATGTGGATCCGGTCGGCAACGACAGAGAATATAAGATCGTAGCCAAGTTCAACGGGAAGACTCCTTCCGGGATATCGGCGGTTCAGATACCGGTATGGAGCGAGGAGAACGGGCAGGACGATATCATATGGTATTCGGCAAAAGAGGTTTCAAGCGGGAACTGGCAGATAACGGTTGATGTCAGCAATCACAGATCCGCCGGCAATTATGTCGTACATAGCTATGCACTGATGTCGGACGGACGGACGCAGAATTTCCTTGGAGCAACCTCTTTCAATGTATCTACGCCGGCAGTAGCGCCGACGCTTACGGCTATGACAGAGAATTATGACGAGAAGGCAGGAACCTTCGACGTTATCATCAAGAATGTCAGCTCATCAGCGGGTGTTAAAGAGGTTCATGTGCCGGTGTGGTGTGCTGCCGATCAGAGCGATATCCATTGGTACACGGCGAAGAAGCAGAGCAACGGCGACTACAAGGTGACGGTAGATGCGGCGAACCATGGGTATGCAGCAGGTAATTATACGATCCATGTCTACGTGACAAGCGGAAATGGTGTCATGACCTTCGGAGGAACGGCGCCGGGTGTGAATGTGAAAGCAGTGGAGCGGGATATGAAGATCACTGCCGTAGATACTGACGGCAAGGAGATGAAATATCAGCTTACCGCAGCGAATGCAAGCAGTCTTGGTTCCGTGAAGGCAGTACAGTTTGCGACCTGGAGCGAGGAAGGCGGACAGGATGATATCCGCTGGTATAACGGAAGCAAGGGGGCATCCGGCAAATGGACTGCGACGGCGGATATTAAGAACCATAAAACAGCAGGAAGATATAATGTACATGTATATGTAACCCTGTCCAACGGTTCCATGAAGTTTCTGGGATCAACGACATTTACGGTATCTAAGCCGACACTGTCTGTTGTCTCAGGCGGATATGACAAGGGCAAAGGAATCTTTGATGTTACGATCACTAACGTGGCGTCCGTGTCGGGAGTGGAGAAGATCCAGATACCGGTATGGTGTGCGAAGAACCAGAGTGATATCAAATGGTACGACGCAGAGAGGCAGAAGAACGGAAGCTATAAGGCGACGGTAAGAATGTCGAATCACGGCTATTCCGTAGGGAAGTATCAGGTACATACCTATATTACAGCAGGAAACGGAGTTATGGCGTTCGGCGGTGCGGCGGCGGCTGTTGATGTGACGCTGCCGAAGGTGGATATTACGGCGTCCGATCTGGATGGAAACGGAACCAATTATGCGCTGAGAGCATCCAATACCGATATCTTCGGTGCGATCCGAGGCGTACAGTTTGCAACCTGGAGCGTTGAGAATGGCCAGGATGATATAAGATGGTACAGCGGTACCAAGAATGCGTCCGGACAGTGGGCGGCAACGGCGAACGTGAAGAATCATGGATCTGCCGGAAGATATAACGTGCATGTATATGCGACACTGGCTGATGGACGGCTGAGTTTCTTAGGTTCTACCGTATTCGATGTGCCGAAGGCATCTGTATCAGACATTAAGGTGGAAGGATATAATACAAGCTCCGGGGCGTTCAAGGTTGTAGTATCCGGCGCAAAAGCACCGGGTGGAGTTTCAGAGGTTCAAGTGCCGGTATGGTGTGCGGCGAACCAGAATGATATCAAGTGGTATAAAGCAGAAAAACAAAGCAACGGTACCTATGTAGCGAATGTGAATCCAACAAACCATAAGAACAATTCAGGACTTTATAAGATTCATGTATATATTACAGCGGGGAATGGGGCATTATCTTTTGTAGGTAATACTTCACAGATGGTAAATACTACCAGAACACCGATTATGGGACAGTCTTCGGTTACGAAGAGCCAAATGGTGGCGTATTATAATAAGTATAGCCCGATCAAGTATCCAAGTATTGAATTAGGGGCAGGCGGTGCTGGTTCTATAGACGCATTGTGCCAGATTTATATTGATGAAGCGGCGGCCGAAGGAGTACGTGCCGATGTAGCTTTTGCACAGGCCATGAAGGAAACTGGATGGTTGAAATATGGAGGTATCGTAAAAATTGAACAGTTTAATTTTGCGGGTCTTGGCGCGTTAGACGGAAATGGTCAGGGGCAGTGTGCTAGCTTTAAAACTGTTCAGGAAGGTGTAAGGGCGCAGATTCAGCACTTGAAAGCTTACGGGTCTAAAGAGCCTCTGAAAAATGCATGCGTTGATCCGAGATTTGATAAGGTGACAAGAGGAAGCGCCTTGTATGTAGAGTGGCTCGGGATAAAAGAGAATCCGCAGGGCTTAGGCTGGGCAACAGGAGAAGGATATGGATTTTCAATTGTAGATATGATTGGAAAAATGACGGCCATGTAAAAGTTGCATTTGACAGGAAGAAGTGATATAATAGTCGGGAATTGCAGAGAATGTATGCTTAGGAACATAGGTGTTGAACAATGAATAGGAATAGATACACATCTGTAAGTACAGATTATTGAACAGAATTATAAATCGTAAACCGGCAGTATCAACTGATACTGCTAGTTTGCGTTTTGATAAGCATCAATAGATCATTATATTCATCTGGGAATAATCAGGGCAGGAGACAGCTTGTTTCCAGATGAATGCAATGATTTGGCGCAGTTCATTATTATACTAGGAGGAAGAGTTTTGTCTGCATATATACAGAATTTTATAAAGTTTCAGCCATTATTAGGAGAATTGATAGCAAGAGATATTAAGATCAAGTACCGCCGTTCGGTCCTGGGGGTTTTGTGGACGCTGCTGAACCCTCTGTGTATGATGATCGTGCTGTCGGTCGTCTTCTCGAATATCTTCAAGTTCGATATTGAGAATTTTCCGCTCTATATCTTAAGCGGGCAGTTGATCTTCAACTTTTTCTCCGATGCGACGACCAGTTCCATGTCATCCATCGTATCGAGCGCGTCATTGATCAAGAAGGTATATGTTCCGAAGTATCTTTTTGTACTTTCGCACATTTTTTCGAGTTTTATTAACCTGATGGCGTCCTTTACGGCGCTTTTGCTGGTCATGACGGCGACAAGGACAGAGCTGCACTGGATGACGCTGCTTGCGCCGGTACCGCTGCTCTTGCTGGTTCTGTTCTCGCTGGGAGTGGGATTGGTCCTTGCGGCTGTTACTGTCAAGTTCCGGGATATCATGCATCTGTATTCGGTATTTATCACAGCGCTCATGTATCTGACGCCGGTGATCTATCCGATGGCGATGCTGCCGGAATGGCTGACAGGCTTCGTGATGCTCAATCCGATCACGAATATCGTACTTATGTTCCGTAACGTGATGCTTTACAATACTTTCTTTGGGTGGAGGTCATTGTTCGTGGCGGTGGTAGAGACAGGAATTATGCTTATGATAGGTTTCTGGGTATTCTATAAGAATCAGGATAATTTTATATTGAATCTATAGGAGAGAATATTAGGAGAGAATATATGAGTGACAAAGTGATGGTCAAGGTGGAGCATGTATCCATGAAGTTTAATCTGTCTTCCGAGAAGTTTGACAGTTTTAAGGAATACGTGATCAAGAGCCTTAAGAACCAGGTGTCTTTTGAGGAATTCTGGGCGTTGAGGGACGTGTCCTTCGAGGTGATGCAGGGAGATGCCCTGGGGTTGATCGGACTGAACGGGAGCGGTAAGAGTACTATGCTCAAGACGATCGCAGGTGTCTTGAAGCCCACGGAAGGCTCCGTGCATGTGAACGGAAGCGTCGCCCCGCTGATCGAGCTTGGAGCCGGTTTTGATATGGATCTGACGGCGCGGGAGAATGTCTTCCTGAACGGGGCGCTTCTGGGGCATTCGAGGCGAGAGATGGAAGCTTTCTATGATGATATCGTGAGTTTCTCGGAGCTTGAGAATTTCATGAATGTTCCGGTTAAGAACTTTTCGTCAGGGATGGTGTCAAGACTCGCATTTTCCATTGCCACTATCGGCGTACCGGATATTCTGATTGTGGATGAGGTACTCTCTGTGGGAGATTTTCGGTTTCAGGAGAAGTGTGAACGGCGCATTCAGGCTATGGCGGATCAAGGAACTACGATTCTGTTTGTATCACACAGCATCGCACAGGTGAAGAAGATCTGTGATAAGATCGCATGGCTTGAGAGCGGGCAGTTGAAACGGTTTGGCGCGGCAAGTGATATCTGTAAGGAATATGAACAATCATAGATGATGAGGTTGACAATGAAGAAAAGGGTAAGTTGGATCGTGATGATCATCCTTGTGCTGGTGTTTGCATACTGGTATGCGCATATCGCAAAGATGAACATGATATATGACAAGGGTGTGGATAACAGCGAATATATAAGCATGGGTATCCTGGAGGATCAGCGGGTAGAGCAGAAGTTTGTATGCCGTGAGGATACGATGGATGGGATCTATGTGAAGTGTCAGGTCACCGGGGATGTGACGGATGTGAATGTCTGTTACAGGATCACAAGCGGATCGCCCAATACGCCTGTTGCAAGCGGAAGCTATCCGGCCAGTGAGCTTAAGGCATCCAAGTTCAATAAGCTTACGTTTGACACGATAGAAGACAGCAGGGACAAGGAATATACTCTATCTATATGGTCTGATCCGGTTTCAGCCAGGAAGGGAGTTTCGTTCTATTATCAGCCTGAGACGGAGGAAGGGACGGAGCTTACCATCGGCGGCAGTGCGGTGAATGGAACCATGATCATGCGGACGGTCACGAATCGGTTTGATATGGAGACGTTCTGTGTAGTCATTATATTTATTGCATTTATCACTGCATTTATGAAGATTTTGTATAAATTATTTGAATAGGTGAGATTATGAATAGTGAGAAGAATGAGTTTAGAATTATCAAATACCGGCTGAAGGTGGGCAATCCCAATATATTGCTGGTTCAGTGCTGGTTTTCCAACAATGAGATGGGGGATAATAAGCTCTTATTCCTGTTGGATGATAAGAGGCTGGTGCCGAAGATATCGATAAAAGAAGGAATCGAGATCAGAAAGCGGCATTTGACGGATTCTTACGGGATCGACAGAGAGTATTATTTCTGGCTTCCGCTGCCGGAAGCTATGAACAGCCGGAAGTACATCCGTATCTTTGAGGAGGCGGAGGGGAAGAAGCGGCTGGTCTATGCGATCCCCTGCCGTAAGATCATGAAGCTTCGGGGAAGAGTGGAGAGCTTTATCGAGGAATCCCAGGCCAAAGACGGTAAGGTGGAGATCAAGGGATGGTATATCGCAAAGGATCGCCCGGTTCGGATCATGGCCGCAGATGAGGGCGGGAAACCGATTGAATTCGACACAGAGGAGATGTTCAGGCAGGATGTAGTGGCGGAATTCCCGGAGACAGCGGCAGAGGATGCACATGGGTTCAAACTGATCCTTGACGATGCCGGCAGCAAGAGAGTGAAGATCGTCTTAAGCGACGGGAAGAACCGGACAGAGTATGACCATGAGATCTATCCGTCGGTGGTGAAGAAGGGAGTAACAGAAGCCAGGAAGATTAAGGCGAAGACGGTAAGTTATCTTAAGACGGAAGGTGTAAGGCGGACTGCAAGACGCGCTGTTGTCAAGCTTTTCAGGCTGAATGAGAATAACTATATGTCCTGGCGCAAGGCGAACGGGCCGACGAAGGACGAACTGGATGCCCAGAGGGAGGCGCGGTTTGACCGTATGCCTAAGATCAGTATAGCGGTTCCTCTATATAAGACGCCGCTTAGTTATCTGGAGGAGCTGATCTGTTCTGTTAGGGAGCAGACCTATGGTAATTGGGAATTATGTCTGTCGGATGGAAGCGGTGAAGAGAACAGTGTTCTTACAGAAGCGCTTAAGAGATATCAGGAGTCTGATAGAAGGATCAAGACGGTGATAAGCCCTGTTCCGCTTAAGATCTCTGAAAATACGAATGAAGCGCTCCGTGTGTCAACAGGGGATTACATTGCGTTTGCCGACCATGACGATTTGTTGACTCCAGACGCATTGTATGAGTGTGTGAAGGCGCTCAATGAAGATCCGAAGATCGATGCGCTGTATTCGGATGAAGATAAGATCTCTATGAACGGGAAGGAATATTTTGAACCGCATTTTAAGACGGATTTTAATATTGATCTTCTGTGTTCTATGAATTATATCTGCCATCTGTTCGTGGTGAGCAGGAAGATCATGGATCAGGTGGGAATGCTTCGAAGCGAATTCGACGGGGCGCAGGATTATGATTTTGTCCTGAGAAGCGTGGAGGCGGCCGGATCTGTGCATCATATTCCGAAGGTATTGTATCACTGGCGGGCGCATAAGGATTCCACGTCAGAGAATCCGCAGAGCAAGATGTATGCATTTGAGGCGGGTAAGAGAGCGGTGCAGGCGCATTACGACAGGATCGGAATTGCGGCGAAGGTACATCAGGGAGAATATCTGGGACTTTATAAGACCGAGCATATCTTGAAGGAGCATCCGCTGATCTCTCTGATCATACCGAACAAGGACCATATCGAGGATCTGGACAAATGCATCAGTTCTATCGAGCAGAAGAGCACATACGACAATTACGAGTATATTATCGTAGAGAATAACAGTGAGAATGAAGAGACCTTCCGCTACTATAAGGATCTTGAGAAGGAGAACCCAAGAGTTCATGTGGTATGCTGGGAAGGAGAGTTCAACTATTCTGCCATTAATAATTACGGCGCCAAGTTCGCAAAGGGCGAGTACCTGCTGCTTTTGAACAACGACACGGAGATCATTAACGGAAGCTGCTTGGAGGAGATGATTGGGTATTGTATGCATGACAATGTAGGCGCTGTGGGAGCAAGGCTTTACTACAGCGACGAGACCATACAGCATGCCGGGGTGATCGTCGGCTTCGGCGGAATCGCGGGCCATGCATTTATCGGGCTGCCGCGCAGCGCCAACGGTTATTTCTCAAGGATCATCTGTGCACAGGATATGAGCGCTGTCACGGCGGCGTGTATGATGGTGAAGAAGAGTGTCTTTGAGGAAGTGGGCGGCTTAAGTACGGAATTACAGGTAGCGTTCAACGATATTGACCTGTGTATGAAGATCCGTGAAGCAGGATACTTGATCGTATATAATCCATATGCGGAATTATATCATTATGAATCAAAATCAAGAGGCCTTGAGAATACGAAAGAGAAGGTAGACAGATTCAACGGAGAGATCGCTACGTTTGCTCAGAAATGGCCTGAGATATTGAAGAATGGAGATCCATATTACAATCCGAACCTGTCTTTGGAAAGATGTGATTTTAGTTTAAAATAGATGAGGATTGGAGATAGGAAATATGCGTGATAGAAGGACGAAAGTTTGTAGGTGGGGGATATATGCAGCTGGTGCGTTGCTGCTGGCTTTGGTGGCGGGAATATATGCATTTTGGCTGGAAGGTGTCGCGGATGCGTCCAGAGCAGGGAATATGCTGTTCTACGTCAGGAGGGCATGCGTCTCCAAAAAGGTCTGCCTTCTTGCCGTTCTTCTGTTTGCGATATTTCTGTTATATGATCATTACGGTGCAAGGTTCGTGTCGTTCCTGTATGCCTGGAGATTTGCCATAGCGGCGGCCTTGTTCGTATTGTGTGTGGTCTGTGAGCTGAACGGTTCATCCATCGGTGTGTGGCAGGCGTATATGGGAGGAACAGATACGGGAACGCTCCTTGGGGCTGCAAGGCCGATCCGTTCGGATGAATGGGCGGTCTCAACGCCTATGATGCTGTCCCAGTACCGCAACGCAGCCGGTGCATTTCCCTATTACAGTGATACGGTTCGGGGGGCTGCGACCGATATGTTCATGGTCTATGGGCAGCCTGTCAGGGATATTGCAATGATCTTCAAACCCTTCTATTGGGGGTATCTTTTTCTGCCGGCCGGAATGGGTCTGGCTTTTTTCTGGTATGGCAGATGGATTGCGCTGTTTCTGGTATCCTTTGAGATGGGTATGCTTCTGTCCGGAGGGGATAAGCGGCTGGCTGTGTCCGGTGCTTTCCTTGTTGCTTTTGCCCCTGTGGTCCAGTGGTGGTTCGCGATCAACGGACTTGTAGAGATGCTGGTCTTCGGGCAGTTGTCGGTACTGCTTCTGCAGAAATACATGACAGATACAAGGACATGGGTTCGGGGGATTTGTGCGTCGGTGATTGCAGTCTGCGCGGGCGGATTTATCTTGATACTGTATCCGGCGTGGCAGTTCCCCATGGCATATGTGATCCTGGGTCTGGGAATCTGGGTGATCCTTGAGAATTACCGGGGATTTAAGATGAACATGGGAGATGTCTTATGCCTTGCGGCGGTTCTTGCAGTTTTTGCCGGAATCATGCTCCACGTTTGGAACAACTCTAAGGAGACCATTGAACTGGTCCTGAATACGGCTTATCCGGGGAAACGGCTGGATACGGGCGGAGGGATCGGTCTTGAGTTCTTCAATTATGCTTCCAATATCTGGTATGCGCTTTTGGGAGAGGGAACAGGCGCGAATGCATGTGAGAGCGCACAGTTTATAGATTTCTTCCCGCTGTGCTATATCATTCCGCTGTATGTTGCGGTAAAGAAAAGGGATAAGCTGATAGGGATCCTGCTTTGTGTGGATGTATTCCTCCTGATCTGGTGTATCGCCGGATTCCCGGCGATGCTTGCGAAGGTGACGCTCATGAGTTATTCGACCGCGCCAAGAGCTTTCGTGATACTGGGATTCGTCAATATACTGATGCTGATCCGCGGCGTATCCCTGTTGGAATGGAGCTGTCCGGCGGCAGTCGGCGGAGCGTTAGCCGTGATCGGCGGATACGCTGTCGTTAAGATCGGCAGCCTTATTAACGAGGACTTCTATCCGGAAGCGGGATATTATATCTTTACTGTTGTGTTGTGGATTTTGATGTTCTACCTGCTGATTCGGTATCATGACAATAGATGCAGGAAGTTTTTCGGAGTTCTCTGTATGGGTGTGATGATATTGGCGGGGGCGCTGGTTAATCCGGTAAGACGCGGAGTGGACAATATCTATGATACCGAGCTGGTTCAGACCATAGAAGAAGTACACGGGCAGGAACCAGAGGCGCTGTGGGCTGTGGAAGGGTTAGGTTTTCCCTGCATCAATATAGGGATCATGGCGGGGGCGCCAACGGTCAATTCGACGAATGTGTACCCGAACCTTAAGAGGTGGGAAGCATTGGATCCGGACGGTGTCAATGCAAAGATATATAACCGGTATGCGCATATTGCAGTTTCTTTGAAGGAGAGCGGGAAACCCGAATTTCTTCTGAACCAGCCGGATGTATTTACCGTATCATTGACGGCGGAGGATTTGAAGAAGTTGGGGGTTTCATATTTAATATCAGGCAGGGACAAATTAAATCTTATAAAAGTAAAAAATGTTGGCAATTATTATATATATAGGATAGAATAGGAGTAGAGGAAGAAGAGCTTTGAGATTATCGGAGAGAAAGAAACAGAGAAGGCAGAGACAGTTGATCATGCGATTCCTGCTTTTCGCGACGCTTTTTCGTCTGTTTTTGTTCTGGCAGACGCCGTTATCTTATTGGACAGAACAGGTATATGACGACCAATTGATGTATCATTATGCAGATAGCCTGGCGGATTTTCAGTGGTTGGGGGATTATTCCCATCTGACGTTGGTGAAGAGTGTATCTTATCCTCTGTTTGCAGCGTTCTGGCATATTATCAGGGTACCGTATTCCGTTGCTATAGGTCTCTTATGTATTGTGTCTTCTGCGGTGTTTGTCAAGTCTGTCTACAGACTGATTCCTCATATAGAGTGGAAAGCGGCGATCTATTTGCTGCTTCTCTATTCACCGATCGGATTTAAGGAATTGGTGGTGCAGAGGACCTATCAGATGGCGCTGGTTCCATATGCGGTAATATTGGTTTTTTCCTGTATGATCGCGCTCTTTCTTGGAAGAGATGATGAGAGCCGACTTCGCAGATGGGGGATCGGCGGTGCAGTTTGTCTGCCGTTCTTCTATTATATAAGGGACGATTCCATATGGATTATGCCTTTTGTGTCTGTGGTGACAGCAGTGACTCTTGCCTGCCTGATCTGGGAGAACAGGCAGATTACAAGGCAGATAATAAGAAAGGCCGTATGGATTCTGCTGCCGGTCGTCTCGCTTGGTATCGTTACCCTGGGAATCTGTACCATGAATTTTATTTATTATGATGAATTTGCTGCAAGTGAGAGAACAGGATCAGAATTCGCGGAATTGATGGACTGTCTGTATAAGATAGAAGACAAAGACGCCTCCTCGGATGTATGGTGTTCCAATGACGCTATCGCAGATGCGATCCGTGTTAGTCCTTCGCTTCGTTCCATCAAGGAAGAGATCCTTGGTCAGGAAGCCAATTGGAGCCAGGGGAAGAATAAGGATATGAAGGGCGATATGCCTATGTGGGTTATGCGCTGTGCCCTCAGCGATGCGGGATATTTTAAGAGCAGCGCGAAGATGAGAACTTTCTGCGGCAAGGCTGTGGAGGAATTGGATGAAGCTTTTGAGAGCGGCGCTTTGAAAGAAGATGGATTAATCCACTTAAGCAGTGTAGAGGTACAGGAGGAATATATAGAGAACGGCAAATACTGGAAGGATTTCTGGAAATATTTTACAGGCGTTATGAACTATAAGGGACCGGCGGTCAAACTCTGCAAAATGGGTATCAGTACGGGAAAGGCTGATGTGATCAGGGAGTGGGAAGATTTCTTCTACAGCGATACTACTTATCCTGCGAAGTATGCAAGGACAGATAAGGCTATGGATACTTCTTTTGGACTGACGGACCGTTTGGTCCAGGTATCTGTGACAGTTATCCATGCGCTCTACAGGATATTGAGTGTGATCGTCAATATCGCGGCCATAGCAGGGCTTGTATATATAACGGCGGCCCTTTTCCGTGACAGAAGGCATATAGAGATGTGGCTGTGTATTATGGGGATGCTGTTGTCTGCTGTTCTGTTGGTGACAGCCGTTGTGCTGTTCAGCAGTTGGTTTGGTACGGAGATGGAGCCCTCCGTCTATATGTATCTGGCCGGTGTATATCCTCTGCTTCAGATCGCGAAGTATCTGGTCATATACCAGAGCTTCAGACTGATGGCGCACCAGAGGATTTCAGAAATGACCTTGAATGACAGAGTAAGGAGAATATAGTATAATGGATAAAGTTGCAGTGTTAATACCCTGCTATAATGAGAGTATTACAATAGAGAAGGTTGTAAGAGATTACAGGCGTGTGCTGCCGGAAGCGGTCATCTATGTGTATGACAATAATTCCACCGACGGAACAGACCGGATCGCAAGGGATGCCGGTGCGATTGTCAGATATGAATATCGGCAGGGCAAGGGAAATGTGATCAGGAGTATGTTTCGGGATATTGAGGCACAGTGCTATCTGATGATCGACGGAGACGATACTTATCCGGCGGAGGATGCCCCTCAGATGATCGACCTGGTTCTTAACAAGGGAGTGGATATGGTGATCGGCGACCGATTGTCTTCCACATATTTTACAGAGAATAAGCGGCCTTTTCACAATTCGGGGAATCTTGTTGTGAGAGGCCTGATCAATAGACTGTTCAGGAGCAATGTCAAGGACATTATGACAGGTTACCGTGCGTTCAGCCGGCTCTTTGTCAAGAGTTTTCCGGTTCTGTCCAAGGGCTTCGAGATTGAGACGGAGATGACTATCCATGCGCTGGATAAGAATTTCCTGCTTGAGGAGGTTCCGGTTTCTTACAGGGACAGGCCTACGGGAAGTGAATCTAAGCTCAACACGGTAAGCGACGGCGTCAAGGTGTTGAAGACGATCATGAATCTGTTCCGGGATTACAAACCGTTGTTGTTTTTTACGACTTTGTCCGTGATCTGTGTCATTAGCGCGCTGGCATTATTCATTCCGGTGCTTCTGGAGTATTTTGCCACCGGTCTGGTTCTTCGCTTCCCGACTCTTATTGTGTCGGGTGTGCTTGCAACGATCGGGATTCTTCTGTGGATCTGCGGTCTGATCCTGCATGTTACGGTGAAGAAGCACCGGCAGTTGTATGAGATTTTGCTGAATCAGATTAGTATAGGAAGATAGACGAAAGGAGGAGTTTTTCAAGGGGATTAGAAGGGGAAGACAAGAAAGGAGATTGAGTTATGCGGGGAAGAATGACAAGATTATTAAAAGGAGCGGGCGTGTATGTACTATTGCTTGCATTGCTTGGTACGAATGTCTGGGCGGTTGAGGAGCCCGGGAATGCTACGGTACAGTTGACGGAAAATGGGATATCCTTTGGAACAGGCAGCACCTCCGATCCTGAACAACAAGAGCCGCAGGAGACGCCTGTGGTTTTGGACGGGCAGGAAGGTCCGGCAGGAGATGCGGCGGATGATCAGGCGGAACCGGATGCCGTGAACCAGACGGAACCAGAGACCGAAGAACCGGATGCCGGAATCATGACATTGGATGAAGCACGTCTGATCGATGACGGTCAGATCAGAGTAACGGATTATAACAGCGGGAAGGGCACCTTCCGGGTTGTGATCTCAGGTGTGGATACAGAGCAGGTGAAAGAGATCCTTGTGCCGGTCTGGAGTGTGGTGAACGGCCAGGACGATATCGTATGGTATCCGGCGCAAAGGAGCAGTAACGGCGTCTATTACACGGATGTAGATCTTAAGAATCATAAGTATTCTACGGGAACCTATAATATCCATGTGTACGTTACGGATAAGGCCGGCAAGCAGTATTATCTGGGTTCTGCGGCCCAGGACGTGCAGCTTAACAAGGGGAAGCTTACCGTAACCAAGAACAATGAGAGAGACTTTACCGTTGAGCTTACAGGAATCGAGATTCCGGGAGCGAAGAATATCCAGTTTCCAACCTGGAGTGCGGTGAACGGTCAGGACGATATCAAGTGGTATACACTTCCGAACAATGGGGGCAATACATACAGATATAAGATCTCCGTTATGGATCACACAGGGCTTGGAAAGTATAATGTGCATGCATATGCACAGATGCCGGATGGATCCATGATCTTCCTTGGCTCATCAGGATTCGAGACAGAAGCGCCGTCAGGCGGAAGCGTTGAGGCTTCCGTGGGCAGTAATTCCGGCGGACAGTTTCAGGTGAAGGTATCGGGTATCAAGAATGTCGGATTGATCAGACAGGTTCAGGTTCCGATCTGGTCAGATCCGGGACAGAAGGATATCGTATGGTATACCGCGAACCGTAACTCCAACGGCGATTATATCGTGAATGCCAACATCGCGAACCATCAGTATAACTGTGGGAAATATACGATCCATGCTTACATGACGGATGTGACGGGCGCGCTGAATTTTGTAGGCGCTACAAGCTGTGAACTGAAGCCGGGATATCAGTCTCTTAGCGCGGCGGATATCAGCGGTACAGAATCCACTTACCGGATCTCGCTGTCGGGACTGGTAGTTCCGGGCGGAGAGAAGGGTGTCAGGTTCGCCGTATGGGGCGCTGCAAATGGCCAGAATGATATCAGATGGTACAGTGCATCCGGTAAGAACGGCAGCTATACCTGTGATGTGCAGGTTGCGAATCATGGAGAATTTGGGAAATATATTGTACATGGATATTATGAGACGGCAGACGGCAGCCTTCATTTCATAGGGGCGACCGGATTCGATGTGACGAAGAGACCAATGGCGGCACGTGTACAGATCGGTAATATTAACCGTACGGCAGGTACCTTCCAGGTGACGGTCAGCGGTGTGACCGCAGTGTCAGGAGTTAATAAGGTGCAGATCCCGGTTTGGTGTGCAAGCAACCAGAGCGATATCGCATGGTATACGGCAGGAAGGATTTCAGAAGGCGTATACGCTGTGAATGTAAGGGTTGCAGATCATGCGCATCATTTTGGAAACTATACGGCGCATGTGTATGTGACGGCGAACAATGGGGCGCAGACCTGTGTAGGCGGTGCGACAGCCAATATATCACCGCTTAACTATGTCTATAATATGCCGATCAATTCTACACAGTATGAGGTCGGTATCATGGGTGCATCGGGTAACAGGGTGCAGTTCCCGACATGGAGCAATACCAACGGCCAGGATGATCTCGTGTGGTACGAGGGTGTGAACAGAGGAAACGGTAAGTGGAATGCAGTTGTGGACAGTGCAAGGCACAACAGCGGCGGCGCATACACGACTCATGCATATGTCTATTCCGGGAATTCTATGAATGGATTCGGCAAGACTTCTTACTCTCTGTACAAGGTACCGACCCAGCAGGGTCAGATGTTGAATCGGGCTAATCTGTACAGCAGTCCGACGCCCTATTTGTTGATGGTGAACCGGAGCACTCATAAGGTGGGTGTCTTCCAGAGAGGCGCAGGCGGCTGGGAGTTCGTCCATTACTGGGACTGCGGCGACGGTGCACCGGGTACGCCTACGGTAGAGGGAGTCTTCTCCGTGGGAAGCAAGGGGTATTATTTTGATTCCGGAGCGGCGAGATGCTACTGGTATACACAGTTCAGAGGGAATTATCTGTTCCACTCCGTACTGTATAACAAGAACGGAACCTTGCAGGACGGAAGGGTCGGCATGGCGTTGTCACATGGCTGTGTCAGACTGCTGATCGAGAATGCGAAGTGGATCTATGATACGATTCCGACCGGAACGACGGTTGTAGTATACCATTAAGACCCAGATGAGGTAATATATGAAGAGAGTGATTACGTATGGCACGTTTGATTTGATTCATTACGGACATATTAATCTGTTAGAAAGAGCCAGGCGATTAGGGGATTACCTGATCGTCGGGCTCTCTACAAATGAATTCAATGCCATCAAGAATAAGAAATGTTACTTTTCTTATGAGGAGAGAAAGCGGCTTTTAGAGGCGATCCGGTATGTTGATCTGGTCATTCCGGAGGAAGCGTGGGAGCAGAAGGCAAGTGATATCAAGTTATATCAGATCGATACATTTGTTATAGGGGATGACTGGGAGGGCAAGTTTGATGAATTAAAGAGCCTGTGTGAAGTCGTCTATCTGAATCGGACACCTGAGGTTTCGACAACAAAGATCAAGAGTGAACTAAAGATATTTTGAGAGGAAGAAACAGAATGGGGCAATTTGTTGATAAGAAGTTGATGGTGTTTGGGGCGACACCGGATTTTGCGGATAATTCAAGAGCATTATGGGAATATGTCACGAAGAATACCGATTATGATACATTTTGGGTCATACAGGACAGGAAGATGCTGGAGGCATTAAGAGAGAAGGGCGTCGCCTGCGGCTTGGAGGGCGAAGAGACGACGGAGCTGATGATCGACAGGGCACGTTTTCTGATCACGTCCTCTTTTCAATTTGCGGACCGGAAGAGACCGGATCAGATTCATGTTGCGGCATGGCATGGCTTCCCGCTCAAATTGATCGGATTCTTTGACAGTGCGGCTGCGGATTCCGATGATTTCCGGCTGCTGAAGACCATCACGACACAGACCGATCTTATTACGGCTCCTTCGAGGCTGTCGCAGCTTACGCTAAGCGGCATGTTTGCAGTAGATCCTCGTAAGGTTAAGGAGACCGGTTATCCGAGAAATGATATGATGTTCTGGTCTGACGGCAAAGAAGAGCTTAAGAAGCTTACAGACATAGATGTAGAGACGGATAAACTGATCTTCTATCTGCCAACCATGCGCAAGGGCTTGAAGGATGAAGGAGAGCAGTTTGAGAATAATATTTTCAATTATCCGGATTATGATGCGGATCAGATCGATCAGTTTCTGGAGGCGAATCACGCGTACATTTTCGCGAAGGTGCATTTTGCTGATAATGAATTCTTTAAGGGAGAGAATGTGAAGCTTCCGAAGCGAATGATTTTCCTGGATACGGACATACTGAATAAGAATTTCCTGACGATCTATCATGTTATGAATGGATTTGATGCTCTGATCACCGATTATTCGTCGGTGTATGTTGATTTCCTTCTGCTTGATAAGCCGATCATATTCTCCTGCCCTGATCTGGCAAAGTATCAGGCGGACAGAGGATTTATCGTGGATGACCCGAAGCTTCTCATGCCGGGACCTGTGGTCGGCACGCAGGATAAGCTTTTTGAGATATTGGGAGATATCTTGGCGGGTCGGGATGGATTCCGGGAGGTGCGAAAGGAGAAGATGGCATTCTTCCACAGGTATCAGGATGCGGACTCTTCCAGGAGACTGCTTGAGGAGATGGAAAAGGCGGATGAATGCGGGATTGCAGATTCTGGGAAGGATATAGGATATTCATTCATGGATGTGCTGTCGCCGCTGCACCAGTATGTGGACAAGACCAGGGCGGAGTTCTTCTTCGATACAGGCGATGGATTCTGTGAAGAATCGAAGACGGTTGTGGAATACAAGGCCAGAGAAGGAGGACAGCCGGTTGCATTTGTGTTAGATATTCCGGATTCCTGCAGAGCGGTCCGTTTCGATCCGGACGATGACGGAAGATATGGACTTAGGAATCTGATAGTATTGCTTGACGGTGCACCGGCGGAGTATGAAATCATTCATGGGTTTAAGGCGGAGGAAGATATCTTCTTCAATGAGAAGGATCCGCAGATTGTGATAGCTCTGGGTGATAAGGCGTATTGTAAAGTCCGGATCGAATATGAAAGTATTGATCTGCATTCGGAAGCGGGTAAGATCATATGGCAGATGTACAGGAAGGCAGCCGCGGCAGGCAGAGAAACGGCAAAAGCCGTTAAGAGATTATCAGAGATCAGCACGTCGCGTTCATGGAAGCTTACGAGACCGCTCAGGGATGCAGGACAGGCGGTGAAGAAGATACGAACGAAGCGGTAACAGATGAAGTATTGTGAAGCAAGAGAAGGGAGTATATGGAGTATGAAGAAGAGACTGTTATTATCAATGTTATTTTTAGCCGGGATGCTCTGTCTGACAGGCTGTGAACAGGGGCAGACCAAGGAAGTGAATGCATCGGAACAGGAAGAGAGTGAGACGCCGGGTCAGGGGGATCAGGAGGAAGAAGAGGACCAGGATCAGGATGACCAGGAGAAAGACAGCCAGGAGGAAGAGGGGCAGGATCAGGAGAATCAGGAATCCGATCAGTCAGAGGTTGACAACAGTGTGCAGCATTCGCCGGATATCACGGTTTATTACAGCAATGAGGATGCGACGGCATTTGATTCTGAGGAGATTCAGATGGGATCGTTCTCAGCAGAGAATATCTTGACCGCTCTGGTTGATAAGGGCGTAGTGACGGCAGATGTCAAGATTCTGTCTCTTGAGGTCAAGGAGGTAGACGGAAAGGATACGATTGAGATTGATTTTAATAATGCATTTGCTTCCTATATCTCCAGTATGGGAACCTCAGGGGAATACTATATCATGGGCGGTGTGTGCAACACATTCCTGGATGCATATGAATGCGATCAGATCAAGATCACAGTCGAAGGCGGGACGCTAGAGACCGGGCACGCCGAATATCCGGGTTATATGACCCAATTTTCATAATGAACAAACCGGGTTACTATTCATCCGGTAAATTTGCCCGGATGGCGAATGTTACTTTGCGGACAATACGCTACTATGACAAACAGGATATCTTAAAGCCCTCCTTTGTCAGTGAATCGGGAGCGCGGTTTTATACAGACGAAGACTTTGCAAGGCTTCAGCAGATCTTGCTGCTGAAATACCTGGGATTCTCGCTGGATGACATCAGAGAGATGACCATTGATGATGCGGATTATCACTTCATGCTGGATTCCCTGAACATTCAGCTCAAGCTGGTGCGGGATCGTATCGAGCAGATGCAGCTTGTGGAGACCGCGATCATGGAGACCTCGGACGCGATACAGAAAGAGCGGACCATCGACTGGAACAAGATGCTGAACCTGATCCATCTGACTGGGATGGAGAAGAGCCTGAAAAACCAGTATCAGAACGCATCCAATATCTCGGCGCGCATCCACCTGCACAGCCTGTATTCACAGAATCAGCAAGGGTGGTTCCCCTGGATCTATGAACAGTTGGAAGTATGTCCGGGTATTCGGATCTTGGAGTTAGGCTGCGGGGACGGAACGCTCTGGGTCGAGAATCTAAAGCATCTGCCGAAAGAGGCGGATATCATACTGTCGGACATCTCGGAAGGGATGTTAAGAGACGCCCGCCGTGCGATCGGTGCGAAGGACGGACGGTTTTCCTACGAGGTGTTCGACTGTCAGCATATTCCCTTTGCGGACGGAAGCTTCGACCTGGTGATCGCCAATCATGTTCTGTTCTATTGTGAGGATATCCGCCGGGTGTGCGGTGAGGTGCGGCGGGTGCTCAGACCGGACGGAAGGTTCTTGTGCAGTGCTTATGGGCAGGAACATATGAAAGAGGTGAGTCTCCTGGTGCAGGGATTCGACGATCGGATCGTGCTGTCGGCGGATAAGCTGTATGATCGGTTCGGGAAGGAGAATGGTGCCGGGATCTTAGAGGAATATTTTCCGGTCTGTCGGTGGAAGATGTACGAAGATCAATTGATCGTACCGGAGCCGGAGCCTCTGATCTCTTATGTGCTCTCCTGCCATGGCAATCAGGGGCAGTATATTACGGAGCGGTATAAGGAATTCCGATCTTACGTGAAGCGTAAGACAGATAAGGGGTTCCGGATCACGAAGGAGGCGGGAGCGTTCCTGTGCCGGATATGATTATAATTAGTTGAGGTTAGACAAAGGAGACGCGAACCTTGTAAGGTGCCGCGTCTCCTTTGTTTAAACCTGCTCCTTTCCCTGTAAGGAGGGATTCTGATATAATTTGCGTTCGATCTGCCGCCGTTCAATGGCTATCTGTTTTAATGCCTTTTCATCATCTGTAACAGCTTCGATTCGTTCCAGGATAGATAACTGATCAAATAAATAGCCATTATATTCTTTTTCATTTGTTGGCATTTTTGTTCACCTCCTATAAAAAAGTAATCTTGTTATGTCTTATTATAGCATACCTTACCGGACGAAATACAAATATTTACTTAAATATGGAAAAAGTGCTTGAAGGTGACCTAAGGTCACCATTTATAATGTCTAAAGACGGAATGAAAATGCATGAATATATGAACACTATGAGTAAATGGGTAACAGGAGGTTTCAAATGAAAGGAATTATATTAGCAGGAGGATCCGGCACGCGTCTGTATCCCCTCACCATGGTGACATCCAAGCAGTTGTTGCCGATCTATGATAAACCGATGATTTATTATCCCATGTCGGTGCTGATGAATGCCGGGATCCGGGAGATCCTTATCATCTCCACACCGCAGGATACGCCCAGGTTCAAGGAGCTCTTAGGAGACGGGCATCAGTTCGGTGTTCAGTTGTCCTATGCGGTACAGCCAAGCCCCGACGGACTTGCGCAGGCATTCATTATCGGGGCGGATTTTATCGGAGACGACACGGTTGCCATGGTCTTGGGCGATAATATCTTCGCGGGCCACGGATTGAAGAAGCGGCTGAAAGCGGCGGTCAAGAATGCGGAATCCGGAAAAGGCGCAACCGTATTCGGTTATTATGTGGACGATCCGGAGCGTTTCGGAATCGTGGAATTCAACCATGAGGGCAAGGCGATCTCGATCGAGGAGAAGCCGGAGTGCCCTAAGAGTAATTACTGCGTGACAGGGCTGTATTTCTATGATAATCAGGTGGTAGAGTATGCCAGGGATTTAAAGCCAAGCGCCCGGGGCGAGCTTGAGATCACGGATCTGAACCGGGTGTATCTGGAGTCGGAGAAGCTGAATGTGGAGCTTCTGGGACAGGGCTTCACCTGGCTTGACACGGGAACCCATGAGAGTCTCGTGGACGCGACGAATTTCGTCAAGACTATGGAGTCCCATCAGCACCGCAAGATCGGCTGCCTGGAGGAGATCGCTTACCTGAACGGATGGATTTCCAAAGAAGAGGTGCTCAAGGTGTACGAGATCCTGAAGAAGAACCAGTATGGCCAATATCTGAAAGACGTCCTGGACGGGAAATATCAGGACGGACTATATTAACAAAGCAGAATGGAGAATGATTATGAATATTATAGTGACCGGCGGAGCCGGATTTATCGGAAGCAACTTTGTATTTCACATGCTTGGCAAGTACCCGGATTACAGGATCATCTGCCTGGACTGCCTGACTTATGCGGGGAATCTGTCTACGCTTGAACCGGTGATGGATAATCCGAATTTCAGATTCGTGAAGGAGAGCATCACAGACCGGGAGGCAGTGTATCGGCTGTTTGAAGAAGAACATCCGGATATGGTGGTGAATTTTGCGGCGGAGAGTCATGTAGACCGTTCCATCGAGGACCCGGAGGTGTTCCTGGATACCAATATCAAGGGAACGGCTGTGCTGATGGATGCCTGCAGGAAGTACGGCATCACCCGCTATCATCAGGTATCTACCGACGAGGTGTACGGAGATCTGCCTCTTGACAGGCCGGATCTGTTTTTCACGGAGGAGACGCCGATCCATACCAGCAGCCCATACAGCTCATCCAAGGCGGCGGCGGACTTGTTGGTTCTGGCGTATCACAGGACCTATGGCCTGCCGGTGACCATCAGCAGATGTTCTAACAACTATGGGCCGTACCATTTCCCGGAGAAGCTGATCCCGCTGATGATCGCCAATGCGCTCAACGATAAGCCGCTGCCGGTATACGGGAAGGGTGAGAATGTCCGTGACTGGCTCTATGTGGAGGATCACTGCAAGGCGATCGATCTGATCATCCATAAGGGACGCGTGGGAGAAGTCTATAACATCGGCGGCCACAATGAGATGAAGAATATTGATATCGTCAAGATCATCTGCAAGGAGCTGGGGAAACCGGAGAGCCTGATCACCTATGTAACCGACCGCAAGGGACACGATATGCGCTATGCGATCGATCCGGCGAAGATCCACAGTGAGCTTGGATGGCTTCCGGAGACGAAGTTCGCGGACGGGATCAAGAAGACGATCGAGTGGTATCTGAATAATAAAGAGTGGTGGGAGACGATCATCTCCGGCGAGTATCAGAATTATTATGAGAAGATGTATGCAAACCGGTAAACAGGAGGGATCAGCATGAAGATATTAGTGACAGGAGTGGCGGGACAGTTAGGCCATGATGTGATGAATGAGTTGGCAGGACGGGGCTATGAAGGAATCGGCAGTGATATAGCTCCCGGGTACAGCGGGATACAGGACGGGACGGCAGTTACTTCTATGCCCTATGTTCAGATGGATATTACGGACGCGGACGCGGTGAGGACGAAGATTGAGGATGTGAAGCCGGATGTAGTAGTTCACTGTGCGGCGTGGACGGCGGTAGACCTGGCGGAGGATGAAGATAAGGTAGATAAGGTGCGCGCCATCAATGCCGACGGTACCAGGTATATAGCCGAGAGCTGTAAAAAGCTTGACTGCAAGATGGTATATCTCAGCACGGATTATGTCTTTGACGGACAGGGAAGCACCCCCTGGGATCCGGACTGCAAGGATTATAAGCCGCTGAACGTCTATGGCAAGACCAAATTAGAAGGAGAGCTTGCGGTGGCGGAGAATTTGTCTAAGTATTTTATCGTGCGGATCGCCTGGGTGTTCGGCAAGAACGGGAAGAACTTTATTAAGACTATGCTGAATGTAGGCAAGACCCATGACAGGCTTACGGTTGTCAACGATCAGATCGGGACTCCGACCTATACCTATGATCTGGCAAGGCTTCTGGTGGATATGCTTGAGACGGAACGGTACGGCTATTATCATGCCACCAACGAGGGAGGTTACATCAGTTGGTATGATTTCACGAAGGAGATCTTCCGGCAGGCGGTAGAGCTTGGTCATCCGGAATATGCAGAAGACCGGCTCAAGGTTGTTCCGGTCACGACGGCAGAGTATGGTATATCCAAGGCGGCAAGGCCATTTAACAGCCGTTTGGACAGAAGCAAGCTTGCAGGCAGCGGATTCACACCGCTTCCGACCTGGCAGGATGCGCTTGGAAGGTATTTGAAAGAGATAGAATTCTAAGAGAGGATAAGTATTATGGGACAGATCAAAGTAGAGAAGAACGCAGGCGGGATCCAGGGCTTATGTGTGATCGAGCCGGCAGTCCATGGAGATGCCAGGGGATATTTTATGGAGACTTACAACCAGCGTGATATGGAAGAAGAGGGGCTTACCATGAAGTTCGTGCAGGACAACCAGTCCTGCTCCGCCAAGGGAGTCCTGCGGGGGCTGCATTTCCAGAAGGAATACCCCCAGGGGAAGCTGGTCAGAGTGATCAAAGGCTCTGTATTCGATGTGGCGGTAGACCTGCGCAGCAGCAGTGATACTTACGGCAAATGGTTCGGCATTGAGCTTACTGAAGAGAACAAGAAGCAATTCTATATCCCGGAAGGCTTCGCCCACGGCTTCCTGGTGTTGAGCGACATCGCAGAATTCTGTTATAAATGTACGGATTTCTACCGCCCGGGCGATGAAGGGGGAATGGCGTGGAACGATCCCGAGATCGGAATCACCTGGCCGAAGGTTCAGGGCGCATATCCAGGCAGCGCAGAAGCCCAGGGCTATCACTTAGAAGACGGCACACCGCTGAACTTAAGCGACAAAGACCAGAAATGGGCAGGCTTACGGGATACATTCCATTTCTGATAAAATCATGCTTGTCTGACTTATTGTTCAAGGTGATACAATTACGCCAATAAAAAGGCAGTACAGGGAGTAGTATATTCTTCCCCGTACTGCCTTTTTCTTAAATTGATATAATTTCCTTACTTCTTATAGAGCTTCCGCAGCCCCCAATCCTTCACATATGCGAAGGTATGTCTTATAAGCTCCAGTTCAATGCGCACATAATTCGGCAGATGCCGCATCCGGAAGCGCACCTTCTTCTGCACCTTCCTCTTGCGAAGACCCTCTAAGATCCCTTCTTTATAGTCTTTTCCGAATCCGATCTTCACGAAGAAAGCATACTTGACCAGGTATCCCATAAGCAGAGGAATGAAATTAAGCGCAAGCTGTCCTGCCGGCATATTCTTATAGTTCAGATAGACACTGTTCCTTGCGGACAGGCGGACCTTGAAGGAATTATACTTAGAACCGCTTGTCCCGCTCCCCACATGGAAGACCAGGGCAGTGGGGCAGTACAGATTCTTGTAGCCATAGATCTTGGCGCGGTAAGCCACGTCTATATCTTCCAGATAGGCAAAATGATTCTCGTCAAAAAGCCCGATCTTTTTAAAAGCGGACCGGCGGTAGATTGCCGCGCCGGCACAGGCGGAGAAGACCTCGTCCGCTTCGGTGTAATTAGATGCCGGCCTGCCGCATCCCCGGGCGACGCCCCAGCCCACCAGGGTGTAGAGATCCCCGGCTCCGTCGATCAGCTCTGGATGATACATCTGCAGCATCTTGCTGGCGACAGAGAAGATACGGGGCGACTGTTCTATAGCATGTACCATCTCTTCCAGAAAATGAGGATCCACGGTGGTGTCGTTATTCAGCAGCAGGACATAAGGCGTCCTGGCATGCCGGATCCCGATATTGACGGCCTTGCTGAAACCATAGTTCTTATCAAGGGCAAGAACCTCGATATCCGGATAGTTCCCGCGCAGATATTCGAGGCTTCCGTCCGTGGAAGCATTGTCTACGATAAGGATACGGCAGTCCTTGAAGGTCTGTTCTTTCAGGGAAGCCAGACACGGCTCCATGAAGCGGCAGCCGTTATAATTAGGGATTATGATTGTAACTTTCATATGTTAAACTCCTGTTTAATTCCGATTCTTTGTCTTAGATTATTGGTTTATTATAGCAAATATTTATATTATGTGCTATATTAATTTTCATAATCGTTTCCAAATATTACAATAGAGTTAATATATTAATAAATTGTTAAGAAAAAGTACCCGGTGACGGGTTGTCGACTTTGATGTTTTGTTGTATGATAAAGTGTAATGCAAAAAAGGAATTTATAGGTAAATATATATGATCAAAGATAATCAGAAATTATTGAATACACTTCATGTATTAATAGATGCGGTTGTGATCGCGTTTTCCTATGTGGCATCGTGGTATATCAGATTCCGGAGCGGGATATTCGCGCCGGCGGCGTGGTACCTGACCCTGCAGGAGTATACGAAGGCGCTTACCTTCCTTGTTCCGGGATATCTGATCCTTTATTATGTGTTCCAGCTTTATACACCGAAGCGGGTGCAGGGCAGGAGGCTTGAGGCATGGCGGATCATCCAGGCGAATACGATCGGGCTTATGGCATTTATCCTGATCCTGTATCTGGCGCATCAGCCGAACTTTTCCAGAACGATGATGTTTATCTTCTTCTGTGTCAATGTATTTACAGAGGTAGTGGGCCGTAACATCTTAAGAGAAGGGCTCCGTGACATCCGCAGGAAGGGTTATAACCAGAAGCATATCCTGCTGATCGGCTACAGCCGTGCGGCGGAGCAGTATGTAGACAGGATCAAGGCGAATCCGGGCTGGGGATATATCGTGAGGGGTATCCTTGCGGATAATGTGCCCAGGGGGACGGAATACAGGGGCGTGAAGGTTCTTGGAAGAACGGAGAATCTGACCATCATTCTCCCTGAGAACCGGCTGGATGAGATCATCATTACCCTGGGACTGGCAGAGTATCATAAATTAGAGCATATCGTGAGCATGTGCGAGAAGTCCGGCGTGCATACGAAGTTTGTTCCGGATTATAATAATATTATTCCGACGAAGCCTTATACGGAGGATCTTCTGGGACTTCCGGTGGTGAATATCAGGCATGTCCCGCTGAGCAATATATTGAACGCGGTTGTCAAGAGGGGAGTCGACCTGTTTGGCGCTGTCTTCGCTCTGGTTTTATTTTCACCGGTCATGCTGGTTATCTCTGTTGTGATCAAGACTACTTCTCCGGGACCGCTTATATTCAGGCAGGAGCGGATCGGATTCCAGAATAAGCCGTTTCTGATGTACAAGTTTCGTTCTATGGTGGTGCAGGATGAGAAGAAGGAGAGGGGCGGATGGACGACGCAGAATGACCCGAGAGTCACAACCGTCGGCAGGTTCATCCGCAGGACAAGTATTGATGAGCTGCCTCAGTTATTTAACGTGTTAAAGGGCGATATGAGCCTGGTCGGGCCAAGACCGGAGCGCCCGCAGTTTGTTGAGAAATTCAGCGAAGAGATCCCGCGGTACCGGGTGAAGCACCAGGTGCGTCCAGGTCTGACCGGATGGGCGCAGGTGAATGGATTCCGGGGGGATACTTCTATATACAGGCGTATTGAGTGCGATTTGTACTATATTGAGAATTGGACATTGGGGTTTGATTTTAAGATCATTTTCCTGACATTTTTTAAGGGCTTTGTAAATAAGAATGCATATTAGCCCGCTTAGGAGAGGTAATATGAGCAAGAAGAGAAGCATGAATAAAAAGATGTCGCCAAAGGAGAAGCAGCGGATCAGGCGTAAGAAGCGCAGAAGAAAGAGACTGATCATCTTGATCGTGGAGCTGATCATATTAGCGGCTCTGTGTGCGGTTGCATACGGGATGCTGAAGCTTGATATGCTGGATATCAAGATGCTGGATCAGGAGAAGCTTGAGGTCTACAGAGATACGGGGCCGTATACGAATATCGCGCTGTTTGGCCTTGATTCGAGAGAAGGAGAGCTGGAAGGCGGAGTACAGAGCGACTGTATCATGATCGCGAGCATCAACAATGAGACGGATGACGTGAGACTGGTGTCCGTATACCGTGATACGCTGCTGCAGTTATCGGACGGCGCCTACGGCAAAGCGAATTCGGCGTATAATATCGGAGGGCCGGAGGAGGCGATCAGTCTGTTGAACCGGAATTTCGATCTGGATATCCGTAATTATGTCAGCGTGAATTTCAGCGCTTTGGTGGATGTTATTGATGCGCTTGGCGGGATCGAGGTGGATATGACGGCGGAGGAAGCGGTCTACTGTAACGGTTATGCGTTCGAGACTGCCCAGGTCGTGGGCAAGGATATGCAGCCTATCGAGATATATCCGGGAGTCCATCTGTTAGACGGCGTCCATGCCGTAGGCTATGCAAGGATCCGTTATACGGAAGGAATGGATTTCAAGAGAACGGAGCGGCAGAGGGAGGTGTTCCAACTGACGGCGGACAAGGCGAAGAAGGCGAATATCTTCACGTTGAACCAGATCGTCAATGAAGTATTTCCGCAGATCTCTACGAGCCTGTCAGTAAGTGATATGCTTGGATTTGCTGCTAACATTTTGAATTATAACATTGTGGGTACAACGGGCTTCCCATACGCCGTGACGACGTCGGAGGATATCAGGAACCATGAAGGATCGTTTGTAGTACCTATTGATTTTAACAGCAATGTGACACAGCTTCACCAGGAGATCTTCAGTGAAGATTATTATGAGCCGTCAAGCAAGGTCAAACAGATCCATGACGATATCATCTATCTGTCAGGGGTTACGGAAGGCACGGCGGCGATGCAGACCACATTTGAAGGGGATACACAATGAGGCGAAGAAGACGCGACGATATTATAATGGAATATGGTACTTATATGCTGATGTTTCTTGCGAGCTATATAGCAAGTCTTGCAAGGCTTTACTATGTTTCAGGGATCCTGCTGATCGTAGAGGCATTGTATCTGTATGTGCATCTGGCAAGAGAATCTGAGAATCTTGTGGAATTAAGGGCGCTGTTTACTCTTGCGTGGGTCGGCGGGCAGGGATTGGCCTGTCTGCGGCTGAGCAGGCTCCAGGGAGACTGGAGTTATGTTACCTGGATGTGCTTTTTCCTGGCCTATATCGGCTTTGGAATCGGATATGAATGGGGGCGTCAGTATCGGGACGAAGAGAAACGCGAGATCGAAAGGGACGCGGTGTTGGCAGGAAGGCTCTATTTGTGTATCGTGGGGCTTTTTGCGGTCTCTGTATTGTGTTTTGTGTTCGAGGCGGTGAAGGTCGGATTTATTCCGCTGTTCTCAGACAAGCCTCACGCTTATTCTTATTTTCATGTATCGGGCGTACATTATTTTACGGTGAGCTGTATCCTGATCCCGGCGATCACGGTGCTGTACCTTAAGGCCGGAGGAGGGAAAGGCATGGGGAAGAAGGCGGTGCTTGTGCTTGCCAACCTTACGGCGGCAGCGGTGCCGATCCTGTGCGTGTCCAGATTCCAGCTCCTGTTCGCCGCAGGTTTTGCAGTGGTTACATATATTATGGTCAATAAGACGGTGCGGCTAAGGACGATCGCAGCGGTGGTCCTGGCTTTGATCCCGGTCTATGTCATACTGACGGTATTCCGGCACCATGATGTGGCCTATCTGAACAGTATCTTTGAGATGAAGTATGGGAAGATGCCGATCTTCGTTACGCAGCCTTATATGTACGTGGCGAATAACTTCGAGAATTTTAACTGTATGGTAGAGCAGCTTGCCGCTCATACCTGGGGGATCAGGATGCTGTTCCCGGTATTTGCGCTTACAGGGCTTAAGTTCGTCTTCCCGGAGCTTACAGGTCAGGCTCTGTATCTGACCAAGCCGGAGCTTACGACGCTTACCATGTTCTATGACGCGTATTATGATTTTGGAATTGGCGGGGTGTTCCTGCTTGCAGTGCTTATAGGCGTTGCGGCCAAGCAGTGCATCCGTCTGGTCAAAAGAAGCAGCAATCCAGTGTCCTATCTGTTCTACGGGCAGATGGCGATCTATCTGGGGCTTGCCTTTTTTACCACTTGGTTCAGTAATCCGACCACTTGGTTCTGGCTGGCTCTGACAGGGTTGATGTACTGGTTTACAGGATATGATAAGAAAAAGAAAAGGGATGATAAGATTGAGGAATGCTTGGATACAAGTGGATGTGGCGATTCCGACATTCAGGCCTGACGGGAGACTTGATCAGATCATACGGAGATTAGGGAAACAGAGCTGTCCGGTGCGGCATATCTGGTTGCTTAATACGAGGTCAGGGGATTTCCCGGAGAAGTATGAGAAGATGGAGAAGGTTACGGTGAAGCAGATCGAGCCGGAGGAGTTCGACCACGGCGCGACACGGGATATGGCATTCTCGCTGTCCGATGCGGAATATATGGTATTCATGACCCAGGATGCGGTGCCGGCAGACAGGAGGATGATCGAAGAATTATTGAAGCCTCTGCTTTCGTCGGATGAGGTGGGTATCTCTTACGCCCGTCAGCTTCCGGCGAAAGACTGCGGCGTGATCGAACGCTATACCAGAAGCTTTAATTATCCGAAGGAGAGCCGTATCAAGGGGCAGGAGGATATGGCGGAGCTTGGGATCAAGACCTTCTTCTGTTCGGATGTGTGCGCGGCATACCGAAGAGATATTTACCGGGAGATGGGCGGATTTACCCGGAAGACAATATTCAACGAGGATATGGTCATGGCTGCGAAGATGGTGAAGTCCGGTTACAAGATCGCCTATGCGGCAGACGCCCGGGTGATACATTCCCATAATTATTCGGGAATACGGCAGTTTAAGAGGAATTTTGACCTGGCCGTATCCCAGGCCGACCATCCGGAGGTATTTGCCGGGATTCACTCGGAGAGCGAAGGGATCCGCCTGGTCGGTAAGACGATGGAGTATCTGCTGAAGAGTAAGAGGGGGTATCTGATCCCGTCTCTGATCTACAAAAGCGCCTGTAAATATGCGGGTTACCGGATGGGAAAAAGCTACCGTATCTTACCGCCTTTTATTGTCGAAAGATGTTCGGCGAGTCCGGGGTATTGGATAAAAAGGTGAAAAAACCATATTTTCGTTGCAGTTTTATGAAAAATAGGGTAGTATTATGTATGGTATTATCAGAAGCGGACTGTAATAGTTTGGCAGTGAACGAAGCAGAAAGGACATTGGATAATGGCGAGGGATAGGAAACACTATAGACGAGGGCGCAGATCTAAGAAAGGCAGATCACTTGGAAAGACGATAGGTATTATCCTTGGCGGTACAGTAGCATTTGTAGCATTGGCAGGAGTCGGGATCCTGGCGAGCAAATTATCTAAGATAGACCGGGTCAAGCTGAACCCGGAAGAACTGAATGTATCTGTGGAGGCGAAGGAGACGAAGAAATCCAGAGCAAGGGGAACGGGTTATCTGAACGTCGCGTTATTCGGGCTGGATTCCCGCGACGACGGACTGGCAGAAGGGAACCGGAGCGATACAATTATGATTGCCAGCCTGAACCGGGAGACACTGGAGGTGAAGATCTCGTCCGTCTACAGAGACACGCTCTTAGAGCAGAAGGACGGAACGCTTGACAAGGCGAATGCGGCGTATTCCTACGGGGGACCGGAGGATGCGATCGCGCTTCTGAACAGGAATCTGGATCTGGATATCGAGCATTATGTGGCGGTGAATTTTAACGCGCTGATCGACGTGATCGATGCGGTGGGAGGAATAGAGATAGACGTCCAGAAGGAGGAGCTGTCTTATATCTGCGGATATGCGACGGAGATCATGAAGGTTACTGGGAAGCTGTCGCCCGGTGTGACGGAGCCGGGTCTGCAGCTTCTGAACGGAGTCCAGGCGACTGCTTACGCGAGGATCCGGGGAACTCTTGGAGATGATTTCCGAAGGACGGAGAGACAGAGAGACGTACTTACCAAGATCGTGGAGAAGCTGCAGAGCGCTTCGCTCATGCAGCTGAACGCGGTCATCGACCAGATATTCCCGGAGGTGTCTACGAATTTCACTCTGGCAGAGATACTGGATTATGCCCAGGATGCATTTGAGTATAAGCTGGGAGAGAATATAGGATTCCCGTTTGACAAGACGACGGATACATTGTCGAATATCGGAAGCGTTGTAATACCGGTGACTCTTGAGGACAATGTGAAGAAGCTTCATGAGTTCCTGTTTGGGAGCAGTGAAGGATACACGGTCTCTTCTGACGTATCGATCATCAGCAATAACATAATAGATAAGGCGGGCGACCGGGATGCGGACACGAACGAGAGCAGCCAGGGCTACCTGGAACAGCCGGATGAATATTATAATTCCGATGGTTCATATTCCGGAGGCAATTCATATAATGATAACAGCGGTAATGATTATTCCGGCACGGGAAGCGGAACAGGAAACGGAGACGGAACAGGCATGGGAAGCGGCGGTGGAACGGGAAGCGGAACAGGTAATGATCCGGGCGGCGACGATGATCCGGATGGTACCGGTGATCCGGACGGCGATAATGGTTCGTTGGGAGGCGGAGATTCTTCCGGCGGTGATACCGGCGATGGTGACGGTGACGGCGAAGACGTATATTAGCCGGTAAAGTGAAGAACGAGAAAGAATATGAGGTAATGTGCATGAGAAGGCTGAGGAAAGCAATATTTTTAATCCTTTTAGTGGGTATGTTATGTCCGTGTATTTCTATAGTCGCTGATGCGGCATATGCAGGCCTGCATTTTACAGATCCGTCTACGACCGTAGGGGCAGAGGTGGAGGTGGTAGCGAATTTTTCTTCAACGTCTACCAGTCTCCAGTCGCTGAATGCCGTCCTGACTTATGATACAAGTATGCTCAGGTTCGTGAGCGGCGACAGCGCGTCGGGAGGAGAGGGTACGATTACCATAGCAGGAAGCGGAGGCGGGTCTTCGATGGATTTCTCGCTGAAGTTCCAGGCGCTTCAGGAGGGAACTACAACGATTGAGGTTTCCCAGGCATCCGGAACCGACGCCACCGGAGCGGAATTAGACGATATCACACAGGGCAGTTCAACAGTCAGCATAGGACCTGGTGATCCGTCGCTGATCGCGCCGGAAGGAGCAGAAGGCGGCGGTGGGATGGCGATCAGCGCTGACGGACCGCAGGTGGAAGTGGACGGGGTTCAGTATCAGATTACGAACGGCTTCCCGGATACCGTGATTCCGGGTGGATTCGTGAGAGCCGAGATGACCTATGAAGGAACGCCGTGCCAGGTGGTCACGCAGGAGACGCCCAACGGCTTATCGGCGCTGTTTTTAACCCCGGCAGCAGGGGGAGATCCCAAGTTCTTCCTGTACAGCACGGACGACGGGTCATTTACGCCTTTTGAACAGGTAGAGATTGCCGCGGACCGTTATATCGTATTGCTCAGGAACGATGGTTCGGTCAAGCTTCCGGAGAGCTTCCAGGAGACGAGGCTCACCTTGAATGACCAGGAGTTCCCGGCATGGCAGGATTCAGACAATCCGGATTATTATGTGGTGTACGCGCTGGGTTCAGACGGGCAGAAGACCCTGTACCAGTACGATACGGTGGATGGAACCTACCAGAGATATGTGCAGCAGGCGGGAGCATCGGAGCCTGAGAAGAAAGCGGCGAAGGGAATCTGGGGTAAGATCCTTCGGTTTATCGAGGATATGCTGGATATTGTCGTGATCGTTGTCGGCCTGCTTATCGTGGTTTTGATCATTGTTATGATCGTGATCGGGGTGAAGCTCTATCACCGCAATCTGGAGCTGGATGATCTGTATGACGAGTACGGTATAGATATGGATGACGACGACGAGATATCCGGAACGCCAAAGTCTCAGAAGTCTCAGAAGCCGCAGAAGACACAGAAGACACAGAGTTCTTCCGGCGGCAAAAAAAAAATCTCAGCCAAAAAAGGAGAGAGTGAGCCGGCTGTAAGAGTACCTGTGAAGACGATGAATCTTCGGGAAGAAGGCGTGTTTGAAGACTTCGATGATGAAGACGATTATGACGACAGCGATGATGATTACTATGACGATGATGATTATGGCTACGACAGCGAGGATGCCTCTGAGATGATCGATGATCTGGATGAACTGTTAAGTAAGCAGCCGAAGAAGAAACGGGGGCATATGGAGAAGGATGACGCGTTCCAGGTCGATTTCATAGATTTGGATTAAGAATTATGGAGTGAGAGATATGTGCGGAATAGTTGGCTATATTGGCAATCAGCAGGCGGCGCCGATCCTGCTGGACGGTTTGGCAAAGCTGGAATACAGAGGTTATGATTCGGCGGGCATTGCCGTCTGCAATAACGGCGAGATCGATATGATCAAATCAAAGGGCAGGCTTAAGGTGTTAAGCGAGCTGACCCATGACGGCGCGACGCTGCCCGGGACGATGGGGATCGGACATACACGGTGGGCAACCCATGGTTCTCCGTCGGATGTGAACGCTCATCCTCATTTTAATCAGGATCAAAGCATCGTTGTCGTTCACAACGGTATCATTGAGAATTATCTGAAATTAAAGAAAAAGCTTGAGAAGCACGGGTATCAGTTTGTGTCCGAGACGGATACGGAGATCATTGCCCATCTTCTGGATTATTATTATCAGGGGAATCCGCTGCAGGCGATTACCAAGATCATGCACCGTATGGAGGGGTCTTATGCCCTGGGGATCATCTTCAAGGATCATCCGGAGGAACTCTATGCGGTACGCAAGGACAGTCCGCTGATCGTAGGGCATACGGACGGGGGCAGCATCATTGCCTCTGATGTGCCGGCGGTGCTTCGGTATACCAGAGAGGTATATTTTATTGAGAATGAAGAGATCGTCCGCATGACGGAAGAGTCGATGGAGTTCTTCAGTGTGGATGAGGAACCGATCAGCAAGGAGTCTGTCAGGATCGAGTGGGATGTGAACGCTGCCGAGAAGGGCGGCTATGAACATTTTATGCTCAAGGAGATGTATGAACAGCCGAAATCGGTTATGGATACGTTCTCACCAAGGGTGAAGGATAATAAGATCGTGATCGAGGAGCTGGGGATGACGGATGAGGAGATCAGGAAGATCCAGAAGATCATGATCGTGGCCTGCGGATCGGCTTCCCACGTGGGTTATACCAGCAAGTATATCCTGGAAGGGCTGGCCAGGATTCCGGTTGAGGTGGATATGGCGTCGGAGTTCCGTTACCGCAATCCGATCCTCAATGAGAATACCATGGTGGTAGTGATCAGCCAGTCAGGGGAGACGGCGGATACGCTCGCTGCTCTCAGGGAAGCGAAGGAGCAGGGGGCGAGAGTCCTTGGAGTTGTGAATGTGGTGGGCAGTTCCATCGCAAGAGAGGCGGATAATGTCATGTACACCTGGGCGGGACCGGAGATTGCGGTTGCAACTACCAAGGCGTACTCTGCACAGCTTATCGCCATGTATCTTCTTGCCATGAAGTTTGCCTGTGTCAGGGGAGAACTGGGCGATGCGGAATTAAGTGAGATGTTGGGAGAGATGAAGGCTCTTCCTGCCCAGATCGAGATGATCCTGAATAACCGGGAGAAGATCCAGAGATTCGCCAACCGGTATCTGGCGGCGAGGGATATCTTCTTCATCGGACGCGGGATCGACCATGCTATTTCAATGGAAGGGTCTTTGAAGCTGAAGGAGATCTCCTATATCCATTCGGAAGCCTATGCCGCAGGCGAGCTGAAGCACGGCACGATCTCTCTTGTGGAGGAGGGGACGCTGGTTGCGGCGGTGCTGACTCAGAAAGACCTGTATAAGAAGATGATCAGCAATATGGAAGAGGTGCGTACCAGAGGTGCGTTCGTGATGGCGGTCACTGTCGAGGGCAATACGGAGGTTGAGAAGGCGGCGGATTATGTAATCTATATACCGGAGACGAACCGGTATTTCACCAATTCGCTGGCAATCATTCCGCTGCAGCTGTTCGCATACTATATCGCGGTGGGACGCGGGTGTGATGTGGATAAGCCAAGGAACCTGGCGAAGTCCGTGACGGTAGAGTAATGCAGTTGGGGACATAGTAAAATTCAATTTTACTATGTCCCCAACTGTGTTTTGTCCTGTACCTGTTTGCATGTCAGTTCATTTTATCAATCAGGTGATCAAGACTCTGGAAGGTATAGCCCATCTCTTCCCATTTGCCCAGCAGTTCGTCTAATATCTCGCCGTTGGTGCTGGAGGTGCTGTGCAGCAGTACGACCGCGCCCGGATGGATGCGCCCTAAGAGCTTGTCAAAGGCTTCCTCACGGGAAGGCTGCTTATCTTGGTACCAGTCCACATAGGCGAGGCTCCAGAAGAATGTGTGATAGCCCATATCCTTTGCCATCTGAAGATTCTCAGTGCTGTATTTGCCCTGAGGAGGGCGGTAGTACCGGGTCATCTCTTCTCCGGTTATCTCTTTGTAAGCGTCTTCCACATCCTTTAATTCCTTTTCGAATGCTTCTTTTGTGGAGATCTTCGACATATCCGGATGGTTATAGGTATGGTTGCCTACAGTATGGCCCTCCTCATGCATACGCTTGATCAGGTCAGGGCTTGTGGAGATAAAATTGCCGACGACGAAGAAGGCGGCGTTGGCGTTGTGTTTTTTCAGGGCGTCCAGGATCGGCGCGGTATTTCCGTTCTCATAGCCGCAGTCGAAGGTCAGGTAGATCACCTTTTCATCGGTATCTTCCGCATAGTATGTATCATATTTTTCCAGTTCGCCGAAGGTGGCGTTGGCGACCGGCGGCTGCCCTTCTTCCTGGAAGCTTAGTCCCCAGTTGTCGGCGGCGGGTGCGATGGCGGAGGATACGGCGGCTGAATCTGATTCGTCAGAGCCTAGGACGCCTAGGTCGATCTCCTGGGGAGCGAACTGCATGGCGGCAAAATGGCCGGCAAAGTAGGATGCGATCAATAGAAGGGCAATGCCGGCGATCTTGAGCTGTTTTTTGTGAAATGGCATAGGTACTCCATTCGTTTTTAGTAATATATGTCTGTTATCCGGAAACTATTCGTCTCACAGTTGCTCTGCATTGCCTTGCAAAGTTGTCCGAAAAAGTGTAGAATGAGTAACAGTTTAGTACGTCTGAATAATCGGCATTAGGAGGAAGAAGGATGTTATTGGTACATTACAAGAAATGCAGCACCTGCCAGAAGGCAAAGAAATGGTTGGAGGAACACGGTTTTGAATTTACGGAGAGGGATATCAAGGAGCAGAATCCGACCAAAGAGGAATTGAAGGAATGGCATGTTAAGAGCGGGATGCCTCTTAAGAAGTTCTTTAACACCAGCGGGATGCTCTACCGTGAGATGCAGCTTAAGGATAAGCTGCCCGATATGACAGAGGAAGAGCAGTATGAGCTGCTGGCTTCGGACGGGATGCTGGTGAAGCGTCCGGTTCTGGTGACGGATACAATTGTTTTGACCGGTTTTCGTGAGAAGGAATGGGAGAAGCTGTAAGAATGAGTGATTTTATGGAGAAATATGGACGGATAGACCTGCATCTGCATCTGGACGGGTCCTTGCCTGCGGGAACGATCCTAAAGCTTGCGGATAAGGACAATATTGCGCTTCCGGCGCAGACGGAGGAAGGATTGAGACCATATATTACAGCGCAGACGGAGTGTCAGGATCTCAATGAATATCTCCGGTGTTTCGAGATCCCGCTGATGATACTGCAGACGGCGGAGAATATTGAGGCGGCGTCTTATGAACTTGGGAGAGAGCTTGATAAGAAGGGGCTTAGTTATGCGGAAGTCCGTTTCGCGCCGCAGCTTCACGGGCAGCTTGGACTTACGCAGGATGAGGCGGTACAGGCGGCGCTTGCGGGATTTGGCAAGGTCATGGAAGAGAGCCGGGGGCGGATCTTGCTGAAAGCGGTCCTCTGCTGTATGAGAGGGGCCAAAGCCCATGAGGCGAATCTTGAGACGGTGCGTACCGCGGCAAAGTATCTTAAGAAGGGTGCGGCAGCGGTAGATCTGGCCGGGGCAGAAGGATTGTATCCCACCGGGGATTTTAAAGAAGAATTTAGCTTGGCAAGAGAACTGGGCGTGCCGTTCACCATTCACGCGGGAGAGGCGGATGGGCCGGAGAGTATCTGGAAGGCGTTGGAATTCGGCGCTGTAAGAATCGGGCATGGAGTGCGCGCCGCAGAAGATGAGAAGCTGATGGAAGAGCTTGCGAGACGGGGGATCGTCCTTGAGATGTGCCCGTCCAGCAATCTGCAGACCAAGGCGGTAACGAGGCTTTCGGATTACCCGCTTCGGGAATATCTGCGAAGGGGAATCAAGGCGACGGTGAACAGTGACAATATGACTGTGTCGGATACCTGGGTAGGCAGGGAATTCGCATTGCTTGCGCAGGAATACGGCCTGACCCGGGCGGAAGCGGAGGTTCTTCTTAAGAATGCCCGGGATGCGGCGTTTTGACAGCCATAGAGGGAGTTTGCAAAAGAAGGGAGCAGTAACATGGGAGTCGCGGAGTTATTTCTGATCGCGGTGGGGCTTTCGATGGACGCGTTCGCCGTATCCGTCTGCAAGGGGCTTGCAATGAAGAGATGTACGTGGAGCAAGGCGTGTCTTGTAGGAGCGTATTTTGGAATATTCCAGGCGGGTATGCCTTTGGCGGGGTATTTCCTGGGGGTGCAGTTTCGTGATATCATCACCTCCATTGATCACTGGATCGCATTTATCCTGCTTGGCTTTATAGGCGGCAATATGGTCCGGGAGGTTTTTAAGAGCGGGGATGAGGAATGCTGCCAGGATACGGATGCGTCCCTGAATGTGCGGACGATGCTGGGGCTTGCGGTGGCCACAAGTATCGACGCGCTTGCGGTGGGAGTGACATTCGCCTTTCTGAAGGTGGATATCGTACCTGCAGTCAGTTTTATCGGGATGATCACATTTACTTTATCCGTTGCAGGTGTTAGAATAGGCAATATATTCGGGACAAGATATCAGGCGAAGGCGCAGCTTTTAGGCGGGATCATCCTGATCCTTATGGGGGTGAAGATTCTGCTTGAGCATTTGGGCGTATAAGTCTGCGATAGAACAGGTGTAAGTGAAGGAGAAGAATCATGAGATGGAATCAGTTTCGGTTGACGACGACCGCAGAGGCAGAGGATATTGTAAGCAGTATGCTGATGGACCTGGGGATCCAGGGAGTCCAGATCGAGGATAAGGTGCCCCTGACGAAGGAGGATAAGGAGCAGATGTTCGTGGACATCCTTCCTGACATCCCGGAGGATGACGGGAAGGCTTATTTGACCTTTTATCTGGACGAGGGGGAGGACCAGGGAACCATATTGATGAAGGTCAGGAAAGAACTGGAGGAGATGCGGGACTTCCTTGATGTGGGGGAATGTACCATCGAGGAGTCACAGACGGAGGATGTAGACTGGGTAAATAACTGGAAGCAGTATTTCCACCAGTTCTATATCGACGATATCCTGGTGATCCCGTCCTGGGAGAAGGTGGAGGCAAAGGATGAAGACAAGCTGGTCATCCACATTGATCCGGGAACGGCGTTTGGGACGGGAACGCATGAGACGACCCAGCTATGTATCCGCCAGCTGAAGAAATACGTTACAGAGGGAGCGCGGATTCTGGATGTGGGATGCGGCAGCGGTATTCTTGGCATGCTTGCGCTTAAGTTCGGGGCAGCTTATTCGGTGGGAACGGACTTAGACCCTAACGCCATTGACGCGGCCCATGAGAATATGGAGGTCAACGGCATCTCAAGTGAGCAGTACGAGGTCATGATCGGGAATATCATAGACGATCAGGCGGTGCAGGATGCCGTTGGATATGAGAGATATGATGTGGTCGCCGCCAATATCCTGGCGGAAGTACTGGTACCGCTGACGCCGGTCATCGTCCGTCAGATGAAGACGGGAGGGATCTATATCACCAGCGGGATCATAGACGGTAAGGAGACGGCCGTTGCAGAGGCAGTGAAGGCAGCGGGGTTAGAGGTTCTGGAAGTGAACCGTCAGGGAGAATGGGTATCTGTGACGGCGAGAAAGAATTAGGAGAAGAGATGCAGCACTTTTTTGTGACGCCCGCCCAGGTTCGGGAAGGGCAGATCTATATAGAAGGTTCGGATGTGAACCATATGAAGAATGTTCTTCGCATGAGGATCGGCGAGGAACTGATGGTAAGCGACGGGGATAATCTGAAGTACCGGTGCGCGGTAGAAGCATATAGGGAGGATACGGTCTTCCTTCGGATCCTTGAGAAGATGCAGGCGGATACAGAGCTTGCTTCCAGGATCTGTCTGTTTCAGGGGCTTCCTAAGCAGGACAAGATGGAGCTGATCGTACAGAAAGCGGTAGAGCTTGGGGCAGCCCAGGTAATTCCGGTCAGCACCAGACGTTCCGTAGTGAAGCTGGATGCGAAGAAGGCGGCGAAGAAGACAGAGCGGTGGCAGGAGATTGCAAGGAGTGCGGCGAAGCAGGCAGGGCGGGGGTATATCCCCAAGGTGACGCCGGTGATGTCTTACCGGGATGCGCTTGAGTACGCGAAGGAACTGGATGTGCTGTTGATCCCTTATGAGCTGGAACGGGGCATGGACGAGACGAAGAGTGTCATCGAGTCGATCCGGCCCGGGCAGTCCGTCGCAGTATTCATCGGCCCTGAGGGCGGATTCGAGAGGGAAGAGGTGGAGCAGGCCTTAGAACACGGGGCGAAGGCGATCACACTTGGAAGGCGTATCCTGCGGACGGAGACCGCCGGTTTGGCGGCACTGTCGATCCTTATGTTCCATTTGGAGGATTAATGCATATTCTGGTAGTAAGAAAATAATAATCAGGAGTGAAATGAATGGAAGAAGTATATTTAGATAACTCTGCGACGACGATGGCTTATGAGTGCGTAGGCGATATCGTCAGGAAGGTCATGTGCAAGGATTACGGCAATCCGTCTTCCATGCATGCCAAGGGAGTCGAGGCAGAGCAATATATAAAAGAAGCAAAAGAAACATTTGCGAAGCTTTTGAAGGTGAAGGATAAGGAGATCTTCTTTACTTCCGGAGGTACGGAGAGCGATAACCTGGCGCTTCGCGGCGCTGCACATGCAAACCAGCGGGCAGGGAAGCATCTGATTACCTCAGCCATCGAGCATCCTGCCATCATCAATACCATGCGCCACCTGGAGGAAGAGGGGTTCCGTGTGACCTATCTCCCGGTGGACCGTTACGGAAGGATCAAGCTGGAGGCGCTTAAGGAGGCGCTGTGCGAGGATACGATCCTGGTGTCCGTCATGTACGTGAACAACGAAGTCGGCTCCGTACAGCCAATCCAGGAAGCGGCGAGTATCGTGAAAGCATACAATAAGAACATCCTGTTTCATGTGGACGCCGTACAGGGCTTCGGCAAATATCGGATCTATCCCGGGAAGCTTAAGGTAGACCTGTGCTCTGTAAGCGGCCATAAGATCCATGGACCAAAGGGAACGGGAGTCTTATATATCGGGGAGAATGTGAAGATCAAGCCCATCGTGTACGGCGGGGAGCAGCAGAAGAATGTCCGCTCCGGTACGGAGAACGTTCCGGGGATCGCGGGGCTTTCGCTTGCCGCGAAGACGATCTATCAAGATCTGGATGTGAAGGTTGCGAAGATGAGAAGCCTTAAGAAGCATTTTATCGAGGGAGTCGGCGGAATCGAGGACACGACGATCCACGGCCTGTATGACGAGACGTCGGCCCCGCATATCATCAGCGTCGGCTTTGCGGGTATCCGAAGCGAAGTGCTCCTGCATGCTCTGGAGGAAAAAGGAATCTATGTATCCTCCGGTTCGGCATGCGCGTCCAATCACCCTCAGGTCAGCGGCGTCCTCAGAGGCATCGGGGCAAGACAGGAATTCCTGGATGCCACATTAAGATTCAGTATGTCAGAATTTACAACACTGCAGGAGATTGACTATACTTTAGATACCCTATATAATATAGTACCAAGGCTTCGGAAATATACCAGGCGTTGAAGAGAATTTGAGATCAGAGGAGAAAGGATATGAGATATCATACTTTTTTAATAAAATACGGTGAGATCGGGATCAAAGGCAAGAACCGCTATCTGTTTGAGGACGCGCTCGTCAGGCAGGTGCGGTTCGCACTGAAGGACGTAGACGGCGAGTTTGAGGTTCATAAGTCCCAGGCCAGGATCTATGTGGACTGCGGGGAAGATTATGATTACGAGGATGCGGTGGAGCATCTGAAAAGGGTGTTCGGGATCGTGGGGATCTGTCCGGTAGTCCGTATGGAGGATCAGGGTTTTGAACAGCTTAAGAAGGATGTGGTTGCTTACATGGACGAGGCTTATCCGGACAAGCGCCTGACCTTCAAGGTGGAAGCCAGGCGCGCAAGGAAGTCTTACCCAAGGACTTCTATGGAGATCAACTGTGATTTGGGCGAAGTAATTCTCGAGGCGTTCCCGGAGACGAAGGTGGATGTGCATCATCCTGACGTGATGCTGAATGTGGAGATCCGTAACGAGATCTATGTCTATTCTCAGATCATTCCCGGAGCGGGCGGGATGCCTGTCGGAACCAATGGGAAGGCAATGCTTCTGCTCTCCGGCGGGATCGACAGTCCGGTGGCGGGCTATATGATCTCCAAGCGGGGAGTCGGGATCGAGGCGACCTATTTCCATGCGCCTCCGTATACAAGTGAGCGCGCGAAGCAGAAGGTGGTGGATCTGGCGAGGATCGTGTCGAGATACGCAGGTCCGGTGAAGCTCCATGTGGTGAATTTTACAGACATCCAGTTATATATTTATGACCAGTGCCCTCATGACGAGCTGACCATTATTATGCGCCGGTACATGATGCGGATCGCGGAGCATTTTGCGAAGACGGACGGGTGTCTCGGGCTGATCACAGGCGAGAGCATCGGACAGGTGGCGAGCCAGACGATGCAGAGCCTTGCCGCGACCAATGATGTGTGTACGATCCCGGTGTACAGGCCGGTGATCGGTTATGACAAGCAGGAGATCGTGAATATCGCGGAGAAGATCGGGACCTATGAGACTTCCATCCTGCCGTTTGAGGACTGCTGTACCATATTTGTGGCGAAGCATCCGGTGACGAAGCCCAATGTAGAGGTTATCCGCCGGTCGGAGGAGAAGCTTGAGGAGAAGATAGACGAGCTGTTCCGGCAGGCGATAGACACTGCGGAGATTATTGAGGTAAAATAGATACAAATGAAAAGGACCGGGTCTGCAAAGCAGACCGGCCCTTACTGCCAAAGCTTATATGCGTGCCATGCACGGCGGTTATTCACAGATATAAGCCTTCAACGCTTCAAGGATCGTGTCGATCACTGCGGTGTCGGCGTGGATGTTAAGGTCGATCGGCTTGGAGAGATCCAGGCTGAAGATACCCATGATGGATTTGGCGTCAATTACGTATCTGCCGGATACCAGATCGAAGTCATAATCGAATTTGGTGATATCATTTACAAAAGATTTTACCTTGTCAATAGAGTTTAATGATATCTGAACTGTTTTCATTGGAAAATACCTCCCTGTCAATGATTCTATATTGTGTTTGTTATTTACAGCAGACTTGCGAGCAAGTAACTGTTGTATATCCATCTTAAGAGGAAGAGGTGGAAAAGTCAAGAAACAATTTGCAAAAGTTGGAAAAAAGGAGAAATTATGAAAAAGGCGGCATTACATAATCTGGGGTGTAAGGTGAACGGGTATGAGACGGAGGCAATGCAGGAGCTGTTGGTGAAGAACGGATATGAGATCGTACCGTTTCAGGATACGGCGGATGTCTATATCGTGAATACCTGCACGGTCACCAATGTGGCGGACCGCAAGTCAAGGCAGATGCTGCATCGGGCGAGAAAGAAGAATCCGGATGCGGTTGTGGTGGCATGCGGCTGTTATGTGCAGGCGAAGCAGGGGGAGTTAGACGAGAGCGTGGATATTGTGATCGGGAATAACCGGAAGAAGGATCTGATCGAGATACTTAAGGCTTTTGAGGAAAACAGGCAGGGACAGATCAGGCCAGAAGCAGGAAGGTTCTGTGACAGGCGTGTGGAACTGGCGGATATTAACCGTGTCAGGGAGTATGAGGAGCTTAAGCTTGAGAGCACGGCAGAGCATACCCGTGTCTATGTGAAGGTCCAGGACGGGTGCAACCAGTTCTGCTCCTACTGTATCATCCCCTATGCCAGAGGGCGTGTCAGAAGCCGTAGCAGGGACAGTGTGACAGGAGAAGTACGGCGATTGGCAGACAACGGCTATAAAGAAGTGGTGTTGACGGGAATTCACCTAAGCTCTTATGGCGTTGATACGGGAGACAGCCTGTTAGGGCTGATCCTCGCGATACATGAGATCCCTGGGATCAGGCGGATCCGCCTGGGATCCTTGGAACCTGGGATCATCACGGAGGAATTCGCGGCTGCGATCGCGAAGCTTCCCAAGATCTGCCCGCATTTTCATCTGTCTCTGCAGAGCGGCTGCGATGCAACCCTTAAGAGGATGAACCGCCGGTATACATCCGGAGAATATTATGAGAAATGTACCCTCCTGCGGAAATATTTCGCCCGTCCGGCCTTGACGACGGATGTGATCGTTGGATTCCCCGGCGAGACGGAAGAAGAATATGCGAAGTCCAGGGCGTTTATAGACAAGGTGGATTTCTATGAGACCCATGTGTTCAAATATTCGAAGCGGACCGGAACAAGGGCGGCTATGATGGAGAACCAGGTACCGGAGGAGATCAAGAACAGAAGGAGCAGCGACCTGCTTGCCCTTGGAAGAAGAAAACGCGGGGAATATGAAGAAGAGCTGATCGGGACGGTGCAGGAGGTTCTGATGGAAGAAGATATCCTTGTAGAGGGAGAGCGGTATCAGGTCGGTCATACCAGAGAATATGTGAAGGTTGGACAGAAAACGGACGAAAACAGGGTGAATCAGATAGTAAATGTAGAAATTAAGAATCGTTTGCAAATAATGCATTGAATTTTTCCGGTCAATGGGTTAGAATAACAGTGAAGTATTTTTGGAGGACGTGAGTATATGAGAGATTTAAGCAGCACACAGTTTTTTCAGGTAGAAAGCGGTCCGCAGATTCAGGCAAAAGATATACTTGAGATTGTGTACAGGGCATTAAGCGAAAAAGGATATAATCCGGTGAACCAGATTGTGGGATATATTATGTCAGGGGATCCGACATATATTACAAGTTACGACGGCGCGAGAAGTCTGATCATGAAGATGGAGCGGGATGAACTGGTAGAAGAGATGCTCAGGACGTATATCGAGCATAATAAGTGGGTATAATCTATGAGAATCATGGGACTGGACTACGGTTCTAAGACGGTGGGCGTAGCGATCAGTGACCCTTTGGGGATCACTGCCCAGGGAATAGAGACGATTTGCCGTAAGGATGAGAACAAGCTGCGCAGAACCTGTGCGCGTATTGAGAAACTGATCAGCGAGTATGAGGTGGGGCAGATTGTACTTGGACTTCCGAAGCACATGAACAATGATATCGGAGATCGGGCCAGACGGTCCATGGAATTCGGGGAGATGCTTAGACGGCGGACCGGCCTTGAGGTCGTGATGTGGGACGAGCGTCTGACTACTGTAGAAGCAGAGCGGACTTTAATTGAGAATAAGGTTAGGAGAGAGGACCGCAAGAAATATATCGATAAGATTGCGGCTGTTTTTATATTGCAGGGATATCTGGATTATAAAGCAGGAGTTCAGATCCAGGATCATTTTTGAGGTGTATATATGGAGAAGATAAGATTCAGGTCGGAAGAGATGCAGGAAGAAGTGGACCTTTTTGTACTTGAACAGACGAAGGTGAACGGAGTATCCTATATTCTGGTGACAGATTCAGACGAGGGCGACGCGGAGTGCCTGATCCTGAAGGAGATGACGAAGGAGACGGCGGCAGACAGTATCTATGAGATCGTGGAGGATGATGTGGAGCTTACGGCTGTTTCTAAGGTATTCGAAGAGCTGCTTGAGGATATTGAGATCGAAAGGTAATATACTATGTCCATCAGTAAAGAGAATTTCAAAAAAATGCTCAAAGATAAGGGTCTTAAGGTAACCAATCAGAGGTTGCTTGTATTAGAGGTACTTGCAGATCATCGCGACAAGCATATGACTGCAGAAGACATTTATGAGCTGGTGAAGGAAGACTATCCGGAGATCGGACTGGCTACCATTTACCGGACAGTGCAGTTGTTACGGGAAATGCAATTGGTGGATCGGATCAATCTTGATGACGGATGCCTGCGCTATGAGATCAGCGATTTGTTTGACGGGGAAACAAAGCATCATCATCACCATTTGATATGTAAGACATGTGGGAAAGTGGTTCCGTTTGAAGAAGACCTCCTGGATGAACTGGAGCGTCTGGTTGAGCAGGAGACGGGCTTCCAGGTGTCAGACCACGAATTAAAGTTCTACGGACAATGCGAAGAGTGCTTGACAAAGCAGAGATAGTAAGAACGGAGACGCACGTGGAGGTGTAAACTTGAAGAAAGAAAACAATGGAAAATTGCGAATCATTCCGCTTGGAGGCTTGGAGAAGATAGGAATGAACATCACTGCCTTCGAATATGAAGACAGTATTATTGTCGTGGATTGCGGTCTGGCATTCCCGGAGGACGATATGCTGGGGATCGACCTTGTGATCCCGGACGTTACCTACCTGAAGGATAATATCCAGAAGGTGAAAGGGTTTGTGATCACCCACGGACACGAAGATCATATCGGGGCGCTGTGTTATGTGTTAAGGGAGATGAATCTTCCTATCTATGCGACGAAGCTTACAATGGGAATCATCGAGAGGAAGCTTACGGAGCATAACCTGCTCAGGACAACACGCAGGAAAGTGGTGAAGCATGGGCAGTCGATCAACTTGGGACAGTTCAGGATTGAATTCATCAAGACAAACCACAGTATCCAGGACGCGGCGGCGCTGGCGCTTTATTCCCCGGCTGGTATCGTCGTGCATACGGGAGATTTCAAGGTAGATTATACTCCGGTATTCGGAGATGCGATAGATCTGCAGCGGTTTGCGGAGATCGGGAAGAAGGGCGTGCTTGCCCTGATGTCGGACAGCACCAATGCGGAGCGTAAGGGTTTCACACAGTCGGAGCGGACGGTCGGGATCACTTTTGACCATATTTTCGCGGAACATCAGAACACGAGGATCATTATTGCGACCTTTGCGTCCAATGTGGACCGTGTGCAGCAGATCATCAATTCTGCCTGCAAATATGACCGCAAGGTAGTGGTTGAGGGGCGTAGCATGGTGAATATCATTCAGGTGGCCCAGGAATTGGGGTATCTGAATGTACCGGACAAGACACTGATCGAGATCGATCAGCTTAAGAATTATCCGCCGGAGAAGACTGTTCTGATCACGACAGGCAGCCAGGGAGAATCTATGGCGGCGCTGTCCCGCATGGCGGCGGATGTGCATAAGAAGGTATCGATCATGCCGGGCGATACGGTGATTTTCAGTTCGAACCCGATCCCGGGCAACGAGAAGTCGGTGTCCAGAGTGATCAACGAGCTGTCGGCGAAAGGGGCGAATGTTATCTTCTCGGACGCTCATGTATCAGGCCATGCATGTCAGGAAGAATTGAAGCTCATCTATTCTCTGGTTAAGCCTAAGTACGCGATTCCGGTACATGGAGAGTACCGGCATCTGAAGGCGAATGCGGGCGTTGCGACGACTCTGGGAATCCCTAAGGAGAATGTATTCATTCTTCATTCAGGCGATGTACTGGAGCTGAATGCTCAGGAAGCGAAGGTGGTGGACAAGGTACACACAGGGGAGATCCTTGTGGACGGCCTTGGCGTAGGCGATGTAGGCAATATCGTGCTGCGCGACAGACAGCATCTTGCAGAGGACGGTATCCTGATCGTGGTACTCACCCTGGAGAAGGGAAGCAATCAGCTTCTTGCAGGGCCGGATATCGTATCCCGCGGTTTTGTGTATGTCAGAGAGTCCGAAGGCTTGATGGAAGAAGCCAGGAAGGTTGTGTCGGATGCGGTGGAGGATTGCCTTCTGCACCAGCGCAATGCGGATTGGAGTAAGATCAAGATGGTGATCCGGGATACCATGAATGAATTTATCTGGAAGAGGACCAAGAGGAAGCCGATGGTGCTCCCGATCATTATGGATGTGTAAAAATATATAAAAGTCAGGGGGCTGCCGAAGAGGATGTGATCTTTAGGCAGCCTTCGGTTTTTAATGCCAACTATAGTTTTGACATTATGATACAATGGTGATATATTAATAGAGTAGTAGTTTGGTTTTATATACGGGGAATGATTGGCGATTCCTAAGGTGAACTTGCAGTATGAGAGAGAAAAAGAAAAGAAAAAGAGCGCGCAAAAGTATTATCTTGCTTATTATTTTTATTATGGTTTTTGCTGTCCTGGGGACGGTGGTATTTTCTGTTACGTCCAGGATATCCAGGGAGATGTCTGCCTCGGCGATTGATAATCTGAGCGAGAGTCTGAAGCTGATCAAGAACACCATAGAGACGATCCTGCATAAAGAAGCGGAATTTCAGAAGCTTCTTGCGAAGGAGATCGTGAATTCAGGAGATTTGGATGAATTTCTTCTTTCATGCGAAGACAATGATACGATGGTGAAGATATCGCTGATACGGTCGGGAGAGACGGAAGGGATAACTAGCAGGGGAGAAGAGTTTTCAGAAGAAGGGCTTGATTTTTCCGCGGGGAAGACGGTCGACGGCCTGCCGATATCCAAGTCGTATGTGAACAGCATGGGAACCTGGGCCTACACGATGAAGTGCCCGATCACAGAAGACGGTGAAGAGATCGCGACGCTTTATATAGAATATATCTATGATTCACTGGATGAAGCGCTGCCGGACAAATTTTACAATAAGAGCGCGAAGCTGTACATTATGGATGCATACAGTGAGCGGCTGGTGCTTAAGCCTAAGGGGATCGGTGAACGTGACGCAGGGCATCTGAATCTGGAGGATTTCTACCACGCTAACAAGATCCTTGAAGAGGACGTCCAGAATCACATCAACGAGAGCGTGCGGACCGGACAGAACGTAATGTTCTACCATGAGATACAGAACAAGGATTCGCTGATCTATATGTGGGGGGTGAACCAGGGGACGCTCTATCTGATCGGATATGTGCCGATCGAGGCGATACAGAGGGAAGGCGACGCGGTCAACCAGAACATGTTTATCGTGGTGGCCGTTATGCTGTGCGCGTTCCTGGGATGCTGCGTAGGATATTTCTTGTATGAGAAGCAGCAGAGGAAGATCAGGGCGGAGAGAGAGGCAGAGAGGGAAGTCCATAACAAGCAGCTTACGGAAGCGCTGCAGACTGCGCAGATTGCGAATAATTCCAAGACCATGTTTCTGTCGAATATGTCGCATGATATCCGAACCCCGATGAATGCGATCTTAGGATTTGCAACATTGCTTGCGAAGGATGCACAGGATCCGGATAAGGTAAAGGAATATACGAAGAAGATCACGGCGTCAGGGCAGCATTTGCTCAGCCTGATCAATGACGTACTGGATATATCTAAGATAGAGAGCGGTAAGGTCGTGCTCACGATCGGAGAGTTTGCGCTGAATGACATGATTTCTTCCGTGGACGCGATCATACGTCCGGCCGCCAAGGCAAAGGGACAGAAGTTCAGTATCTCGGTGACGGGGATCAAGCATGAGCGTCTGATAGGAGATGAGACCAGGATCAACCAAATTCTGATCAATCTTCTGTCGAATGCTGTAAAGTACACACAGGAGGGCGGAAGTATCTGGCTTCGTTTTATCGGGATGAATCAGCATTCCAATCAGTATGAGCATATCAGGATCGAGGTTGAGGATAACGGGTACGGTATGACCGCGGAATATCTGGAGACGATCTTTGACGCGTTTACCAGGGCGGAGAACAGTACGACGAATAAGGTCCAGGGCACCGGTCTTGGCATGGCGATCACGAAGAATATCGTCGAGCTTATGGGAGGTACCATTGCGGTTGTAAGCGAGATGGATCAGGGAAGCCTGTTCACGGTAGATCTGGAGCTTCGGATACCGGATGTAGAGGCGGATGAGCAGTTCTGGGAGCAGAACGGCGTCGCGAGGATCCTCGTAGTGGATGCCGAGGAGGATGTCTGCACAGGCATTCAGATGTTGATGGAGAAGACCGGCGTACAGGTAGAGATCGCCCAAAACGGAGAGGCTGCGCTTGGTATGCTTGAGCAGGCTTCTGATCAGGGAGAAGAATATCAGGTGATCTTGGTAGACTGGAATATATCGGGGATGAAAGGAATCGAGACGGCAAGACGGATGCGGAAGGTACTGCCGGAGCATACGCCGATCCTGCTTCTGTCAGCCTTTGACTGGGAAGAGATAAGAGAAGAAGCACTTGAAGCCGGAATCAGCGGTTTCCTCGCCAAACCGTTTTTCGTATCAGCCTTCAAGGAAAAGCTTATGGAGCTCCTTGCGGAACAGAGTGACAAGGGAGAGTACGAGAAGCTGTGCGAGGAAGGAGGTCTTGAAGGAAGACGGTTCCTTGTGGCAGAGGATAATGAGATCAATGCGGAGATCTTATCGGAGCTGCTGGATATAGAAGAAGCGGTCTGTGAGATCGTAGAAAACGGCAAGCTGGCAGTTGAACGGTTTAATGAGACAGAACCGGGAAGCTATGACGCGATCCTGATGGACGTCCAGATGCCGGTAATGAACGGATATGAAGCAGCCAGGGCGATCAGGGCGCTGGAACGCGATGACGCGAAGCTGATACCGATCATCGCGATGACGGCGAATGCTTTTGCAGAGGATGTAAAGGACGCCATGGATGCAGGGATGGACGCACATATCGCGAAGCCGATAGATATGCTGGTATTGAAGAGGACGTTAAGTCTCTATCTTGCCAGGGATGATGCTTGAATCGGGGATTGCAAAAAGCGTCAATTTTATAGATATAACGGGAAAGGGAATAATATATGAGAAGGAGAGTCAAAGAATCAGCCGTTGCATTTATAGCTACGATTATGGTTTTTGCCGTAGTTTCCTGTGCGCAGAGGGATTTACCGGGGACGAACCTGATCGACAATGAAGAGGAAGAGAAGACGACGATTCTGCTGTTTGTGCCGATGGAGAGATCGAAGCCGGATGCCAAGAATGCGGCGAGAACGGCTTTTGATAAGACCGTTATTATGGCGGAGGAACAGCTGAATCTTACGGTGGAATACAGAACCTATACTTCCGCCGATTATCAGGAGAAGACTTATGATGATGTATCGATCGACAGGATACGGCATGATATGGATGATTTTTATTTGCTTAACCCGGACGTTCTTCAGAAAACAGGGGAAGAAGGGAGACTTGCCGACTTGTCTGATCTTGAATGCGCCAAGAATCTAAGGGAGGTCGTCAAATTGGCGAATACAGTGGACGGAAAGCTTATGGGTATACCTCAGGAAGTGGTGGTCTACGGACTCTTTGTGAATAAAGATATGTTCGATCAATATGATCTTGAGATGCCGAATACGCCGGAAGAATTCCTGGAGTGCTGCCGGGTATTCAAGAAGAATGGGATTGAGACGCCGATAGGGGCGAACCGTTGGTGGCTTGAAACGTTCGTTTTTGCACAGGCATACGCTGATCTGTATAATGGAGACGATCCTGCGGCAGAGATCGAGGCTCTCAACAATGGAGAGCGCAAGTACAGTGATTATATGCGCAAGGGGTTCGAGTATCTGAAGGAGTTGATCGATCTGGGATATATTGATGCCGAGACGGCCTTGACATATGAAGCGATCGAAGGAGAAGGGGCTGATTTTCTTGCTCAGAAGACGCCGATCGTGATGGCGTACTGGGGAGCCGCGAATGCCGAGACGGCTTACGGGAAGCCCGATTTTAATATGGAGGTGATCGGATTCCCAAGCGACCGGGGGCAGATGCCGGTGGTATCGATGACAGGAATCTCGGTTTTGGAAAATTCAGAGCGCCGGCAGGAGACGTTGGATGTCCTGGAGGTAATGCTTTCGGATGAGGCGCTTCGGGTATATGCCGAGACTAACAAGGTGATCTCCCCTTCTGAGAATGTCGAGGTGGAGTGTATTCCGGCGCTGAAGCCTTTGAACGACTTGGTTGATGAAGGGAAATATGTTCTTGCAAGCAATGCCGGGATGAGGGTTGAGCAGTGGGGGAATACATGCCTGATCGTGCGCAAGCTGATGGAGGGTGCGTCTGTGGACGAATGCATGGCTGAGTTTGACAGACTTCAGGAGGAATCGAATGATAGTCAATAACAGGATGACAACATATATACATTCTTTGGAAAGCCCTGAGAGCCCGCTTCTTGAGCAGATCGAGCAGGAAGCGCTTGCGGGGTATGTACCTATCATCCGTAAGGAGACCCAGAGCTTTCTGAAGGTGCTTGTGATGATGAAACAGCCGTCCCGGATTCTTGAGATAGGGACGGCGGTTGGTTTTTCTGCGCTTCTGCTGAGCGAGTACATGCCGAAGGGCGGACAGATCACCACGATTGAGAAGTATGAGAAGAGGATCCCGGTTGCGAGGGAGAACTTCCGGCGTGCGGGAAAGGAAGATCAGATCACGCTGATAGAAGGAGATGCATTGGAAGTCATGCGGACTCTTGAAGGGCCGTATGATTTTATTTTTATGGATGCTGCCAAGGGGCAGTATATCCATTATCTGCCGGAGACAGTCCGGCTGCTTGCGGACGGCGGAGTGCTTGTGTCAGATAACGTGCTGCAGGACGGAGATGTGATCGAGTCCAGATTCGCCGTGGAACGGCGCAACCGCACGATCCACAGCCGTATGCGGGAGTATCTGTATGAATTGAAACATCACGGGCAGCTAACGACCTCTATCATTCCTTTGGGGGACGGAGTGGCAATTAGTGTGAAGAAGGAGAGAATGGTATGAATAAGAGACGACCTGAGCTGTTGATTCCGGCGAGCAGCCTGGAGGTATTAAAGACGGCGGTTATATTCGGCGCTGATGCGGTCTATATCGGAGGGGAAGCCTTTGGACTGCGGGCGAAGGCGAAGAATTTTTCGAAGGAAGATATGCGGGCCGGAATTGAGTTCGCCCATGAGCACGGCGCAAGAGTCCATGTGACGGTGAATATCCTTGCCCATAATGATGATCTTGAAGGCGTAAGTGAATATCTTCATGAATTAAAGGAGATGGGACCGGATGCGCTGATCATTGCGGATCCGGCGATCTTCGATCTGGCAGGGGAGATCTGTCCCTCAATTGACAGGCACATCAGTACCCAGGCCAATAATACCAATTACGGAACCTATCGTTTCTGGCGGAGGCTGGGAGCGAAGAGGGTGGTATCCGCCAGGGAATTGTCTCTTGATGAGATCAGGGAGATCCGGCGGCAGATTCCTGACGAGATGGAGATCGAGAGCTTCATCCATGGGGCAATGTGTATCTCTTACTCGGGCAGATGCCTTTTGAGCAATTATTTTACCGGACGGGACGCCAATCAGGGCGCGTGTACCCATCCGTGCCGGTGGAAATATTCGATCGTGGAGGAGACGAGACCGGGGGAATATATGCCGGTCTATGAGAACGAACGCGGGACATTTATCTTCAATTCCAAGGATCTGTGTATGATCGAGCATATCCCGGAGATGATCGGCGCGGGGATCGACAGCTTTAAGATCGAGGGGCGTATGAAGACGGCGCTCTATGTGGCGACGGTGGCGAGGACCTACCGCAAGGCGATCGACGATTACCTGGAGGATGAAGCGAAGTATCGGGCGAATATGCCCTGGTATCTGGACCAGATCTCGAACTGCACGTACCGTCAGTTTACGACGGGGTTTTATTTCGGCAAGCCGGATGAGACAAGCCAGATCTACGACAATAACACCTATGTGAAGGAGTACACCTATCTTGGGATCATCGGAGATGAGAAGGATGGGATGTACAGGATCGAGCAGAGGAATAAGTTCTCCGTGGGTGAGAAGATCGAGATCATGAAGCCGGATGGCAGGAATATCATAGTAACAGTCCAGAGGATTATGGATGAGGAGGGGAATGAGCAGGAAAGCGCCCCTCATCCGAAGCAGGTGCTGTATGTGGACCTGGGAGGTAAGGCGGACAGGTATGATATTCTGAGAAGGGCGGAAGAGTAGTTCAAATACTTTTAGATGGAAAAGCACAAATAACGTGGATTTCACATAGACTATATCAAATATGCCCAGAGGTGCTTCTCTTGAAATCATTTCCCCAACCCCTCACAGCCGCGGAAGAAAGATATTATATGCAAAAATATACGGAGGGTGACCTTGAAGCAAAGCATATCCTGATAGAGCGGAATCTGCGACTTGTCGCGCATATCGTGAAGAAATACCAGTCCTCCCCGGAAGATACGGAAGATCTGCTGTCCATAGGTACGATAGGGCTTATCAAGGCGGTTGTGACCTTTAACCCGGACAAATGTGTCAGGCTTGGGACTTATGCCGCGCGCTGTATCGAGAACGAGATCCTGATGTATATGCGGGCAAAGAAGAAATCATCGAAAGAGATATCCCTGTATGAGCCTATCGGAACCGATCGGGAGGGTAATGAGATCCAGCTCTTTGATATTATCGAGACGGAAGAGGATGACGCACACAGGAAGGTAGAGTTAAACGACGATATCCAGATGTTGTACCATAAGGTGGAATCAGAACTGTCGCCGCGTGAGCGGCTGGTGCTGAAGATGCGGTACGGTCTGTATAATGAAGAAGAATATACCCAGCGGGAGATTGCAAAGCAATTGGGCATCTCCCGATCTTACGTTTCACGGATAGAAAAGAGTGCGATCGAGAAATTGCGGGGGTATTTCTAGTACATCATTGCATTAATTATCGAGTAATAAGCACTTGCTATCCATGCCATCTGCACGCCTTCGAACCTAGATGTAGCCCGCTACACCGTCGGTTCGTAGACGCACAGCTGACACGAATATCAAGCACTATTACTTCAAGATTAATGCAATGATGTACTAGTTGAATAGGATAACAGGGATCAGGCGAGCTGTTTGCCGGGTCTCTTTTTTTGGTTTCCTTATTAAAACAATCTTTGCTTTCTTAAGAGAATCTTTAGAAATAGAAGAAAGGGGTTCGGATATCTTCAGAATATGTTTAGAAATACATAGTGGGGTTCTTTAGATTTTCAGAGTAGAATAATACTCACAAGGACAGCCAGAGAGTTTTACAGCTATGAAAGTGAAGGGGGATCCGTATGAAGGTATTGATATTAAGCGGAAGATTTGGATTTGGACATAAGATGGCAGCTAATGCAGTCAGGGAAGAGCTTGAGCGGCAGGATAAGAGTATTGAGATCGTACAGAAGGATCTGCCGGAATATTTTTATCCTCATATCAGCAAATTGATCTATAAGGTGTTCGGGCTTGTGGCAGAGCGCTGCCACGGAATCTACAATCTGATATACAAGATATCAGGGAGGATGAATTCCGGGACCAGGCCGGGAGGACCGCTGATCTATCGCAAATTCCAGAAAATGATGGAAGAATATATGCCGGATGTGATCGTGTGTACACATCCATTCTGTATGAAAGCGGCGGCAACCTATAAGGCGAAATCGGACAGCCGGATACCGCTTGTCACCTGTATCACCGATATCAGCATGCACAAGGAATGGTATGCGAAGCAGACCGATCTCTATCTGGCGCCGACGAAGGAGGTTAAGGATAATCTGGTAAGCCTTGGAGCGGCGCCGGAGAATGTGATGGTAACAGGAGTGCCGGTACGGCAGCAGTTTTTGAAGGACGCGGACAGTGATAACCATGCATACAGGGCAGACCTGTATGAAAGAGACATCGACCATGGATATGAGAAGCATGTGTTGATCATGGGAGGCGGTTTAGGTATTATGCCGGGGCTTGAGAAGCTTCTGTACACGCTTCATGAGATGACGGGAGTCCACACGACGGTGATCACCGGAAAGAACCAGAGACTATATGAGATGTGGGAAGGCCGGTTTGATGATGTGGAAATGAAAGGATATGTTGAAAATATCGGGAAATATATGCGGAATGCAGATCTTGTCATAACGAAAGCCGGAGGGATCACGCTCTTTGAGCTATTACACAGTAAGGTCCCTATGTTCATCATTCGTCCGTTCCTGGAGCAGGAGACCGTGAATGCGAGATACGCCGAGAAGAAAGGATTCGCCAGGGTGGTATGGGATAGTAAGGAAGATTTTATCGGAGGACTGCGGGCGCTTCTTAATGACCCGGGGCAGTTAGAAGAGATGAAGGCGTGTATGCATAAGGCCAAATGCGAGATGATAGATTGTGAACTGTCCCAGGCAGTCTGGGCAATCATAGAGCGCGGGTTTGAATATCTGTCTGCATTCGAGTTCGTATCTTCCGAACGGAGTCTCTTTGGCAAAGAATTGCCGCAGTTGCCGGTCTGTTCCGGCTGGTGCGAAACAGGTATTTCCAAAGCTGCTGTATAGTCTGAGATGACAGAGGAGGGAATCAGAATGGGAACATATATTACAGTGGGTATCATATTACTCGGTGCTTCAGCGCTATGCTACAGTCTGCTGCCGTCAGCCGGTCTCAAATACCTATGGAAACAGAAGAGCAGGCAGAGAGCAAGAGGCGGCAGTGCGGACCGCAGGCTGTATCTCACATTCGACGACGGGCCAAGCAGGGCGTATACCGGAGAGCTATTATGCCTGTTGAAGCAGTATCAGATCAAGGCTAGCTTCTTCGTAGTTGCAGAATTTGCCGGGAAGAATCCGGATCTGATCGAATGGATGGAAGAAGAAGGACATCTTGTGGGAATCCACTCCGTACAGCATAAGAATGCACTGTTCCGCGGAAGACGTTTCATCTGTGAGGATCTGAGGGAATCTGTTGAGACATTGGAGAAAATGGGTCTGAATATCCGATACTATCGGCCGCCATGGGGGCATCTGAATCTGTGGACCCTGTTCTATATCAGGAATCAGAAGCTTAAGCTGATCCTGTGGGATGTGATGGCAAACGACTGGTCGGCCAGGGAGACGGCCAAGTCTATCAAGGAGAAGCTGTTGAGGCGGGTGTTCCCGGGAGCGGTTGTGTGTCTTCACGACGGAAGAGGGGCGGCCGGGGCGCCGGAAAGAACCATAGAAGCGCTGAAAGAATCGATTCCGCTCCTTCTGGAGCAGGGATATTCCTTTGAAAGGATGGACGCCTATGAATGCTAATATTTCCATGCAGAAAATGGTCAGGTGCGGCGCGGGCTTTCTTGTGTTTGCAGCGGCTGTATTATTCCTACTGCTTCGCGGGACAGATATCGGGACGGTCGCGGATGCTCTGGCCGAAACTTCATTGCCGTATCTCATTGCGGGAATTCTGATGGCAGAGGTATTCCATCTGTCAGAAGGGATCAATTTACGGATCCTGCTCCGTTCCTTTGGGTATCCGGTTACATTCTGGCAGGGAATGAAATATGCATATATAGGCTTCTTCTTCAGCTCCATTACCCCGTCTTCCACAGGAGGTCAGCCGGCGCAGTTATATGCGATGAAAAAGGACGGAATCGAGATCGCGCACGGAACACTGGCGCTCATTGCGGAGCTGACGAGCTTCCAGATTGCGGTATTCTTCATGGAGATCATGGCTGTCAGGGCAGTTCTTATGGGCTGGATCCGTCCAAGCGGAGAACTTATGGTACTTGCAGGACTAGGATTCCTTCTGAACATTCTGTTTATTGCAGGTCTTTTGTCGGTCATGTTCTCCCGCAAGCTGAAAGACAGGCTTCTTAAGTGGCTCTATAGAGTAATCGACCGGGTTCCGGTAAAGGATAAGAAGAGATGGAAGAAGAAAATGGACGGGGCGTTCTGTGATTTTCAAGAATGTGCAGAACTGATCCGAAGAGACCCCAAAGCCATGTGCAAGGTCATTTTGGTCAGTCTGTGTCAGGTAGTCAGTTGGTTCAGTGTTCCCTTCATGGTATCTCTTGCCATGGGCGAGCGCGGGACCGGATATCCGCAGATCTTCCTGCTTCAGACCGTACTCTTCATGACGACGGCGCTGCTGCCATTCCCGGGAGCGGCAGGAATCAGCGAATACGCATTCGTCAGACTGTTCTCCGGCGTATTTACGAAGCATCCCATGGCAGTGGCGACTCTGGTGAACAGAGGGATCAGTTTCTATTGCCTGCTTGGGGTCAGTGCAGTGATGACAGCCGTCTTATGGAAATACAAAGGCACAACTTGTCGAAATATGTCTAACAGTAATTCTTGCAATTCTTCTTCCTATCTATTAAGATAAAATATACACAGCGGATGGATCGATTCTCCTATATCCGGGAGAATCCATTCCGCGTTTTCCAGACGGTAGATTTTCTATCGTTATCAGGCCGGATCGGCCAAGTATCAGCAATCAGAGCCAATATTTCAAGGAGTAAATGATGTCATTCAGTACAATTTTATCTGCGGCCATTCAAGGGCTGCATGTGGATATGATCCATGTGGAGGCAGATGTAAGCAACGGCCTGCCCGTGTTCCATATGGTAGGCTATCTCTCCTCGGAGGTCAGGGAGGCTTCCGAACGCGTAAGAACCGCGATCCATAATTCCGGTTTCCAGATCCCGGCGAAGAAGATGGTCGTTAATCTGGCTCCGGCAACCGTCAGGAAGAAGGGATCATCCTTCGATCTTCCGATCGCGCTGGCAATCCTGTCTTCCATGGGGGTATTTCCGGGGGAGCAGCTTAAGGAGACGCTGGTGATCGGGGAATTGAGCCTTGACGGAAGCATCAAAGAGGTGCCGGGAATCCTTCCGATCGTGATGCAGGCCAAGGAAGAAGGGTGCAGAAGATGTATCATCCCCAGGCAGAATGTACGGGAGGGCGCATTGATCAGGGGAATGGAGATCATAGGCGCGGCGCATCTTAAGGAGATTTGCCGGTATCTGAATCAGGAAGAAGAACTGGAAGCCATAACGGGAGGAATGCAGGAAGGAATGCAGGATGTACAGGAGAAGGAAGCCCTGGATTACAGCGATATCAAGGGACAGGAGGCAGTGAAGCGCGCCATGGAGGTTGCGGTGGCAGGAGGCCATAATCTGCTTCTTATAGGGCCGCCCGGAAGCGGGAAGTCCATGATGGCAAGGCGGGTACCGACGATACTTCCGCCGCCGGCACTGGAAGAGAGCATTGAGATCACGAAGATCTACAGCATCCTTGGTATGGTAGACAAGGAGCGCCCGCTGATAACGGGCAGACCGTTTCGCAGCGTCCATCATACGGTGACGAAGACGGCGCTTGCCGGGGGAGGGATGATCCCGGTGCCGGGGGAGATCAGCCTGGCGCACGGAGGAGTATTATTTCTGGATGAACTGACAGAGTTCCAGAAGCCGGTGCTGGAGGTGTTAAGACAGCCGCTTGAGGAACGGCAGATCAGGATCACAAGAGCCCTGGGGAACTTCGTATTTCCGGCGGATTTCATTCTGATCTGCGCTATGAATCCCTGTCCGTGCGGTAATTATCCGGATTATAACAGGTGTACCTGCACGCCGGTGAAGATCCAGCAATATCTAAGCAGGATCAGCCAGCCGTTCCTGGATCGGATCGATATCTGTGTGGAAGCGCCAAGACTCCAATATGAGGCGCTTACAGACGGGGGAGGGCAGGAGAGCTCTGCGAAGATCCGGGGCAGGGTATGCGCGGCGCGGAAGGTACAGCAGAAGAGGTATGAGGGCAGGAGGATTCTTACGAATTCCGTGCTGGGGGTAAATGAACTGAAGGAATTCTGTCATCTGGGAAAGGATGAAGAATCATTGATGCGTCAGGCATTTGGAGCTCTCGGACTCACGGCGAGGACCTATCATAAGATATTGAAGGTGGCAAGGACGATCGCCGATCTGGACGGGAGTGAGAGAATCCGGGAGCAGCATTTGAAAGAAGCGATCGGATATCGGACGATAGACAAGAAGTACTGGAGGTGACAGGAAGTGAGATATGAATACTGGCTTGCGGCAATTCCCATATTGACAGACCGGAAAAAAAGATTGCTCAGAGAAGAATACGGAGACGCCAAAGCCGTATATTATATAGAAGAAATACAGCTCAGGTTTCTGGATTATATCGAAGAAAGGGAAGTTGAGGCGATTCTTCGGGCCAAAAAGACCAAAGATGTCGAGAAGGAATGGGAGCTGCTGGCAGATCAGAATATCCGGTTTGTTCCGTATTATGACGGAGAATATCCAGAACGGCTCTTGCAGACGGCAGATCCGCCCTACGCGCTGTATGTGAAAGGCAGTCTTCCCAGACAGGAGAGCGCGTCCGTTGCAATCGTGGGCGCAAGGAAATGCACGTCCTACGGGGAGCAGATGGCGCTTGAGTATGGGGAATATCTGGCATCGAAAGGTGTACAGATCATAAGCGGCATGGCAAAAGGGATCGACGGGGCAGGACAGAGAGGCGCGTTAAACGGAAGAGGGAGGACTTACGGAATACTGGGGTGCGGCGTGGATATCTGCTATCCAAGGGAACATATCGGCCTGTATATGGATATTCAGGCGTCCGGTGGGGTGATCTCTGAGAAGCCGCCCGGATGCCCGCCGCTTCCCATGTATTTTCCTGCAAGGAACAGGATTATCAGCGGTTTATCGGATGTGTTGTTAGTGATCGAGGCAAGACAGAGGAGCGGTTCGCTTATTACGGCGGATCTGGCGCTGGAACAGGGAAGGGACGTATATGCGCTGCCGGGTCCTGTGACCAGCCAGTTAAGCATAGGGTGTCATCAGTTGATCCGGCAGGGTGCGGGAATCCTGATTTCGCCGGAAGAATTGCTTGCGGATCTGGGGATCGGAGACATGAGCGCAGAGCATAAAGCAGAACAAAAATCTGACAAAATTAAAAAAACGCTTGAAAATCACGAAAATGTGGTGTATAGTTGTCTCGATTTGTTCCCGAAGGGGTTGGATCAGTTGACGGCAGAGACGGGCCTTGGCGCTCGTGAATTGTTAGACGGACTGATCTCGCTGGAATTGAAAGGATATATACGGGAAATATCGAAGAATTACTATATCAGAGTCCGATATGAGGACAAATGCTAGTTATATGGAGGAAGCAAGGTTATGGCACGCTATCTTGTAATCGTGGAGTCACCAGCTAAGGTGAAGACAATTAAGAAATTTTTAGGAAGTAATTATGTGGTTACCGCATCCAACGGACATGTAAGAGACTTGCCTAAGAGTCAGCTTGGGGTCGATGTGGAGCATGATTATGAGCCGAAGTACATCACGATCCGTGGGAAGGGAGATATCCTTGCCGGACTCCGCAAGGAAGTGAAGAAAGCGGATAAAGTCTATCTTGCAACTGACCCGGACCGCGAGGGAGAGGCGATATCGTGGCATTTAAGCCAGGCGCTTAAGTTAGAGGGGAAGAAGACTTACCGCATCAGTTTCAACGAAATTACGAAGAATGCGGTAAAGGCATCCCTGAAGAACGCAAGAGAGATCGATATGGATCTTGTAGACGCCCAGCAGGCGCGCAGGATCTTAGACAGAGTTGTGGGATACAGGATCAGCCCGCTTCTGTGGGTGAAGGTAAAGAGGGGCTTAAGCGCGGGCCGGGTACAGTCGGTGGCGCTTCGGATCATTGCGGACAGGGAAGAAGAGATCAATACGTTCATACCGGAGGAATACTGGTCGCTGGATGCGAAGCTTAAGGTAGATGGCGAGAGGAAGCTTCTGACCGCCAAATTCTACGGCACAGATAAGAAGATGACGATCCATTCCAAAGAGGAGTTGGATGAGATCCTGAAAGAAGTGGAGTCGGCAGAATATACGGTGGAGGAGATCAAGAAGAGCGAGAGGACGAAGAAGGCCCCGGTGCCTTTTACAACCAGTACACTGCAGCAGGAGGCGTCCAAGGCGCTGAATTTCGCTACCGCGAAGACGATGCGGATCGCACAGCAGCTCTATGAAGGAATTGATATCAAGGGAAATGGGACCGTGGGGCTTATAACCTATCTGCGTACCGATTCCACCAGAGTTTCCGAGGAAGCAGACGCGAATGTGCGGGGATATATCGCAGCCAGTTACGGAGAGGAATATGTGGCGGTAAGCGAGGGTAAGGGCAAGGATAACAATAAGAATATCCAGGATGCCCATGAAGCGATCCGTCCCACGGATGTGAGCCGTAGCCCGGCAGCAGTGAAGGATTCCTTAAGCAGAGACCAGTTCCGCCTGTATCAGTTGGTGTGGAAGCGTTTTGTCGCCAGCAGGATGCAGCCTGCCAGGTACGAGACGACCTCCGTCAGAATCGCGGCAGGAAAGTATCGGTTCACGGTAGCGGCATCCAAGATCGTGTTCGATGGTTTCCGGACCGTATACACCGAGGCAGGAGAAGAGAAGGAAGAGAACAATGTGCTGATGAAGGGGCTTGATAAGAGTTCCAGGCTTACGAAGGCAGACTTCGATACCAAGCAGCATTTTACACAGCCGCCGGCACATTATACGGAAGCAGCCCTGGTCAAGACATTGGAGGAATTGGGGATCGGGCGTCCAAGTACCTACGCGCCTACCATCTCCACCATCATTGCCAGGCGTTACGTGGCGAAGGAGAATAAGAACCTGTATCTGACAGAGATCGGAGAGGTGGTTAATCACATTATGCTTCAGTCCTTCCCCAGCATTGTGGATGTGAATTTTACGGCCAATATGGAGAGCCTGCTGGACGGCGTCGCCGAAGGGAAGGTCCACTGGAAGACGATCATAGAGAACTTTTATCCGGATCTTGAGGCAGCGGTAGAGAAGGCGGAAGAAGAGCAGGAGCAGGTGAAGATCGAGGATGAGGTCACAGATGTGATCTGCGACCAGTGCGGACGGAACATGGTCATCAAATACGGGCCCCACGGGCGTTTCCTTGCCTGTCCGGGATTCCCTGAATGCAGGAACACGAAGCCGTATCTCGAGAAGATCGGGGTCGCCTGTCCGGTGTGCGGCAAGGACGTGGTGATACGCAAGACGAAGAAAGGAAGAAAGTATTACGGATGCGAGGATAATCCGGAATGTGAATTTATGTCCTGGCAGAAGCCTTCAACGAAGAAGTGTCCGCGGTGCGGCAGCTATATGGTGGAGAAGGGCAGTAAGCTTCTCTGCGGCGATGAGAAATGTGGTTATGTAGAGAATATGGAGAAAAAAGAGAAATAGGAATAAAATATTTACGAAATTAATTGAAAAAAAAGAAATTGTATGATAATATTACTTCCAAAGGACGGAGGATTGCCAATGAGTGTACAATTATTAGATAAAACCAGAAAAATCAATAAATTACTGCACAATAACAATTCAAGTAAGGTAGTATTTACTGATATCTGCGAGGTACTTACTGAGATCTTGGATTCCAATGTGCTTGTTGTCAGTAAGAAGGGGAAGGTGCTGGGCGGAAGCAAGTGTGATGCGGTACCTTATATCCGGGAGCTGATCGAACAGGAGGTTGGCCGGCATATTGACGGTATGCTGAATGAACGGCTGTTAAGTATCCTGTCCACGAAGGAGAATGTGAATCTGCAGACATTAGGCTTCTCAGAGGAGGCTGTTGCGGGATATCAGGCGATCATTACGCCGATTGATATCGCAGGCGAGCGTCTCGGCACATTATTTATCTACAAGAAGGAACAGATGTATGAGATCGATGATATCATACTGAGCGAATATGGGACGACGGTTGTGGGCTTAGAGATGCTCCGGTCCGTGAATGAGGAGAACGCGGAGGAGACCAGGAAGGAGCATATCGTGCAGTCGGCGATCAGTACCCTGTCCTATTCAGAGCTAGAGGCGATCATCCATATTTTTGAAGAATTAGACGGGACGGAAGGGATCCTTGTTGCCAGCAAGATTGCCGACAGAGTAGGGATCACCAGGTCGGTCATTGTCAACGCCCTCAGGAAGTTTGAGAGTGCGGGCGTTATTGAGTCGCGTTCTTCCGGTATGAAGGGAACCTATATTAAGGTTGTGAATGATTATGTATTCACTGAATTGGAGCATATCAAGGCAGAGCGTATGAAATGATCTGTAACAATAAGGGTATCGGGGAACTGATACCCTTATCTGTGATTGGAGAGCAGAAGGGAATGTGACAGCATGTATGAGGGATGCCGGGCGGATATCAGAATGAACCGTATGGTACTCAAAGAAGGCAGGTTTGATGAGAAAGTCCATCGCTGCAGTATTATCACGTATAAGCCGGAAGAAGAAAGCATATACTTGATAGCGGAGGATACGGATATTACGGAATTTTCACTGGACGGGAACTATGAGTGCAGGATCGACACACCGGAAGGTGAGATGGCGTGTATGGGCGCCGTTGTGGAGAGGTATTGGAATAAGTCTGGGAAGGTACTTAAGTTTAAGATCAAGAATGGATTTTATAAAAATCTTGTAAACTAAATATAAAGTGTGTTGACAAAGTCGGAAGAGAGTGCTATTTTATATCTAGAGTCTTTTAGCACTCTCTTTTTATGAGTGCTAACAAAATTGTAATTATTAAAGGAGGCATAAATTTATGAAGTTAGTACCATTAGGAGACAGAGTTGTATTAAAGCAGTTGGTTGCAGAGGAAACCACGAAGTCAGGGATCGTGATTCCCGGACAGTCCAAGGAAAAGCCGCAGCAGGCAGAGGTTATCGCTGTTGGGCCGGGCGGAACCGTAGACGGCAAGGAAGTGAAGATGAATGTAGCAGTCGGACAGCAGGTGATCTATTCCAAATATTCTGGAACAACCGTAGAGATCGATGATGAAGAATATATCATCGTAAAGCAGGATGACATTCTTGCAATCTGCGAGTAGACGTCTGACCATCATGATTTAGAATATTACAGATAGAAGATACAGTTAGATCATTCAATAATTTAGATTATAGGAGGCATAATAATTATGGCAAAGGAGATCAAATACGGCGCAGAGGCAAGAAGCGCACTTGAATCAGGAGTAAATCAACTGGCAGATACAGTCAGGGTAACACTTGGACCTAAGGGACGCAACGTTGTCCTGGACAAATCTTTCGGCGCACCGCTTATCACGAATGACGGTGTGACGATCGCGAAAGAGATCGAGCTTGAGGATGCATTTGAGAACATGGGTGCACAGCTTATCAAGGAAGTTGCATCTAAGACCAATGATGTTGCCGGTGACGGAACAACGACAGCGACAGTTCTTGCACAGGCTATGGTGCATGAGGGTATGAAGAATCTGGCGGCAGGCGCGAACCCGATCATCCTGCGCAAGGGTATGAAGAAGGCTACAGATACGGCTGTAGATGCGATCGCGAAGATGTCAAGCAAGTTGAAAGATAAGGATCAGATTGCAAGAGTTGCTGCGATCTCTGCAGGTGATGACGAAGTGGGCGAGATGGTTGCAGACGCGATGGAGAAGGTTTCTAATGACGGAGTTATCACGATCGAAGAATCCAAGACCATGAAGACAGAGCTTGACTTGGTAGAAGGTATGCAGTTTGACCGCGGATATGTATCTGCGTATATGGCTACGGATATGGATAAGATGGAAGCAATCTTAGAGGATCCGTATATCCTGATCACAGACAAGAAGATCTCCAATATCCAGGACATTCTTCCGCTGTTAGAGCAGATCGTACAGTCCGGTGCAAGACTGCTGATTATCGCTGAGGACGTAGAGGGCGAGGCGCTCACCACATTGATCGTGAACAAGCTGCGCGGCACATTTAACGTAGCGGCAGTTAAAGCGCCTGGATACGGTGACAGAAGGAAAGAGATGCTTAAGGATATCGCGATCCTGACAGGCGGCCAGGTAGTATCAGACGAACTTGGAATGGATCTTAAGGAGACGACCATGGATCAGCTTGGACGTGCGAAGTCTGTGAAGATCCAGAAGGAGAACACCGTGATCGTTGACGGTCTGGGAGATAAGAAAGAGATCTCTGACCGTGTAGCGCAGATTAAGATGCAGATCGAAGAGACTACTTCTGATTTCGATAGAGAGAAGCTTCAGGAGAGGCTTGCGAAGCTGGCAGGCGGCGTAGCCGTGATTCGTGTAGGCGCGGCAACCGAGACAGAGATGAAGGAAGCGAAGCTTCGTATGGAAGATGCTCTTGCAGCTACAAGAGCGGCAGTAGAAGAGGGTATCATCGCCGGAGGCGGTTCTGCGTATATCCATGCTGCGAAGGAAGTTGCTAAACTTGCAGAAGAGCTTAACGGAGATGAGAAGACCGGCGCCAACGTAGTATTGAAGGCTCTGGAATCCCCGCTGTTCCACATTGCAGCCAACGCAGGCCTGGAAGGCTCCGTTATCATCAACAAGGTGAAAGAGTCTGCTCCTGGTTCAGGATTCGATGTGCTGACAGAGAATTATGTAGATATGGTTGAGAGCGGAATCCTTGATCCTGCTAAGGTTACAAGAAGCGCTCTGCAGAACGCGACAAGCGTTGCTTCTACATTGCTGACGACAGAATCTGTTGTTGCCAATATCAAGGAAGAGACTCCTGCAATGCCGGCAGGCGCAGGCGGCGGAATGGGTATGATGTAAGAATCATTAATTTTTTGAAAACTCCTCATATGAGGAGTTTTCTTTTACCCCTAAAGTATGATACAATACATATAAATCATCATACAGGGTACCGGGATGAATAATCCGGCCTAATAAAGAGTACGGAGGAGTAGAAGATGAATGATTACTATACAGAACAGATGGTGAAGAAGCAGACGGATATGAAGGACATTGTGATCAAGGCGGTACTGGTGGCGGCGACGATCGTTTCGTTTCTGGCTATTATGATGTTTCCGGGGATCATTATCTTGCCGGTTATTATGATCGCGCTTGACGTGTTCATATTTGGGCGGCTTAAGGTGGAGTATGAATATCTGTTCGTGAACGGTGACCTGGATATTGATAAGATCATGAACAAGGCGAAGAGGAAGAAGCAGTTCTCCATGAATGTAGCGGATATGGATCTGCTCGCGCCGGCAGATGCCGCAGAACTTCATCAGTATCAGAACGCGAGGACTTATGACTTCAGCTCCAGGACAGGACAGGCTAAGCTGTATGCGCTGATCGTGTCGGGACAGGGGGAGAAGAAGAAGATCATATTCGAGCCGAATGATACGATTATTGAAGGATTCTATATGCTTGCGCCAAGGAAGGTAATCCGCCGTAACAGTTCAGACAGGTCTGCGCATACACTGCGCTGACCGTGTCATAGAGTAGAGCCTGAAAGCATACGGCCCATCGCGAAGCGATTTTTAATGGCCGGATGCCTGTAACAGTGAAGGTATCTGAACTGTTACAATCCGCTGTTAAAGATATGAGAAAAGCCTAAGAAAATAGTTGACAAGTGGTATCATAATTGGTTATTATAGCAGTTAAATATATTGTCGGCAGGTTGCCGAACCAATTCAAACAGAGAAAGAGAGGAATGATGATCATGGGAAAGATAATCGGAGAAGGAATTACATTTGATGATGTTCTTTTGGTGCCGGCTTATTCAGAGGTGGTGCCGAACCAGGTAGATTTGTCAACGAATTTAACGAGAAGCATCAGACTGAATATACCGATGATGAGTGCCGGGATGGATACGGTTACGGAACACCGGATGGCGATCGCCATGGCACGTCAGGGGGGTATCGGTATTATTCATAAGAATATGTCTATCGAGGCTCAGGCAGAAGAGGTAGATAAGGTGAAGCGTTCTGAGAATGGCGTCATTACGGATCCATTCTATCTGTCGCCGGAGAATACTCTGGAGGATGCCAACAATCTGATGGGGAAGTTCAGGATTTCAGGCGTTCCGGTTACAGAGAACGGGAAGCTGGTAGGTATTATTACGAACCGTGATTTAAAATTCGAAGAAGATTTCTCTAAGAAGATCAAGGAGTCGATGACTTCCGAAGGTCTGATCACTGCCCGTGAGGGTATTACTCTGGAGGAGGCGAAGACGATCCTTGCGAAGGCAAGGAAGGAGAAGCTTCCGATCGTAGATAAGGATTTCAACTTAAAAGGCCTGATTACTATCAAGGATATTGAGAAGCAGATCAAGTATCCGCTGTCAGCCAAGGATTCGCAGGGGAGGCTGCTCTGCGGTGCGGCGATCGGTATCACTGCCAATTGTCTGGACAGGGCGAAGGAGCTTGTGGATGCGAAGGTGGATGTAGTTGTGATGGATTCTGCACACGGACATTCTGCCAATGTGATCCGAACCGTGGATATGATAAAGTCCAAGTTCCCCGAACTCCAGGTGATTGCCGGCAATGTGGCAACGGGCGAAGCTGCAGAGGCGCTGATCAAGGCAGGCGTAGATGCCGTGAAGGTAGGGATCGGACCAGGTTCTATCTGTACGACACGTATCGTGGCGGGTATCGGTGTCCCGCAGATCACCGCAGTCATGGATTGTTATGAGGTGGCAGATAAGTATGGAATACCGATTATTGCAGACGGCGGGATTAAGTATTCCGGTGATATGACCAAGGCAATTGCAGCCGGAGCGAATGTCTGCATGATGGGAAGTATCTTCGCAGGATGTGATGAGAGTCCTGGAACATTCGAACTGTTCCAGGGAAGGAAATACAAGGTATACCGCGGCATGGGTTCTATCGCGGCGATGGAGAACGGAAGCAAGGACCGCTATTTCCAGACTGATGCGAAGAAGCTGGTTCCGGAAGGCGTAGAAGGACGCGTTGCCTATAAGGGTACGGTTGAGGATACCGTATTCCAGTTGATGGGAGGACTCAGGTCCGGTATGGGTTACTGCGGCGCACATACGGTGGAAGAGCTTAAGGAGAACGGAAGATTCGTGAAGATCTCTGCTGCTTCTCTTAAGGAGAGCCATCCTCATGATATACATATCACCAAAGAGGCGCCGAACTACAGTGTTGACGAATAAGAACGGCAGATTTATGAGAGAGGTTTAAGAGATGAGAAGTGATTTCGGAACGACGTCTAAGGGCGAGAAGGCAGCATTATATACCCTGAAGAACAGTAACGGTATGGAAGCGGCAGTGTCAGACTACGGCGCTGTGCTGGTGAAGGTACTGGTCCCGGACCGGGAGGGGAAGCTTAGGGATGTGGTGCTTGGATATGATGATGTGAGCGGTTATGAAGCCGGAACCCTGTATTTCGGTGAGACAGTGGGGAGAGTGGCGAATCGTATCGGCGGCGGCAGCTTTGAATTGAACGGCAGGACTTATGGGCTTACACAGAATGACGGTTCCAATACCCTGCACGGCGGCAGGGATTATTATGGGAAGAGGATGTGGACGGCAGAAGAAGCGGATGACAGTCATGTAACTTTTATGCTGCGCAGTACTGACGGCGATCAGGGGTTCCCGGGGGCGTCGGACATCCGCGTGACCTATACGCTGACGCAGGAGAATGAGGTGAAGATACATTATCATGCGGTGCCGGAAGCAGATACGCTTTTGAATCTCACGAACCACAGTTATTTTAACCTGTCCGGGCATGCGTCAGGTCTGGCGTTAGATCAGGAGGTTATGATCAATGCCGATGCCTATACAGAAGCGGATGCACAGTCTATACCGACTGGAAATGTGATTCCTGTAGAAGGGACGCCTATGGATTTCCGGAAGGCGAAGACGGTAGGACAGGAGATTGAGTCGGATTACGAGGCGCTGATCTTCGGCCAGGGCTATGACCATAACTGGGTACTGAACGGGAGCGGATACCGTCAGGCCGCGTCCATGTATTCGAAGAAGACAGGGATTGAGATGAAGGTATATACAGATCTTCCCGGCATGCAGTTCTATACGGGCAACTTTATCGTAGAGGAAGCAGGTAAGGAAGGAGCCGTCTATAAGAAACGTCAGGCCGTATGCTTTGAGTCTCAGTATTTTCCAGATGCGGTGCATAAGGAACGGTTTGCCGGTCCTGTGGTGCGGGCCGGTGAGGTCTATGATACTACTACGGTCTATCAGTTTGGACGGAGATAAGATATGTGCATAATACCCTCAGTGTACAGGGAATCCGGGCAGTCTGCCGGGGTTCCGGTATGCTGGGGGTATCTCGATATGATAAAGAGGTCATCAAACAGATGTCTGATGGCATATTATGTTACTGTCAGAATACAAAACGGAGAAAGTCATGAAGAAAAAGAAGAAAAAGAGCCAGAAAAAGAAAAGAATCCAATTATATCTGCGTGCAGGGCTGGCCCTATTGATCGTTGCGTTGGTGATATTGATACTGATCAAGATATTCAAACCTTCCTGGCTTACCAACAAATATTTTGAGAAGACAGGAGAGAAGATCGAAGCGGTAGAACCGGAAATCGATGTGGAGCTTCTGACGGTGAACCCTTATTCAAGACCGGGTACGCCTACGGAGAAGATTACCGGTATTGTCGTTCATTATACGGCGAATCCGGGGTCGGATGCCATAGATAACAGGAATTATTTTGAGAGCTTAAAGGATGGCCATGACACTCAGGTGAGCAGTAATTTCGTTGTCGGCCTGAACGGCGAGATCGTGCAGTGTGTTCCGACCTGGGAGGTAGCTTATGCCTCGAACAGCCGTAATATAGATACGGTATCCATAGAATGCTGCCACCCGGATGAGACGGGGATATTCAACGACGCGACCTACACATCCATGGTTCAGTTATGTGCGTGGCTGTGTATGAAATTTGACCTGAATGAAGACAATGTGATCCGGCACTATGATGTGACAGGGAAGATATGCCCCAAATATTTTGTCGAGGACGAAGAGGCGTGGAAGAAATTCCGGGAAGACGTGGGAAAGACGCTGGCAGATTTTAAGGACAATAAATAAAAGACGAAACGGACAGGAGAGAACAAGATGGGCGGATTTGACTATAACATTGTGTTGATCGGTTTCATGGGAACCGGCAAATCCACGGTTTCAGAATACTTGAGCGCCAGGTTTGCGATGAGGACCGTAGAGATGGATCAGGTGATCGCAGAGCGCGAGAAGATGAGCATCCCGGAGATCTTTGCTGTACATGGGGAAGAGTATTTCCGGGATCTGGAGACGGGACTGCTGGTTGAGATGCAATCCCACAAGAATACGGTAATCTCCTGCGGAGGAGGAGCGGCCCTGCGGGAGAAGAATGTTGTACAGATGAAGAAGAACGGGAAGGTGGTGCTCCTTACCGCAAGCCCGGAGACGGTCTATGAGCGTGTGAAGAACAGTGAAGGCAGACCGGTATTGGACGGAAGGAAGAATGTAAAGGGAATCTTGGAGTTGATGGAGCAGCGGCGGGACAGATATGAGGCTGCTGCGGACATCGTGGTCAATACGGATAATAAGACGGTGCCCCAGGTTTGTGAGGAGCTTGTGCAGCGTCTGATGGAGATGGAAGAGTAATGTTTGATATGTTTTTTCCAGACAGATATGTGGCGTCCACATATGTGATTGATTTTGAACAATTATACGAGGAAGGATACAGGGGGCTGATCTTTGATATCGATAATACGTTAGTGCCCCACGGAGCGCCGGCGGACAAGAGGGCGACAGCTCTATTTGACCGGCTTAAGAGTATCGGTTTTCGATGCTGCCTGATCTCGAACAATCAGGAGCCAAGGGTGAAGATGTTCAACCAGGATATCGGGGTGGATTATGTCTATAACGCCCACAAGCCGTCCACGAAGAATTATGTGAAGGCCATGGAGATTATGGGGACAGACAAGGAGAATTCCCTGTTTATCGGCGATCAGCTTTTTACGGATGTGTGGGGGGCGAAGCGGGCAGGGATCCGCAATATCCTTGTGAAGCCGATCCATCCCAAAGAAGAGATCCAGATCGTGTTGAAGCGTTATCTGGAGAGGGTTGTGCTGCATTTCTATAAAAAGAACCTGAAAAAGGGTAATCGCCGTTAGTCGATTACCCGAATGGTCTTGATCACAGGCTGGTCGCCGGCGTCTACCGTTCCGTTGTCATCCTGTACCGGTGTGTTCTCGCAGATCTGGTCTACGATCTCTATACCAGAGGTTACATGCCCAAAGGCAGCATAGTCCCCGTCAAGATGAGGGCTGTCCTGATGCATGATGAAGAACTGGGATGATGCGCTGTCGGGATTCTGGGATCTGGCCATGGAGATGACGCCCCGTTCGTGGGCGATGTTATTCTCTACGCCGTTGCTTGAGAATTCACCCTTGATCTCTGTGTCAGATCCGCCGGTCCCATTGCCCAGAGGGTCGCCGCCCTGGATCATAAATCCGCTGATGATACGGTGGAAAGTAAGCCCGTCATAGAATCCTTCTTTGGCAAGGGTTACAAAGTTGGTGACCGAGACGGGAGCGGTATCGGCATCAAGCTCAAGGGAGATGGTGCCATAATCGTTGATCTCGATCTCAGCGTGGTGCAGGCCGCTTAGAAGGTCTTCCTTGTGATCGGCCGTCTCATCGCCGGAATGATCGGAAGCTTCGTCCGATACCTGACCGGATGTGTTCTCTTCGGCCGCGTCCTCGGATTTCTTGCCCGAACCGCATCCGGTGATGACAGCGGCAAGAAGGGCTGTACATAGAAGAAATAAGGTTGCTTTTTTCATAATCATGCCTCCAGAAAATATAATTTTTGTTAGATTACATACTCATTTATTGTAGAATGTATCATGCAGAAATGTCAAATGAATTTTTGTGAAGAAAAAAAGGTTGAAAAAAGGCGTAATCTATTATAGAATGAAAAAAGGAAAAATGAATGTATGAATGCGCGTTTGGCGCGGCTAAGGAGGATTTATAGAATGGCAGATGCTTATATTGAGAAGGGTACTACTTACGAGATTGACGGGAAGGTGTATGAATGTCTGGAATTCTTACACGTAAAACCAGGAAAGGGTTCCGCGTTTGTCCGTACGAAGTTAAAAGACGTGATCAACGGCGGTGTAGTTGAGAGGACATTTAATCCGTCGAAGGATGTGCTGAAGAAGGCGTTTATCGAGAGGAAGGAAGTACAATACCTGTATAATGACGGTGACTTGTATTATTTTATGGATATGGAGACTTATGAGCAGACACCGGTGGGCAAAGACGATGTCGGCGACGCTTTGAAGTTTGTGAAGGAGAATGAAGTGGTTTCCATGAAGTCTTATCAGGGGAAGGTATTTGCGATTGAGCCTCCGTTCACAGTTGAGCTTGTGATCACAGAGTCTGAACCGGGAGTGAAGGGGAATACGGCGACAGGCGCGACGAAGCCGGCGATCGTTGAGACAGGCGCTCAGGTTATGGTTCCGCTGTTTGTGGAGCAGGGGGAGAAGATCAAGATTGACACCCGTACCGGACAGTATTTATCCAGAGCATAGTATAACAGATACGAAATATGTCGAAATATGGCATACGAAAAGCCTTGCAATTTCTGCAGGGCTTTTTTATAATGGTTATACCATAATATTTCAATTATATTCTAAATGATTCTAAGGCAGGATTCATGCCGATTTCCATGAGAAAAGACATGCAGCTATTTAAGAAAGGAGAGGAATGACATATTTTCAGTTTATCCATGAGGTAGAAGTTAAGGTGAAGGAAGAAGTAAGGGATGATGTAACGGTATACATACATTCGGCGGTGAAGAACAACGGGACAAAGAGACATGGATTGACGATCGCACAGAAAGGGATCAATATCTTTCCGACGATCTATCTGGAGGAATACTATCAGCAGTTTCAGGGCGGAAGTTCGGTGGAGCATATTGCCGGGGAGATCTTAAGGCTGTACAAGGAAGTACGGTTCCGGCGTTCATTTGAGGGAGAATTTATCAAGGATTATCAGAATGTAAGAAGGAAGATCATCTATCGTCTGGTGAACCGCGAGGCGAATAAGGAACTGTTGAAGGAAGTTCCCTATGAGGAATATCTGGATCTTGCAGTGATCTTCTATGTGCTGATCGAAGTGAATTCACACGGAATGGCGTCTTTGATGATCAGAGATGAGCATCTGGAGATGTGGAATGTAACGAAGAGCGAGATTGCAAGGAAGGCTAAGGAGAATACACCCAGGCTTCTTCCCTATGAATTTGGGACCATGTATGCTCTGATCGAAGAGCTGACAGGTGAGGATGGGGGAAGCTTTGAAGATGTTATGTATGTGATGAGCAACCGGCTCCGCAGTTATGGCGCTGCGGCGATCCTGTACGAGGACAGGCTTGAAGGAATCGGAGATTATCTTAAGGAGAATTACTATGTGCTGCCAAGTAGTGTGCATGAGGTGATCATTGTGCCGGAGAGTGCTGCCCCGGGGTGGGAAGCGCTGAATGCACTTGTGGCGGAAGTGAACGAGACACAGATCGAAGCAGAGGATATTTTATCAGATCATGCATATTATTACGACAGAGGGAAGGGAAAATTACTCTTATAAAGGATAAAATAAAAAAAGTGAAGGAAATGTGAGAAAAGTCGATATCATTTCCTTTACTTTTTCGGATAAATGTGGTAATATAACATTTGCAATTTCATATTACATTATTTGTCGGACATGCATCATGAGAAAGGTCATGCCTGGCAGAGACAGATTATGCACCCGTAGCTCAGGGGATAGAGCACCGCCCTCCGGAGGCGGGAGCGGCGGTTCGAATCCGCCCGGGTGTGTATTTTTATACGAATAGGCAGACAGATCTGCCGTGAGTATCATGTTTTTAAGTGCATATGGAGGTAGTCTTTATGGAAGGAACGAAGAGAGACTGCCCTTCCGTCCGCAGGAGAAGCAAGGGAGGATATCTGCTGGTATTCTTGGTTGCGTTGGCAGCGGCGTTGGTGGTAGCCGGATCGAGTCTAACCGAAGCGAAAGTCCAGAAAGCACAAAAGACAACTTCTGACCGTTTGTATGTGGAGAACAGAGGATGCGAGGTCATGGAACTGAATCCGCTCAGAACGGAAGAATATCCGGAGATTACCGAGGCTGTCAGGGAGTATTACCGGCAGCAGGGAGAGGAAGCCAGTTTTGCGGAGTCGTATGATGATATCCATATCTATACCAAAGAGGGCAGATACCGGGGTACATATGTGGTGTTTGTGGCGTATGATATGAAGATCAAGGATATTTATACGAAGGTTCCCGGGCTTGGTACGGTGTATGTGGAAGACGATGAGGAAGGCGGATGCCGGATCATTGCCGATGTTAAGGACCAGGAGATCAAGGAATATATTCAGATGGTCGCACAGCATGAAGATGTACAGAAGCTTATGACGAAGACGCAGAAGGCATATCAGGAAGCGGTCAGGTCAGACGCGCTGCTTCAAGAAGCGTTGCTGGATCTGAAGAATGCATATGAGAATTCTACCGGGAGTTAGAAGATTGCAATGAGTTTCAAGGGGTCAGATCCCTGTAGATTACAGAGGTCTGGCTTTTTTTTGTACATATTGAGATAGAGGAGGAGAACGAAGATGAAGAAGATCATGGAGCTTATCACAGAAGAGCTGGCCGAGGCATTTCAGGCAGCCGGCTACGATAAGGAATATGCGAAAGTAACCTTATCTAATCGGCCGGATCTGTGTGAATACCAGTGCAACGGGGCGATGGCGGGAGCGAAAGCATATAGGAAGGCTCCGGTCATGATTGCAAATGATGTGGCGGCAGGATTAGAGGGCAGCCGGTGTCTGGAAGAAGTGAATGTGGTGAATCCGGGGTTCATTAATCTGAAGCTTAACAGGGAATATGTGGCAGAGTATCTGAATCAGATGTGTGCGGATGAGAATATGGGTCTTAAGACGGCAGAAGAGCCCAGGACGATCGTTGTTGACTACGGCGGACCTAACGTGGCGAAGCCGCTCCATGTGGGACATCTGCGCTCTGCGATCATCGGCGAAGGGATCAAAAGGCTTGCAAGGAAGATGGGACATAAGGTATTGGGAGATATCCATCTGGGCGACTGGGGCTACCAGATGGGACTGATCATCACTGAACTTAAGGAGCGTAAGCCTGACCTGCCGTATTTTGATGAAGGATTTGGCGGGGAGTATCCGGCGGAGGCGCCGTTTACCATAGGCGAGCTGGAGGAGATCTATCCTACGGCAAGCGGCAAGGCGAAGGATGACGAGGAATACAGGAGAGAAGCGCTTAAGGCGACGTATCTCCTGCAGAATGGACACAAGGGATATATGGCGGTGTGGCGGCATATTATGAATATTTCCGTGGAAGACCTTAAGAAGAATTATGCGAGCCTGAACGTGCACTTTGATCTTTGGAAGGGCGAGGCGGATGCCCAGGCCTATATTCCGGATATGATCGACAGATTGAAGAAGGAAGGATATGCCCATATTGACGAGGGCGCGCTGGTGATCGATGTGCAGGAGGAGACGGATACCAAGGAGATTCCGCCGTGCATGATCCAGAAATCAGACGGGGCGTCGCTCTACGGGACGACAGATCTTGCGACGCTGATCCAGAGGGAGCAGGATTATCAGCCGGATCAGATCATCTATGTTGCGGACAAGCGTCAGGAGCTGCATTTTCTCCAGGTGTTCAGGGCAGCGAGGAAGACCGGTATTGTGCCGGAGGGAACGGATCTTGCATTCCTGGGGTTCGGTACGATGAACGGTAAGGACGGCAAGCCTTTTAAGACCAGGGAAGGCGGAGTGATGCGTCTGGAGAATCTGATCGCGGAGATTGAAGATGAGATGCGCAGGAAGATTGCCGAGAATCGGACGGTTGCAGAAGATGAAGCAGATGAGACGGCGAAGATCGTCGGAATGTCCGCGATCAAGTACGGAGATCTGTCGAACCAGGCGTCCAAGGATTATGTGTTCGACGTAGACCGCTTTACCTCCTTTGAGGGGAATACTGGTCCCTATATCCTGTATACCATCGTGCGGATTAAGTCGATCCTGAGCAAATATCAGGCGGACGGCAATGGACTGGAAGGCCTTGCGATCAGATGTGCGCAGAACGATAGTGAGAAGGCGCTGATGCTGGAGATCTTAAAATACAATGACGTGATGGAGACGGCATTTGAAGAGCTGGCGCTTCATAAGATCTGTGCCTATATCTATGATCTGGCGAATGTGTTCAACCGTTTCTACCATGAGACGAAGATCCTCGCAGAGGAGGATGAGACAAAGCAGAAGGGATATATCGCTTTGCTGATACTGACGAGAAGGGTGCTGGAAGCCTGTATAGATGTGCTGGGCTTTACGGCGCCGGAGAGGATGTAGGAGATGACGGAGAAGTTATTCTACCAGGACAGTTACGTCAGAGAATTTGATGCAGAGGTCCTGGAGTGTGAGAAGACGGCCCAAGGGTATAAGACGGTGCTTGACAGGACCGCATTTTTCCCGGAGGGTGGAGGTCAGTACGGGGATATTGGCTGGATAGACGGGATCCGTGTCACGGATGCCCATGAGAAGGACGGGATCATATACCATACCATGGAAGGCCCCCTGCCGGTGGGCGGACATGTACATGGGAAGCTTGACTGGGAGGAACGGTTTGAGCGGATGCAGCAGCACACAGGAGAGCATATCATCTCAGGGATCGTTCATGCCAGATTTGGCTATGAGAATGTAGGATTTCATCTGGGGAGTGATTACTGTACGATGGATTTCAACGGTCCGATCACCAGGGAACAGTTACGAGAGATCGAGATGGAAGCGAACCGTGCCGTATTCCGGAATCTGGCGGTTGAGGTGACATATCCGTCTAAGGAAGAGCTTGTGCACATGGAATACAGGAGCAAGATTGAGATCGAAGGGCAGGTCCGTATCATAACAGTACCGGGATATGACGTATGTGCGTGCTGCGCGCCCCATATGAAGAGTACCGGGGAGATCGGCCTCATCAAGCTGGTGGATATGATGAACTATAAAGGCGGGGAACGTATCACGATGCTGGCGGGTTTCCGCGCGCTCAGGGATTACAGTATCAAGGATGAGAATACGAAGACAGTTTCCGCACTTCTCTGTGTGAAGGAGTATGAGACGGCGGAAGCGGTATCGCACCTCAAGGAAGAGATGGCAAGTCTCAAGGGGAAGAATGCGTCGCTGCAGCAGAAGCTTCTGGGATACCGGGCGGCAGAGATACCTCTTGGGGAGGGCGTGACGGCCGTATTCGATCCGGAGCTTTCGGGAAATGAGCCGAGAGAATTGATGAACCTTCTGCTGGAGAGGGGCGCCGCATGCTGCGCCGTATTCGCGGGGACGGATCAGAGCGGGTACCGCTATGTGATCGGTAGCCGTAAGAAGGATGTAAGACCGTACAGCAAGCTGCTGAATGAAGCATTTAACGGCAGAGGCGGCGGGAAGCCGGAGATGGTGCAGGGATCTCTTGCGGGGACAGAAGAAGCGATCCGGACGAAATTATTATAAGTCAATATTTTATCACGGTTCTGTCACAGTTTGAACACAATTTGGCGGTAGAATAGTCATCAGAAGCAGAGAAAAGTAATTTCGAAAGGAGATATCAATATGGATCACCAATATACTTATTATACGCCAGGACAGGAACCGAATATGCAGGATGACAGGAATCAGGGACACCCGCATAGGAAGGGAGGAGTTCCCAAGTGGATGAAGACGGTATGCTTCGGGCTGATATTCGGAGTGACCGCAAGCGCCGCGTTTCAGACCAGCAACATCGTAGCAGACAGAGTGTTCGGTACGGCGGAACACGGAGAGGATACGAAGAAGACGGAGAGTGTAGGCAATACGAAGCTTACGACAGCTTCCAGCGGTACGGTAGATTCCAATGTAGCGGATATTACGAAGAATACCATGCCGTCTGTAGTCTCGATCACGAATATGAGTGTCCAACAGGTACAGAGCTTCTTCGGAGGCGTACAGGAGCGGGAGAGTGAGAGCGCCGGTTCCGGTATCATTATCGGTCAGAATGATACAGAGCTTCTGATCGTGACGAACAATCATGTCGTTGAAGGCAGCGATACGCTTACGGTGTCTTTCATAGACCAGGAGAGCGTGGAGGCGAATATAAAGGGAACGGATGCGAACCGGGATCTGGCAGTGGTAGCGGTAGAACTCAGTAAGGTGAAGGACAGTACCAGAGAGAAGATCGCTGTAGCGACGCTGGGGGATTCCGAGCAGATTCAGGTAGGAGAAGAGGCTATTGCCATTGGGAATGCGCTTGGATACGGACAGTCTGTAACCAGAGGGATCATCTCTGCTACAGACAGAACGATCGACGGAATAGACAGCAGCCTGATCCAGACAGACGCAGCGATCAATCCTGGGAACAGCGGCGGCGCCCTGCTGAATGCGAACGGCGAGGTGATCGGGATCAATACTGCGAAAGCAGCGATGGATGCGGTAGAGGGCATGGGCTATGCCATTCCGATCTCTGAAGCGAGAGAGACCATTGAAGGACTGATGAACCAGGAGACAAAGACGAAGGTTGCAGAGAGTGAGAGAGGCTTCATCGGCATTGAGGGAGTGGATGTGTCCCAGGATACTTCTCAGATGTATAATATGCCGATGGGTGTATATATATCCAATGTCACCAGAGGCGGCGGTGCGGCGAAAGCAGGTATCACCAAGGGTTCTGTGATCACGGCGCTGAACGGGTCTTCGGTGAACAGCATGGCGGCACTTCAGGAACAGCTTCAGTATTACAGAGCCGGAGAGACGGTGACGCTTACTATAGAGACGCCGGGTAATAACGGTGAATATACGAGTCAGGATGTGGAAGTAACACTTGGAAACAGTACGAAATAAAAGATAATAAAAGGCTGGGCAGGGTGTCCGGCCTTTTTGATATAATTAGGCCACTTATAAATATTTTTTGACGCAAAATGGCAAAATTTCTGCATAAGAAAAACACTTATGCCAATGCTGGTATAAGCACAAGGTTTCTAAC
>CAJTCH010000014.1 GCA_910574715.1 Lachnospiraceae bacterium | reverse complement strand
CCGGCCATCTAAGGAAGTAACACTGGCGGAACAGTTCTTTGGCAAGGTCAAAATCATTTGTGATCAGCGTTTCCACCGTCCCACTTGGGAGGTAAAATTTAAGGATGCGTACTTTCCTGCCTTCAAGGAAAAAGATATAGTCACTGATTCCATTTCGATACTGCTTACGATAGTCTGCATCAGGAACAGGCACTTCACTTACAGTTGCTCTCAGATGGTCAACATTGCCGAAATACTCTTTCATGCCAAGCATAAATGCCGCAACAAAAGATTCCATTTTTACAGAAGTGGAATCCATTGTGGTTGCAGGAACAAGCAGGCGAAGGATTTCAGTGCTGAATTCACGATACAAAAACAGGCATTCTTCATAAGCGTCTGTCTGCATCAATGCAGGCATCTTCCTGGTTTTACAAACAAAGCTATGGTTAGCTTTGCCGTGTTCGGTCTGAATCTTTCCGCAATACCTACAAATTCTAAAGCCCTTACGAACTTCTTCTACACCAGAAACCGATAATTTCTCGCCCGTCATATCGCTCTCACCAAAATTGATTTCTCGAAGGGTAGCTTTACGAACAAACTCATAACCAAACGGAAAATCTTCGTTGTCCATACGATGCACTAGAAATATCTTGGTCTTCATCCACGTCCACCAACAGCTGCTTGCAGTAAAAAACGTTGTTTCGATCATCACTTTCATCGTTAATCAGGCTCTTGGTATTCAACCGCTCTGCACGCAAAACCACACCGTTGAAATCATCTGCCGGGAAGCTGTCTTTATCATACACACACCAAATCTGCCCCTTTTGTAGCTTATTCTTTTTCACGTACCTCTCAGCCATACCAATTACGCGCATTGTCTCTGCAGCACAAGGTACTTTTTCTTCTCCAGATGTTCTTGACGGCGTTTCTTCTTCCATGCCTCCATCCCTGCTTTTTTAGGCACCTACATCACTCCAATCTATAATCTTTTTCAGATAAGGATCTGCACCATATTTACCTTCCAAATACTGTTTATCATACTTTGCGTCCTTACGAACAGATTCTCCCTTATCATTTTTAAATTCAACCAAAGAATATAATCCTGAATTCTGTCCCCTTCCCTTTGCCACAAACCAGATTTCGTCTCTCCTGAATACTTCGTTATTCATGGTAGACAGATCATGTGAAGTAAAAATTAACTGCCCGCCCTTCTTGTTTATACTCATATCTGTAAACAACTTAATTACATATTGAAGTAATACTGGATGAATCTTTGCGTCCAGCTCATCTATGACCAGCGTAGTTCCATAAATCAAACTTTTTGCAATAAACGGAAGTAACCCGAACAATTTTCTTGTACCACTGGATTCTTCCGACAATGTGATTTCTGCACTATACCCATCTACAGTATGCTTTGTAAAAACCTCAATGCGGTCATTATCCTTTTCTTCAATTCTAAAATCTTCGATATCCAAATCCATCTCTTTTATCATATTCAATATTAAATGTTTTATATCTTCGGACTTTGCTATCGCTGTTCTCAGTTCCTGATAGGGATTTCCGTAATTCAGAAAATCAATAGCATCTTCAAACCACTTCAATACATCGCTTACAACCTCATTTTTCTTGTAAGTAATCCCAAGATAAGAAATCAGCGGCAAGGTTGCTGAAAGATCCTCGCTTATCTTTAGTCTTCCAAAAATCCCTTTTAATTCTGTTGAATCTGTATCTCTTCTGAAAAGCGCCGAACGTCTTCCCGTATCCATTTTCACTCGGTCAAGACTTTCATAAACAACTTCATCCTCTTTCACATGAAGAATATAACGATACTCTGCTTTTGCTGTTCTAAAAAATAATTCAAATTCCGTAGGTTCTTCTTTCGCCTGTTCAGAAAACGCAAATGGTTCTACCGGGATTTTACGGGCTTTATAATCGCAATCAGCTTTATCACAAGTAGCGCAGAGCGGTCTTAACACCTTGGAATCCAATGTATGCAATGCTTCTAAAACATTAGATTTTCCGCCTCCATTAGGACCATAAATCGCAGAAATTGGCAAAAACAATTCCCCATCTATATCTTTAATAACTTTATTATCATGTTCTGAAATCGCGGCTGCCTGCATATCGAATGTTATCTCATCCCGTATGCTTTTATAATTCTTTACTGTAAATTGACACAACATAGCTGCTACCTCCATTCTTTATTCTATTATACACACCACCCTGTATTTTAAAATATAAATCCGAGAAAAAATCTCATATTTATATATTTATCGTTCTTTTCATGATAAAATGGGGCAGTCGGCTAATACCGATTTTTTCCGACTTTAAAGAAAAATAGAGATACCCTGCGGAAATGCCACCGTTTAGCACTGGCATATTCTGTGGGGTATCTCTATTTATAGGGGGAAGCATTATTTTGGGACACACTAAATAAAGGTTCCTCTTCTATTAAAGAGCTATAAGCATCTTTGCAATGATTCCCGCACATAAAAATGGTCCGAATGCGATCCGCTCCCTTCGGCTAAGCTTCTTTCTAAGAAGCATCCAGATACAATAACCCCCGGCCAAGAAAACTGCCAGCGCGAATGCCTCAAGATTAGCTTCCCATCCCAGGAATATTCCGCTGGCAGCCATTAACTTAATGTCTCCGCCGCCGAAGCATCCCGGCACAATCCATGTAAGAACCAGAAGGGGAACGCTCACACAGAATATCCCGATCCCTCTGTCCGCAAGACTGATTGCAGGGAAAAACGGAATAGAGAAGATACCTGCCGCCGCTATTCCAAGGACGATCACATTGGGGATGCGCCTTGTATGGATATCTTTCCATGCGACCGTGGCTAATAAGAGAAGAAACATATATTCAATCAATCTTTTCATAATCAATAAATGAAATATCCTATAATAACTTCTTATACATCTGAGAACTCATGCCATACAGCGTCCCTATTTTTTTCAAGTTTACTTACCTCTTGTATTAATCCATAACAATATTCATCATATTCTGGTTTTACAATTATCAGATCATCTTCATCACATTCATAAAACTTGAATGCATTTTTATAATATCTTACCAGTTTTTTCATATCTGACACTTCAAATTCTTCCGTTCTGTCTGCCGCAAACAAATATATGTATTTGCATCCTACACGCTTCGTTATATCTAATATTGTAGGTACTATTTGTTCCCAAAACAACCCAAACCCTAAAGGTATTCCCACTTTCTCAGGTATCTGATAGCTTTCATTTTTACAAAAATGTCTCAGTTCGATTGCCGATACACACTTTTCTACCTTCCAATTTTCAACTTGTCCTGTAGCCTTGGCTTCCATCTTTGATTCCACTCTTTTATCCGCTATCTCAAACAGAACGTCTACTCTTTCACCATATAAGGACAGACCTGCATCATAGTAATTCTCTCTTGCTTTCTCATTCCCCTCTTTTTTGGCTTCAATCAATATATCAACAAACTGTCTTTCATCCTCTGTCAATCTATATTTAGGATTTTCACCGATCAGCAAACCGCATTTAATAGAAAAAAACAAGGCAATTCTGCCGGATTTATCTTTAATCAAGTAAACTCTTGTTTCACCTTCAGTATCCTCAGCCCATGCCTTGTCTTCGCTTGTAATATATAATTCAAGTTGATTCCTGGCTTTTTTCGATATAAAGCTTTTAACCAACTCTTTGTTATAGGGAGTAGATGTTAGTACTTCACATTTGAATTCTCGAAAGTAATTCCGCTTTTCCGCCGTGTTAATAATACTCACCTCATCTCTATGTTAACGCTCTCTTGCAACAAGTTCTTTCGTTGCATCCACCTTCATTGCATCCAGAGAAAGTGCGACATCCCCATCTTCACCCGATGCAAGACCTGCCCTTGCCTTTTTCCATGAAAATTCCTCATGCGACAAGCTACTCAATTTCCAAGAAGAAAGCGATCCATATCTGTCAAGCACTCTTTTCAGCAACTTCTGAGTAGTTTCACTTACCCCTTCCACAGCCGATACAAAGAATGTCTCAAACTTATACTCTCTTCTGACTTCTTTCAATACAGGGCCATACTTCCAACCATAAAAAGTGCCGTCAAATAAAGGCTGATTATAGCACATGAGGGATTCTCTCTGTGAAAAATACATAAGCTTATGCATTTTCATTTCATCCATATATACACCAAATTGCATATAATACATATCATACAACGCTTTTGCTACACACATTGTCTTTTCCATATACATCCCTCCTCGTTTTATTCCCGCTTGCAGCGGATCTTTGATCGTAGTATTAATAATTTACCATTTCCAATATTATTTTACAACATTATACCCCAAAATGACACAGTAAATTTTGTTAAATGATTAGCAAAATGGTAACAGCTTAAACTATCGGCATAGGAATACCTAAGACAGCAGCAACAACTGCTCCTCCCGAAACTGCAGGTAATCCGGCATCCCCTTATCTTCCAGCATCCGCCACTTATCCTTCTGAAGAAACCAGCACAAATTCTGCATATCCTGCCGTTCTTCCCCGTCCCCTTCTTCGCCGCATGGATCCGTCTGCCCTGTCTCCGGGAACAGATAAAAATTCTTCTCAAAAGGCAGCTCCGCCTGTCCCGCAAGCCGCACCCTGATACAGTTCTCCCGCCGTTCTCCCCAGACAGGGATAAATTCATGCGCACGGAATCCGACATAAGCGGTCCCCTCCGGTATCTCTCTTTGAAGCGTAAGCTTTGCGCCCCAATCAAGCGCCTTCATCCTGTGGGCATCAAGCCGCTGGATCCTCGATATATTCTTACATCCGGTAAGGCGCGCCGCCTCCCTCTTGCCGGGATTAGCGAAGATCTCTTTCGTCTTCCCAGATGTGACCACCGCGCCTCTGTCCATGATGATCAATTCTTCACTGAACCGATAGATCTCATCTCTGTTGTGGGACACCAGGATCACAATTCCGCGATAATCCGAGAGCATTTCGATCAATTCCTGCTGCAGCCGGTCCTTAAGAAACATATCCATCGCGGAAAACGGCTCGTCTAATAAGATCACATCCGGTTCATAGGCCATGATCCGTGCGAGCGCCGCCCGCTGCTGCTGCCCTCCGGACAGTTCTCCCGGCAGGCGGTCCTTTAACCCCTCTAGTTGGAAGGTTCGGATCATCTCATCCACTCTCTTTTTCTTCTCCTGTTTCGATCCTTTTAACCCGGCCTCAATATTCTTCGCCACCGTCATGGTCGGGAATAATGCGTAATTCTGAAAGAGATAGCCCACCTTACGCTTCTGCGGCTTCACATTTATCTTTTCATCTGAATGATAGAAGGTATGCCCATTCACCGTGATCTCTCCCTGGTCCGGCGTCTCGATCCCTGCGATGCTCTTTAGCGTCATGCTCTTCCCGCAGCCGGATGCGCCAAGGATACCGATGCGTGAAGACTCGCTCTGAAATTCAACATCCAGACAGAAATCACCTAATTTTTTCTTAATACGAACCGCAACCCCCATCTGATTTCCCTTTCTTTCGTCATTACTGCGCTGCATTGTCTACCACCGCTTCACCGTCTTCATCCTTTTTCCTAAGATCAGGTTCATCAGGATAATCACCGCAAGCGCAATGAGTATCACAGCCGCGACCCAGATTCCCGCCGTCGCGTAATCACCGTCCTGAATCACCATGGCGATCTTCTGTGATATCGTTCCCGTCTTCCCCGGGATATTTCCCGCCAGCATAGAAGTCGCCCCATATTCTCCAAGGGCTCTTGCAAATGTCAGGATCGTGCCGGATGCGATCCCAGGCCCCGCACTTGGAATCACCACCGTCCAGAAGATCCGCATCTCGGACATTCCAAGCGTCCTCCCCGCATAGACAAGATTCACGTCGATCTGTTCAAACGCCGCCCTGGCATTGCGGTACATCAGAGGAAATGCGATCACCGTCGCCGCGATCACGCATCCAAGCCAGGTCTGCACTACCTTGATATCAAAATTCTCATAAAGCAAGATTCCAAGAGGTCTTCTCCTGCTGAATAAAAGCAAGAGGAAGAATCCTGCAACCGTCGGCGGAAGAACCATGGGAAGCGTCAGGATCCCGTCTATGACCGCCTTCTTCCCCGGCGCCATTTTGACTGTTTTTCTTGCGGCATAGATTCCGAGAAAGAAAGATATAAAAGTCGCCGCCGCTCCTGTTTTCAAGGAGATCCACAGCGGACTCCAGTCCAGATCATTCATAATTTCCAATATTGCTTCCATATCATTACTCCCATCACATTCAATTACTCCTGCCGCATTCAATTGCTCCTGCTGCATTCAAACCCCCGCCGCAGGCAGCGGTACATCAGACATAATATACGGCACTATTCTACGTCTGTATCAAAATAATAAGAATCAAATACATCCTTCGCCTCATCCGACAGGATAAACTTCATGAAATCATCCGCCGCTGCCTTCTGCGCAGCGTCCGCCTCATCATTCACCACCCGGGCAGCGGGATAGATCACATTCCCTGTCAGATCATAACTTACCGTCTCCAGAATCTTAAGCTGATCCTCATATCCGTAGATATCAGAATAATAAACGGTCCCGACCTCGCAGGAGGCTTCCGCCACCGCAGACAATACCTTGCTCACATTGTCCTGTTCGCTGATCTCCATGCCGCCCAGCGCATCCGAAACCTGCTCTGCAGTAATCGCAGACACATCCTCAGCTTCCTCTAACACTCCCAGATTCACCAACGCCTGTCTGGTATACTTCCCGGCCGGAACGCTTCCTCCTGCCAGCGCGAAGCTCTCTGCCCGGTTTATGTCTTCAAGCCCGGTCACCTTCGTCCCGCTGTCCTTTAAGGTCACGACCACCACCTGATTGTTGAGCACATCGGCCCTCGTCCCTTCCTCCATAAGCCCGGCCGCCTCTAACTGGTCCATCTGCTTCGACGCCGCTGAGAAGAAAATATCGCACTCATACCCTTCCTGGATCTGAGTAAGCAGCGTACCGGAACTGTCCGCATTATACGTGATCTTCACCTCCGGGTGCTCTTCATTGTATTTCTCCGCCAACTCTGTCATAACCGCATTCAGGCTGGCTGCAATGAATACCTGGATCTCCGTCTCTTCCGCGTCGCCGCCTTCTGATCTCTCTTGCGGTTCTGCGCCGCCTTTCGCGGACGGTTCCTTCGACGCCTGATCCTTGGACAAACTGCCGCATCCCGTCAGCATAACTCCCATCAGGATTCCAATCAATAAATCGCTTACCGCTCTCTTAAACATCCGTATCCTCCTTTTTCGATTACTTTTTTCAAAGTAATCGCTGTCCATTGAAAAAGTCTGCTGCAAGCAAACTTTTCAAATCATATTTTCTCTATCTCCTCCCACAGTCCGAGGTATCTCCCATCAATATCTGGATTCCATGCTCCAGATGCGGCAATATGTATTCCAGGCTCTCCTGAACTGCCTTCCTGCTCCCCGGCAGATTCACGATCACGGTCTTGTTCCTGATCACGGATGCGCCCCTTCCAAGCATAGCCCTTCCGGTTATCGACAATGAATGCATACGGATCGCGTCCGCAATACCCGGCGCATTTCTCGTGGCGACTGCCATGGTAGCCTCCGGTGTCCGGTCACGCTCGGAGAACCCGGTTCCTCCCGTCGTAAGGATCAGGTTCACCTGCCTGCCGTCGGACAGCCGGGTCAGTTCCCTCTCTATCCTCGCCTGATCATCCGGGATGAGCAGCTTCTCCGCGACCCGGTATCCCGCCTTTTCAAGCATCTTACAGATCAGAGGCCCGCTCGTATCCTCCCTCTCTCCCTTGGCGCCCTTATCGCTCATGGTCACTACCGCCGCTGTATACCGCGTATCCTTATCTTCAAGCATCCGCATCTCGTCCCCTACGGAAATGCTTCCGCCGCGGATCACCTGGGCGAATACTCCCTGGGTCGGCATGATGCATTCTCCCATCTTCTGATAGATCTGGCAATGCGTATGGCATTCCTTCCCGATCTGCGTCATCTCCAGGATCACATCATTGCACTGGAATCTCGTTCCTACCGGAAGATTCCTGAAATCATATCCTTCCACCACCAGATTCTCCCCAAAGGCTCCGGGTTTCACCCCCGCTCCCTTCTGGTTAAATGCATCTATCTTCTCCGCTGACAGCAGGCTCACCTGCCTGTGCCAGTTACCGCCGTGGGCATCCCCCTTAATTCCGAATCCCACCTGAAAATCAGCGGTCCCCACATCCTTCTTCTGAATCCCGCGCCTTTCACTGGTGCAGACTGCTCTTACAACTCCCATCTTTATCCTCCTATCCCCGCCATCCGGCGTTTCTCCTGTATATCCTTCTTCGTCTCATCTCCAAATGCATGGCATCTGGGCTTATGATAGATCACATTTTTAAGCAACCTCTCTAACTCTTCATCCGTCATCCCGCTTCGCATCTCTTCTTTGAGATTCACCCGGCTCTCGAAGTTCAGGCAAGGCTTCAAGATCCCGTCAGCAGTCAGACGGATACGGTTACAGCTTTCGCAGAACTCATGGCTGACCGCGCTGATGAATCCGATCCGCCCCTTAAAATCCTCTATCTTGTAATAGCCCGCCGGGCCATTTCCAAGGATCTCATCTACTAATTCCATCGTTCCGAAACGATCTTCCAGAAGTTCCTTGATCTCGTCCTGCAGAATCCTTGCATACCCGGTTCCCATCCCGATCGGCATCATCTCAATAAAGCGGACCGTAATCGGATATTCCTTCGCAAGCGTCGCTATCTTCGCAAGCTCCTCTTCATTGCAGCCCTTCATGGGAATGCAATTGACCTTGACCGGAATCTTCGTCTGCGCAGCTGCATGAATCCCGCTCCACACCCTGCCGAAATCATCACACCTTGTAATCTGGTGAAATTTCTCAGGATCCAGGGTATCCAGGCTAACATTGATACCTGTGATCCCTGCCGCTTCCAGTTCAGGAAGATGCTCTTCCAGTAACGCCCCGTTCGTTGTCAGGGTGACGGATTCGATTCCCGGGATATTCCGAACCTTGCGGATGAACCCGCAGCCCCCTTTGCGCACAAGCGGCTCCCCTCCGGTGACCTTTACCTTCCGTATCCCGGTCCCGGCGGCGATCCTTAAGAACCGCAGGATCTCTTCATAAGTCATGATCTCGCTGTGCTCCACGAACTCCACGCCCTTTGCCGGCATACAATACCTGCATCGGAAATTACAACGGTCCGTTACCGATATTCTCAGATAATCTATTTCTCTTTGATACTGATCTCTCATGACATCCCTTTTCCTCTCCGCTCTTATCTATACAGACTCCAGGAATACGTCGATTACGCCGCCGCAGACCATACCTTCTTCTTCGGCATCCTTCCCGGTCATATTGACCTGGCATAATTTCGTCTTTGGTTCCTGACTCCTAAGCATCCACAGCGCCTTTCGCAAGACCTCCGCCTCTGCGCAGCCGCCGCCTATGGTTCCCACACATCTTCCGTCCGGCAGTACCAGCATCTTCGTGCCGACCGCCCGAGGCGCGGAACCCCTGCGGGCTACGATCGTTGTCATTATCTTTCCCTCGTTCACCGAAGCATCCGCATTCTCCTTGCCCTCACCCTGCGGCGTCTCTAAGATTGCCCGAAGCATCTCTTTGGAATACCCGCCGCTTAGCTTCTTCCTGTTCTTTGCTTCTATGATCTGAGCAATAATGCAGACCGCGATCTCCTCCGGCGTCTCCGCTCCAATGTTAAGCCCGATCGGAGAATGTACGCGGTTCACCACATCCGTATCTCCTCCGGCTTCGATCACAAGCTCCTTCACCAGCGCCGCACGTCTCCGGCTCCCGATCATGCCGATATATGCATGCTGCTTTCTCACAATACTCTCCAGACACGCCTGATCATACCGATGCCCTCTCGTTACGATCACAAAGAAGGTATCTCTGTCTCCTTCTATCTTCTTAAGCCCTTCTGCAAATGATTCGCAGATCACCTGCGAAGCTCCTGCCCGCCTTGCGTTGTCTGCAAACATGGGGCGGTCCTCCAGCACCGTAACATGGAACCCTACCATCAATCCCATCCGAATGATAGGAATAGACACATGTCCGCCTCCGCAGATCACCAGCTTCTTCTCTCCTCCCAGCAATTCGCAGAACACCTTCTGACCGCCGACAGATACCAGGCCGTGATCCTGAATCTGTTCAATCTCTTCTCTGTGCTCTGTAAAATATCCTTCATCAGAGGATTCCCAGGCCAGCCTGCGGTCTATGACCAGCGCCTTCTCCCCCGCCGCCTGTCCTTCTACGACGGTCAGTGCAAGATTCTGACGGTTAGGATCCGCATTCTCTATCCTGTTATAAAATTCCATCATATTATGACCACCTTCATTCTTCTTCTCTCCTCTTTGCGCCTACTTGCCAAACCCGCAATTGGGGAATGTACAGACCGGACAGGACAGGCATAAGCCCCCTTCTCCAAGGATATCCAGGTCCTTCTTCTCTAATATCTCTCCCGCCATCACTCTCGGCAGCACCAGGTCGAAGATCGTCCGCTTCGCATACATGACGCAGCCCGGCAGTCCCATAACAGGAATATTCCCCTCATAGTACGCCAGAAGGAACATCGCCCCCGGCAGTACCGGCGCCCCGTATGTTACAACCTCTGCGCCGGAGTTACGGATCGCAAGCGGCGTCTTGTCGTCAGGGTCCACACTCATACCTCCGGTACAGATCACCATATCCGCGCCCTGTCCGATCAGCTTCTGAATACATGCCGTAATACGCTCGTGATTATCGTCGCTGACCTCATGACCGATAATCTCCGCGTCATATTCCGACAATTTTTCTGCGATCACCGGGGTAAATGTATCCTGTATCCTCCCGTGAAATACTTCATTGCCCGTGGTGACGATCCCCACCTTCTTCTTCTGAAACGGCAGGATCGTGAAGACCGGAGCATCACCGCCCGCCTCTTTCGCACGTTCCATCTTCTCCTTCTCGATCACCAGCGGAATGATCCTCGTTCCGGCGATCTTATCTCCCGCTTTCACCGGGAAATCCCCGTGGCGGCTGGCGATCATCATCTCACCCAGCGAATTGATCCGGTTAAGCTTCTCCCTGTCGATCTTGAGGACACCGCCGCACTCTGCGACCAGCTCAATCTTGCCCTCCTTGACCTCGGTCGGCCTCATATGGTCATTCTTGCAGATATCGTATAGAATCTGCGCCGCCTCATTCTCATGGAGCATGTTCTCGTTATTCTCCCAGATATAGATGTGATCCTTGCCTACGCTTAAGAGAACCGGAATGTCCTCTTCGCGGATCACGTGCCCCTTACGGAACACCGCGTCCTTGGTGACTCCCTTGATGATCTGTGTAATATCATGACATAATATCTGTCCTGCTGCATCTTCTGTCTTCATTAATTTCATCTGTGTCTTCTCCCCATTATCTTTTTTTGTTCGATTATTTTTTCAAAACAAATCGGTGTCCAAAAAAATATCTTCAAATAATTCCAGCGCCGCCTTCTCCACCTGTTCTTCATACCGTTCGAACTTATATAACAGCTTCTTGCCGCGCTCCGTTATATAAGCCGCGCCGCCGTTCTTCCCGCCGTGCCGCCGTTCAACGATCTTGTATCCAAGTTCTTCCTCCGCCGTGCGGATGATCGTCCATCCCTTACTGTAGGAGATCCCCATCTTCCCGCAGGCTTCTCTTACCGATTCCAGCCTGTCGATCTGCCGAAGCAACGTCACTGCCCCGGGCCCGAAGAAAGGTCTGTGATTCGCAAGCCTTACCTTCACCTGCGGCCGCATCAGCTTCTCATCATGAAGCTTAAGAATATGCTGATAATTCCCGGGTTCGTCCGCATCCACTATGACTCCTTCATCATCAACCGGCACCTCATACGCCGCAATTCCCAGGGAATCCAACGCACCCTTAAGCCCCCGATCTCCCTGATACTTAAGTATAGAAGGAATCAGCCCTGCATCAAAACGTACCGGATGCCCTCTTCTGCCGTTATACTTAGGGATCACGATCTCCCCCGGCTGCTCTAACAGACTTCTTAATGTCTGCTCCGTAAAAAAGGGAATGTCCACCGGACAGAAAAAAACCTGATCACAGCGGTTCTTCAAATACTCCAATCCCATTCTGGCAGAATCGAACAACTCCGAGCTCTCATAATTCTCCTTCTTCAAAAACGTGACGCCGAAGCGGTGCAGCGACTTCTCAACCTGCTTTGCCGAAGCACCCGTTATCACTGCAATATCCTTAATTCCGGCTCTCTGAAAATTAATGACGATCCTCTCGGCTAACGTCAAGTTCCCGATCTTCACGATCTGTCCGCCGTCATCCGTTCCAAGAGGCCTGTCCGCCGCTGCGATTACTGCACCTACATTCATATCTGTCTCTTCCTTCTGCAAAATATAGCTGCCATTACCTATGAGTGAATGGCCTGATACTTATACAAATGATTGTAACATATTTTATTATTGTAATAATAAATTATCACATTTTAACAAATATGTCAATAATATATATTTATAAAGTAAATAATTCAACACAATGCCTACACATCTTCCTTGAAGCCTTCCCCCACAACCTCATTAGATTCCATAATGATCGTAAATGCCTTCGGATCGATCTGCCTCACCAGCTTCTTGATCGTATACATCTGCTTATTATTGCATGCACACATCACTACATCCTTGTGCTGCTTGGAATAGCTCCCCATTCCCTTCAGGATCGTAGACCCTCTTCCCGAATATTCGTCGATGCATTCCGCAACCTGCGAGCCATGCTCCGTCACGATCAGCGTCATCTTGCCCTCATCGATTCCATACAGGATCCGGTCCATCACGATCGCCATCAGATAAGTCACGATCACACCATAGATGAATCCGTCAATGTCCTTGAACACAAGCACGCTTCCCAGCACGATCGTCGATACATCCAGGATAAAAGTAATGATTCCAAGCGTGATATGAGGCTTCACCTTCTTAATCGACATGCTGATAAAGTCCTGTCCTCCCGTAGATGAACCGCGCATGAATACGACCGCATAGCCCGCGCCGCTCAATATCCCCATACAAAGCGCGGCAAGCAGCCGGTTTCCGTCATACACCGGAAACATCGGCGCAACGTAATCCATAAATACCGAAGATATGATCATCGTCTTGATGGATTTAAGGAAAAACGTCCTGCCAAGGAACTTATAACAGAAGATGGAAACCGGCACATTCAAGAGAAGCGTCCCCGCACCGACCGGAAGCCCGCACAGATGGTAGAGAACGATCGCAATTCCCGAGAACCCTGCCACCGGAAAATTCGCATTCAGCGCAAAATTATAGATCCCTACGGCGATCAGCATGCTCGCCGCAATGTCGACCAGAATATCTATCCCTAATTCTTTCCATTTAATACTCTTCATCACAGTTACCTCCCGCTTCACAACTAATAGCTCAATGATAAAAGAGCAGCTGCAAACTATAAAAGTATAATTCGCAGCTGCTCTTCTGATTATTAGTATATCCAGTAATTATCTCTTTGTCAAGACATCCCTTTCCTGACAATCCTGTCTCCGTACTTCTCCCGCACCTTTGCAAGCGCCTGGTTAAGCTTCTCCCGCTTCGGATCCGGCTGAAACTGCGGGTCAAACAGGCTTAGCTGCTCCGGTTCGTCCTCCTGGACAAGCTTCGAGCTTCGGATACCCAGAAGACGGACAGGCGTGCCGTCCCATAATTCCCGGAACAATACTTTCGCTTCCTCATAGATATCCTGATCCTGGTTCGTTGCCCTGCCAAGCTGCCTCTGATGGGACACGCTCTCGAAAGTATGGTACTTGATCTCCACACTCAGCATCTTCGCCTTCTGTCCTGCCCTTCGAAGCCTTCTGCCGACGCTGGCGGCAAGAACTCGCAACACCTCTTTCGCCTCTTCTTCAGAGACCGCATCCTGAGATAAAGTTGTAGAATTCCCGATCCCTTTCGCCTCCGCCGGCTCAGCCTCAACCACGTCGCTTCCGATACCATTGGCGAATTCCCACAGTTTCCTGCCGTGGCTCTTCAGATGCAGTTCTATAAGCTTCGGATCCATACGCGCCAGATCTCCGATGGTATGGATATCAAGCTTCTGCAGTATCTCTACACTGGAATGCCCCGCCATATAGAGTTCAGATACAGGCAGCGGCCACATTTTCACCTGTATTTCTTCGGGAAATAATGTATGTACCTTGTTAGGCTTCTCGAAATCCGACGCCATCTTCGCCAGAAGCTTATTGCTCGAGATCCCTACATTGACCGTATATCCATATCTTCGGCAGACTTCATTCTTAATCTCCATCGCACCGTCGACCGGCGAACTGTAACGCTTCACGAATTCAGTGACGTCCACATAACATTCGTCCACACTTACCTGCTCAATGCTGGCCGTATATTCTTCCTGACCTCTTGCCGTACCCACCCGGGTATATTCCCTCAGGAAATCCATAAGCCTGTCGCTGTACTGCCTGTACAGCTTGTGATCCGGCGGCTCCATCACAAGTCCCGGGCACTTGCGGAAGGCATTCACGACAGGCTCCCCTGTACGGATGCCGTACTTCTTCGCCGGGATCGACTTCGCAAGCACGACACCGTGCCGTGACTTCTGATCTCCTCCGATAATGGACGGAATCTGTCTTAAGTCTCTCTTCGCACCGTTTTTCAGTTGTTCCGCCGCCGTCCAGCTAAGGTAAGCAGAATTCACATCTATATGAAATATGACTGACACACTTTCCGCCTCCTGACACAAATTTGTTCCAATCATAACACAGATCCGGCTCGTTTGCACTACACAGCTGTGATTCGCTGATACATCAACGGCGCAGTATACACTGCGCCGCCATCCTCTTATACGACCGCTTCTATCAGCAGCTTGCCGTCTAATTTAATCTGCCGCATCCCGGTCTTCTTGCTCTGATTAAAATTAAAACTGAGCATGTATCCCTTTTTCAGATGATAATATTCCAGATATTCCGCCAGTTGCGCTTCACCGCGCCGGTTGTATTCCTGTCCATGCCAGATCTTGAGCTCGACAATACTTTGAATGCCTTTGTAATCAATAATGATATCCGTCCGCTTCATATTACGTGTTCTGGCCTCGATATAGTAATTCCCGCTTCCGTTGATGATCGGTTTTAAGAACATCAGGAATATTCTTCTTCCGTTCTCCTCGATAAATCTGTCGTCTGCATTTGCATAGATCTCTTCAAAATATTCACAGAATTTCTGCATTACCAGCTCCATATGGAGGATGCCGTCTTTGACGAACTGATTCTTCTCCATATCGGCAACTGTAAAGATCCTGCTGTCTGTCTCATTTTCAGAGCTCAGAAGATTATATAGTTTCATCTCGAAAATTCTGTTAGAGACGCTGACCATTCCCTGTTTTTCGGCCAGAAACCCGAACATCTTCCCTATATTGACCTTGTGGTTTTCGATCTCGTAGGCATATTTTTTCCCCTGAAACAGAATGCTATGGATCATCTCTTTTAGTTCAGGATATTCTGCAAGCTTCTTACTCATATCGTCAAATAATGCATTGGGCGCTTTCAACAGTTCCCGGACCGCACCTTGGAACCCCTCCCGGCTCCACCCTTCCCGACCGTTCTGCGCCATAATCTGGCACAGCCTGGATACCAGGAATGGATAGCCGGACGTATATTCATATAAGATACTGCTCATCCAGGCAATATCGATCCCCATATTCCAGTCATTTTCATAATCCCTGATCATCGAGGCAATCTCGTCCGGAGAAAAATTGATATCCAGATCAAAGTCAGCCGCGACATTCCATGGGCTGTTGTATTTGGGTTCCGCACCCGGATGGAGCTTGAGTTTCAGATTCTTTATATCGTATACACCGGCAAGTATCACCGATCTGAAAGTCTGATCCTTCCCCTTCATCTGCTCCAGATATTTTTCTCTGAGGAGCCCCAGGAAGGACAGGAAGATCTGATTGTCCGAACTCTTGTCTACTTCATCGATCATCAGAATGACATCCCGGCCGCAGCTCATGCAAAGTTCTGTGATCCTCTGTCCCAGATCATCAAAAGGGAACTCCTGTGATATGGGCTGCTGCCAGTCATTGAGTATAGACCCCTCTATCCCCTGCGCCTTCAAGATCCGCGCAGTCTTACGAATGAATCCCGCGGCCAGTGTATAGAGCGAAACGAATAGTTCGTCTGCGGATTCAAAACTTAAGCTTAACACAATATAGTCATTTTTCAACTGCTCTTCTAAGAGATATAACGTCGTCGTTTTCCCGCATTGTCTTGGACGGTCTATTGTAAAATACTTTCCGGGCGACACATAACGGGCAATAATCTGCTCAATCACCGCCGATGTATCTGCCATGTAATTGAGCTTTGGAATACACACTCCCGCCGTATTAAAACATTTCATAAGATACACCTTTCTTTTACACTGTTGATGACTCATCCGCTTCCTGAGTATAATTATATTCCAGCTATCGTTTTTTTACAAGTGCATCTCCCTCTGGAATCGTTTCCCGAAAAAGTATTATTATTTTACACCCGTACAGGCTGTAAGCTTCCCGTCCGCAACATCGATCAGAATCGTATCCTGTGCACCCACGTCGCCCTTAAGCATCAGCCGCGCGGCAAGGGTCTCCACATTCTTCTGCAGATACCGCTTCAGAGGTCTTGCTCCGTAGGTCGGGTCATAACCGCCCTCCACCACATAATTCTTCGCCTCTTCCGTAAGCGCGATCGAGATCTCCCGGTCTGCCAGCCGCCTGTTCACATCCGCCACCAGTAAGTCAATAATGCCGTAAATATTTCCTTTCGTCAGCGGCTTGAACAGGATCATCTCATCCAGACGGTTCAGGAATTCCGGTCTGAAATGCGCCCGCAGATCATCCATCACAAGCTTCTGACTCTCTTCGCTGATATTGCCCTGCTCGTCAATTCCGTCTAACAGATAGGATGAACCGATATTCGAGGTCATGATCAGAATCGTATTCTTGAAATCCACCGTGCGTCCCTGGGAATCTGTGATCCGCCCGTCATCCAACACCTGCAGAAGGACATTGAACACATCCGGGTGGGCCTTCTCCACCTCGTCAAAGAGCACCACCGAATAAGGCTTCCTGCGGACTGCTTCCGTCAGTTGTCCGCCTTCATCATATCCCACATATCCCGGAGGCGCTCCGATCAGCCTGGATACCGAATATTTCTCCATATACTCGCTCATATCGATACGGACCATGTTGCTCTCATCATCAAACAGATTCTCAGCAAGCGCTTTTGCAAGCTCCGTCTTCCCCACGCCCGTAGGACCAAGGAACAGGAAGGAACCGATCGGCTTGGTCGGATCCTTGATCCCCGCCTTGGAGCGGATGATGGCTTCCGTTACCAATTCTACTCCTTCGTCCTGGCCGATCACACGCTTATGAAGCTCCTCCGCCAGATGAAGGGTCTTGCTCCGCTCACTCTCGTTGAGCTTCGTAACCGGAATACCAGTCCAACGCGACACGATCTTGCCGATCTCATCATCCGTCACGCTCTCATGCACCAGAGACTTGTCTTCATCCTTCACCTTCGCTTCCTGCTCTTCTAACTGCTTCAAAAGCTGCGGCAGCCTTCCGTACTGCAGCTCCGCTGCTCTGTTCAGGTCGTAAGACTGCTGGGCCTTCTCAATATCCTTATTCACCTGCTCGATCTCTTCCCGGATCTTCTGCACACGCTCCACATCGACTTTCTCATTGTCCCACTGCGCCTTCTTTCCGGCAAATTCTTCCCTGTACTCTGCCAACTCCTGCTGCAGATGTTCCAGACGTTCTCTGCTTAAACGGTCGTCCTCCTTCTTAAGCGCCGCCTCCTCGATCTCCATCTGCATGATCCTCCTCTGCAGCTCATCCAATTCCGCCGGCATAGAATCAAGCTCCGTCTTAATCAGCGCACACGCCTCGTCCACCAGATCGATCGCCTTATCCGGCAAAAAACGATCTGAAATGTAACGCTGTGACAGTGTGGCAGCCGCAACCAGCGCGCTGTCCGTAATCTTCACGCCATGAAAGACCTCATATCGCTCCTTCAATCCCCGTAATATAGAGATTGCGTCTTCCACCGTCGGCTCCTCTACCATAACCGGCTGGAAACGGCGCTCTAAGGCCGCGTCCTTCTCAATATACTGACGGTATTCATCCAGCGTCGTCGCACCGATACAGTGAAGCTCTCCTCTTGCGAGCATAGGCTTCAGCATATTGCCCGCATCCATGGCCCCGTCTGTCTTGCCTGCGCCTACGATCGTATGAAGCTCGTCGATAAAGAGAATGATCCTCCCGTCGCTGTTCTTCACATCCTCAAGCACTGCTTTCAGACGCTCCTCGAATTCTCCGCGGTATTTGGCTCCTGCCACCAGGGCGCCCATATCCAATGAAAATATGGTCTTATCCTTAAGACCTTCCGGCACGTCGCCACGGACGATCCTCTGCGCCAGACCTTCCACGACCGCCGTCTTGCCGACGCCCGGCTCCCCTATGAGGACCGGATTATTCTTCGTCTTCCTGGAAAGGATCCGAATCACATTGCGGATCTCCGAGTCACGCCCGATCACAGGGTCTAACTTCTGCTCCCGCGCCCGCTCTACAAGATCTGAGCCGTATTTATTAAGCGTATCGTAGGTGTCTTCCGGATTGTCGCTGGTCACACGCTGATTGCCTCTGACCGTAGACAAGGCTTTGAGAAAATCATCCCTCTTGATCCCCATTTCCCGGAAGATCGTCTTAAGCTCCTTATTCGGATGCTTCATCAGAGACAGGAACAGATGCTCTACCGATACATACTCGTCTCCCATCTGCTTCGCCTCGTCCTCCGCATGGATCAGCGCCTTGTTAAGATCCTGGCCCACAAACTGCTGCCCGCCCTGCACCTTCGTGCGCTTGCGCAATGCTTCCTCTGTACGGTTCACGATAATGTCCTTGTCAATCCCCATCTTCTCCATAAGCTTCAGGATCAGGCTGTCGTCCTGGGTAAGAAGCGCATACAGAAGATGCTCCTGCTCGATCTCCTGATTGCCGTATTCCATTGCTGTACGCTCACAGTCCTGGACTGCCTGGATAGACTTCTGCGTAAATTTATTTATATTCATAGTTACAGCCTCCTTTTAAAAATGCTGAATAGGTAGTTGTTCTATTTACGATATAACAATAACGCATTTTATTAGCCAAGTCAATGGGTGAGTGCTGAAATTGTATGAAAATTTTGTTAAGTCTTTTTAGGCGCAGCAAATCAGCCCACCAATACTCCGTTATTTATGTGGTGGGCGCTTGTAAAATGATTATTCGTTATTTTTCATTCTCATCATCTTTATTTTTTTCATTCTTAATCAATCCACGATAAAACAGCATGGCACAAACTGCTGATATCGTACCTGTCGCTGTCTGGTCTAAGTGAATGTTATGCATATTGCAAAATATACTGATAATCATTAAAGTAATCAATACCACTGCTGCTACAGCAGCCCCTTTTAATAAATGCTTCATAGCTTCCTGCTTCCTTTCCAACAATAAATTCATTTACCATGGAGGTAGTATACCAAAGAAAACGGCAATTTTTTCAAAACAGTCATAAAATGCCCCAATTCATGAATAAGTGCGTTTTTCTTTTCACAAAACACTCGCTTATTCGTCATTTTTGCAAGAGGACGGTTGATATAAAGAATGGTATAAAGTATAATTAGGAAAGTAAATATCGTAAGAAGGAATATATTGAAATGCTGCTTTCTTTTTTTCGGCTTTCCCTTGCTATTCGCAATGTATGGCCCCAACATATGAACATCAAAGCGTTTAGTGTGCTTTATATACTGCTGTTGGCTGCCGGAATGCCTGTAACGCTCTTCGCCTGTGTTCCATACGGTCTGTTCGGTATTCTGGCGGCGGTATGTATTTATGGATTGGTTACCTGCCGGGACACCGCACCACAGAATGTTTTTATGGGCATGACCGGATGTGTGCTTGCCGTTATGACAGAGAATTTGTTGTCAATTTTTCTTTATACACTGATTCCCTCACCTTTATCAAATCAGTGGTATTTTTCTTTCGGCGTCAGTTTGATTTATATTTTTCTGTTTTATTGGATCACGCTGCTTTTCGGCAAGCTGCTGAAAAAGATATTCCTATCTGGCAAGGGCATTTTGCGCCTTTCGCAGACATGGTATGTGATAGACGCTGCATTACTGCTCCTTATAACCATCTATCTGTTTGATAATTTGATTCCAGGCCAGAACGGTTCTATCGGCAGAATGATCTACAATAACGTCTTACACATTTCAGGGTATCTGCTTGTGATGTGTTTTTTACTTCTGTCTATGCGCCGCTCCTATCTGGAACAGATACAGGCCGAAGCAAAGCAGAAAGCCCTGCAGGACTTACAGAGCTACACTCAGAATTTAGAAGCTATGTATAACGGCCTGCGTTCCTTTAAGCATGATTATGTTAATATTCTGCTCTCTCTTTCCGGTTATATTGAAGATGGTGATATGGATAGATTAAAATTCTTTTTTGAAAGCAAAATCTTCCCAACGAAGAATCTGATTACGAAGGGAGATTATAAGCTAAACCAGCTTAGCAACATCGGTGTATTAGAAATCAAAAGCCTGCTCTCCGTAAAAATGATTTACGCCCATGAATTGGGGATCGATATCACCATTGATATTCCCGGCAAAGTGGAAAGTTTTCTGATAGACACGGTAGACCTTGCCAGAATACTGGGAATCTTTTTAGACAATGCAATTGAAGCCGCATTGGAGACAGAACAGCCGCAAATAGGCTTAAATATTATTCAAGATAAAGCCGGCGTATCAATCATCATAAGCAACAGTTTTCGGGATAACGGTGTAATGCTGCATAACTTAAAGCGAAAAGGCTTTAGCACAAAAGCCGGGCATCAAGGAATCGGGCTTTGGAACGCCCAGAAAATCATCAGTTCATATGACAATGTACTATTGGAAACGACAATGAAATGCAGCTATTTCATACAACATATAGAACTTACTGACAAAAAGGAATAACAACATATGCAGAGACGAGCTATTATCATGGATTTACAAGAAAAGGCATTTGCATTTGCCAGACACCTGCATGATGAAAAGCGTTCATTTTGCAAATGGTTTCCCTGATGAACGCCTGAAACGGGTTGCAATTATTCTCACGGATGAAATTGAGCAATATCTCTATTTAAATAAATTCCTTGACCACGATACATCGGTCGAGTTCTTTAATAATAAGATCACATCTGCCGATTTTGTCATAAATCCAACTTCACTGGTCGAGGTTACATTTGAAAGCTTATGTATCTGCAAAGGACGAAAATTATAAGTATTCTCTTCTGCTTTTGCATAAAAATGTCTTCGATACTTCCAATCCCCCCTTCATAAGGGGGGATTATGAACATATATCAACTCCGCCGGGGCAAAAGGCAAGGTCTACTTATTCTCCTCCCGCAGAAGCTTCGGCTCCACCTTACTGATATGCGTCTCCAATGTATTCCGATCCACCAGCGCAGGCACAACTCCCTGTCTGGATACACAAAACCCCGCGGCATACGTCGCTATTCGGATCGCATTATCCATTGAAAATCCTTCGCTCATATAGGATGCAAAAGCAGAGATGAACGCATCCGCCCCGCCCGTCGCGTCAATCGAGACAAAATCCGCCGCCGGATAATACTTCGCAGTATCATCCGTCTTCAGATAACATCCATCCTCCCCAAGTGTAATAATAACCGCTTCTATCCCTTTTTTCAGAAAATATTCCGCCTGCTCCTCCACCGAACTTAAACCCGGACACAATGTAGCCGCCTCCTTGCGATTGGGGATAAAGATATCGGTAAGCTTAAGAAGTTCGTCTGGAATCATCTTTAAAGCCGCAGGCTTCAGAATATTCTTCACACCGTATTCTTTCGCCGTCCTGGCCGCTTCGATGACCGTCTCAACAGGGATTTCCGTCGCAAGAAGACAGAACCCGGCATTCTTGAACAGATACTGCCGCTTGCGGATCCCTGCTGCCGACAGATTCCCATTCGCCCCCGACAGAATCGTTACTGCACTCTCGCCGCCTTTCTCAATATAGATATAAGCCTTCCCGGTCTGTGCGTTCAGATCTCTGTGCACGCCCTGCGTCGTTACATTCTCCCGCTCTAACGTATCAAAGAGAAACGCCGCGTCTGCATCATTGCCGATCTCACCGATCAGAGAAACTTCCCTGTTAAGCTTCGCCGCGCCTACCGCCTGGTTAGCCCCCTTCCCGCCTGCCGCAGTAGCAGAATTCAAGATCGTTGTAGTCCTTCCCGACTGCGGAAGCCAGTCTACATTGAATGTAACATCAAGATTGATACTGCCGACAACCACGATTTTTCTGACGCGCATAAATGACGGCGGCTCCAGGCTGTCCTCATTGTCAAAAACGTACGGCGCCGCAAATAAATATTCCGGGTCATGCTCCCTCTTCTCACACTTATCGATCAACTCCCTGCATATATAACTGCCGAATTCACAATACGGAATCTTAACGCTTGAAATATGAGGAAAGGAAATCCCTTCTCTGACATCGTCCTTCAAACTTACCAGCGACAGATCCGACGGAATATAATAATGCAGCCGTTCCATCTGCTCGTACAATATCAGCGACGACGCAAAATGAGAACTGACAATCCCCGATATCCCGTAATTGATTATTTTAGAGAAATATTCCCTGTCCGAAATATATAACTCCATCTTCTCACTGTATGGTATCTGATTCTCATAGAGGCACTTCTTGAATCCTTCTAACACAAGGGCGGAACGCTGACTCTTCTCTTTAAGCAGACAGGCAAGCCTCGTGTGCTTGTAATCTAACAGCTTTTGAGTCAGTATGTAGCCCATCCGTGCAAAATCTATAAGAAAAGAACACTCTGTATAGCCGTTAATATAACAGACCGAAATGTTCTGCTCCGTAAAATAGCGTTCATACTGCATACTCTGTTCAGATACCGGCTCCCATATGATCCCGTCTGCATTATTCTTACACAGAGACGTAATATGCTTAAGTTCCATCTCCATGTCGTTCCCGCTGTCATACAGCAAAATGCTGTACCCGCTCTCCTGTGCCGCATGCAGAATACCGTTCAGCATCAGGTTCGTCTGAGAACCGCTTCTTAACAGCACCCCAATCTGAAAGCTTTTTGCAGTAGATATGTTTTTCACGTTACCATATGGCGTATAATTATAATCTTTTACAATTTTCAATACACGGCTGCGGGTTTCTGGATTGATATTCTGATCTTTGTTATTAATGATCTTGGAAACTGTAGATATGGAAACACCGGCCAGATTCGCAATCTCTTTAATTGTCATAAGTTTTTCCTCGTCTTATGTTTTATGTAACCATTATGTATGATAATCCATATTTTGTCAACGTCCAAAAGCGTCAAGCTGTATAATATGCACAAGAAAATGCTGTAAGAAAAAATTTTTATTATATATTTTTCAAAATATATGTTGACATCCGTAAAAATGTAATGTAGTATATACGCATAAGAAAACTGTTTAGGAAAATATTTTCCTAAACAATATGCCAATTCATACTTTTAACAAGCTTTACAACAGAAAGGAGAATTATGAGTAAGGACGAAGCAAAGAAAGAATGGGAAGCATTTACCAGCGCCTCCGTAACAAACTGTCAGTCTGACCAGGCAAAGCTCATCTCACGGCTGAAGAAGCCGGAAGGGAAAGTGGACGTAGTCATCGACACAGATACATACAACGAGATCGACGACCAGTTTGCTCTGGCATATCTGATCAAATCAGACGAAAAATTAAACTTAAAGGCTATCTACGCCGCACCTTTCTTCAACCAGAAGTCTTCCGGTCCTGCCGACGGAATGGAGAAGAGTTACCAGGAGATATTAAGAGTCCTGACATTGATGGGCAAAGAAGACCTGAAAGATGTTGTGTTCAGAGGGTCCACCCAGTATATGCCGTCCGAGGAAGAACCTGTATTGTCCGACGCATCAAAGGATCTGGCCGCACGCGCTATGGAATATACAGAAGAAAACCCGCTGTACGTCATCGCTATCGGGGCAATTACGAATGTGTCTTCCGCTCTCCTCATGAAGCCAGAGATCAAGGACCGGATCGTACTGATCTGGCTTGGCGGCAATGCAACGCACTGGCCTCACAACAAAGAATTCAATCTATATCAGGACGTGGCCGGAGCCAGAATCGTATTCGGATGTGAAGTACCGCTTGTACAGCTGCCTTGTATGGGAGTTGTGTCTGCATTCACCACCAGCGGACCGGAGCTAGAGTATCATCTGAGAGGCAAGAACAAGCTCTGCGATTATCTCGTAGACGTCACGACCAAAGAGGCAATGGAATGCTACGGCGGTTCCACATGGACAAGGCCGATCTGGGACGTTACTGCGGTAGCATGGCTTTTAGACGGTGATTTCATGGAGGAAAGCCTGATCCACAGCCCGATCCCGGAATATGACGACCGGTATGCATATGACAATAACAGACATTTTATCAAATATGTATATTACATTAACCGAGATAACCTGTTTGCGGATTTATTTAAAAAACTTACCAAATAATAATAGAAAAGGGGAATTGTTATGAAATTAAAGAAGATTATGGCACTGACACTTGTAACAGCAATGACAGCCGGTATGTCCCTCACCGGATGCGGCGGTTCTGACGGCAAGGATTCCGGCTCTGACGGCGGAGCATCTTCTGACAGCGGGGATTCTGTCACGATCAAATGGATATCCCAGGGAACCGGCGAAGATGGTTGGGAAGGAATTACAAAGCCTATCCTTGAAGCTTACGAAGAAGAAACCGGTGTTCATATCAACGCAGAATTCTATACATTTAACGATCTGTTCGAAGTAATCGAGACCAAATCCGCAGCAGGCGACGCCGACTTTGATGTTATGAGCGTTGACGTGACCTATGTATCCAAGTACGGTTCAAGCGGATATCTCGAGCCGTTGGATCAGTATTTCAGCGATGAAGAGAAAGCCGAATGGGATGACGCTTCCTATCAGGCAGGCGTATGGGAGGACAAAATGTATGCCGCGCCGGAGAATACGTCTACTCAGGAATTATATTACAATAAGACTCTGCTCGACAAAGCCGGTATCTCTGTTCCTGAAAATGATGCCGATAACCGTCTGACCTATGAAGAGGTTGCAGAGCTCGCAAAGCAAGGACTTAAAAAGCTCGACCCGGGCGGTTCCCAGGGATATATCGGTTTTGATTTCCAACAGGTAAGCCGTGTATATCAGATGAATATGCTTGCCAATTCCATGGGCGGCAAGAATATCAGCGACGACGGATATTCCCTGGACGGTGTTGTTAATACGAAGCCATGGATCGACGCCATGACCTGGTATCAGAAATTAGTAGACGACGGAATCGCTTCCAGAGGATATGACGCAGACCAGCTCGGAGACCAATTCTCTGCCGGAAAAGTATTATTCATGATCGGCGGGACCTGGACGCCTTCCAACATGACGTGCGACGACAAGGTCGGCTACACTTATGCGCCTTGCTTTGAAGGACACGAAGATGAAGTCGCCACTTCAACCGGAAGCTGGTACTTTGGAATCAATTCCAAATCAAGTAACAAAGACGCTGCCGCCGACTTTATCAAATACTTCACCCTGGGCAAAGGAAACGATATGTGGCTAGAGATCAACGGCGACGTTCCAAGCCGTATCGACAAGCAGGACGAGATAGCTAATAACCCGGATGCTTCCGAAGATATGAAGATTGCAGCCTATGAAGCGGCAAACACTGCCGTACCCCGTGCAGTAACGCCTGTATTCGGCGAATATTCCACAGCTCTTGACCAGGCTTGGGAAGATGTCCGAAACGGAGCCGATGTAGAAGAATCTTTGAATAATGCAGTGGAACAGTTTGACGCTGCTACCGCAGCATACAAATAATTGGCAGGACCAGGCTGCTGACTCGTCAGTAGCCTGATTTTCTCATGAAAACAGAAAGGAGAAGGTCATGGGCGGTATCTATATAAAAAACAAATGGCTTCCATATCTTTTGATATTGCCAACTATACTAATGATATGTATTTTTAAGATATATCCTATTATCGACAGTGTCATTCAGGGATTCTCTTCTGCGGACAGCAATTTCACCCTGGATAATTACAAACTGTTATTCGCAGACAAGACTTTCTGGAACTCTCTGAAGGTCACACTGAAATTCAATATTATCATCATTCCTATCCAGATCGTTGTTTCATTCATCATGGCTCTGTTTGTCAATGTGAAAATCCGGGGAATAGAGGTCTTCCGTACCGTATTCTATCTCCCTTTTTGTATATCTCTTACCATATCGACCGTAATCTGGCAGATGATGCTGAATGTTAACAACGGAGTTATTAACAGTATGCTCGGCGTTCTGGGCCTCAGGCCGATCGGATTTTTGATCGATAAAAAATGGGCGCTTCTTTCTATCGTACTGATCTCCTCCTGGAGAGGATGCGCGTACTGGATGATGTTCATTCTTGCCGGACTAAAAGGGATAGATTCCGCGGTCTATGAATCTGCGAAGATCGACGGCTCCGGATTCTTCAACACAATGTTTCGGATCACGATCCCGCTGCTCAAAAATACATGGCTGTTCGTACTGGTTGCCAATACCACCGCCAACTTCCTGCTGTTTGCACCGATGCAGATCGCCACAGACGGCGGTCCTCAGGGAAGCACCAATGTATTAATGTATGAAGCATACAAGTCTGCTTTCAAGTATTCAAACAGGCCGAGACAAGCCTGCCTTGTAACTATATTGCTCATCATAGTAATGCTGATCTGCTTTGTGCAGAATAGATTCATGACAGATAAGGAGGCGCACAGATGACATTAAAACAAAAATCATTTACCAGAAAAGTATTGATCTATATCGCCCTGATCATTATGGCTGTCGCGGCGCTTTTCCCGATTTTATTCTGCCTTTCCGCGTCACTGCGCACACAGGATGATCTGTTTCGGAACATGTTTCCGTTCTCGATCAAATCCCTGATACCCACTGCCGCTACTCTCGAGAATTATGTGATCATTTTTACAAAACATGAATTCTGGCGTCCGATCATGAATACGATGATCGTAACCGTATTCACGATCATATTCGGATGTATCTTAAATTCCATGGCGGCCTTCGCATTCACATGCTTTGAATTCAAAGGCAAGAAGATTCTCTATCCGCTGGTTTTGATCTCTTTCATGGTGCCTTTTGAAGCTATTGCCATTCCATTATACAGTGTGGCAAGCAACCTCAGTATGGTTGATACATACGCCGGAATGATCATACCCGCCGTTGCCGACGGACTGGTTACTTTCCTTTTTATCCAGTTCTTCAAGGACATTCCCCCAAGCCTGGTAGAAGCGGCAAGAGTAGACGGAGCCAAATGGCCCACGATCTTCACCAAGATCATTATGCCGATCTCCGTTCCCGTGTTTGTTACGGCAGGACTCATGATCTTCATGAACCAATGGAATTCTTATATGTGGCCGTTGCTCGTCGCACGCTCCAAGGACATCCGCACAATCCAGATTGCGATCAGCCAGTTCAGCGGAGAACGTTCTATACAGTGGACCTATATTTATGCAAGCTCCATGGTATCCGCAATCATCCCAATCTGCCTGTTCCTGCCGTTCCAGAAACATTTCGTGGAGGGAATCACAGCAGGCAGCGTGAAAGGATAGACTATGAAGAAAATATTAGTAATAGGAAGCCTCAACCTGGATATGGTCGTGAATGTAGATCATACGCCGGCGACAGGCGAGACAATCTTAAGCAATAATATGGAAATGATCCCAGGGGGCAAAGGCGCCAACCAGGCATGCGCCGCAGGATATCTGGGCGCCGATATCACCATGCTCGGCGCTGTCGGCTGCGACATGTATGCAGATATCCAGATGGCGAGCCTTGGCAGCGCCGGCGTAGACACGTCGCGGATTATAAAAAGAACCGATACAATGACAGGAACCGCACTGATCACCGTAAACAGCGATGGGGACAACTGCATTGTGGTCGTCTCAGGCGCGAACGCCACCTTATCATGCAGCGATATTGACAATAACATAGACCTTCTAAAGGAAGCTGACCTTATCATCTTCCAATTGGAGATCCCGCTTGAAACCGTATGTTACGGCGCAAAAAAAGCAAAAGCATTAGGGAAGACAGTTATTCTCGACCCGGCTCCTGTTCCGAAGGAATTCCCTAAGGAACTATACCGCTATGTAGATATCATCAAACCGAACGAGACTGAGCTTCGGATGCTGACGGGGATCGACCGCATCGAATCTCACCTTCCCGAAGCCTCCAGACAACTCAGAAATCAAGGAGTTAAAAACATTCTGGTAACCCTTGGAGAGAAGGGCGTCTATGTGGATTCCGAAGAGGCCGGGATATGCAGGATCCCCGCCATTCCTGTAGACGCCATTGATACAACCGCTGCCGGCGATTCCTTCACAGCGGCGCTGGCTGTCATGCTGGCAGAAGGAAAGAGCCTCCAAGAGGCCGCCGTCTTCGCAAACTATGTATCCGCTATCGTAGTTACACGAAAAGGCGCCCAATCCTCTATTCCTACGCTTCAGGAAGTACAGCAATACATACAGCATATAGAAGCCGAGAAAGCAAACTGATACAAGCCAAACTGCCCCGCCCAAACTGCCGCGTTCAATCCTCACTCTCCTGCGGCGCGGCGATCCGCAGGAATTCCTGCATAGCCCGTGTCAGATAAGCATTCTTCTTGTAATACAGGTATACATCCCTTGAAGCCTCCGGGGCGTCCAGCTTATAATAGATCACCGTCGAATCCGCATGCAGATGCTTGATCAGGGTATCATTGACGATCGAGATCCCCATTCCATACTGAGTGAGATGATAGGTCGTCATTACCTGATCCAGCTTCAGTATATAATTAGGCTGGATATTCTCCCTCTGGCAGATCGCGTCTATCCTCTCCCGCGTATCGTTGTGGGCGCGCAGCACCACAAAAGGATCATCCTTGAATTTCTTGAGCGGCACCCCGGGAAACCTGGGATTCCGGTGAAGGTCCTTCTCCACGTCAGACGCAGTCAACTGGTAATTCGCCGCTCTCCGATTGCTGTCATATGACGCCGGAACCGCCAGTAGAAGCTGTTCGCGAAAACAATGCTTCCTATGGTAGATCTGCGGATTCAGATCATAGTTATCTATCACGATATCCAACTCCCCGTTAAATAACTTCTGTTCCAGCTCCATCGTTGATCCCTCGTAAAAATCCAGGTTCACATGGGGATATTTCTGCCGGAACTGTTCTATAAACGGCGGAAAGATAAAAGAAGCGAAAAAATACGTGCCCCCAAGGGACAGATGGCCTGCCCGAAGTTCCTGGAGATTCCCGACATGATAAGCAAATTCATCCTCCAGATCCAGTATCTTCTCCGTAGTCCGTATATATTCTTTCCCGCACTCCGTCAACTGGATCGGGCTGACACTCCGGTCGAACAGCGGGGCGCCTATCTTTTTCTCTATCTTCTTGATCGCTGCGCTGAGCGCCGGCTGAGAGATATAGAGATTCTGCGCCGCTTTCGAAAAACTTTGCTCCTTATACACTTCCATCACATAGTTCATTCCATGAAACATCTTCTTACCTCATATTCACGGCAGATCATCCGGTTTTTTAATTTATAATATCCCACTTTGCCATCTAATGCAAGTATATGTACATAACCTTTTGACTCTGATATTATATAACATATATAAGCATTTCTTTATAAGCATTTCTTTTACTTACACAGCAGACTATAGTTTTTTTGCAATATTTTCCACATATCATAAGTATTTACTTATAACAAATATATAATTATAAGTATTTGATTTTTATGTCCTGAATTCCTATAATAAAATCATAAGTCAGAATAAACCAGTCAAAAATAATATAACCTGAAAACAGCAAGATAGCATGGAGGACAAATTATGAACTATGCTGAAGAATCATTGAAAATGCATTATAACCTGAAAGGGAAGATCGAAGTCACTGCAAGAGCTGCCGTAGATTCCAAGGAAGCTCTAAGCCTTGCCTACACGCCCGGAGTTGCAGAGCCTTGTCTGGAGATCCAGAAAAATCCCGACAAAAGCTTCGATCTCACCCGCAGATGGAATACCGTAGCCGTCGTAACCGACGGAACCGCGATCCTTGGATTAGGAGATATAGGACCGGAAGCCGGAATGCCTGTAATGGAAGGCAAATGTGTCCTGTTCAAGGCATTCGGCGATGTTGACGCGATCCCATTATGTGTACGCAGCAAGGATGTCGACGATATTGTCAAGACTGTGAGTCTTCTGGCCGGAAGCTTCGGAGGCATCAACCTTGAAGATATCTCCGCGCCGCGCTGCTTCGAGATCGAAGAAAAGCTGAAGAAATGCTGCGATATCCCGATCTTCCACGACGACCAGCACGGAACCGCGGTAATCACCCTGGCCGGACTTCTCAACGCCCTGAAGGTAGTCGGCAAGAATCTCAATGAGGTCAAGATCGTCACTTCAGGCGCCGGAGCCGCCGGAATCGCCATCATCAAGCTTCTGATGTCTATGGGGCTTAAGAACGTGATCATGACAGACCGTCAAGGCGCTATCTACGAAGGACGCGAGGGTCTGAATGATATTAAGAAGGAAATGGCTAAAATTACCAACAGCGCCCGCCAGAAGGGAACTCTTGCTGAGGTAATCAAGGACGCCGACGTATTTATCGGCGTATCCGCTCCTAAAACACTGACTGCCGATATGGTAAAGACCATGGCCAAGGATCCCATTATCTTCGCCTGCGCCAATCCTACCCCGGAGATCTTCCCGGAGGAAGCCAAGGCAGCCGGCGCAGCCGTAATATCTACCGGGCGTTCCGACTACCCGAACCAGGTCAACAACGTGCTTTGCTTCCCGGCGCTGTTCAGAGGCGCTTTGGATGTACGGGCTTCTGAGATCAACGACGAGATGAAGGTAGCCGCAGCGCATGCGATCGCGGACCTGGTGTCACCGGATGAACTGAACGCAGAATATATCCTGCCGCAGCCCTTCGATCCAAGGATCAAGGACGCCGTAGCCGCAGCAGTGGCCAAGGCCGCAAGAAGAACCGGCGCGGCAAGGATCTGACGCATATATTCTGCAGCTCTCAAAACCATGCAATAACAGATACCAACAGAAAGGACGAAAAATAATGAATACAGATAACATGATCACAGAAGAGAAGGATTACCGTACAGAAGAAGACTCTATCGGAGCAAAGGCCGTACCCGGAAGCGTTTACTATGGTGTACAGTCCTTAAGAGCCGCCGAGAACTTCCGTATCACAGGGCTGAACATGCACCCGGAGATCATCAACAGCCTGGCATATATCAAGAAAGCATGCGCGGTCACAAACTGCGAAGTGGGTATTCTTGACCGGAAGATCGCCGACGCCATCGCTAAGGCCTGCGACGAGATCTTAGAAGGGAAGATGCACAAGGACTTCATCGTGGACCCGATACAGGGCGGCGCCGGAACCTCTATTAACATGAACGCCAACGAAGTGATCGCCAACCGCGCTATAGAGATCTTAGGCGGCAAGAAGGGGGATTACTCCATCGTCAACCCCAACGACCATGTAAACTGCGGCCAATCCACCAACGACGTTATCCCTACGGCCGGGAAGATGACCTCCCTGCGCCTCCTTAAGAATCTTAAGGAAGAGCTGCTCCGCCTGCATAAAGCATTGGTTGCCAAGGCCGAGGAATTCGACCATGTGATCAAGATGGGACGCACCCAGATGCAGGACGCCGTACCGATTCGTCTGGGGCAGGAATTCCGCGCGTATTCCGTCGCGATCATGAGAGATATCCGCCGTATGGACAAGGCCATGGAAGAGATGTGTACTCTGAATATGGGCGGTACCGCAGTCGGAACCGGAATCAACGCAGATGCCGCTTACCTGAGACGGATCGTTCCTAATCTTGCGGAGTTATCCGGTATGGAACTGGTACAGGCCTTTGACTTGATCGACGCCACACAGAATCTTGATTCCTTCGTAGCCGTATCAGGAGCCATCAAAGCATGTGCCGTCACATTATCGAAGATCGCCAACGACCTGCGTCTGATGTCATCCGGTCCCAGAGCCGGATTCGCAGAGATCAACCTGCCCGCACGGCAGAACGGTTCCTCCATCATGCCGGGTAAGGTGAATCCGGTCATCCCGGAGGTTGTAAACCAGGTAGCGTTCAACATCATCGGCAATGATGTGACCATCACCATGGCTGCGGAAGCCGGACAGCTTGAATTGAATGCATTTGAACCGATCATCTTCTACTGCATGTTCCAGTCCATCGATACACTGGCCTACGCAGTACAGACCTTCGTCGACAACTGTATCACCGGAATTACCGCCAACGAAAGCCGCTGCCGTTATCTTGTCGAGAACAGCGTTGGAATCATTACCGCCATCTGCCCTCACGTCGGATACCAGAAGGCCGCGGAGATTGCCAAGACCGCTATGAAGACAGGCGAATCCATCCGCTCCCTTATCTTGAAGGAAGGAATCTTGAACGAAGAAGAGCTAGATGAGATTCTGGAGCCTACACATATGACCGAGCCGGGAATCTCTGCCAAAGAACTATTGAAGAAGAGAAACGCAGAAAAACTTTAATATTACTAGGGTGTAAAGTCCTTAACAACTGAACAAGGACTTTACACCTTTAATTTTGGTCATTTAATTGTTACTCTTTTATCTTATCAAGTTCAGTCAGATTAATTCCTGAAGCAGTTAAAATAATTTTTAATTCAATGTACCTGTCTTTCATAACTCTGTACGCCTCAGAATTCTTATCAGATAGCAGCATATAATTCTGTAACCGGGAAAACTCTTCTACATTTTTTTGAAGCATTTCTTTTTCTGTCATATCTTCACCACCTTTTTTAAAGTGCTGTTTACTTGGTACTTTTATTATATCAATCGGTGATTGTGGTGTAAAGCCTTTCCCTTCTTCTAATGAATCCGTATGATCTGCTCATACAGAAGGATCTCCTTGTTGTTCACGCTTCGGTTATCATGGTAATGCCCGAAAAACCACTTCTTATACCGGCACATCTCCTTGATCTTATCAAAATATCTGGTCAGGATGTCCGGCTGATAGGTTCCGTCCGCTATCCTCTCCTGCGTACTGGTCGCGCAGCAATGCGAAAAGATAAAATCCACCTCCCAATCATTCCTGATCAGATTGCGGAGCCCCTCCGCCAATTCATCCTCCGTAGGCATCTCTTCCTTCCACCAGCTTACATGGTTGATCCTGTACAGTTCCTTCTTCTTATCCAGCTTCTTCCTCTTCTCCCGAAGCCTTGGATCTCCAGCCTCCAGGATCCCTCCTGATATATCATGGCTCTTCGCGCCGCCAAAGGTAAATATCTTAAGTCCGCTCAGTTCATAGATCTGTCCCCGCATCAGATGAATGACCGACGGCATGATATACTGCACCTTCCCGCCGCACCACTGTGATACTTTCTGTTTTTTTAACAAATCATAATTCTCATGATTCCCATCTACCCAGAGAGTTGTGAAGGGCTTGCTGTCCAGCCATTTCAGCCAATACTTCTGCTCCCGCGATTCATCCCAATAGCCAAAATCCCCACAAATGATGACATAATCGTCCTTGCCCATACCTTTCTGCTCCGGGAATATTCCTGTGCCAAACCGCCGGTAGTCCCCATGACAATCTCCGGTTACATAAATCATATTCCCCAGTCTCCTCGCATTCTTCTCTTAACTTTAGATTTTAACATTTTTTTACTCTCCAGGCAATTGTTATGCCCATATTCATAAAAGATTATCAACTGGGAAGTCTTTCCAGAAAAAAACGAGGCGGTATCCCGCCCCGTTATCTTACTCAGCCTTCACCTGAACACAATTCTCAGTCAGCCACTCTCTCACCAAATTGTTAAGCACCATATCCTTCAGATCATCTTCCTCTGCAGAATCCTTCAGCGCATCTACATCCTCGTAACCAAAGCTCTCGGCAATCTTCTTGAGCTGCTCTTTGTATTCGTCGTCGCTCATCTTGATCTTCTCTTTGTCCGCGATCGCCTCTGTCACCATAGTCTGTTTGATGCTTGCCTTAGCAGCATCATCCACCTGCTTCTCGAACTCTTCCACGCTGTATCCCATCTGATCCTGGATAAATGTCTCATAATCCTGCTGGTAATACTCTGCCGTCGTCTTATACTGCTCTACCAGAGCGTCGGAGACCTTCTTCACCTCTTTCTCTGGATACTTCTTGATCTCCGTGTTATCAAGAACCTTCTGCCATACAGACTGGCTGATACCGTCTTCATAGTTCTTCTTGTTATCCGATTCCAGACGCTTCTTGACCTCTTCCTTATACTCCTTCACATTCTTGGACTCACTGGACACGCTCTTCACAAACTCGTCTGTAAGTTCCGGAATGGACTGCTTGGATATACCCTTGACCGTGATAGAAAATACAACATCCTTACCCGCATATTCTGCATTATTGTAATCGTCCGGGAACTTCCCCTGCCAGTCATATGCATCTCCGATATTATGTCCGACCACGCTGTCTTCAAAACCCTCGATAAATGTACCTGAACCGATCACCAGCGGATAATCCGTAGAACTTCCGCCGTCGAATTCCTCTCCGTTGATCTTACCTGTGAAATCGATCGTCGCCGTGTCTCCTGACTCTACCGCACGGTCCGTGATCTCTTCCGGGGTCGCATTCGTCTGGAGGGTCGCCTGAATCGCATTCTCCACATCCTCATCCGTAACCTCACCCGGCTTCGCCACTTCGTTAATCTCAACTCCTTTATAAACAGAGATCGTCATCTCATCCGTCTCCAACCCCTTGCTGCCGGAACATCCCGCCAACATCACGGAAGCCGCAGCCACACCTGTTAATAATACTGCAATTCTTTTCTTCATACTACACCTCATCTAAATCATACTATAAATATCGTTTTCATCCTATTATGTTATACCACATTTGCCCCAACTTTCAAAGCATTTTCACATATATTTCACCATTTCTTTTAGAGCACCGGCGACAGCAGCCTGCAGAACTGCTCCTTTATGCGCACCGTAAGATCCCGCTGTTCGTATTTCTTCCGGGTCACCAAGGTACTCCTGGTGATATCATTCTCAAACGCTTCCATCAGCTTCTCCGTAGTCCTCGCGCTGTATACCACCGCATTGACTTCAAAATTCAGGCTGAAGCTTCGGATATCCATATTGGCCGTCCCCACGCAGGTGACCAGACCGTCTACACACATGCATTTCGCATGGAGGAACCCGTTATCATAGGTATAACATCTCGCCCCGGCTTCGATCATCTCCCCGATATAAGAATAGGTCGCCCAATATACGAAGGGATGGTCCGGCTTGCACGGGATCATGATCCGCACATCGATCCCCGACTTCGCAGCGATCACCAGCGCATCCCTGATATCATCATCCGGTATGAAATACGGCGTCTGGATGTAAATGTTCTTCCTCGCCATATGGATCAGCCGCAGATAATTGTCGCGGATCTCCTGGCTGCTGGAATCCGGACCGCTGGAGATGATCTGAACCGGATCCCTTCCGCCCCGCACATAGGTCGGGATCTCAAAAAGCCGGTCCTCCAGGAACAGATTCTCCCTTGCCGCATAATTCCAATCCAACACGAACCGGACTGCCAGTGAAGTGACCGCGGAACCTTCGATGCAGATATGCGTATCTCTCCAGTACCCGAACTTCTTGTTCTTACCCAGATATTCCCGCCCCACATTGAAGCCTCCGACGAATCCGATCCTTCCGTCTATCACCACGATCTTCCTGTGATTGCGGTAATTCACACGCAGCTGCAGCTTCCCCAGAAGCGCCGGGAAGAACTCGGCAACCTTGATCCCCGCTTTCTCCATCCTCGCCCAGTCAGAACGGCGCATGCTTCTGCAGCCCATGCTGTCGAACAGGACACGGATCTCCACGCCCTGCCGCGCTTTACGCGCCAGGACCTCTTCAATCTCCTTCCAGAGTTCGTCATTTCTTATAATATAATACTGCACATGGATATAATTCCTTGCATGGTCCATCTCTGAGAGAAGTGTCTGGAACTTCTCTCTTCCGTCGGTAAATATCCGGATATCATTGTTGTCCGTCAGCACCGCTTCTCCTTCGTTGAGATTATACAGGATCAGCCGCTTGAAACGCTCAAGCTCCGGATCGCGGAGCCTTAATTTCTTCCGGTATATGGATTCCTCCTGTCTGCGGACGGCATACTTGATCTCACCCTCGATCTCCTTCATCTTGAACATCCTGTCCTTGCGGAAATTCTGTCCAAGGATCAGATAGAGGATGAATCCAAGCCCCGGAATAAAATACAGCAGAAGAAGCCACGCCCATACTGTCGTGGGATTCCTCCGCTGAAAAAAGATGATCAGCAATGAAAATACAATATTGATCAAAAAGAGATGGTCAAGCATCCATCGGTATCCTTCGACGGCGCCTTCCCCTATGATCTCCAGCATTCACTTCCTCCTGTCTATACTACTGCTCCATCCGGCCGGAAATTGAACCTCTGATCGGATGGAGCGCTGCGTCACGCCTTGATATATCCCAGGAGCGACTGTGCATCCATCGTAAGCTTGCTCATCTTCCGATAGTTCGCACATTGCGCCTGTCTCTGGCCGTCCGCCACGATCTGCGCGCCGTGAGCCGCAAGCTCCTGCGTAAGCCTGGCGCCTATATCCTCCGGCTTCTCGGCCTCCCCCTTAAGCAGTTCTTCGATCTCGGCAATCAACCGCTCCAGTTCATCTAGCATCTCGTCGGTCACCTTCGCCGTCTTCCAGAACGCATCCTCAGCCGACCAGGCCTCTTTATCTTCCTTCTTGTCGGCTCCCTCCTCAAAACAGTAAGTCTTCTGAGCATTCTCCTTGGCAAGCTGCACGGCAACGTCTTCCTTCAGAAGGCCGAACGCCTTCTCCATGCTGTCAAGCTCTTCCTCCATCGTAAGCTTGCGGTAACGCACAGCGCGGCCCTCGATCTCAAACTCCACACCGTTGAAATCCTCTCCCGTGCTCTGGTCTAACACCCAGACCTCTCTCGTGCCATTCGCATAGCCTTCCCTGATCTTCTCCTGCATCGCCAGATGGGTGCGCGCCAGACTCTCGGCATGATCCCTCACTTCCCTTCCGTCCCTTAACCCCATCTCTTCCTCGTAACGGGCCGACATCTCATTATAGAGATTGCTGCTGGCGCCGTTGGCGCCGATATTGTCAAGCCTCTTCAATATATAAGACCTGCACAGTCCGTCCATCAGGGACAATCCGTCTCCCATAACCAGCTTCGTGCCGTTCTTTGGCAATGCTCCCTCCTCCATAACCGTATCATCCGGTAAATGATCGCGCAGGAAATCCATCCCCTCTTTCGAGATCGACACCTTATCCTTCGATACCGCCTTCTGGGATTCTATGAACTGGTCCGCGAATTCCACGATCTTCGTGCCATTCTGGAATACCTGGACCTGAGAATGATTCCGAACATTCAACTTGTCCAGAAGAAATGTATAATCTCCGTAAATCTTCATAATAAGCCACCACTTTCTCTCTTGGGAACCGCCGCTGCAATTCCTTCCCTTACCTTAACTATCGGCTGTCCTTTTATAAAAGATAAGGTAATACACAAATCTCTTGCACTTGCCTTTAAAGAATGGTACAATATTTCTCATGAAACGCAAGATTTTAGGAGGTTCACTCATGAGTACGTTTACCATCGTAATGCTTGTCATACTGATTGTTTTGATCATTGCATGTATTGTACTGTATTTTCTTGGCAAAAGAGCCGAGAAGAAGCAGGCCGAACAGCAGGAGCAGTTAGCCGCCGTAGCTCAGACCGTATCCATGCTTATCATTGATAAGGGACAACTCCGTCTGAAAGACGCCGGCCTTCCCCCAATCGTTCTGGAGAATACGCCCAAGTATCTCCGCCGTTCCAAGGTTCCTGTCGTCAAAGCGAAGATCGGCCCTAAGATCATGACTCTGATGTGCGACGCAGACATTTACCCGCTGATCCCGGTCAAGAAGGAAGTCAAGGCTACCATAAGCGGAATCTATATCACCGCAGTCAAGGGTCTTAGAAGTCCTCTCGAGACGCCGCAGAAGAAGAAGGGCTTCTTCGCAAGGATGCGTGACAAGGCAAAATCAGCCGCCAAGTAACACTAACTTACATTGATCAAAAGCATTGGATCATTACCGGTCCAATGCTTTTATATTCATATCTATGTTGCAGTCCGCGATCGTCTCGCTGTTGACGTCCAGTGCATAGTTCACATGAACATCGATGCTGCTGTCCGTCACATCCACCTGCATATCCTTCGTATGTGTTCCAACCAGCAGTTCTCCGTAAGGAGTCTCATACTGCGTGATATTGATCTTGTCCTTCTCGAAGATCATATGGGTATTCGATAAACCGCTCTTCATGATCTCAAGCTTCCCGCTCTCTGCGATCCGCACTTTATTCCTGATGGTTCCGGGCATCCCTTCCACCACCTCGTCATAGATGACATAATGCTTATCATTCTTATAGTAGTACGTTGCCGGAGTGATCACTTCAATGGGTTCTTCTCCTCCATCCTCCGGCACACCTGCCGTCTCATAGTGCAGGCCGGATATTCTCAGTAATACTTCCTTCGTCATAACCTCACCTAATATTCTTCTATATTAACTACCTTCGTTGCCGCCACATCATAAGGAAGGATGGTATTCGCAAGCCGGGTGAACTTCTCCGCGGCATCGCTTACATAGAACTCATACGCCGCAGCCTCCTCTGACAGATTCGCCGTCCCGCTCTCATCCAGTATCTTCTTAAGATCCACCGCCGTCTCATATGCTGGATTTACTATATGTACCTTTTCACCGAAATATGCCATGATCCTTGAACGAAGCAGCGGATAATGGGTGCACCCAAGAATCATCGTATCCATATCCGTCTGTCTCATATCCGACAGATAGATATCGATCACTTCCTCCGTGATCCTGTGCTTGGCAAATCCCTCTTCCACTAGCGGTACGAACAGAGGGCACGGCTTCCCGATCACAGCCGCATCCGGACACATCTCCCTTATCACCTTGGTATATGTCTCGCTCTGTATGGTCGCCTCTGTACCTGCGACACCGATCACTTTGTTCTGGGTCGCCTGCACTGCTGCCCGGGCTCCCGGGACGATCACTCCTATGACCGGAATATCCGTCTCTTCCTTCACCGCATCCAGCGCCAGCGCGCTCGCCGTATTACAGGCGATCACGATCGCCTTCACGTCCTTCGTCCGCAGGAATCTGATGATCTGCCTGGAATACCGTATGATATTATTCCTGGACTTACTTCCATAGGGAACCCTTGCCGTATCTCCGAAGTAGACCATATTCTCCCGCGGGAGCTGGCGCATGATCTCTCTTGCTACCGTCAGGCCCCCCACTCCGGAATCAAACACTCCGACAGGCGCCGTTCTATTCGCATTACTCACATCCTGAATCTCCTTTATTCATTCGTAATACTCATTGTACCGCCTGAGGACTGGAATTTCAAGTTCTATCTTCATCATCACGCAATAAAACGCTCCCCAAAAAGGGGAGCGTACATAATATATTCTCACTACAGTGCCAGTTCCTTCGCTATCTCATACTGATATACCGGGATTCCCTTCTGCATGCCAAGCGCCTCATTGATATCAAAATCAACATACTGTCCATGCTTGTATCCCACAACGCGATTGGATTTGCCTTCGATCAGAAGATCAACCGCCATCGCTCCCATAATAGACGCATAGACTCTGTCCTTACAGGTCGGGCTTCCGCCTCGCTGCATATGTCCGATGATCGTAGCTCTGGTCTCCATACCGGTCGCAGCCTCGATCCTCTCTGCCATCTCTATGGAGCCGCCGATACCCTCTGCATTGATGATGATATAATTCTTCTTGCCGCGCTTCCTGCACTCCTGGATATCCGCCACGATCGCAGCCTCATCATAACCATGCTCCTCTGGCAGAAGAATACGCTCTGCACCATTGGCAATACCGCACCACAGAGCCAGATACCCGGCATCTCTTCCCATAACCTCGATAATGGAGCATCTCTCATGAGATGTGGACGTATCACGTACTTTGTCAATTGCTTCCATCGCCGTATTCACAGCCGTATCAAACCCGATCGTGTACTCGGTACAGGCGATATCCAGGTCGATCGTTCCCGGAACACCGATCGTATTGATCCCAAGATTCGCCAATGCCTGCGCTCCGGCGAAAGATCCGTCTCCGCCGATTACTACCAGCCCGTCAACGCCGTATTTCTTAAGGATCGCAGCAGCTTTCTGCTGCCCTTCTTCTGTACGCATCTCTTCACAGCGGGCTGTCTGAAGAATTGTCCCTCCGCGCTGGATCGTATCAGAAACATCTCTCGCGGACAGGTCAATGATCTCTTCGTCCAACAAACCCTGGTAACCCTTTCTGATTCCTCTGACTCTCAGGCCCTTGGTAAGACCTGTACGGACAACGGCACGGATTGCCGCGTTCATTCCCGGCGCATCGCCTCCACTGGTCAATACTCCGATTGTACGTATTACTTTTGCCATAAATCATTCCTCCATTGTAGTCATTTTATGTACTCTGGGATAGAGAGAACTCGTTCGTATCAATGTTTCCCTTGTTTTTCTCTCGTGCTACATTTTACAGGAATTACCTGACGTTTTCAATGGCTTTTTCTATCACTTTTACACAAGATTCTCCCAGATAATTCGTCATTTTGTTCAGCAATAATTTATCGGCATTCACGCATCTGTTCGCCGGCAGGCGCTTTATGGCCTTCTCCTTCTTGCAGTATATAACAACGCTGTCCTGACCGTCCGAATCCGCAAGCAGCCCCAGCAGTTCTCCCTCCTGCCTAAGGTAGGTATCCTTATCCGGATACTGGAGCCACAGCTCCCTCTTCGTCTGTTCAAACGGAATCACCTTCTCGCAGATCAGCTTGCTGGCCGCCTCGTCCTCCTCGGATACCCTTCCCCGGATGAACACCTTCCCCTCTTCGTCCAGGTATTGCTGATTCTTCTCATAATCCCGCGGGAAGACCACGACCTCCACGGATCCCGCCAGGTCCTCCAGGGTGACGAACGCCATCACCTTATTCTGTTTGGTGTATTTGATCGTCTTCGCCGTGATCATGCCGCCGATCGTCTCCCTGGCTCCGTCGTGTACCTTGGTTCTTCCGGTATCTTCATCCAACTGGAAATCAAGAGTCGTCCTGGTGATATTCTTCCTCCACTTCTCCTCGTACTCTTCCATGGGATGGCCGCTTAAGTAGACGCCCAGCACCTCTTTTTCGAAGGCAAATTTCGTCTCTTTCTCATACTCTCCCACATCTGGAAGCGGGACATCAAACTCCGCCTTCTGGTCGTCGGCCACCATATCGAACAGGGACATCTGACCCGTCATGGAATATTTCTTCTCCCGGTTCACCTGATCCATGATCTGTACATAGATGACCATGAACTGCTTCCTGGTCCCTCCCAGGCTGTCGAAGGCGCCGGATTTGATGAAGTTCTCTATGGTCCGCTTATTGATATCCTTGCCGGACAGGCGTTCGATAAAATCCTTCAGGTTCTTGAACTCTCCTCTGGCCTCACGCTCTTCGACGATCGCCGCGATCACCGGACGTCCGATGCTTTTGATCGCGGTAAGCCCGTACCGGATATTCCCGCCATCCACTGAGAAATTCCCCACGCCCTTATTGATGTCCGGCGACAGGATATCGATCCCCATCTGCCGGCAGGTATAGATATACTCTGCCACCTTGCTCGGCACGTCGATCACGGACGTCATAAGCGCCGCCATGAACTCTACCGGATGGTACTGCTTAAGCCACGCTGTCTGGTACGCCACCACCGCGTAAGCAGCCGCATGGGATTTGTTAAACGCATATTTGGCAAAATCTATCATCTCGTCATAGATCTTGTTGGCTGTCGTCTCCGGGATCCCGTTGGCGATACAGCCCGGCACTCCCTCGTCTGCATTCCCGTACACGAAGCTCTGGCGTTCCTTCTGCATGACGTCGCCCTTCTTCTTGGACATGGCGCGGCGCAGCAGGTCGCTGCGTCCCAGGGTGTACCCCGCCAGATCGCGCACGATCTGCATAACCTGCTCCTGATAGACGATACATCCGTAGGTCGGCGCCAGAATCGGCTCTAACTGCGGACAATCGTAGGTGATGGTTTCCGGATTATTCTTCCCCTTGATATACTGGGGAATGAAATCCATCGGCCCCGGCCGGTACAGGGAGATCCCCGCGATCACATCCTCCAGGTTCTGCGGTTTCAGTTCCTTCATGAATCCCTTCATCCCGCCGCTCTCCAACTGGAAGATGCCGTCTGTCCGCCCGGTTCCGATCGAATCCAGGACATTCTTATCATTATAATCAATCTGCTCCATATCGATCACGGCGCCCGTGCTCTCGCCTGCCAGCCTTGCGGCGTCCTGGATCACCGTCAGCGTCCGAAGCCCCAGGAAATCCATCTTCAGAAGCCCCAGCTCCTCCAGCGTCGTCATGGTGAACTGTGTCACCACAGAACCGTCCGACCCTAAGGAGAGCGGCACATACTCATCTATGGAAGCCTGACTGATCACGACGCCCGCCGCGTGCATGGACGTGTGTCTCGGAAGCCCTTCAAGCCTTCTGGACATATCGATCAGCTCATGGACCTGCTCGTCCTCCTGGTAAAGCTTCCTGAAATCCGGATTCATCTCCAAGGCGCGCTCTAACGAAACCGGCTGGTTATTCTGCCCTCTCGGGATCATCTTCGCGATCCCGTCTACAAACGCATAGGGAAGGTCCATGACTCTCCCCACATCCCGGATCACACCCTTGGCCGCCATGGTACCAAAGGTTACGATCTGCACCACCCGGTCGGTCCCGTATTTCTCCACCACATAATTGATGACCTCCTGTCTCCGCTCGAAGCAGAAGTCCACGTCAATATCCGGCATGGACACACGTTCCGGATTCAGGAAACGCTCGAACAAGAGCTGATACCGAATCGGATCAATGCTGGTGATCTCAAGACAGTACGCCACGATACTCCCGGCGGCAGATCCCCTTCCGGGGCCCACCATAATCCCGTGATCTTTCGCGTATCTGATAAAATCCCACACGATCAGGAAATAATCTACATACCCCATGGACTTGATCACAGACAGCTCATATTCCAGGCGCTGCGTCAACGCCTCGTCCACATCGGGATAGCGCATCTTAAGCCCCTCATAGCAGAGGTGGTTCAGATATTCCCATGAGGTATATCCCTCCGGGACTTCGTACTTCGGCAGCTTCGTGACTCCGAATTCGATCTCAACATTACAGCGGTCGGCTATCTTCTGGGTATTCTCAAGCGCTTCCAACGCATAGGGGAAGAGCTTCCTCATCTCATCCTCGGATTTGATGAAATACTGACCGCCCTCATAGCGCATACGGTTCTCGTCGGAGAGCTTCTTGCCGGTCTGGATACACAGGAGCATATCATGAGGCTTCTCATCCTCCGCGTAAGTATAATGGACGTCATTCGTCGCCACCAGCTCGATCCCCGTCTCCCTGGACATCCGAAGCAGGGACTGGTCCACAAGCTTCTGCTCCTGCATCCCGTGATCCTGAAGCTCCAGGAAGAAATTCCCCTCCCCGAAGATCTCCTGATACCTAAGAGCGGCTTCCTTCCCCTCCTCATACATATTCCGCAGGATATTGCGCTGAACCTCCCCCGCAAGACACGCGCTTAAGGCGATCAGCCCTTCATGGAATTCCCGCAGGACCTCCATATCCACACGGGGCTTATAATAATACCCTTCCGTGAACCCCTTCGATACGATCTTCATCAGATTGTGATAACCCGTGTCATTCTCGGCAAGCAGCACCAGATGATAGTACCGGTCGTCTCCGCTGCCCGCCGCTTCTTTGTCGAAACGGGATCCCGGCGCCACATAGACCTCACAGCCTAATATCGGTTTAATCCCTTCTGCCTTCGCCGCACGGTAGAAATCAATCACCCCGAACATCACCCCGTGATCCGTGATCGCAACACTGTCCATGCCCAGTTCCTTTACCCGCGCAATACATTCCTTTATCTTATTCGAACCGTCCAACAGACTGTATTCCGTATGGACGTGAAGATGTGCAAAACTCATACTCCCTCCTCGCTCGCTGCCTGTAGAAAAAAAGTGCTCCCCTTCCGCCAGGGAACACTTCGCACATTAGTACACTACTCTCCGTCAACCATGAACTTCACCAGTCTGTCGATATCTTCCTTCTCATATGCAATGATCTCAAGCTCCGGAATCTCTCCGTTGGAGAAGATGTTCGCCATAGATACATACTGTGACAGCTTGGACTTCAGATTCAATCTGTCTCCCTCGCCGGTCACCAATTCAACCTTACCGGCACAATCGTCGATCACAGCAAAAAATTTATCAATATTAGTTATATTCTGCACCTTCATAGTGACATAAGCTCCCTTCTCGTTCTGATACCATCATGTGTCTACTCAATTATATCCTATTTTTGACAGATTTCAATAGATTTTTCACGAATTTCAATCTTTCCTGACTTCAAGAGCCGCCCGACTGCCCGCTTGAACGCATTCTTGCTCAATCCTAATTCCCGCTTGATAAGCTCCGGGTCTGCCTTGTCTGTAAACGGCAGCTTTCCGCCGGATGCTTCCAGGCGTTCCATGAGCATCTGTGCGTCCGTGTCCATCTGAAGAAATGCTTTCTCCCTCACGGCAAGATCCAGTTTCCCGTCCTCCCGGACCTTGATAACACGCGCATGGACACGCTCTCCTACTCTAAGGTTTCCAAACGCCTCTCTCTTTGGTATCAGCGCGGAATAGCAGTCGTCTACCGCCACAAAGACGCCGAAATTATCGCTGGTATCGTAAACGATCCCTTCTACCTGGTCGTCCTTCTGGTACGGCGCATCCTGCCGCAGCTTCTCATACACCTTCATCGTCGCGCACAGACGGCCGGACTTGTCCACATACAGGGCTGCAAGCACCTCGTCCCCTTTCCTGACCTTCGCCGTCTGCTCCCTGAACGGAAGAAGCAGATCCTTCTCAAGCCCCCAGTCAAGGAACGCGCCGATCTTTCCCACATCCACGACCTTAAGCACCGCAAGCTCTCCTAATGTGAGCTTAGGTTCGTTCGTGGTTGCGATCAGCCTGTCCGAAGAATCCTTATATAAGAATACCTCCACCGGATCTCCCGCTTCCAGGCCTCTTGGCACCTGTTTCTTCGGGAGCAGCACCTTCTCTTCCTTGTTGCCGAGATATACTCCGAATTCCACTTCCTTTACGATCATCAATCTTACTTTCTTTCCCAAATTATCTGCTAACGCCATAGCTTACCTCTTCTTTCCGTATCACCGAAACTCCACCGCCGCGTAAGGCTTCCCAGCCTTATCACACAGTTCCACTACTGTCCTGCCTTCTTCCTTTGCGGTTCTTGGATAAATAATATCGCCGTATACCGCCGACTTCTTATATTCTACCCGGAGCTGACGCACTTCCTGCGTCTCCTTAATTACTTCTAACGCCATCTGCACATACTGGCAGTTATTCACATGTTCGTTCGTATCGATATGGTATTTCCTGACCGGAAATGCCTCCCCATACTCAAAATCTTTCGGAAGTACGATCTTACGCGGCGCATATTCCATCGGGAACGGTTCTCCTGTACCATAAAGTTCGATCTCACGTTCATCCGGTTTCGCAGGCCGTCCCTTCTCTATATCCATATAGACCCACACCGAATTCGCATATGCCGCTGCCTGCTGCCTCTCGTCTGACATACAGAAATTCCGTGTTCCGAACAGCCCATCGAACTTCGTTGCCCAAGTGCTGACTCTGATCTTTTCTCCCATTACCGGATATCTCTCAACCACCACCTGCCAGGCCGACAATACCCATGCCCTTCTGCGTTCGGCACAGTGATCGATCCCTACTCCCAGCTCTTCCGAATGGAATGTACTGCAATCCTGAAAATAATTGATGATACCCGGCAGCGTGATCCTCTTGGTATGATCCACCTCACTGAACCGGATTCTTCCTTCAAATGTATATCTGTTATTCTTTTGCACTAGCCACATAACTCCTTTCTGCCGTGATCACACACTCATAACGCGGATCTGTGATCTGAAGAAGCTTGATCAGGGTCGTCTTAAGCTCATCCTGCCTCTTCGCATCATATTCATAGGGAATCTCCATATCGAAGATCAGGTTCACCTGTTCCTCTCCATTTATCATACGGAAATCATGGATGGACACCGCCGGATCCAGCGCCTTAACGATCTGCTCCACCTGGCTGTGTACCTGCATCACATGCACATCCTTCGTCTCTACCGGATCCATATGGATCACTAAGAACACGCCGAGCATACGAAACGCATCCCGTTCGATCCGGTCTATAATCTCATGGGACGTCTCGATCTCCACATCGTTAGGCACCTCTGCATGGATGGACGCCATATTCCTGCCCGGCCCATAATTATGTACGATCAGATCATGGCTTCCAAGGACTCCCTCATACCCTTCCACAAATTCCTTGATCCTGGCATATTCTTCCGGCTCTACCGCTTCCCCGATCAGCGGTTCCAGCGTATCCTTCGCGATTCCGATCCCTGCCCACATGACTACCAGCGACACTCCAAGCCCTACGATCCCGTCGATATTGACGCCCGTTATCCGGAAGAAAAGAACCGAAGCAATCGTCGCCGTCGTTGTAACCACATCACCCAGAGCGTCCGCCGACGTTGCCAGCATTACCTTAGAATCGATCCGCCGTCCAAGCTTCCGGTTAAAGAAGCACATCCACAGCTTCACACCGACAGACAGTATCAGAATCACCACCGACACCGCCTGGAACCTTAACTCCTCCGGATCGCGTATCTTCCCCACCGCATCCTTGAGAAATGTGAAGCCGACCTCCATGACCAGAAATGCAACGATCAGCGCGGCGATATATTCGATCCTTCCATGGCCGAAGGGATGATCCTGATCCGCCGGCTTGCTCGCCATCTTCACTCCCACCAGCCCTATCACCGAAGAGCCGGCGTCGGACAGGTTGTTGAACGCATCCGCCATAACAGATATACTGTGCAGGAGATAACCTATCGTCCATTTTACTGCAAATAAAAGCACATTGCAAAAGATGCCCACCACACTTGCCAATACTCCATAGGCAGTCCGGACAGACACCTTCTCTATCTCCGTATATTCCTTCACAAAATGCCTGACTAAAAATTCAGTCATGAATTACCTCCATTATCTCCAAAAAAGAACCATTTTATCTTAAAGTCTGACGTAGCCGTGACCATCTCGTATTCTTCTGCCGTCAGGACCTCCTTAAGGCCCTTCCTGCCCTCATCGCTGACCACCGTACAGGTCGTGTCGGTAAAGCATAAGCTTGGATACAGGACGCACCACCAGTTATGCCCTCTCGCCTCTCCAAGCCTGACTCTGAGCGCCTCATACTCCCCCTGCGGGAAGAAGATGTCGCCGTACTGCTTATCCGGGAAATACGCCAGCTCAAGCTCCGAAGCACAGCCGTATGAGAACCCCTCTTCCTTAAGCACCTGGCCGGCCGTATCTGTGATCTCGTCAAGATGCGCTTCTATCCAGGCTCTCGTCTTCCCGGCATCCGGCTCTTCCTTAAGCTCCGGCGTCATATTCTCTTCCATATATGCAAGAACTCTGTCCCGCACCTTAAGCTTTACTGCCTGGTCTTCTTCACTGTCGCTGTTGGCAAGGACATGGAACCGCAAGACCTCCTTAGCCAGCGTCTCCTGGGTTCTGCTCATCTTCGCCTCCACCCATTCTATCCTGCGCTCCACTAAGATCCCCGTCAGCAATGCAGCAATACAGACACCCAGTATAGCACAGATCACCTGCCGAATTCTATAACGAATCTCAAAATCTTTTCTCATATTCATATGTAACTGCCTCCTTACCTGATCTCTTACTTGATCTCTTATTTGATATCAGGAGTCTTGACATATAAATGAGATTTATTCAGACATTCTGTTATTTATTCAATTCTTCTTAGTGCGTATCACATCCATGACCGCCTCTACCTGATTGTCAATATGCTTACACACGATCCTGGCCGCATCTTCCTTCTCCTTATTCTCGATGTGCCGGATGATCTCTTCATGCTCGGCGAGAAGCTTGGGGTAGGCTTCCGGCCTCTTCAGATATTCGATACGGTAACGGTACATCTGTTCTCTTAAGTTATTCAATAGCTGGATAAGCTTCTGATTGTCCGTCGCCATGTAGATAATATCATGAAAGGCCACATCCGCCTCCGCGATCTGGGTGATATCACCGCTCTTAAGCGTCTTCCTGAATTCTTCCGCCGCACTCTTAAGGTCCGCGATCTGAGCCTTCGTGATCTTGCCACAGGTGAGTGTGACCGCCAGCTCTTCCAATGCCTTGCGGACCTCCAGAACATCCCTTAAGCTCTTCTCCGAGATATCCGCAACCTCTGCCCCCTTCCTTGGAACCATGTGTACAAGCCCTTCTAATTCCAGCTTCCGGATCGCCTCTCTGATGGGTGTCCGGCTGACCCCAAGTTTATTCGCAAGCTGAATCTCCATAAGCCTCTCTCCCGGCTTTAATTCCCCGCGCAGGATCGCCTGGCGCAGCGTATTGAACACCACATCTCTCAAGGGCAGGTATTCACTCATATTCACCTTAAGCTCCATCCTTTATCCCCTCCTTGCATTATGTATGCTGGTCACGTATGTCTGTCTCGTGAGCTTAAGCTCCTTGATCCTTACAGCCGCGCGCCGGGCCTTTCTCTTATCGTCATACAAACCGAAAACCGTAGGGCCGCTGCCGCTCATCATAGCGTTTAATGCACCTTCCCGGCACATGACTGACTTAATCTTATCAATCACCGGATATTCCTCTATGGTGACTTTCTCAAGAACATTGCCCATGTTGGCCGCCACCTCATCCAGATTCTGTCTCTTAAGGCCGCCAATGATCCCGTCGATATCAGGGTGATCTGCGATCTCATGGGAATCAAGCTTCTCATATACCGCCTTCGTAGACACACTGATCAGCGGCTTGGCAAGCAGCACATAACACTTGGGCATAGCCGGCAGCGGGGTCAGCTTCTCCCCGATCCCTTCTGCAAGCACGGTTCCTCGCAAGATACAGTACGGTACATCCGCCCCAAGCGTCACTCCCCGATCCATCAGCTCTTCCATGGTAAATCCCAGCGAGAACATGCGGTTCATTCCGAATAGGACCGCCGCCGCATTCGAACTGCCTCCCGCCATCCCTGCCGCTACCGGGATGTGCTTATCAAGCGTAATCCTCACTCCCTCCCGGATGCGGCATTCCTTCATCAAAAGATCTGCTGCCCGGTATGCTAGATTATTCTCATTGACCGGAAGATAGAAGAGATTGGACGATAGATGAATCCCCGGTTCCCTTATCCGCTCAATCAGGATCTGGTCATAGAGATAGACCGTCTGCATGACCATGCGCACATCATGGTAGCCGTTCTCTCTCTTTCCTAATACATCCAGACCCAGATTGATCTTGCCCAGTGCTTTTAATTCTAATTTATCCATAAATGTTTTCTCCTTGTATCTTGTATACAGTGTACCTATAGTATACTCATATTTTCCTTAAAAATCAATAACCTGTCTCCAGCTTTTATATCTCCAGACTCCAGATCATTGACTTCCATGATTCCTTCCACCGTAGTATTGTACTTCTTGGCAAGATCCCACAGGATATCCCCGTCACGGACAATATACCCCGTGATACCCGGCCGCTTCTCTATCTCCTCCATATCAAAAGGCACAAATTCTATCTCCTTGATATTCCTGATGCGGACCGGCGCTTTGAGGAAGCTGTTGAATGCCAGGACTGCCTTGACTTCGATCTCATCCGTTCCAAGAAGCCCTACCGACAACTGTTCCACCGCATAGGTAAGCCCGTATCTCATATCATCCGCCGTCCCATTGCTTTCCAGCAGATAGGCGAAGGGCACCATCCCCTGCCAGGTATCAAATGGGATCTCATCATCCGCTTTGACATACAGGAAGCTTAAGTGCAGCACTCCTTCTATCTGGATCCCTCCCTCCGTACTCTCGGTATGCTCTATCTGTATCCGCGCGCTGTTGTGGCAGATCTGCAGGATATCGTCCTTGATCTCCGGCAGGGACAATTGTTCGGATACCTTGCATTTGGAATGATTCTGCAGCAGCAATCGTTCCATCTCTTCCTCAGTGATCTTCGGCGTGCATATCTGATCCAGGGAATACGCGTCCGCCAGGATCTCAAGCCGTTCTTCCTCGTACACGGTCAGCCGTACCTCCAGGGTAGCCTCGACTCCAATCAGACGCATCTCGCCGTCTTCGTCCATCCTTACATCTATATTCACATCCGTAAGCTCCGGATAGATCTGATGATACATATGATCCTGTGCCCCGTAACATTCAATCCGCCCTTCATATGGAACTGCCTGCTCGATCCAGTCTGTCTTCCCATCCAGCGATTCATAGAAGCAGAATAACTGTAATTCTCCCTGAAGCCGCAGCTCGTCGGCTTCCAGACGGGTGTCCAGCTTCCTCCCGGTCACCTCTGTCCACAGCAGTGTCCCGATATTCTCCTTCGTTCCGCTTATAGATACTTCCTCCTTGATCCGATAGGTATCCTTCTTCGTGGTAAATACCTTTAGGAACTCTTTGCTCTCGAACCTCTTGTAGAGCGGCGTCTCACACTCGATATCCACCGTAAGCTCAGACTCCTGTTTCCCTTCAGAACAGATACTAAGCTCCGCCAGCGTCTTGATGCTCAGTTTCCTCGAATGAATCGCCGTGACAGTGATATCTGCGCTTGACGATTGCACAAACAGATTCCCTGCCGGTTCCTGCTCCAGATAGATCATTTCCTCGAAAGGGATCCTCCCTTCCAGGCAGGACAGCCTGGTCTCTCCTTCTTCTGTCACATATAACACTTTAAAATTCAGCTTCCCGGACACCCGTATGTAATTCTCTACCACCTTCATATCTTCTACGGTGAGCGTCCCTTCCCCCAGGATCACCTTCTTCACATCATTCTTCGCGTCAGGTACATTGTAGTCGTCATCAATATAAAACTGATCGGTGATGATATTTCCCGTCTTGTAGGTCTGCATCTGCTTCGTCACATATTCCATGATCGAACCTCCTAATCAAATTCTATCTGCTTATCCGTATACTCTGTCTTTATCACCACATAAGGGCAGGTCTTCTTCTTCAGGATCTTCTCTTCCTTTCCCGGACCTAAAAGGCCGGTCTCTATGTGTATCTCATTCTCCGTCTCATAGCATTTATGGACTTCTACGCTGTATCCGCTGGTCTCCTTCTGTCCATATCCTCTGGCTATATACAGATATCCCTTGTCCCCATAGCTTAATTTGACCTGTCCTTCCTTCGCCTCCTCGATCTGCGCCATGAATTCTTCTGGAACATCATCCTTGTCAATTACGGTAAATTCTATATCTCGCAGTTTTTTATCATCCGCCTTCCTGACAGAGCATGCCGTCAGTATCAGGATGCATATCGGCAGCAGGAGAAGATATGTTTTCTTCACGGGTACTCCTTGGCATAAGGTAATCTCTCTACATCATACACAGTAACTCTATGAAAAATTCCAATTTTGTAGTATAATTAATTTTATTTGACTTGACACTCAACATGAAGGAGATATTTATGAGAGACAAAGAACGACTTTCCGGAATTTTGCTGCACCCCACCTCCCTTCCTTCAGCCTATGGAATCGGAGATCTTGGGCAGGCTGCTTATGAATTTGTTGATTTTCTTGAGAAGGCGGGACAGCACCTATGGCAGATCCTTCCTTTGACGCACACCGGTTACGGTGATTCCCCGTATCAGAGCTTCTCTGCTTATGCAGGGCAGCCGCTTCTGATCAGTCCCGACCACCTGTTGGAGCTTGGACTGTTAGACGCCTCCGATCTTGCCGGCGTACCCGCTTCTGACCCGGAGCATATTGATTACGGAAGCATTATTCCCTGGAAACAGGCCGTCTTCGAGAAGGCTTATGAACATTTTACGTCTGACGCGTTCCAGGCGCTTCCGCTTTATTCGGAATTCTTAGATTTTACGGAGAAGGAGAGCGGATGGCTCGATGATTATGCCCTGTTCATGGCCTGTAAGGCGGTGAACGGCGGAGTTAGCTGGTTAGAATGGGAAGAACGGTACCGGCTTCCTACGCCGACCTTCAAGAAGAGACTGCGCAGCGCTCTCAGGTCGCGGATCGGCTTCTATCAGTTTTTGCAATTTCTATTCTATAAAGAATGGCTTGCCCTCAAGGCATATGCCAACGCGCATGATGTGCGGATCATAGGAGATATCCCGATCTTCGTGTCCATGGACAGTGCTGATGTATGGGCGAACCAGCATCTGTTCCAACTGGACTCCAAGGGATTTCCGCTGAAAGTAGCCGGTGTTCCCCCGGATTATTTCTCTGCGACAGGGCAGTTGTGGGGGAATCCGCTGTATGACTGGAAGGCCCATGAGAAGGAAGGCTTCTCATGGTGGATTTCCCGTATCAGGCATCAGCTCCGGTCCATCGATATCCTGCGGATCGATCATTTCCGCGGCTTCGAAGCTTACTGGTCTGTTCCGTACGGCGAGAAGACCGCCATCAACGGCAAGTGGATCCCCGCGCCCGGATATGAACTGTTCCAGGCGATCCAGGATGCTCTTGGAGACGGTCTGCCTATCATCGCGGAGGACCTTGGCATCATCACACCGGAGGTTGACGCATTGAGGAAGGCTTTCCATTTCCCTGGAATGAAGGTGCTGCAGTTCGCTTTCGACAGTCTGGGTGAGAGCAGCTATCTGCCTCACCGGTTCACCACTGTGGACTGCGTCTGCTACACGGGTACCCATGATAATGACACTTCCCTTGGCTGGTACCGAACCCTTGACCCGAAGTGCCAGAGGAAGGTCCGCCTATACACCAACAGTACAGACGCCTTGAAGCCGGGATGGGCGCTGATACGATCGGCCCTCTCAAGTATCGCCGCTTATGCCGTCTTCCCGCTTCAGGATGTCCTGGGATACGGTTCCGACGCCAGGATGAATACCCCCGGCAGCGCTTCCGGCAACTGGGACTGGCGTTTTACGGGCGGCGCCCTGCGTGATGAGCTTGCCGAAGCTCTGAAAGAGATCACTGTATTATACGGAAGACATGTACTGCGGGACACCCCCGAGGATACGTCAGACGAACCGCAGGAGGAGGCATTACCCGCCAAAGGCAGCCTGACCGGGGAAGAGACACCGGTCAATGAGAATTCTCCGGCAAAAGACAACAGCAGGACAGGAGGAATCGGCAGATGATACGGTTTATATTATTAGTCCTGTTCCTGTTCTCTTTCTTATTATTCGGGATTCCGGTGTTGATCGTCGAATGGTTCCGGCGCAGGTTTGATCAGGAGGCAAGCGACTACCGCTGCCTGCGGATCGTTCAGTGGGCATTCAAGGGCATTCTTAGGATCACCGGAGTAACGGCTACCGTGATCGGCGAAGAGAATATCCCGGATGAACCTGTGCTTTTTATCGCGAACCACAGAAGTTATTTTGATATCCTGCTGACCTACTCCCGCTGCAAGAGACTGACCGGATATGTGGCCAAGAAGGAGATGCTGCGCTATCCCATCCTGCGGGACTGGATGACACGGCTGCACTGTCTCTTCCTTGACCGGGATAACCCCAAGGAAGGCTTAAAGAGCATCCTCCAGGCAATCGACTATGTGAAAAGCGGAATATCCGTATGCATCTTCCCGGAAGGAACACGCAACGACGGCGAGGAACTCAGTATACTGCCCTTCCACAGCGGTTCCTTTAAGATCGCTGAGAAATCCGGCTGCGCCATCATACCGATCAGCATGAACAATACTCATACCATGTTCGAGAAGCACATTCCAAGGATCGAGAAGACCCATGTGGTGATCGAATATGGGAAACCGATCTATCCCGGAGATCTGGATAAGGAGACCAGGAAACGCATCGGAAGCTATTGCCAGAATATCATACAGGAGACCATTAACCGCAATCAGGAACTGGTATAAGCAAAATATTAATTTACGAAACGATACACTAGTGCTATAATAGGAAACACTACATTCCAATTCCAAAGGAGCTAGAGAAATGAACAGACGAGATTTAACTTTGCTGACAGACCTGTACGAACTGACCATGATGCAGGGCTATTATGCCCAGGGGCAGCAGGAGAAGGTCATCTTTGACGTTTTCTTCCGTCAGAATCCGTGTAATAACGGATATTCGGTCTGCGCAGGACTTGAACAGGTGATCAATTACATCAAAGATCTTAATTTCACCTATGAAGATGTTGATTATCTGAGAGGTCTCGGCATATTCAGCGAAGATTTTCTGCAATACTTGAGCGGTTTTCATTTTAGCGGCGATATCTATGCCATTCCGGAAGGAACCGTTATATTTCCCAAAGAACCGATCCTTAAGGTCATCGCGCCGATCATGGAGGCACAGCTTGTAGAAACGGCTATCCTTAACATCATCAACCACCAGTCGCTGATCGCCACCAAGGCGTCGCGCGTGGTATTTGCCGCTAACGGCGACGGGATCATGGAATTCGGTCTGAGACGCGCCCAGGGACCGGATGCCGGCCTGTACGGCGCCCGCGCGGCCATCATCGGGGGATGTGTCGGTACCTCCAATGTCCTGGCCGGCCAGCTCTTTGACGTTCCCGTGATGGGAACCCATGCCCATAGCTGGATCATGAGCTTCCCCAACGAATATACGGCTTTCAAGACCTATGCCGAGATGTACCCCGACAACTGCACGCTTCTGGTGGATACCTACGACACCTTGAAATCAGGCGTCCCCAATGCCATCCGTGTATTTGAAGAATTCCGTGACGCGGGGAAACCATTCAAGAAATACGGAATCCGTCTGGACAGCGGCGACCTTGCCTATCTGTCAAAAGAAGCACGGAAGATGTTGGATGCGGCTGGATTCGCGGATGCTTCCATCTGTGCTTCCAACGATCTGGACGAATATCTCCTGCACGACCTTAAGATACAGGGCGCCGCCATTGATTCCTGGGGAGTGGGAACGAACCTGATCACCTCCAAGGACAACCCTTCTTTCGGCGGTGTGTACAAGCTTGCCGCGATCCAGAACGAGGCAGGTGAATTTGTCCCGAAGATAAAAATTTCAGAAAATACAGAGAAAATCACGAATCCCGGTAACAAAACCATTTTTAGGATCTATGATAAAACAACAGGAAAGGTTAAGGCCGACCTGATCTGTTTCGCCGACGAGATCTTTGATACCGATGAGGATATGCTTCTGTTCGATCCCATCGAGACCTGGAAGAAGACGAAACTTCCCGGCGGATCTTACACCATGCGCGAGATCCTTGTACCTATATTCCGAAACGGTGAATGCATCTATAACTCACCTTCTGTCAAAGAGATTGCAGAATACTGCAGACAGGAGAAGGAGACTCTGTGGGATGAGACGAAGCGGTTATTCTACCCGCACAGAGTCTATGTGGATCTGTCACCCAGGCTATACGAAGTGAAGAAAGCTCTGCTGAATAAAATGAGTGTTACCGAGTAAGTTACAAAAAAGGAGACTATTGTATGAAGATAATTGTATTAGCGGGCGGGCTCAGCCCGGAGCGCGATGTTTCACTGACTTCCGGCGCCGGAATCTGCAGGACGCTGCGCGGGATGGGACATCAGGCATTTTTGATGGATGTATTTTTCGGTTTCCCATATGACGCCGATAAGCTTGAGGAGGTGTTCAGCCTTCCGGGAGCCGGGCTTGAGATCGCGGACGGTATTAAGACTACGGCTCCGGATCTCGATGCTCTCAGACAGTCACGTCCGGACCAGTCTGACTGTCTGCTCGGCCCTAATGTCATCGAACTCTGCCAGATGGCTGATATCACATTTATGGGGCTTCATGGCTCCATCGGGGAAGACGGCAAATTACAGGCAACCTTCGACGTCCTGGGAATCAGATACACCGGACCCAATGCACTTGGATGTTCCCTGTCCATGAATAAACTTGTGGCAAAGCAGATCTTCAAGATGTCAGGAGTTCCCACGCCGCGAGGCACTTCTCTGACCAGAAAGACGAAGGATACACCGCTTGCAGAACTTGGTTACTATCTTCCTCTGGTCATCAAGCCATGTGCCAGCGGTTCCAGTATCGGCGTATATATTGTACATACTGAGGAAGAATATACAGAGGCAATCCGCCGCTCCTTCGATACCGATATGGAAGAGGAAGTCGTAATCGAGCCGTATATCAAAGGCCGCGAATTCGCCTGCGGCATTATCGCCGGCAAGGCGCTTCCGCTTGTTGAGATCATCCCTAAGAGCGGATTCTTCAATTATGAGAACAAGTATCAGGACGGCGGGGCACAGGAGATCTGTCCGCCCCAGTCTATTGATGCCAAGACACAGGCACAGATACAGCAGGCGGGCGAGAAGGCGTTCGAAGCGCTGCGGATGGATGTATATTCACGGGCGGACTTTATCGTTGACGATGAGGACGGAAGCTTCTACTGTCTTGAAGTGAACGCCCTTCCGGGAATGACCCCTGCAAGCCTCCTTCCTAAGGCGGCCAAAGCGGCCGGTCTTGAATACAACGCCCTGTGCCAGCGGATCATCGAAGAATCCTACAAAGCACGATATTAAGGAGGCCCGTCCCATGAAGAACCTCACATTGAACAATATTACACAGACCTGCCAGGGGACTTATCACGGAGATCCTTCCATCCTTGACAGGGAAGTGGAAGGCGTCGTTATTGACAGCCGTAAGGTCAGACCCGGCTATCTCTTCGTTGCCATTGACGGCGCGAATATCAATGCACACAAATTCATCCCTGATACGATCCGTTCCGGAGCGCTCTGCGTCGTATCCCACGAAGATCTCGGTGAGACGGATTACCCTTATATCCTGGTGGAATCCACCGGACAGGCGCTGCTTGACATCGCGAAGCTCTACCGGGATTCCTTCGATGTAAAAGTTGTCGGTATCACCGGAAGCGCCGGGAAGACGAGTACCAAGGAGATGATCGCCTCTGTCGTCGCACAGAAATACTGTGTGCATAAGACACTGGGGAATTTTAACAACGAATGGGGGCTTCCGATCACCATTTTTGAGATGAACGAGGAGCACCAGGTCGCTGTCTTGGAGATGGGCGTGAATCATTTCGGCGAGATGCGCAGGCTCTCTTCCGTCGCGGCGCCGGATATCTGTGTAATCACCAATATCGGTGTGGCACATCTGGAATTCTTCAAGACCAGAGAAGGGATCTTCCGCGAGAAGACCCAGATGATCCAGGACATGAAGAACGGCGGAACCATCATCCTGAACGGAGACGACGATCTGTTGGCTCAGACGGCGCCTATCAAGGGCGTAAGCCCCGTCTTCTTCGGATTCGGCGATAACAGCCAGTTCCGTGCCGGCAATATGCAGGCTCTTGGACTTAAGGGAACCGCCTGTACCATCTATCTGCCGGACGGAACCTCTTTCGGCTGTACGATACCGCTGCCCGGTATCCACATGGTAAGCAACGCCCTTGCCGGCGCTGCCGTCGGCTATACGCTGGATCTTACTCCTGATGAGATCAAAGCGGGCATCGAAGGGCTGCCCTCGCTTCCGGGACGCAATAACATTATCAAGACCGAACGGCTGATCATCCTGGATGACTGCTACAATGCCAATCCTGTCTCAATGAAAGCCTCGATCGATGTGTTAAACATGGCGATCGGACGCAAAGTTGCGATCCTTGGCGATATGAACGAACTTGGCGAGGATGCGCAGGAGCTGCATCTGAATGTGGGCGAATATGCCGCCCAGCAGGGTATAGACCTGATCTGCGGGATCGGCCCCCTCTCCCGCCACTTAGTTGACGGCGCTGCGGGATGTGATTCCCTGGCCGAAGCGCTCTGGTTTAAGACAAAGGCCGAATTCCTGGATGCAGCAAAAGACCTGATCAAAGAAGGGGATAACGTTCTCGTCAAGGCCTCCCATGGCATGCAGTTCCCTGAGATCGTAGACACATTAAAAGCCTTAGGAGAATAGTATGGAATATCAGATACTTGCTCTGGATCTGGACGGTACGCTTACGAATTCTGCAAAAGAGATCACGAAGCCCACTCTGGAAGCATTGACCAAGATACAGCAACAAGGAAAGAAAGTAGTTCTGGCAAGCGGACGCCCAACCAAAGGCGTCCTGCCGCTTGCCGAAGAACTTCATCTAGAAGAATACGGAAGCTACATCCTCTCTTTCAACGGCGGACGGATCACCGACTGCCGAAGCCAGGAGATCATCTATGAGAAGCATCTCCCGGCGGACGTGGCGGAACCGCTCTTTTATATTGTCAAGAAATATTCCGGGATCGACATCGTCGGCTATACGCCCGATACCCTTCTCTCCGGCATCCGGCCGAATCAATATACGGAACTGGAATCAAGGATCAATCACATGCCGATCATCGAAGTGGAGGATTTCCCTTCACACATAACAGAACCGGCCAATAAGATCCTGATCACCGGTTCACCGGAGATCATCTCTCTAGTGAAAGCAGAGGTTGCAGATTATTTCCACTCTTATCTCTCGGTCTACTGCTCCGACCCCTTCTTCCTGGAGATCATGCCAAGAGGAATCGATAAGGCACATTCCCTGCTGCGGCTCTTAAGCGGCATCGGACTGACTGCCGACCAGATGATCTGCTGCGGCGACGGATACAACGATCTGACCATGATCGAGACGGCAGGACTTGGCGTCGCCATGGCGAACGCGCAGCCGGCGGTACTTGAGAAGGCCGACTATATCACCCGATCGAACGACGAGGGCGGCGTGCTTCATGTGATCAATAAGTTCATGCTCCGCCAAACTCCGGAATAAAGCTCTCAAGGGCGGCTTCGCCCTCCTGGATATAGCCGTATTCCACACCCAGCTCTAAGGCATAATCCACCACCTTCTCATATTCTCTCTTCGTCACTCTTCTCCCCAGATGCTTATGGTCTCTTACCTGCGGCATCGGGGTATACTGGTTCATGATACTGAGCAGGATGCGGTTCCCGTATGTCTCATACAGATAACGAATCACTTCTCTGGACTCCCTTACATGGCCCGGAAGCACCAAATGACGCACAAGGACACCTTTTGTCAGCAAACCGCTCTCTTCTTCTATCTGGAATCCCCCCGTCTGAGATACCATCTCTCTAAGCGCCTCTTTCGCATACGGCGGATAGTCCGGCGCCCCGGAATATTCCGCTGCCAACGCCGAATCCATATATTTCATATCCGGCAGATAGATATCCACATAGCCTTCCAACATCCGGATCGTCTCTGCCCGCTCGTAACCGCTCGTATTATATACGACAGGAAGGTTCATTCCCTTCTCCCTGGCTATCTCTAACGCTTCTATGATCTGCGGCACATAGTGGGTCGGCGTGACCAGGTTGATATTGTTCGCTCCCTGGCTCTCAAGTTCCATGAATATCCCGGCAAGCCTTCTTACCGTGATCTCTGTCCCGATCTCTTGCTTCCCATGCTGCCGTCCGTTTCTGGAAATCTTATAATTCTGGCAGAAGATACACCCAAGATTACAGCCCGAGAAAAATACTGTACCGGAGCCGTTTACCCCGGAAATGCAAGTCTCTTCCCACATATGAAGGGCCGCCCTGGCAACAATAAGCCCGGCGGCCTTCCCGCAATATCCGCGCTGTCCCGCCAGACGGTCGGCATGGCACTGTCTGGGACACAATGTACAATCTGTAAGATAAGCTTCCATCTATGCCCTCCTGCGCACGAACTTAAGCGCCGGATACCGGTATCCGTTGTTCTCGATCTGCTCCGGTTCCTCTTCCAGCAGCATGTATCTGCTGCTCTTTCTTGTGCTGTAATCGTATGCCAGGATCAATTTCTCGAATTCCTCTTCGTCCGCTATATCGATCGCGGCTGCATCCATGATCTCATCCTTCATATGACTCTCTATGAATTCCTCGATCTGTTCCTTGCTGTAGCGCACCTGAATCCGATTCAGTCTCAGCACGTCTTCTTTGTTAAGCTCTTTCGTCTCCTCGTCTTCTGCAACACGGCCCATGAAATCCTTCCTGGACCTCCTCCGCTTATACAGGGGCTTCTCCGACAGCATTTCCACAAGAGACAGATTCAGCTTCTCTGCTGTCTTACAGAGCATCCCGTCCGGATCTTCACTCGCTGCAATGCGGTTCAAGAGCTGCACCACAAGCCCCTTCGTATCCGACTGGCCGCTCAAGAGATAATTAAGCCTCGTCACCGTCGCCCGCACGTATTTCGTGTGCTCCTTGTCCATATTGGATATACGGTGTTCAATGTCGTCGAATCCCCTCTCGATCAAATCCAGGAGTTCATAAATATCGTCTGACATATCTCCCATCATTCTGGCGGTCTTCTGAACATTCTCGATCCAGCCCTCATCCTCGCGCATCTCTCTGAGACATTTCTTAATATCCATCTTATAGATGTAGAAATTGTCGGAGGTCTTCAAGATATGGTATTTCCTGCGCACGACCGCTTCTACATAGCCGTTGAGGTGCTCTTTCAAGAGTTCACCGTATGTCTCCTGTTCCAATAATCTGGCAAAGAACTTGTCCATGTTATGAAGCATATCCTGCAGCGCCTTGTTAAGTCTCCTGGTATTCACGAGGGCTGTGCGCAGCATGCCAAGGTTCCCCCTGGGATCGTTCCGGAAGGAGAAGAGCGTGGCATAGACATTCTGGATATAGATATCCGTCTCCTCCATCTCATCTGAATCCAGGCGTTCGAATGCATCGATAAATACTGCCGAATAGTCCGGGATCACGATATTCGTCACCAGGGTATGGTAATCTTCGATCCGCTTAAGCCATCCAGTCTTAAGAAGCCAGCTTAAAATCCGGGAAGAGGGTGTCTCCAGCATGTCGTACTCGGTCTCATTCTCTTCCGCCTTAAGATCAAAACGCTTCCTGGCGTTCATATCGCTCAATGCCTGGATGCACACTTCCCGGGTGAGAAAGTAGTTGCTGTATTGATATTCTTCGTTAATGCACAGAAGTGCTTCTATGTAAATCTCCCGGTTTACACTTCGGAAGAGACTCCAAAATGTATCCGGGATTTCTTGTCTAAGCTGCATTATATGGACTCCTGAATATTATTTATCTTTGGAAAACAGGGATTTCCAGAAGCCGGGTTTTTCTTCGGGAGCTTCTTTGAAGCCGATCGCAACCGGAGCGCATGCTGGGACTACGAATTCCAGTCCGTCTTCGCTCTCGGTAACGTCCGGGTAGATAATAGTTCCTGCTTCCGTTCCGTCTATTGTGTGGGGATAAATGTATGCAACGACGGCTTCATGGCTGTTCTTCCCTACTCCCTGAGGATACGGAATCTTGATAGTCAGGCCGTCGGAGGATACTTCGTCGGTGTCGGCGCGTTCCCATTCGGCAGCGTCCTGGTTCTTGCGCATCAGGGTGGGATCGTAGGTGTATATGTAGGTCTGGCGGATATCCTGCTTCATGACTGCACCGATCAGTCCTTTCTCGATCTCGCTCGGCGTATCGAAATCCGGGATCCGCCTCAAGCGCTCCGGAACTCTGGATACTCCGGTCTCCAGATCCAGCCTGTACATCCTGCCCTTCACTACTGCCACTCCGTGGGGTACCGGTTTCTTCACCACATCATTGATAACGCCAAAGACAACCGGCAATTCTTCCGGGAGCACATAATTCTTGGCGGCAGGGTTGTCGCCAAGCGAATACTTCTTATTCTCGTCTTTCCAGATGAGCCGGATCTCCTGATCGTTTCCCGCTTCCCTGGTGGAAACACCTGTGATCAGATCCGCCGGGAAACTTACCGGCAGCTTCTCGTCATCCTGATCGGCGGAGAGATACCCTTCCACGCGCAGATCTCCATAGATAGTTACGTCGTTATCCCTGATATTCCCAACCACTTCCAGATCGCCCGTATCCCATTCCAGACGCTTCGGCGTGATGCTCCACTCCTTCGCGGCGCTGACAGGGCCTGTTATGACATAATTGCCCTCATATCCTTCTTCCAGGAAGAAGTCAACCGTGACTCCATAAGTACCGACCTCTGTAGCACTCACAGTTCCGCCGACCGACACCTTGAGCCCTTCCGGCAGGTCTGCCTTAACCTTCAGTGTCTTCTCTGTACCGTCATACTCATAAGAGGTATCTGTCTTCTCCTCCCAGTTGATCTTCGTGACGTCTATCTCTCTCGGGGATACGCTGACCCCAAGAGAACATGCCGCTTCCTTCCCGTTCTCCTTATAGACCAATGTCACGGCAGTCTGTCCTACCCTTAAGCCGCCTTCCTTAATCCCTATTTTATTATTAGATGCAGCCTTGGTTGCTCCCGAGCTGTAGGTCACCGTAACTACCATTCCCGTCCGGTCAAACCGCTCTCCGTAGGTATATGCAGTCTTCTTCGGCGGTGTGGTAAGGCTGATCCCCGTCATCTCACCGGCATCCAATACCTCGAAGGTCTTCGACACCTGATCGTCTCCGTCTTCCGGGTTGGTAAATGTAACCGTGTAGGTTCCTTTTTCCACGACTTCTGCCGGGCTGATCTCCATCTTCCATTCGTCGCTCTTCATCCTGTTAAAAATACGGTTCCTGACTACAACCGTACCGTCTATACGGATGCTGTCTTCGATATATTTCTTCACATATTCGGTATGGTCTTCTCCCGTACCATACAGCATCCTGTCCGGCACCGAGAACATATTCTCCGTCATACCGCTGAGTATATAGAACGCCCCGTCTCCGCCGATATAACCGTTACCTGTCAGGCAGTCCGCGCTTCCGATCCTCAGCGTGCCGTTATTCATCAGGTTGCCGTCCAATGCCAGCGAATACGCCGAAGAGATAGTAAGCGTCTGTCCGTTTGCAATCGTCAATACCTTATTCACCGGTATAGATAAATCTTCTTTGTTCAATGTATACGTACCGTAGACCTGTCCGGCATTACCCTCGAACAATACGCCGGATATAAACCCGTCTTTACCGGCGCTTACGCTCCCTGCATCGATCCATGCCGTTCCGTCCTTATCAGAAACAAGCGAGCCTCCCCCTGTACCTCCGATCTTCGTTGCGCTGATCCTGCCGCCGCTGATCTTGATAGTTCCGCAGTTGGTATTCTTCGTATCCCTTCCGCCGTTATCCTTAGACGTTCCTCCGATCCCCGAACCGGAATCCGGCGCATCCGTTCGCGCTTCCAGCGTTCCGCCTCTCTGCGCGGTGATCTCTACAGACGCCCCCTCCGGTACCGCAACTGCCGCATAGCCTCCGGAATGCAGGATATTCTCTCCCTTCAAGGTCAACGCAGCCTTCGCATCCGGCGCGATATAAAGAGGGTTATACCCGCCGCCGGACGCAGTATTGATCTCTACCTCATCGAACATAATATCATGCTTCTTACCGCTTGCCACCGTAACTACATGATCTGTTTCCTTCCCGTTCGTGGTTATGATATAACCGTCTCCGCCTGCCGGACCTGTCTTCTTCTTGCCGTCTCCCTGCCTGTAACCGTCAGAGCTGATCTCAATATCTCCCTTCGTTAGATCAAGCTCCACATCGGCCGCACAGACCGACATCCCGAGCCACAGGAAACACAGCGCCGACGACGCAAATATGGTTAAGGCTGCTGTTCTTATCCCCTTGATTCTATTCTCCATATGATCCCCTATCTCTTTCTCTTTGTTCTAACCCTTCTTCTGCCAAGCCGGCGGATCTGAAGCAATCCCCATATATCTGCGGCAGCAAGGGCAGCCAGGGCTGTATAAACACCAATCTGTGCCTGATCACCGGTGGAGATTCCCCGGCCATTGCCGGTTCCGCCGCCGGAAGAGCTGCCTGTGCCAGTTCCGCTTCCGCCGCCACTGCCAGTTCCGCTTCCGCTTCCGCCGCCGGAACTATTGCCCGAGCCGTCTCCGTCTCCATTTCCATCTCCTGAACCGTCTCCGTCTCCTGAGCCATCTCCATCTCCTGAACCGTCCCCGTCTCCTGAGCCATCTCCTGAGCCGTCTCCGTCTCCGCCCGGCGGGTTATTGTTATCTCCAGGGTTATTATCATCTCCATCGTTATCAGACGGATCTTCGATCTCCTCCCATCCTACGGCAACCGGCGCCGGTGCCGGGATCGTAAAGCGTATTCCGTCATCCGTCTTAGTTGCCCTAAGATACACGACGGTTCCTGCTTCTACTCCATTGATGGTCTCCGGATATATATAAGCAACGACTCCGTTATACTTATCTCCCGTGATTCCTTCCGGATAAGGCATGGTAACGGTAAGTCCTGCCGAAGGAACAGCGGAAGCCTCCGCCCTCTGCCATCCGGAATCACCCTCACCCCTGCTAAGAAGTGTAAGGTCATAAGAGGTAATGTATCCCGGGGCAACTCCCCTCTTCACAACCTCTTCTACCAGCCTGCCCTCCAACGCGCCCGGAGTCTCATAATCAGAGATCAATCCATCCGGTACCTTGGATATCCTCGTCTCCAGATCCATCCGGTATTCCATCCCGTCTGCCGGCTCAAGCTCCGGCGGAAGACCGATCTCCTCCACTTCATTGACACTGCCGGATACTACCGGAAGTTCCTCCGGCAGATGATAATTCCCCGCTGCGCTTCCTTCAAGGCTTAGCTTATCATCTTCATTCTTCCACTCTAATGAGATGTCCTTATCCTCTCCGGCAACCTTGTCATGTATCCCTGTGATATTCTCTGTGGAATAGCTTGTATTGACATTGCCGTCTCTGATATCGGAATCCACCACTCCGCTTACGCCCAATTCTCCATAGATATTGGCCTCGTCATCTCTCGTATTGCCCACTGCTTCCAGATCGGTTGTATCCCACTCCAGCTCCTTAGGTCTGATGGTCCACTCTAATTCTCTACTGACCACCGTACCGCCTGCATCATCCAGCATGTAACGGTCTTCATATCCCGGCTTCAGCCTGAACTCCACCGTCACCTTGTGCGTACCGGCGTCTGTCGCCTCACCCGTTCCTGTCACGGCCATCTCTACCCCTTCCGGCAGAAGCTCCTCGTCGAAAATAGGACTGTGGGGTTCCCCGTCATACTCGAAGGTTGTATCTTCCTCGTTCCATTCGATCCCCGAGAGGTCAATCTTCTTCTTTCCTACGGTGATTCTCGCCTCGCACTCCAGATCTTCGTCATATCTGCCCGTATAAGCGATCGTAACAGATGTCTGCCCGGCTCTGAGACCTGTGCCGTTCGTGATACTAATGTCGTCTGTGATATCCTCCGTTCTGCCATTCCTGTAGGTTACCGTCACGACCATTCCTGCCGGATCGAAATTATCGCCGTCCACATAGGACACTTTATCCGGAGGCGTAGTCACTTCCATCTTAACTGCCGTGTCGTCAGAATATACCCGAAAGGTCTTCTCTATGGTCCGGTTAAACGGAACCGTTGTAAATGTAGCCGTATATGCTCCTGCATTTCTCACCGTCGCCGGCCGAAGTGTCAGATTATACGGCGGATTCGTAAACTGCCTCCCTTTCAGCGATGCCCGGCACGCAGCCTTAAAGCTGTCCTCCAACTTCGTCTTCACCGACTCCGTCTGATCCTCTCCTTTATCTATCAAATCCTGCGGACCTTCAAAATCATCTGAGAACAGATAATAATTCCCCCCGCTTCCCAGATCCCCATTCCCGGCCAGGCAATTCCTGCTGTCTATGACAATACTTCCCGCTTCTGATGAACCTGCGGCCGCCGCACCAAACGCAATACTATCGGTTCCTGATAATGTCAGTATATGCTTCTTGGGTATGTACAGCACTTTACCTGCATCAACCGTCAGCTTCTTGCCCTGGGAGATTGCGATATTCTGACTCAATGTATAAGTAGTCCCATAAATCTTGCCCTCATCCCCCGAGAATAAAACTCCGCCTAAGAATCTGTTTGTTCCGTCTGTTCCGGAGCCGGTACCCAGCTTCAAACTATCGGCCTCTATCCATGCATTACCGGTTCTGTCGCTTACTAATTCGCCGCTTGGACTCACGCTGCCGCCGACACCGATTCCTGCCGCGTCCGTTCCTCCGGATTTCGCTGACACATAACCGCCGTTGATCGTAATCGTACCTACCTGAATCGAGTTTATGCTGTCGGAACCCGCTACGCTTCCGCTCCCGATCCCTGCACCGGAGCCTGTACCCATGGAGCCCGAAGGCCATGTCGGACCTTTTCCGCCGGTTGCTTCCACATATCCGCCGGTTATCTCAATATTTCCACAGCCGTTGCCATAGTCACCGCCAATCCCGGCAGCTCCGTCTCCGCCGACTGCTGTCACGTGCCCTCCCTTAATTACCACCCGATTCCCCGATGCCGCATTGCTCTCTGCTCCGATGCCTGCAGAACGCTGCCCTCCATTGGCGGTAATGGTTCCTCCGTTGATCTCAAGAGTCCCATAGGACTGGATTCCTGCCGCCTCGTTCGCATTGCCTCCCGTTGCAGTCATCACACCGGTACTATCCTCTGTTATAGACAGAAATGCATCCGGAAAAGCCGGCATTCCTACCAGAACGGCAGATCCAATCCCATGGAATGTATTATTTCCCGTCAATGTCAAATAAACTCTCGGCGCACTGCCGCTATTGTTAACACGCGTCACCGCAAAACAAGTTGCTGCATCCGCTGTCCCCTGCTTCCTGCTAATATTCACATTATCAAACGTAATCTTATGCTCTCCGCCTCTGACGACAATGCCGCAGTCGACCTCTTCGCCGCCGCTCGTGATGATAAAGTCCTGCCCTTCCTGATACTGCCCGCCGTTCGCACCGTTCTGCCTATACCTGTTCTCCTCGATCTCAACCGAACCATTCCGCAGATCAAGCTCGATCACCTCACCGGCGGCGCGCACTGTCCCGCCCTTCCATACAAAAGCCAATATAACTGCCAATACTCCCAAGTATATCGCTGCCTGTATATTCTTCTCTCTTATCATATCTATATTCAACCTCATATTCTCTTCCAAGACCGTAATATCCCACTAAACATGATAAGTATAACACAAGTATTTCTAATTTTCTATAAGGCTTTTCGATACTTTTCTGGCTTTTCCGGCAGTATTTTCCATTGGATAAACCTAGTACAGCATTGCATTAATCTTCGAGTAATATGCAATGCTGTACTAGAGCCAGGAACCTGTTTTTAGATTCCTGGCTCTATGACTCTGCCTATGCGCTTCTATCAGCTTTCAAATCGCTATTCATATACTTTACCTGTTTAACTTTTTCTTGTTGGGACATTTCAAGTTCATCAAGGATATTTGTTACTTCTGCTGAAGTCACCGGCTTTTTGGATACGTAGGGAAAAACCGTTTTTCAGCATATGACGTTTAATTACTTCATAAGCGTTATTCCAACTTTCGCTTGGATAATATGTCTCTAAAGCTTTTGTGTCGAGGTCAAAAGCTATTTGTTTTCTCGTCTCTGCCATATCAATACACTGGTGCTGCCAGAACCTTGAGAATGTCACAGTTTTCACCAGGATCATCCTCATCAATCCAGCGCCATGATGCGATTTGATTGAGAACATCATGCTCTCGTTTTAATTCTAGCATCCCTACTTCAAGACAGCCAAACTTATCCTCACCACCGCTAAACACAAGTTCATAAGGATTATTACTGGAATTCTCAACACTGCCGGCACGGTTAGAAAAGGCTTTTTCTGCAATTTTTCGTAATCTTACTAAAGATTCACTAGGTACTGTCTTTTTTATTTCGATAATTGAACTATACATATGGCACTCTCCTTCGAAATGTTTGCCGTTGCTCTTTCAATTTAGTATATAAAATTTTGTACCGGAATTCAAGCCGAATTTACGGTTTGACCATCTGCCATTTAACCCTGACGATACTCTACATTGCATAATCACTACGAAAGAGACGTACATTGTCACTACATTTTCTTCCTGACAGGAATCCATATCTCTGTATAGTAATTCTCGTCACTTGTTCCCTTCGGATACTTGTCCGGCGCGTCATACATCTCAACACAGTATCCCGCAGCAAATTCATAATCCTGCAGTGCCGGAAGCCACTCGGAAAATATCTTGACATTTACATCCTGCATGGACTCCGGGAGTGAGCCCTTACATGGAAAGACCGCCCATGTGAACGCAGGAATGGTCCTCACAGTATACCCTTTGGGGATCTCTGCCGCCGGATGATAAACATCCGCGATCAGATATTCGAACTGCTCGTTCCCCATCTGCGGGTCGATATTGATACCAAACATCCCCCGTACATGTTCACATCTCCCCGCGGTATAATGCTCCTGCCAAAACATTGAAACCGCCTGCTGTGCATTCTCATAACTGAACTCCTTTGATACGCCCAATACCGTAAAAGCCTCTTTTTTCGTAATTCTGTAATCCATAACATAACCACCTTTCAATGCAATTGTGAGTTTCAGCGGTGCGAAGGTCTTAAGCATCGTATAATTCCTGCGCACTGCCAGAGGCGTTGACCCATGAAACCGCGAGAAAGACCTGGTAAAGCTGTCCGGAGAATCATATCCATACTTCATGGCAAGCTCCATGACCGTAACATCACTGGTAATCAATTCCTCTCCCGCAAGCGCCATTCTGCGCTTTCTTATATATTCCATAACGGAATATCCGCACAGCATACTAAACCCCTTGTGAAAATAAAAAGGAGACATATTGACACTGTCCGCCACATCATACAGAGTAATGTCTTCTGTGATATGCCTTTCAATAAATCTAACTGCTTCACTGATTGCTTCTGCCCATTCCATAATGACCAACCTCCTTGCTTCCAAATATACACCTGTTCCTCTCATCTGTCCCGTCATTGTTTGTTTTCTTTTGTCGTTTTTCTTTTGTCTGGAATTTTCTTGAATTTTATGTCGAAAATTGTTATGATATAGAAAATGTGGTATACGCATTAGAATATTAACACAAAAAGGAGGGAGTATTTGTGTCTAATGAATTGAATATTACCAGTGGAGAAGCCGCAGGAAATATCGCAGAGACGTCTACAGGGGAGAATACAGGGGTTATAAGCGATAACAAGATTGTTCCGATTGCGAATAAAACAAACGCTGTTGAACCTGCCGCTGATCCTATACCATCGGCCGCCGATGCCGGGGCTTCTGTTCCCGCTCAGGCAGCACCGCCGGTGATACAGGCTCCGGTACCGGATGTTCAGACATCGGCAGTTCCGGCCCAGCCCATCACCGGGAGTACAGCCACAACCATTCCGGAGCAAGCCGCATCAGAGAACCAGGCAGCGCCTCAGACGGCAACAGAGACCCAGACATCTGCGGCTTCATCCCAAACCACTGCTGAATCTTTGGCACAGAGCAAAGCACAGGAGTCTGAAGCTGCCCCAAAACGTATTTCCAGTACTTCTTCGTACAGAGAAGACCGGGAAGATTCTTTTGATTTCGACGAGGACGACAGACCTAAGAAGCGTTTCTTCCGTTCCCGTCACGAGGAAGAATCTAGAGATAAGCTGATCCTTTCCCGCATCAATGACGATGACCTCTTAGAGTATCTTGCCCTTGAACAGCGCAGGCTTGAATTCCTGCAACAGGCCAAGGAAACCCGTGAGAAACGGCTTCTCATGGCATTCCAGCTTCTAATCTCACTGGCAGCCATCGTTGCGGTTACCTATCTGTTGAAAGATAATCCGACGATACTCATAAGTATCCTTTATATTGTGGGAATCATCGCTGCTCTAATCATATGGAAGAATCCTCATGATAAGGGAAAATGGAGACATTGATGATAGAATATTGGAATATAACTATGCACGCCCGGATTGTTATTAATCTGGACGTGCATTTTCAATTCAGTATATTATCGCAGAGATATTTATTTTGCTTGCGCCATTGAGAATAATGTGTCTTGTAAAAGTTTAGAGAAATTGATATTATTTTTTTCAGCAAAAGTATTCAGCCATGCAGGAATAGTAAGGTTCTTCCTTACAGCTTTTTCACCATATTTTTCCTCATAGGCATCAATGTCCAATAATAACATATTTATCATACACCCATTTTCAGCAGTTATTTCAGAATAGTCTGAAGCATGCGGGATTTTTTCTCCGTCTTCAAGTTCTCCTAATATCCAACCGCTAGCTGCGTCAATCCCCATTTCAATAGCTTGTTCTAAGTTTTTTCCCTCTGTTACACAGCCAGGCAAATCCGGAAATTCCACCACATATCCACCGCTTTGATCTGTAAAAGGCTTAAATACTGCCGGATAAATTAATTTCAATATATTCACCTCCATTAATATCGTTTGAGCAATGAGCTTAAAGCCCCGCTTGTCTCATAATTGATTTTACTGTATCAGGATTCAAATCCCCTCCATGTTCCGGGATTGTAACTTTTCCAGGCATAGTCGGATGTTTGTACTGATGGTGTGATCCTTTTTGCTTTACTTGATACCATCTTTGCCCCATTATAATGCGCATTATGCGCATTGTCAATATACGAATCAGAAATTTAATACATCCCCGCCAGAACCACGCTCGCCGCTAGCCCGGCAAATGTAGCAAGCATCGCCCCCGTAAGCGTATACCTTGTCTTCGTCACCTTTGCCGTCATATAATAGACACTCATCGTATAGAATATGGTCTCCGTACAGGACATACTGATCGACCCGATCAACCCGATATAGGAATCCGTTCCATGCTCCTTGAACAGATCAAGCAGAAGCCCCGTAGCCGCAGAAGATGAGAACATCTTCACCACCGTCAGAGGCACAAGTTCTCCCGGGAAACCTATGTATTTCGTGAATTCCCCGATCAGCTCCGACAGGAAATCCAGGAAACCGGATGCCCGCAGGATTCCCACAGCCACCATCAGCCCCACCAGCGTCGGCATGATCTTGATCACGGTAAAAAACCCGCTTTTCGCCCCCTTAATAAAGGTGTCATATACATTCACCTTCATCATGATCCCATAACATACGATTCCGAAGATCACAAGAGGTACGATAAAATCCGTCATATACAGCAATAATTTCACAAGGCATCCCAACTTCTGCTAACATTTATTTTATTGTATGAACCATCTCCTCGTTTTATACGGATAAGTCAGGACCGCAGGCTGCCCGTGAAAAAAGCTGCCCATAACCTATGAACAGCTTTTTTACAATCATCATATATTTTTAGTAAGATTTGCCCCAGTAAGCCATATGCTTCGCCGGTTTCCCACACCAGATACACTTGTCTGAGATCATATCCTCATCCTCGATCAGACACCTGGTCGCCGCGCCGCCCGTCACATACTTCACTTCGCCTTCACACTCCGGATCACCGCACCAGCAAGCCTTCACGAATCCACGGTTCGCCTTGAACTTCTCGGTCATCTCATCCATCGTAACCGCCGTGTCGATATGGCTCTGAAGGAAATCATTCGCCCTGTCGTACATATCCTGCTGGATCGTCTCAAGGATCTCCCGAAGCTTCGTCTCGATCTCATCCATGGATACCACGATCTTCTCGCGGTTATCACGGCGTACAACTACTACCTGGTTCTTCTCGATCTCCTTAGGTCCGATCTCGATACGGGTAGGAATTCCAAGGATCTCCTGCTCTGAGAACTTCCATCCCGGACTCTTCTCGGAATCGTCGATCTTCACTCTGTAGCCCGCCTTCTTAAGCGCCGCCAGCATCGCATGCGCCTTATCAAGCACGCCTTCCTTGTGCTGTGCGATCGGAATGATCCGGCATTCAACCGGCGCAACGTGCGGAGGCAGTACCAATCCGTCGTCATCACCGTGAACCATGATCAGGCCGCCGATACTTCTCGTGGACCATCCCCAGGAAGTCTCATAAGCGCTCTGTAACTGGTTGTTCTTATCCACATACTTGATGTCGAACGCGTCCGGGAATCCGCTTCCGAAGAAGTGGCTGGTCGCAGACTGCAGCGCTTTGCCGTCGTGCATCAAAGCTTCTATCGTATAGGTATCCTGTGCTCCCGCGAATTTCTCATGCTCCGCTTTCCTTCCTGATACAAAAGGCATCGCCATCGTCTCTCTGTAGCAGTCCTCATATACATGCCACATCTGGATGGTCCTCTCCTCTGCCTCTTCATAGGTTGCATGAAGCGTGTGACCCTCCTGCCACAGGAACTCTCTGGAACGCAAGAAAGGTCTTGTCGTCTTCTCCCAGCGAAGAACAGAATTCCACTGATTCCATACCTTAGGCAGATCTCTGTAGGAACGTACAGACTTCGCCCACAGATCACAGAACAACGTCTCTGATGTAGGACGGAAGCACATTCTCTCCTGTAATCTCTCCATACCTCCGTGAGTTACCCATGCAACCTCCGGTGCGAAGCCCTCTACATGGTCCGCTTCCTTCTCAAGAAGGCTCTCTGGGATCAACGACGGCAGATATACATTCTCTACGCCTGTCTCTTTAAAACGTCTGTCCAGATCCGCCTGGATCAGTTCCCAGATCGCATAACCATTCGGTAAATAGTTAAGGCATCCTTTTACACTTGAATAGTCGCACAGTTCAGCCTCACGCACAACATCCGTGTACCACTGTGCAAAGTTTTTATCACGAGGTGTGATATTTTTTACTAACTTTTCCTTTGCCATGTTTCTCTTCTCCTTTTCTTCTCCGTCAGGGCCCCTGCCCCGCGATTCTAATATACACGCTCGGAAGTTCCCGGCTACATTTTCCTATGCTGCAGAGCGGTCTTTGCTGCTCAATATTACGCAGGACCGCTTTTCCGGCATAAAAAAACACCAAACCATCGACTCCCTCTGTCAACAAAAGGGACCGAAAAGCTCGGCGGTACCACCCTAGTTAACTGCGACCCTTTCGCAGTTCTCTCTTAACCGTCATTAACGCTGACGAACGCTGCATTTTCACACAGCGGCTCCAAGGTAGGTTCATCACAAGTCAATCCAAGAATCTCTCAGCCGCGGACTCTCTCTCTGTGGGATCTCTTCTGCAATTACTATTCCTCTTCACAGCCAAACCCGCTTAACGCAACTAACATTGCCGGCGGGTTATTCGATTAAACGTAATTCTAATAGACAATGGGCAATTTGTCAAGGAGATTTTATCACCTTCCCAATATATATACAAAAAAGGTCAGATACGCCAATAAGAACAGCGCCCCTTCATTCCTTCTTATCTCCCGCTTGGAAAGCGCCGCCCCATACACGATCAGGCTCGCCGCGATCAGGATCAGTGTATCATACACTGCCGTAACATCAAGTACGATCGGCGTGATCGTCGCGGACACTCCAAGGATCAGCAGAATATTGAAGATATTAGAGCCTACCACATTCCCAACCGCAAGGTCGTTCTCCCCTTTGCCTGCCGCCACCATAGACGTCACCAGCTCCGGCAGCGACGTCCCAAGGGCTACGATCGTAAGCCCGATAAATGTCTGGCTCAAACCGAACCTCACAGCAATCCCTGTGGCACTGTTCACCACCAGTTCCCCGCCCAGGACAATCCCCGCAAGCCCGCACACGATATATACCGCGCTTCTTGCCGGAGTCAGCACCTTATATTCCTCTCTGTCTTTGCCTGCTTCGCCTTCATCTTCATCCGTTCCGTCTCTGGATGTGAGCGCCTCTCTCACGGTCGCGTAGAGGAACATCCCAAACAGGATCAAAAACAACATACCGCCCCATCTTCCCAGTACGAATGTCCCGCTTCCGCTTAATACCTTCGTGACAGAAAAATCAGAATTCAGCAGCAGCAATATGACCGCAACGAATATCGAGAACGGAAATTCCTTCTTTAGCAGAGACCATTTTGCCTGCACCGGGTTCACAAGCGCACAGCAGCCCAAGACAACCAGCAGATTGAATATATTAGACCCCAGTACGTTACTCACCGCAAGATCATTCTCCCCCTTAAGGGCCGCGGTGACACTGACCGACAGCTCCGGCATACTGGTCCCAAACGCCACGACCGTCAACCCGATAATGATCGTCGGCACCTTCAGGATACGCGCCACGCTGGAACTCCCGTCTACAAAATAATCGGCCCCCTTGATCAGCAATACAAATCCCAGAATCAACAATATATAATCCATAATCCCAATCCTCATTCTATCTTTTTCTATTTGCATATTTTAACAGATTATGCTTAAATGATAAGAGCAATTCCAATTAAAGTCAAGGAGAAGTTACATCAATGAACTCACGCACCCAATTTCCGGAAATATTATACGAAGACGCACACATCCTGGTATGTGTCAAGCCTCATGGAACCGCTACCCAGAGCCGGCAGGCCGGGAAGTCCGATATGGTGAAGCTGCTGAAAAACTACATTTATCAGAATGCTCCGGACAAAGGCGAACCCTATCTGGCTGTCATCCACCGCTTAGACCAGCCGGTGAAGGGCATACTCGTCTTCGCAAAAAACCCTTTTGCCGCCAGGGAATTGAACCGCCAGCTTACGCATCAGGGATTCGGCAAATACTACCGGGCGCTTGTGGAAGGACGGCCGCCCAAGGATGCAGACACCCTGGAAGATTATATGGCAAAGGATAACCGGACGAACCTGTCTTATATCTGCGCCCATGATACCGCCGGCGCCAGGCTTGCGAGGCTTTGCTACCGCGTTGTCCCTGAAGACAGGCGTTATTTTCGGGAGCCGTCCGGCGATTCGGCCAATCGCGGTATCTTGGGACCGCAATCCGGTACGCCAAGACCGCTGCTTCACGGGGATCATACGGAACTTGAGATCCGTTTGGACACCGGCCGTCACCACCAGATCCGCGTGCAATTATCACATATGGGCTGCCCTATCGCCGGCGACACCAAATATAACCCCAACTGTAATCCTCATGGCTCCTTCTGGCAGAACATCTGCCTGTGCGCCTGCCGCCTTGAATTCCGTCATCCGCAAACCCGTGAATTGCTGCAATTCCGATTGGAAAATGCCGTTATATAAAGAGAGAGAGGGATCAATCCCTCTCTCTCTTTTACTCTTCGTTTTCTTCCAGTGCTTCTTCGTATCTCTCAAGTATAATACTCTGTATACGTTCCCGCGTTCCAGAATTGATCGGATGCGCGATATCTCGATACTCTCCATCCAGTGCCTTCTTACTAGGCATGGCAATAAAAAGACCTTTCTCACCTTCGATGACCTTGATGTCATGTACTACGAACTCATCATCCATGGTAATAGACACAACAGCCTTGAGCTTGCCTTCTTTTGCCACCTTTCTCACTCGTACATCTGTGATCTGCATTTCACTTGCCCCTTTCTTTTTCGTGCACTAACATATCGATAGAATTCTTTCGCAAGTCTCACCAGATATTGAGGAACTGTGCAGAAATAATCTGTACAGCTCCCAAGTAGTCCGCACACTCGAAACAGCACTACAGCGCATATCTCTCGTTCTTCTCAACAACTACTTTAACTCCATTTGCTCCAACATGCCGTGTGTTCGCTCTGATTGTATCGCGGCTTTCAACGATGCAGTTCTCAATGTAAGTATTATCCCCTAGATACACATCATTCAGAATAACTGAATTCTTGATCACACAATTATTCCCGACGAATGTCTTCTTGAATAAAACAGAATTCTCGACCGTACCATTAATGATACTTCCACTCGCCACAAGACTGTTCTTTACGATCGATCCTGGATTATACTTTGCCGGCGGCAGGTCACTCACCTTGGAGTAAACTTCCGGGTCCTCCTTGAAGAAATAATTCCTCACTTCCGGCTTAAGGAAATCCATGTTCGTCTCATAATAAGCCTCTACCGTTGATATGTTGCTCCAGTAATCTTTTATCTCATAAGCGTACATCCTCTTCAGCTTCTTATATCTGATCAGGATATCCGTTACGAAATCATGTCTCTCTTCCTCTGCGCAATGCTCGATCAGATCGATCAGAAGTCTCCTTCTGATAATATAGATCCCTGTCGATATCATATCCGAAGACGCCAGCATAGGCTTCTCTTCGAATTCCTCAATGCGCATGGTCTCATCCATCTTCAATATTCCAAAGCGGCTGGCATCATCATTCGGGTTGCGTCTCTTGCAGACGACCGTCACGTCTGCCTTCTTCTCAATATGATATTCCAGCACCTTATTGTAATCCATCTTATATACGGCATCCCCGGATGTGATGATCACGTAGGGTTCATGGCATTTCTTAAGGAAATCCAGATTCTGACAGATCGCATCTGCCGTTCCCCTGTACCAGTATCCGTTATCTGCCGTTATCGTCGGGGTAAATACATAGAGTCCCCCCTGCTTCCTTCCGAAGTCCCACCATTTGGATGAGTTCAGATGTTCATTCAGTGAACGGGCATTATACTGCGTCAGGACCGCCACCTTCTGGATATGTGAATTCGACATATTGCTCAATGCAAAATCAATCGCCCTGTAGCTTCCCGCAACCGGCATGGCCGCGATCGCCCGCCTCTGAGTCAGCTCACGCATCTTAGGACTGTTGCCGCCTGCTAAAATAATACCTACTGCTCTCATACTCGTCCACCTGCCTTTATCAATGTCTCTCCGCTCTCCAGGATACCGCCTGGATAGTCTTCTCTCGCTGTCAATCCGCTGATGGCCGTATTCTTACCAACCTGTACTCCGTCCGGAATCACAGAGTTCTCACCCACCGTTACAAGGCCGAATGAGTAGATCGCCGGCTTAAGCTTATTCGGTACATCACTGCCGATCCCGAATGTTACATTGTCACCGACCACACAATTCTCTGCAATAATCGACTTGTCGATCACACAGCCCTTCCCGATCCGGACGTCCTTCATAATAATAGAGTCCCTGACCACCGTGCCCTCTTCGATCGTTACGCCTGATCCGACCACGCAGTTATGCACCTCTCCGTATACTTCCGAACCATTGCCGATAATACTCCTGTCAACCACAGCCTGTCCGGAAATATACTGCGGCGGAAGGATCCCGCTGTTCGTATAGATCTTCCAGTATTCCTCGTAGAGATTGAATTCCGGAATAATATCGATCAGCTCCATATTCGCTTCCCAGTAAGACCCCAATGTCCCTACGTCTTTCCAGTATCCGTTATACTCATACGCGAACAGCCGTCCTGTCTTCTCATGGCAATACGGTATGATATGCTTCCCGAAATCACAGCCCGGTACATTCTCCAGCGCGATCAGCGCCTCCTTCAGTACCTTCCAGGTGAAAATGTAGATCCCCATGGAAGCCAAGTTGCTCTTAGGCTCCGGCGGCTTCTCCTGGAACTCTGAAATCTTGCCCTCATTGTCCGTCACCACGATACCGAATCTGCTCGCTTCCTCCTTAGGCACCGGCATAGCCGCGATCGTCACATCTGCATGGTTCTCCTTGTGATAATCCAGCATCACCTCATAATCCATCTTATAGATATGGTCACCGGACAGGATCAGCACATACTCCGGATTAAATGTCTCCATATAATCAAGGTTCTGGTATATGGCGTTCGCCGTACCCGTATACCATTCACTGTTGCTGCTCTTCTCATAAGGCGGAAGAATCGTAACTCCGCCGAAATTACGATCCAGATCCCACGGAATACCGATTCCAATATGTGTATTCAGTCGTAACGGCTGATATTGCGTTAGCACACCGACAGTATCAATTCCTGAGTTAATGCAATTGCTGAGCGGGAAGTCAATTATCCTGTATTTGCCTCCGAATGCAACGGCCGGCTTAGCCACTTTTGCCGTGAGGACTCCTAATCTGCTCCCCTGGCCTCCTGCAAGCAGCATCGCTATCATCTCTTTTTTCCTCATGTCATCACCCCTTCTCAGTAGTCTGGTTTTCATTATACCACATATTTCTCGCTTAGTGAACAATCTTTACAAAAAAATTGAATAATTTGTAAACATTTTATTAAAATATCACAAAAAATTTTGACTTGGTTTTTTTACCATATATGTATATAATAATATGAATAGAATATTATTTTTATGACCGCTATTTTTTTATGAGGAAGGTATCTTATGTATAAAATTAATTTTCAACAGCCTGTACACGTACACTTTATCGGCATTGGCGGCATCAGCATGAGCGGTCTTGCCGAGATCCTGCTGAAGGAAGGATTCCGCGTCTCCGGATCCGACAACAAAGAGTCCGCCCTGACACATCATCTGGAGAATCTGGGCGCCGCCGTGTTCTGCGGGCAGAAAGCTTCTAATATTATATCCGGGATCAACGTCATAATATACACGGCAGCGATCCGCGAAGACAACGAAGAATACCAGGAGGCAAAGCGTCAGGGACTTCCTATGCTGAGCCGCGCCGAGCTTCTCGGCCAGCTTATGACCAATTACGCTACTCCTGTTGCAGTATCCGGCACCCACGGCAAGACGACGACAACTTCCATGCTGTCCCATATCCTGCTTGCCGGCAAGAAAGACCCGACCATCTCCGTTGGCGGCATCCTGAAGGCCATCGGCGGCAACATCCGGGTCGGAGGTTCGGAAGTATTTGTCACGGAGGCCTGCGAATACACCAACAGCTTCCTGCATTTCTTCCCTAAGATCAGCATCATCCTGAATATTGACGCGGACCATCTTGATTTCTTCAAGGATCTTGACGACATCCGCAACTCTTTCCGCCGGTTCGCCGCCCTTCTTCCAGAGGACGGGACCCTGATCGTCAACGGAGCCATCCCGGATCTTGCCGAGATCACGGACGGTTTGCGCTGCCGGATCATAACATACGGCAATGATCCTTCTTATTGTTACAGCGCCGGGAATATCTCTTACAATGAGATGGGCGAAGCTTCCTTTGACCTGTCCAAAGACGGGAAATATATAGATCGGATCTCTCTTTCCGTAGGCGGAGAACACAATGTATCCAATGCGCTGGCGGCCATCGCGGCAGCCGGACTCCTGTCGGTTCCTCCCGCTGCGGTCAGGGAAGGCTTGAAGGATTTCCGCGGAACAGACCGGCGTTTTGAATACAAAGGCGAGAGAGACGGCGTTACCATCATCGACGACTATGCGCATCACCCGACAGAGATCAGGGCTTCCCTGGCAGCCGCGCGCAATTACCCCCACAGAGAGCTCTGGTGTGTCTTCCAGCCTCATACCTACACCCGTACTAAGGCGCTTTTCCCGGAATTCATCGACGCCCTGGCGGATACCGATCATGTGATCCTTGCCGACATCTATGCCGCAAGGGAGACGGACACGCTTGGGATCACTTCGGAGGAGCTTGCCAAGGCGCTGAGGGCGAAAGGCTGCGATGCATATTACTATCCTTCCTTCCGTGAGATCGAAGATTTCTGTGTGGAAAGATGCCAGAACGGGGACTTGTTGATAACTATGGGCGCCGGAGACGTTGTAAACATTGGGGAAGAGCTTTTGAAGCGTTAGTTATCCACATTTTCCACAGATTTTTATCCACAAAAAACATGGATTTTGACTCAAAAATTACTTTTTTGTCCGGCCTTCTGATGCTATAATAGCTCTTACGAATGAACCAACCGCAAAAGGAGGCTTGGCATAAATATCATGACGAAATTAACCCTGACTAATTACGCACAGTGCAATACCACTGTGCTCGAGAATGAATTTATAGACCGTTATATGCCCATGGCGAACGGCGAATACGTGAAAGTATATCTCCTTCTTCTGCGTCACATGAACAGGACGGAAGGGATTCTGTCAGTCTCTGAGATGGCAGATATCCTGGAATGCACGGAGAAGGATATCCGCCGTGCATTAAAATACTGGAAGAATATGGATCTGGTGGATTACCATGAGCAGTCCGAGACGGACGAGCCGCCGGCTCCATCTCACACGCCGTCAGTCTCTGCGTCCTCCGATGCTCTTCCTGACACTGACACGCCGCCGGCTTCCGTACCGAATATCCAACAGTACCGGGAACGCAAGGAATTCAAGGAGCTGCTCTTTGTTGCGGAGCAGTACCTAGGCAAGACACTCTCGTCTGTAGATATTGATACGATCACTTACTTCTACGATACGCTCCATATGTCGGCCGAGCTGATCGAATATCTGATCGAATATTGTGTCGAGAACGGTCACAAGAGCATGCACTATATCCAGAAGGTTGCCCTGTCCTGGAGCGAACAGAAGCTCACCACGGTATCTGCCGCCAAGGCGAGCGCCGTTCTGTACAACAAGAACTGCTATTCCATACTGAACGCCTACGGTATCAAGGGCCGGGCTCCGGCTGCTGCCGAGACCGCCTACATTAAGAAGTGGAATGACGAGTACGGATTTTCTCTGGATATCATCTTAGAAGCCTGCAACCGGACGATGAATACCATTCACCAGCCGAATTTCGAATATACCGATACGATTCTTAAGAACTGGGCGGACAAGCAGGTCCGCTGCCGCAAGGACATTGACAGCCTGGACGCTGATTTCCAGAAGGAGAAGGAACGCCGCAAGAAGCCTGCCGTCAAGCCGGCAGCCGACGCCAAGGCCAACAAGTTCAACAATTTTACCGGACGGTCTTACGACATGGATTCCCTGGAGCGGCGTCTGGTCCAACAGTAACTAACGGGCTGCATACTGTACCCAATACATTACCTGCAAGGAGAGATTTCCGACTATGGCACTCACCAACTCACAATATGACCAGATCATGCATGTCTACGAACAACGCCGGCTTAACAATGAATACCGGCTCAGAGACCGTTTTCAGAAGGCGTATACCCTGATTCCCGGCCTTGAAGATCTGGACCGCTCCATCGCATCCCTGAGTGTTCAAAAGGCGCACAGGCTTCTTAGCGGCGATGACGACGCCCTTGATTCACTGCGCGGGGAACTGCATACACTGATCCATAAGAAACAGCAGCTTCTTACTTCCCACGGGCTGCCCTCAGACTACCTGGAGCTTCATTATACTTGTCCGGACTGTCAGGATACTGGATATATTGGAGACCGGCAATGCCATTGCCTTAAGAAGGCAGTGATCGGGCTGCTCTATGAGCAGTCTAATCTTCAGAACATCCTTAATAAGGAGAACTTTTCCACATTTTCACTGGAATACTATTCCCGCAGCCATATTGATCCTAAGACCGGACGGTCTTCACTGGAAGCAATCCAGACCGCATTGAAAGTATGCCATAATTTCACAGATACATTTTCCGCTGAATTTCATAATATTTTGCTATATGGGGACACCGGGGTCGGCAAGACATTTCTGTCGCACTGTATCGCGAAAGAGCTGATCGATACCTCTTATTCCGTGATCTACTTTACTGCCGCCCAGTTATTTGATCTGTTTGCACAGAATAAGTTCGGCAGGCGCGAAGAGCAGAATCCTGACATGCAGAGCCATATCTATGACTGCGACCTGCTGATCATCGATGATCTGGGAACCGAATTGCCGAACTCTTTTACCGTTTCACAGCTATTTACCTGTCTGAACGAACGGATCCTGAGACAGAAATCAACCATTATATCAACCAATCTCGCATTGGATGATATACAATCCATCTACTCGGAGCGGACATTTTCACGAATAAGCAGCAATTATACGATCCTGCGTCTGACAGGTGACGATATCCGCATCCAGAAAAAATTACTTAACCTGGGAGGTACGAATGATGCTACGCCGCAATGACCGTATTCTTGAGAACATACCGATAGGAGCTTTGGGGATCATCGCTCTTGACGGCTGCAAAGAGATGGGCAGCAAAGTAAACGATTATATTGTAAAATGGCGCAGAGACGAGGGACATGCTTTTAAGGACGATGTTGTTTATAATGGTTATGAACGGGATACTTACCTGATCGACGCGAAGGTGCCCCGTTTTGGCTCCGGGGAAGCCAAGGGCATTATCAACGAATCCGTCCGCGGCAAAGATATCTATCTCATGATAGATGTCTGTAACTACAGTCTGACTTATTCACTGACCGGACATATCAATCATATGTCCCCTGACGACCACTATCAGAATCTGAAACGTGTGATCGCCGCTATCGGAGGCAAAGCAAGACGGATCAACGTCATAATGCCGTTCCTGTACGAGAGCCGGCAGCACAAGAGAAGCAGCCGCGAATCTCTGGACTGTGCGCTTGCTCTTCAGGAGCTGGTACGCATGGGTGTGGATAATATCATCACCTTCGACGCACACGACCCGCGCGTACAGAACGCGATTCCTCTGAACGGATTCGAGACCGTGAGGCCGGCTTATCAATTCATCAAAGGGCTTCTCCGCCGTTTCAACGACCTTGAGATCGACAGCGAGCACATGATGGCGATCAGCCCGGACGAGGGCGCCACCGGACGCGCCGTCTATCTTGCCAATGTGCTGAACCTGGATATGGGGATGTTCTACAAGCGGCGTGATTACACGAAGATCGTCGACGGACGCAACCCGATCGTAGCCCACGAATTCCTGGGTTCTTCCGTGGAAGGCAAGGATGTGATCATACTGGATGATATGATCTCCTCCGGCGACAGTATCCTGGATGTTGCACGCCAGTTAAAGCAGCGCAAGGCAAGGCGGATCTTCGCCGCTGCAACCTTCGGATTATTCACGAACGGACTTGAGAAGTTCGACAAGGCTTACGAAGAGGGGATCCTGGATGCCGTTCTTACGACCAACCTGATCTATCAGACGCCGGAACTTCTTGAACGGCCTTATTATGTCAACTGCGATATGAGCAAATATATTGCACTCATGATCGATACGCTGAACCACGACGGATCTATCAGCAGTATCCTGAATCCTGTAGACAGGATCCACCATGTAGTGAACAGATACAAAAAAGGAGAGACAGTCTGACGGCTGTCTCTCCTTCTTTGTATCCGTCGGTAACGGTTCAAATCCTTTCTAGGCGATACTCGATCCCCAGTTCATCTAACATCTGCGCCTCTCTCTTCTGGCATGTGAAGATCAGCGCCTGCTTCCTGTACCCGGCGAGCCACTTCAGCGTATTCTTAAGACGTCTGTCATCATAGAAGACGAAAGTATCGTCCAATATCACCGGATACTCTTCCTCCCGCAGCACGTCGCCGGCCGCCATGCGAAGCGCAAAGTAGATCTGCTCCACCGTCCCGCGGCTCAGCTGCTCAAGCGGAATTCTTCTGCCTTCCTTGAGCACGCTCATATGGAGCTTCTCTTCGATCAGAAGCTTCGTATACCTGCCCTCAGTGATCTCAGAAAGAATCTCGGAAGCCGCGCCGTTAAGACGTTCCTCAAGCTGCCTCTGCAGTTCGCCGGACAGCTCGTTAAGCCTCTCTTCCGCCAGACGGATCGCCATCCTCTTCTTGTCAAATTCCCGGAAATCCTCGCTGACCTCATCCAGCTCGGCGAGCTGTTCCTTAAGGTTGTCATACTGGATCTGTCTCTCCTTAAGTTCTTCCCGCACATGCGCATACTCCCACCTGAGCTTCTCTAACGGGATCTTCTCTTCCTCAGGCGTGATCTCCTCCAGTATGATCTCTGGCAGCGTCTTCTCCTGCTTCTTGCCCACCTTCATCCGGTTCCACACATACACCCCGCAGGTCAGAAATATAATGATAGAAACCAGATAATTCCAGGGCTTTGCGATGAACATAAATGCCAGGACGATGATCACCGCGAACAGGACCAGCTCCACAGGATGGATCCTCCACTTATCCGGCCTCAGCTCGTCGATCATCCGCTTATTCTCCGTGTTCTCCGCCTCTTCGTATATCTCTTTCTCCTGCCGGTGTCTTAGCTCCTCCGCGATACGTCCGCACTCTTCTTCCAGATGATGTACGTCCCGCCAGACATAGGACGCCTCCTGTTCGATCCGTTCACGCTCTGCCTGCTTCCTGACAAGGGACTCCTTCACTTCCCGCTCCAGCGTCTTCTTCTTCTCACGCAGGCATCCAAGCGTCTCCGCAAGGTCGATCTCGTTGTTCCCCGTCGTATAATAATTGGTCGCATAGTTTTTGAATTCTGCCTCCAGCGCCTGCCCGGTCTCTACCTTCATCTGTCCCACAGAGATCGTATTCTCATAGCTTGCAGCCTTCAGCCCGCCAAGCAGCATCTCCAGATCCCCGTCCGCAACCGAGAGCTGCTCTCCGTCATCCTCGCAGATCAGCTCTGCATTCTTCTTATATCTGTCAAAATTCCGGTCTATCCGGAATATCTTTCCTCCGCTCTCAAACCTCAGTGAACCGGAATAATAATTGGGATTCTCCCACGGCTCATAGATGCTGAATGTATCATATACAGACGCCCTTCCGCGCCCCCTCTCCATTCCATACAACATTCCCTTGATAAATGTATGGAGCGTAGATTTACCGGATTCGTTCTCTCCGTACAGGATATTGATCCCGTCTTCCATCTGTATGCGTCTGTCAGTAAATTTACCAAAATTTTTAACTTCCAATTCCTGAATCTTCATAAACCTCTTCTAGTCTCCATTAACGCCTGCACGCCTTCACACAGCGCCAGGTATTCCACGCTGTCCTCATCATAATCCATCAGGCTCTCGATAAATCTCCCCAGAAGGTCTCCCTTGTTCTGCCCAAGAAGTCTGGCAAAATCATAGGCCGGCTTCGTCTCATCCGTCAGATCCGTAATATTCCCGTATGGGTCCATATCGTTAAGATCGAACAGGATATCCGGGTCGCGGAAACCCTTCACCGTCACCCGGTAAATATTCTGCATTCCCAGCTCCTTGATCCTGTCTCTGATACACTCCTTAAGACCATGGCCTGTCATCTTCTTCTGCGCCATGACCGGCAGATGAATATACTCTCTTAAAGCGCACGGAATGAATTCTATCCGGCAGCCCGTACCGGTTAGATCTCCTTGAATATATCCGTGTCTGCCCGTATCATTCTTATCGATCGGCTCTAACGCGCCGGAATATGCGATACGGCTCTCATACACAGTACCTGCTTTGGACTGCGTCTCCATCAGATTCCAGCGGTTATCCGCAAGGATCTGCGGCTTATGGATATGCCCAAGCGCCACATAGTCATAGCCAAGCACACTCAGACGCTCTTTCTGTATCGGAATATGCCTCTCATCCCCGCCGTGAGCCAGCAATATCTCATATCTCTGACGCCCCTCAGGCAGCGCCGTGTCATATCTTCCTTCCCTGATCTCTCTTGCGTAATAACTCATGCCGTATACCGCCAGCGATAATTCCGGCAGTTCAACACAGGACAGTTCCTCGCTCAAGATCATATGTACATTCTGCGCCCATTCAAACGTCCGGTAATAGGAATCCCTTTTCAGGTAATCGTGGTTTCCGGCTGTCAGCACTACCTGTGTATCCGCCATCCTCTCAAAGAGACTATTCACTTCCTTCAATTCTCTGAGGAGGGGCTGCCTGTGGAACAAATCTCCCGCGATCAGCAAAACTTCTGCTTTCTCTTCATTACAGATCTCTGTCACCCTTGCCAGGCTGTTCCAGATCTCCTTTTCCCTCTTTGCGCTGTACGCGCTTCCTGCGTCCGGTTTTGCCCCCAAATGCACGTCTGCGATGTGTATGAACTTCATCTGCTGTCCCTTCTTCCTTCTCCGTCTTCACCGGCAGCTCCACAATAAACTGTGTCCGGATATCGTCGCTCTTCGCGCGGATCCTGCCGCCGTGCAGTCCTACAATCTCCTTTGCAATCGCAAGTCCCAGACCTGCGCCTCCGGTCCCGCTGGAACGGGAACCGTCGACACGGTAAAACTTCTCGAATATCGTCTGGAGCATCGCTCCCGGGATCTTATCTCCCTGATTCACAAATACGATCTCAACGTCCCGTTCCTTCATCCGGGCTTCTATCCGTATCTCCGTATTCTCATGGCAGTATGCGATCGCATTCCGCAATATATTGTCAAATACCCGGGCAAGCTTATCCGGGTCCCCGTATACGACCAGGTTATCCTCCACGTCCACCTCACAGGCCAGACGCTTCTCCTGCAGAACCCCGTACAGCTCGTCCGCCAGCTGCTCCAGCATAAAAGACAGGTTGATCTCCACTGCTTCCAGCTCAATATCCTGGAAATTATACCGGGTGATATCGAAAAATTCATTGATCAGTTCTCCTAGACGGATGGATTTCTCCAGCGCTATATGCGTATATTTGATCCGGTTCTCCTCCGGCATCTCGGTATGGCTGTCCAGCATACTCAGGTAGGCGACGATGGAGGTCAGCGGAGTCTTCAGATCGTGCGCCAGGAAGAGTACCAGGTCGCTCTTCTTCTTCTCACCCTCTTCCGCCTCCAATTCCTGCCGTTTTAGAGTCGCTTTGATCTCATTTAACCGGATCTCGATCGGCTTCAGCTCTGTGATGAGATGAATCGGCTCCGTGGACTCCGCAAGGATATTCTCGATCCCGTCCCCGATCTGGTCTACATACTTCATCATCTTGGACAACGCCGCATAATAAAACAGCGCAAAAAGGAGCAGGAAGCCGACGATAATAAAGAAGTACTTATTATTGCCGATCAGCTTCCAGTACAGATTAATAGCCGTCTTCTCCTTCATATTCAGAGACATCAGGAATTCTACGAACATCTCCGCGAAGGTATCGTTATAGATACCGTCGATCACATAATTGAGAATGAATCCTCCGACCAGGACCGTCAGCGCGGTGACCAGGACCGTCTGGAGCAATATGCTGAACTTCAGCTTGCGATAGTTATTCTTCAATCTTGTACCCTACTCCCCATACCGTCTTGATAAAGTCTGATTTGCCGGTGGGTCCGCTCATCTTCTCCCGGAGATGCCGGATATGCACCATCACCGTATTGTTGCTGTTCTTATAATATTTCTCATTCCATACTTTTTCAAATAATTCCTCAGAACTGATCACCTTGCCCCTGTTCTCACACAGAAGCCAGAGAATATCGAATTCTATGGGCGTAAGCGTAAGAGGCACCTCGTTATACACACATTCATGGGAGGTACGGTTCAGCAGAAGTCCGCCGAAATCAATAATGTCTCCCTCTTCCTTCACACCGTCATTATACTGGGTATATCTGCGTATCTGCGCCTTCACCCGTGCAACCAGCTCCAACGGGTTGAAGGGCTTCGGAATGTAATCGTCCGCCCCCAGCGTAAGCCCCGTGATCTTATCCATGTATTCCGTCTTAGCCGTCAGCATAATAACCGGAAATGTGTATTTCTCGCGGATGATCTTCAAAAGCTGAAAACCGTCGATATCCGGAAGCATGATATCCAGGATCGCCAGATCGATCTTCTTGCTCCTTATGCAGCTAAGCGCATCCTCACCTGTATAGAACTTGAACACGCTGTACTGATCGTTCTGCAGATATAATTCTATAACGTCCGCAATCTCTCTTTCATCGTCTACAACTAAAATATTCATACGCTTCGTAATCCTTACAGTTCACAATTATTAACAGTTCTTGGGAACGGGATCACGTCACGGATGTTGCTCATTCCGGTCAGGTACATCACACATCTCTCGAATCCAAGACCAAACCCGGAGTGTCTGGTAGAACCGTATTTGCGAAGATCCAGATAGAACTTGTAATCTTCCTCTTTAAGCCCCATCTCCTTCATCCTTGTGAGCAGCTTATCGTAATCATCTTCCCTCTGGCTTCCGCCGATGATCTCGCCGATCCCCGGAACCAGGCAGTCCACTGCCGCCACTGTCCTTCCGTCTTCATTCTGCTTCATGTAAAACGCCTTGATATCCCTGGGGTAGTCCGTCACAAATACCGGACGCTTGTACACCTCCTCGGTCAGATATCTTTCATGCTCCGTCTGCAGATCCGCGCCCCAGGAAACCTTGTATTCGAACTTGTCATTATTCTTCTCCAAGATCTCGATCGCTTCTGTATAGGTCACTCTGGCAAAATCCGCGGACGCAACATGGCGAAGCCTTTCAAGCAGCCCCTTGTCGACAAATGAGTTGAAGAAATTCATCTCCTCCGGCGCTTCCTCAAGAACATAGTTGATCACGTATTTTAACATAGCCTCCGCCAGCATCATATTGTCATCCAGATCTGCGAATGCCATCTCCGGCTCGATCATCCAGAACTCCGCAGCATGCCTTGTGGTGTTGGAATTCTCCGCACGGAAGGTCGGTCCGAATGTATAGATATTACGGAATGCCTGCGCATACGTCTCCCCGTTCAACTGGCCGCTCACGGTAAGGCTTGTCTCCTTCCCGAAGAAATCCTGGCTGTAATCCACGCTGCCCTCCTCCGTCTTCGGCGGTTCCTCCATATCCAGCGTGGTCACCCGGAACATCTCCCCGGCGCCTTCACAGTCGCTTCCCGTGATCAGCGGCGTATGCACATAGACAAATCCCCTCTCTTGAAAGAACTTATGAAGCGCGTATGCCGTCAGCGATCGCACCCTGAATACTGCCTGAAATGTGTTCGTCCTCGGCCTAAGATGTGAGATCGTCCGAAGATATTCGAAGCTGTGTCTCTTCTTCTGCAGCGGATAATCCGGCGCAGACGCTCCTTCCACCTCCACGGTATCGGCTTGGATCTCAAAAGGCTGCTTCGCCTGCGGCGTCGCAACAAGCGTTCCCGTCACGATCACAGCCGCGCCTACATTCAGCTTGGAAATCTCAGCAAAATTATCCATCTTGTCATGATACACGATCTGCAGCGCTTCAAAAAATGTCCCGTCATTCAACACGATAAATCCAAATGTCTTGGAATCCCTGATGCTGCGCACCCAGCCCCCTACCGTAACCTTCTGATCCAAATACTGTTCTTTGCTCTTGTATAACTCCTTGATCGTCGTCAATTCCATATTCTTTTACTCCTTTTTCAATATATTTCTTTTCCAGATATAATGCACTCTCTTTTGCGAGTGCAGGATTCCTTGACCCGCAAAAGACCGTTTCATACAGCCTGCGGCCTGCACATGTACCCTATTATAACACAATGGAGATATTTTTTAAAGGCAGAGCTTAAGTTCACGTGTCAGTCACGTGTCAGTGAAAACTCCTCAAACTCTGTTTGACTGAAAGCTTGATTTTTTCTATATTCCATGTTATACTTTCAATCGTTGCAAAGCCCGCAAAACCAAGGTCATATTGGGCTTGCCGCCGATTTCCGGCGTTATGGGAAGACAGCAGAGACATCTGCCGGATATCTTTGCTGCCCGCTATGGCGCGTGTGTTCGAGACCTTCCACACGTAAAACAAAACTAAAGGAGACAAAACAATGAACAAATCAAACACAGCTTTTCTAAGCCAGGCAGCTATGATCGCTGCCGTCTATGTGGTGCTCACTTATGTATTCGCACCATTTTCTTTTGGAGAGATACAGGTTAGGATTGCCGAAGCGCTTACTATCCTGCCGGTATTTACCCCCGCCGCCGTCCCCGGTCTTTTTATCGGATGCCTGATCGGCAATATATTAGGCGGTGCAATACTCCCTGATATTATCTTTGGAAGCATTGCTACTCTGCTCGGAGCCTTCTTCACTTACAAATTGTTCGGAAACCGTCCGCTGCTGGCGCCGCTTCCGCCTATCATTGCCAATACGCTTATCGTACCTTTTGTACTGCGTTTTGGATATGGTGTGGCTCTCCCGATTCCGTTCATGATGCTTACGGTAGGGATCGGAGAAGTCCTGTCCTGCGGCGTACTTGGGTTAGTGCTGTATTATGCATTGAAAAAATATAAAAATATCGTCTTTCTTCCGGCTAAGAATTAAGAAATAGAAATGAGGCATAACTTACCGTGTTGGGTGTTATGCCTCATTTTTAATTCGGGGTAACAGGATTCGAACCAGATAAACATAATTTTACGGAAACGGCGTATTTTCAATAAATTCTGAACAGAAGAAACGGCCGTTATGCTCTACCGGACTGGCATAACGGCCGCTTCTCTCTTTCTACACGATTATCTCTCTATCTATATTATCATTCTGCCCTTCTTCTGGCAATCTTTATTTTTTCCCCGGTAAACTACCATCCTTATCCAACGAATTACGCATCATCTCATACAATCCTGTACTGGCCAATCCACACAGCACTATGGATAGGATGATATTTCTTTTTATTGGTACTATTTTCTTTCTACTAATTCCGGCATTTTTCATTTTTTATGTTTTTTCTTGATGATATGGACTTATACAGCATCCCATTTAATATTTTCCGGCATATTCTTTATTCCTCCATCGTTTATTCTGATGTTCTACTACCATCCGCTTGCAGGACAGATAAGTGGCAAGAAAGTAGCTCCCATATACCACAAGGAACAGTACAACTGTGAAACCTAAGTTTGTTGAAATATGGATGTTCATAAATTCCTCTACGATTTCCATTGCTTTTCCCATCAGGACGGCAGAAAAAATACCTGCCACTGCAAGCGGAGCCGCAAAGAAGATTGCTGTCTGAGACAGCAGGGCTCGGTTGATCTGTTCCTTCTTTGCCCCCAGCTTTTGAATCCATAGAACATATCATACATCATGTTCTTTTCCGCATAACGGTAACCGTGGGTATCATCCAGCCCAATCGGGATCATTTTCTGCAAGACCGCATCCGAATCAGCATCTGGCCGGTATAGCACCAAAAGCACATTTACATCTTTCGTAAGACTGTGAACAACCGCATCCGGGACAATCAGCGTCCCCCGGTCATTGTTCCCGACAGAGGTCATAAAGTAGGTTTCCTCTAAAACCGTATCCGATGCCCTTTGCAAAGGAATTCCTGCCAGCACTAAATCCGCATGGCTTTCCAATGCTTCTTCCACATACTGAAAAGTTCCCTTGTAATTACAGTTCAGCAGGTATTGATTTTCTGTCAATGCCACAGGTTCTTTTCCCTGCATTTTAAGGGCGCGGTTAAAATCCGAAACAGCAAGTACAGAAACACTGCTGTCTGAAATCCCTTCGTCAATGGGCCACAGCTCCACATTCTGACCTTCAAACAGACTGCCATAAGTAAAATCTGCTTCATAAATGCTGATCTGCTCCATATTCTCCGCATAGCCGGATAAGTCGGCATCTTTGGATGCGAGATATTCCAAAATGCTGCTGTCACCGTCCATGCTGACATTTGACAGCACATTCAAGTCATAGGGTGTGGCAGACCCGGACAGTTCATTCATGGCAAGCGCGGTGCTTACGCCAACCGATACAGCGCAGATCGTCACTGTGAGCAATCCGCAGACAATCGTCATGATAAAATAATTCGTGCGGATTTTACTGCCAACCTGACGGACGAGGAATGTGTTCAGCCCTCTCAAATAAACGTTACTATTTGCCCGGAGTACCTGGACAAGCACAGTAGACAGGGAATAAAAAAAGAGGAATGTCCCTGCCACAATCAGGATGCCCGCCGCCTGAAAAGACCGGTTCTCCCGCGAGGGCAAAATACCGTTTCTGTAGAACATCACCCCGGAAGACAGGATGCAGGCCAGGGAAACCAAAAACAGCAGCACGGGCAAAAGGCGGCTCTGATTTTGTGATGTTTCATTTTTCCTGCCGGCTGTCAAAAGGTCGATCAACTGTACGCTGGAGACAGACCATACATTAAAGGTCATGACAAGCAGAAAAATAACCGCAAAACACAGGACAGTCTTCTGAAAAGCCCCCATTGAAAAGACAAGCCGGAACTTTGACAGTTCAATGGCAAACAGTTTTAAGGCGACTAATGATATTCCCTGCGATAATGCAACACCAAGGCATAGGCCTGTCACAAGCGCAATCACCCCAACGCAGAATGTTTCCCCTGCAAATATCCGGGAAATGCGGCCCTTTTTCATGCCAAGAACCATATAGAGGCCCAGTTCTTTTTTCCTCCGCTTCAGTAAAAACTGGTTCGCATAAATGATCAGGAACGCAAGGACAACGGCAATCAGCACTGTCAGTGTAGAAAGCAGGATGCCGAGCTGGTCATACAAAAGCGTCTTTGTCATACCCATTTCTGAAAAAGCCGGCTGGTCTGAAATGGAATTAAATGCGTAAAAGACACTTACCGAGATCATAAGGGTCAAAAAGTAGATCAGGTAATCCCGGATATTCTTCCTCACATTTTTTATAATCAGTTTACAAGAGGTCATTCTGCTCACCTCCCAAAACGGAAACAGATTTTCCCATCCTTGATAAAAAGAATGCGGCGGCAGTAGCTTGCAGAAAAGGCGTCATGCGTTACCATGAGGACCGTAGCGTCAAGGCGTTCATTCATTTCTGTCAGCAGCAAATGTTCCGTGAAATGAAACAACAGATCCATGGATTCTCCTATCACTTTTGGAATTCAAAAGTTCCGAAGCTCAACAAGTATAAAAAGAAATCGGATCCAGATCCATTAACATTAATCCGAGAAGAAGACCGACCGTCTGTTTTATCAACCATAGAAGCAATCGAGCGTTTTGTCCTCTGCTCTAAAATCTCTATGGGGATTATCCAGATGAGTGCATTGAATTCTGCATTCGTAGAAATGATTGAACGGCACCGTTACCTCCGGACATCTCACAAAGGCAAAGTGTCCGAGTCAACTGTCATTGATTATCTGAGAAAACATTTTTTTCGGCTTTTGTTCCTGAACCGCCATTCACACATAAGTCGATTAATTCTCAGCATGCAGGAACCGAGTTTTGAAGAAGATAAATCGGCGTAATCACTTAAATCTCTCAAAAACGTTGATTCCTACATATACAATACATTTCTATGCTCCAATATGCAAGCTCTGTAGCTTTTGGGAAAAAGCTCACATTGGACTCGCACCATCATCTTCGTGACCGTTTAGCGGAAGTATCATTATCAGGAAACAGTGTCATGGCGCAAGGTTCCCACACCTTGTTTGCCCTAAAACAGTTCTCGCTCCTGCCTGTTCATCACAGGCAGTCATGGCGTGTTCCGGCACAGCTCGGCTGTTTCATACGTCTTACAGGATTGCCAGTATTCAGTTGTCAGTGATCGGCTCTTTTTAAATCCACATCACAAATAAAATGGTTTCGTCTGTCCAGTTAAATTTCCAGCTTGTCCGCACCGTACTTGCGGATAATCCGGAACAGGATTTCTTTCTCTTTCCCCTCCGATTTTCCGTACAGCCTGCACAGTGTTTCAAGCTCTGTTTCTGTAAGGGTATTGGTATAGGGCTTGTAATTTTCTGTAATGAAAACCCCGCCGCAACAACCCGGTTTTGTATAAATTGGATAATCAAAAGACAATACGAAAATATCATGGTGTATCGTGCGCATAGTAACGCCAAGTTCCCACGCAAGCTCCCTTGACGTTATATGTCTTTTGACGGATAAAATGCTGATAATTTCCATCCTCCGGTGTGCCGTATCCATGCCGCACCTCCTCTCACTTCTCGGCTTGAAAACTGCCGGATTTTTTTATGTATTCCTTTCACAGTACAGTCCGAATTCATGTATGATTGACAGTACGGTTTCCCTGTCTTTTCCCGTACAGTTTACAGCGAGTTTTTCCAAGCATTCCAGTTGTTCATGGGAAAGTGAGTTCTGGTGTTTCCCTGCCCCGTCCATGAGGAAATAGCCGCCGTTATATCCCTGTTTTGCTATCACGGGAAGTTCTTCGCCTATGACTTCAAAATCCCTGCGTATGGCATTCTTCCCGACACTGTACATAGCCATGAGTTTTGGCACAGTCAGCCTTTTCCCCGACAGCAGCATACGCTCAATTTCCCGCCGCCGCTGGAATGCGTGGTCTAACATTTTTCCACCCCCTTTCTCCGCTGTGGTAGTGTCAAATCTACCACTATATTTTTTGTTGCAAACCTTATAATTCCAAGGATTACACCACTTTTTCAAGAAAAAAAGCAATGACCTCCCTTTTTTGTGTCAATACTATTACTAACCCACAAACACTGAAAGGA
>CAJTCH010000013.1 GCA_910574715.1 Lachnospiraceae bacterium | reverse complement strand
GGAAGATTCTCCTTCTGAATTATCCTTCATCTATATCACAAAAAAGAATAAGTCCATAGCCTGTTTTGATTGGCTATAAACTTATTATACGAGGAGGAAAGGCATTGAAGTTTTTTTGTAAGAATAAAGGAACCATATCAGTATTTTTAACCATTATACTTGTGCCTGTATTGTTATTGGGAGGTTTGACGACGGATGCCGCGCGGATCTGCATGTCTAAGGCGGTAATCTCGGATGCGGGGGAGATGGCGATGAATGCAGGCCTTGCCCAGTATAATGAGGAACTCCACGACGAATATGGATTACTGGTTATGGACAGATCGCCGGAAGCTATGGAAAGTGATTTGGAGAAATTCTTCAATGGTTCATTAAACGGGACGGGGATGCCGGGAGAAGAGGATTATAAAAAGATACTGGATCTGCTGACGAAAAAATTTGATGCAATCAATGTACAGGGGTCTGAAATATATCAGACCGAGGTAGAGAAGCAGCAGATATTGGAATACATGAAGTATCGGGCGCCGGTATGCTTAACAGAACTGGTAGTTGAAAAAATAAAGGAATTAAAAAACGGTAAAAAGATGGCGGAAGCCATGAAAAAGCAGATGGAATTCAGCGAAGCCATGGAAGATTGTCATAATGAATTCCAAAAAGCAAAAGAAGCATTGGATACGCTGGATGGCTTCATCAATCATATGCAATCACAGGCAGTAGGACAAGAACTGTCACAGACGAAGGAAGAATATGAGAATATTGTATCGAATGCTTTGCTGATGTGGGCAGCAGCGGACGACTATGAGGACAAGCTGGAAAAAGGTGGATGGGGCGAAATGGAAAAAACCGTGGATCAGTTTTTAAGAACGACGAAGAATATAGACTGGTCAACTCCATTTGCTGAAGCCACATTTAACGGTTATATGAGTGGAAAGTATTATGTGAATACGATCGACGCGATGGGAGGGATCGGAAAGCTTACAGAAAATGATGGACAAGAGCAGTCGTCTGATAATCTTGAAGAATTAAAAAACGAGTATGACAAGAGAGTGGCGGAGCTCAAGAAATATCCAAAACTGCTTCTTGATTATGCCCAGATGTGCATAGATGAGCATTCGGGCAAATTGAAAGGATATCTGGACAGTGCAGATTCAGCCGAAGATGCGGCAAAGACAGCATGCGACAGATTAGCGGCTGTAAAGAAAAAATTGAAAAAGGCAAAAGAAGCATTCGACGGATGGGAAAAAGCGAACGGCGAATTGAAAGGAGCAGGAAATGATACCGGGAGTATGGATGCAGATGTGAAGCTGTACAGAGATTTTTTCTATTCTTCAAATGGAAATGGAAAAGCGGATTTTGAGGAATTGGACAGCTTGATATCTGATACGGAGCAGAACCGGGAATATTTTCACAAATTAAAAGATGTACTGAAAGGTGAAAAATTCTGGGAACAGTCTATCGCAGCGGTACCTGCATCTGACCAGTATGAAGAGTATAAAAAAGCAGCGGATTCGTGTATGAAAGGAACGAAGGCAGAATACGTCAATGATATCAAACGGATAAGAGATAGAGAGTATTTCCCTGACCATTACAAACATAAGGATATATCCGAAGCGGGAGCTTCGAAGTCAATCAGCGGTCATCCGTTTTATAAAAGGCTTCAGGAATATTGCAGAGAATCGAATAAAGAGGACTCTCAACAGGAACAGAATGAAGCGAATGGCAGGCTGGAAGAGAGTAAAAAGGCTGGAGAAGAGGCGAACAAAGCGGATGATTATCCTGACTTTAAATGGTCGTCCATAGGAGAACTCCCGTCTTCGAAGGTTGGGAAAGATGCGTCAAAAGCAGAAGAGCAGTTGACGGATCTGAATGCTTCCGGGGATGTGAATAATTCATCAGCCAGAAAAGAGACGACAAAGAAATTTCAAGAATCGATGGATGCTGCCGTATCTTTCCTGGATAAAGTAGATGAGATTGTTTCAAAGGGGTTAGAAAACCTATATATTTCTGAATATGCTATGCAAATGTTTTCTTATTATACAGTGAACAAGAAGGACGGGCAAGACAGGCCGGAAGGAGAGATTATCGGTATCAGCGGCTATAAACTGTCGGAGCATGCCGCATATCAGGCAGAATGTGAATATATCCTGTGGGGGAAGGATGAATCGAAGATAAATGTATTGAATACGGTTATGATGATCTTTGGAATACGGTTATTGTTTAATTCATTTTTCGCTTTTACTGATCATGAGATCGACGGGATAGCATTCGCAATGGCAACAACGATTGCAGGGGGATGGGCGCCTTATCTGGTGCCCATAATAAAGGTTGTGATCAAGCTTGGTTTTGCCGGTGTTGAGACGGCAAGCGATATCACAAAGATCAAGCAGGGATATGGCGTGGTACTTATCAAAAAGACCGATTCGTGGGCTACTGCACCTTATATGGGAGATAATACAAAGAAAAAATATTTAACATTGGATTACTCTGAGTATATGAGAATTTTTCTGAATCTGTCTATGCTGACGGGGAACGGAACAGGTATATTGGGGAGAATCGCAGATTGTATTCAGGCGAATCAACCGAATATGAACCTGTTGGAGGGATATACGATGCTGTCCGTACAGGCGGAGGTCAGCTCAAGGACAACTTTTATGCGTAAGATATCAGATTGGAGCGGAAGTAAAGCGTGGGGATTCCCGGATGATACATATACGATATCTTATCAGAGTATCCTGGGATATTAATGATTCCTGCGAAAACAGGGGATAAAATGAGGAAAAGAGATGGAGACAAAAGATTATAATGAAGGTTCGCTGACGGTGGAAGCGCTTCTGTTCCTGATACCATTTATTATGGCGTTTTGTACATTGATTAATGCGGCGAGGTATGTTCAGGCAGAGATGCTGATCCATCACGCGGTTACTCAGACAGCAAAGCAGATTTCCACATATAGTTATGTGCTGACGAAGACAAAGATCAGCAGCAGGATAGTGGAGACGAACAGAAAAAGTGAAGAATTAAAAGTAACGATCGATGATGCAACAAGTTCTGTCGAAGGCTTTATTAATGCGGTCAGTGATATGGACGGCCTGGCAGAAGGCGTATTCAGTATGTTAAAAAGCGGCGCAGAACAGAAAGCTATTACCGCAGTAGCCGGTGAAATAACGAAAAACAATATTAAGAGTGAACTTATGCTTGTGTCGGATGATTCAGATGAATATCTGGAAGTTATCGGAATCAAAGATGGATTGTCAGGACTTCATTTTGATATGACAAGATGCCTTGATAATACAGAAGGGAAAGGGACTGTCAAGATCGTAGTTACTTATACGATGGAAAATATCCTGTTCCCGGATTTCGATTTTGGACAATATGAGTTCCGCCAGTGCGCATATACTTTAATTTGGTAGGAGAGCAATATACTGACAGGAGGGCAGATGGAGAAGAATATATCTTGGTTTAAGGAACAATGGACAGATAAGAAGTTCAGAATTTGTATGGTTGTTGTTTTGGCATCAGGCATAGGTCTGACCGCAATATTTTCTGTCTTTTCTTATAATATTCTAAAGATACTCCGCTATCTGATCTTATATGCGGCGCTCTTTCTGACAGCCTGGATCGATCAGGGAAACAAGCGTATTCCCAACAAAATACTGAAGGTGTTGCTGGGAATAAGAGGAATCCTGATTATTCTGGAATGGCTGGTGTTCCCGAAACTTGGACTGGCAGTATTGATTTCTGCCTTGTCAGGGATGCTGCTTGGCGGCGGTATGTTTCTGTTTGCACATTTCCTGACCAAGGGCGGCGTGGGGATGGGAGACGTCAAACTCCTTGCGGTGATCGGAGCGTATATGGGCAGCGGAAGTATCATGGCTGCTGCATTTTTGTCGGTTGCGGCCAGTGCATTTTACAGTATTGTGATGCTGCTGCTTAAGAAGATAAAACTGAAGGAGGAGATACCTTTTGCCCCGTTTATATTCATAGGAACGGTACTTACGATGGCACTTGGTATGTGAGATGCAGATGAAAAAATATATTATATTGATGTTTGCAGTTTTATTGGGGCTGTCATGGTATACAGCGGTATCGGATACGGTAAATCGACCAAAGCGTGCAAGAGAGCACATGCAAAAAGCCGCTGAATTAGAAGAAAAAGAGATCTATGTGGACGCGGTAACGGAATATGAGCAGGTATTAGAATATACTCCGGACAACGTGTCTGCTCATATAAAAATGGCCAAGGCATATCTGAACAGCGGAAACACGAGTAAGTTTACTTCTGTTTGCGAAAATACAGCAGAAAACTATCAGGATCATGCAGAAGCGTTGGACATGCTTATGGAATATTATCTGGACAATGATTATGAGGATAGAGCTGTAAAATATCTGGAGGATTTTACAGAGAATTATCCAGATAACGAGAATGCCCGGGAATGGTTTGCCAAGCTGAAGGGAAGTTACACGGAGTTATACTGCAGGTATGACGAGATGAGCGAGATCGTGAATGATTCCATGGTGGTGAAAAGAGACGGTCTTTATGGGATCACAGATGAAAAAGGGCAGGAGATCATAGAAATCAAATACGAAGAAATATATCCTTTTTCGGAGGATGGTTTTGCGCTGGCACGGAAAGAAAACGGCACATATATGTATATAGACCGGGACGGACAGACACGGAAAGTACCGGATGAGAAATACAGTGACCTTGGTATGATCAGTTCAGAACGGGCGGCGGCATGCAAAGATGGGAAATACGGATATCTTGATGAAAATATGGAACCGGCCGGAGAATTTACCTGGAACGAATTGACCGGAATCAAAGGCAGCACAGGAGCGGGAAAGAAAGATAAGAAATGGGTCCTGGTGGATAAAAAGGGAGAAGCAAAAGGCGATCGGGAGTATGACGATGTGATCATGGATGACGGTGGTTTTTGCTCGAATCAGAAGTGCATATTTGTAAAGGATAAGAAAGGATACCGCCTTATCGATCCCAAGGGAAAAAGGATTGGAAAACAAGTATTTGACGATGCAAAAGCATTTACGGAAGACGGTTATGCGGCCGTATGCCGTGACGGTAAATGGGGATTTGTAGATGACGAGGGAGAACTTGTCATTGATTATACATATGAGGACGCCGAGTCATTTCGAAATGGATTAGCGGCGGTGTATGCAGACGGTTTGTGGGGATATATCGATACAGATGGCAAATTGATCATAACTCCCCGATTTATTGAAACAACACATTTTTCGGAAGCGGGTACGGCGGCGGTCAAGATAGAAGAAGACGGAGAAGAAGAGTGGAAACTGATTCAGTTGCATACTTTTTCATAGATCCTTCGCAGAATGTTTGTGGAAACTGTTTACGATACAAAAAACGGGAGGAATTTGCGGAAATGGTTGGATTTGCATATGAGGAGCAGGAAGGCAGGAAATATCTAGTATATGAAAAGGAGGCGGAGACTGAACTTGATACGCTGACTCTGGAGATGATGTCGAATAACAGGATCGACGGTGTTGTTCCGTCTAATCATATCAGGATCGATGACAGGTTTTATATGAAGTATGATATTACGAACCTTAAAAGTCTTCGTGAATTTCTAAAAGGCGTAGTGAATAGAGAGAAGATTATGGCCGTTATGGAATCGATTGTGGATGCAGCTATGGCGGCGGAGGATTATATGTTAAGCCTGTCGTCCTATGTGCTGGATGCAGATTATATGTACATTGATCCGTCTGTACGGAAAGTTTCTATGATCGTGCTTCCTGTCAAGCGTGAAGAGATGAGCATAGATGTGTTTTTGAAAAAACTGCTGATGAGTATTCAATATGACCAGACGGAGGACTGCAGTTATGTTGTAGCGTTGATTAATTTATTTGGCGGCTTTGAATCCCTTTCTCTGCTGTCATTTAAAACGCAGATAGAACAGTTTAAGGTACCAGGGAAACAAACGCCGGGATTGGGAACGGCAGAATCAAGAACGACAGAAATACCATCGCAGTCGCGGTCATACCTGCCGCCGCTGCCGCAATCGCAGCCGTTTAGAGCGGATGGAGCGGCGGGAGGCAGTCCAATTATGATCTCCGACGAGGATAGAAAGAAGATCGTTCATGACCTGAAAAGAGAGCATGATATTGATATTCTGTTTTCGGGCGAGGGTGAGGCTCCTAAGAAAGAGAAAAAGGGATTCTTTTTTAAGAAAGATAAATCAGAAAAGAGTGAAAAACCGGAAAAAGAAAAAAAGGCGGAGAAAAAAAGTTTTTGGGAGAAGTTAGGTAAAAAGAAGTCGTCAGAGAAGGTGCTTGATACGGATGCTGGTCTTGGAGGATTTGCGATACCTGGAATGGATCTGCCGGGGCAGGTTAAGACATGCGGAGATGAATGTGATAAAGGAAATTATTCTTCAAATGTGGCATATCGGGAACAGGAGATTGCGATTCCGGCTCAAAGGATTGCGTTAGAGAAACGGGCTGTTGAGAGACAGGATTTTGGGAAAACGGAATTTATCAGAGCGGAAGAGGATGATGATGAAACATTCATAATAGGAGCGGAACAGAGCGCTGCAGGGCCGGAATACATTCTGTACCGCCGCAGTACGCAGGAAAGCTTTCGAATCTGTGAAGAGATTATGAGAATAGGAAGAAGTCCGGCTGTTACGGAGATCTGTATATCGGGAAATAAAGGAATCGGAAGGGTTCATGCGATTCTCTATTCTCGGGGCGGTCAATTATTTATCGAAGATAATAATTCTAAAAATAAAACATATGTGGATGGAGTACAATTAGAACCAGGGCAGTCACCGAGAAGGATCGAGAATGGTTCAAGAATCCGTCTGGGGGATGAAGAATTGGAGATCCATATACAAGCAGGGCAATGATCTGTCATGAAAAGTAGCTGTCGGGAAGGAAGAAAATAATGGAATATTTGTTGGCGTGCTGTACGGATAAAGGGAAAAGAAAGGCGGTTAATCAAGATTCGCTGTTAGTCAGACGGATGGAATACCGGGGAGAGGAGATTGTCCTTGCGGTTATCTGTGATGGCATGGGCGGTTTAAAACGCGGCGAGGTGGCAAGCGCCAGGGTAATACATTTATTTGGCGGCTGGTTTGACAAGGATTTCCCGAAGTTAGCGGAAATGGAAGAATTTGAAGACGAGTTGTATGATTCATGGGAAGAGCTTTTGCAGAATGTACATCGGGAAATAACAGAATATGGGCAGCTTCACCGGATTCGGATAGGTACGACGGTTACGGCAATGCTTTTATGGCAGAAAGATTACTATATTGCACATGTAGGAGACTGCCGGATCTATGAGATCAAAGAAGGAGTATCACAGTTAACAAAAGATCAGATCCAGACGAAGCTTACTGCTGAAACTGGTGAACATGTCCTGCTTCAGGGGATTGGAGCGTCTAAGAATGTCAGACCGGCATATTACAGCGGGACAGTGAAAGAAGATGCGGTTTATCTGCTGTGTACGGATGGTTTTCGTCATAAGGTCAATGAACAGGAGCTGTATCGGGCATTTGATCCAGAGAAGCTGACGGATGAAGAGATTATGGCGGAACAAGGGAGAGAGGTTACCAGGCTGGTTATAGACAGAGGGGAGAAAGATAATATATCTGTGATTCTGGTCCGCACGGTTTACAGTCAAGAAAGTCACTCTGAAGCAATTGAGGAAAGGAGAGATGGATGTATAGTATAGAATTGGTGTTAGTCAAAAAATATGTTGGTCTTGCTGAGCGTCCAGATTTTGGGACACCCAAAGTAGTATCATATTTTTCGGTGTACTAGCTGACAGACCCCAATGCCCGTACTGTCAGAGTTCAAAAGTTATCAAGTATGGTCATGCAAATGGGAAACAGCGTTTCTATTGTCAAGAATGTGGAAAGACCTACCTGCACTCAACCGGTACACTGACGGCCAATTCGCATTTTAGCCGATCCATTTGGGCCGATTTCATTCATGACACACTGGTTGGTGCATCTCTGGACTTCTCTGCTGAAAAGTTCGGATTTTCTCATCAAACAGCATTTAACATGAGGCATAAAGTTCTTATGGCACTTCGGGACATGCTTGAAAAAGAGCCTGTTCTTCTTTCTGGTATCGCTGAACTGGATGAAACATTTGTACTTGACTGCTATAAAGGAAAGACCGTTCCAACGGAAGCGAACCGTACTGCCCGTAAGCATGGAGCTACGGCAGCAAAACGAGGGATTTCAAATGAATATATCGCAATCTGCACAGGTATCCAGCGTGATGGCAAGGCAATAGCAGAGACCGTAAACCGCGCAAAGCCATCTGGCAAGGAATTGTATGAAATATTTGGCACACATATCTGCGAGGAGACTCTAATACTTACAGATGGACTTCGAAGCTATAACAGTCTGGGGGCAGTGACGGGTTGTACGGTTATGGATGTAGACCATGAAGAAAATAAGAAGCATACAACCATTAATGCGGAGTGGCAACAATGGTGTCTATGATGTACGCAATTATCGTCTGGTAATACTGGAATGAGATTAGACCAACATATTTATTGACTAACACCATTTTCTATAATTACTGTGGGGGGAAGTAACTTTAGGAGTTGTTATAGAAAATCTAATGGTACAGTAAGAATTGATGGCAGAATAAGCAGTAAACAAACAACACACAGGTGGACTACGGAGCGTTGTGTGCGGGATAGTATACCAGTGTGAGTTTAGTAAATTATAGGACTGCTAAAATATGTTCAATAAAAGCTGTAAAAATATACGTTGAATTTTACAGCTTTTTGTGTATAATGAAAGTAGCAGGAATAATATGAATCAAGGAAGGAGCTAAAAGAATATGGCAAATATTTTACCAGTATCTGATTTGAGAAATTATAATGAAGTCCTGAAAAATTGTCACAGAGGAGAACCGGTATATTTGACCAAGAATGGCAGAGGCCGTTTCGTAGTTATGGATATTGAAGATTATGAGAGCGATCGTGCAGAGAAAAAGCTTTTGATGAAGCTGCAGGAAGCCGAAGAAGCAGTGAAAGACGGTGAAGGTTGGCTTGGTCTGGATGAATTGAAAGCACTTGTGGGGGAATGAAATGTTAAAACTGCGGATCAATCCGATTGTTGCAAAGGATCTGAAAAAAATCCGAGATTATATTGCCGAGGATAATGAAGAATATGCTGCAAAGACTATAGAGGAAATTTATGGTAAGTTTGAGAATCTTCAGTTGTTTCCAGGAATTGGTTTGGATCTTTCCAAGAGAGTCAGCTTTCGGACAGATTATAAATATGCGATATGGGAAGATTATGTGATTATATATAAATTTGGAAATGAGTTTGTAGAGATTTATCGTGTGATCAACCGGTATCAGGATATTACGCGAATCTTTGAATGAAAATATTGAATATAATTAGTATATGAAATTTGGAAAGAAAAATGAGAATCTTATTTTGGAATACACATAAGAGGCGATCTATTAACCGACAGCCTCTTTTTGTTTATAGGTCTAATTCATCTGCAAAAGTATTTTCATAATCCTGGGGCTGATGGTATATGACATCCACATAAGCGGTTGTGCCTTTTATCCGGTAAAGCATGAGATAGCGGTGCCGCATGAAATGGATGATGTGGTATCCGTGCTTTTTCAGCTGAGACAATGCTTTTGGTGAGATGATTACGCCAAATAAATCCATGCTGTTTCCCCATCCTTTTCAGAATGTCTTCCATGTCGAGGCCCTTGCTATCAGAAATCTGCTGGCGTGATTCGGCAAGGTCGGAAAGGATCTGTTCCTGACTGACCGGGACGAATGGATTTGCAGGTTTTCTGGATGTGAATAGTTTTTGGGTGAATTCCATGACTTTGATTCTCGCATCTTCTGGCATTGCTTCGAGCATGGATATAGTTGCGTCTAAAGTGCTCATGGGAAAGCGCCTTTCATGATCAGGGTTTTTATCTATGGGTAGATTATACATGAAAAAGGGGATGGATTCAATATGGGGAGAAAGAGAGGCTCTAAGCCAATTGAGAAGGAAACATTTTGGATATATGCAATAAGAATCCCCGAAGGTACATTGCCCCGGGGATTCTTATGTATATCTATTTTACCGCCGTCACAGCTTTCTCAGTAATGGATCTATTCCCGGCCTCCACCGTAGCAACGACCATTCTGCCGTCTATCCCGGTCACCTTGGTTGGAGTATCGTCGAGGATCGCCTGAACAAATGAGGTATCTTCTTCAAGATAAGCATCAATAAAAAGCGTTCTCCAACTGCCGACAAAAGGAGTTTTTGTTCCGTTTTCTACAGTAGTGCAGTGAACGAATTCTTTATCGGACCGGCCGACCTGAATCTTGCCTTTGGTTCCGATCAGTTCCATCTTGGAATCGTATCCGTATTGGATATACGCTGCGCCGTCGATACAGAAGTGGATTCCGTTCTTAGTCGTTCCGCTCATCAGGACGCTGTCATAATAATCAGGATGATCTTCCCGGGCTTCGGGATTGCGGAAATTACCGGCGACCGCATAGAGCGTATCAATATCGCTTCCGGTCATCCAGCGCAGCGAATCGATATCATGGCTGTTGACTTCGGCGAGAATGCCGTTTGATTTCTTAAGGTCATACATCCAGGGCTGCGGCTTGCTCGGGCCGCGGGTACACGAATGAACTTGGACAAGTTCGCCGATTTCTCCTTCGTCAAGGAGGCGTTTGGCTTCGCAAAAGCTGCTGTCAAAGCGGCGCATAAAACCAATCTGCAGTTTTACGTGATTCTTTTCACAGGCTTCTATCATTTCATCGCATTCCTGAGTGTTCATTGCCATCGGCTTTTCGCAGAAGATGTGTTTTCCGGCATTGGCGCAGTCGATCACGATCTGACGGTGCAGGTTTGTAGGCGCAACGACGACGACTGCGTCGATGTCTGTATCATGGAGGATATCGTGGTAATCTGTAAAATATTTGGTAATGCCTAATTCTTCGGCAGCAGCCTTGACGGCATCCTCGGATGCGTCTGCGACGGCTGTGATTGCAGCGTTCGCAACTTTGTTTTTGTAATTTCTTGCGTGGATCATACCGGCCCGGCCGCAGCCGATCAAACAGATGTGAATGATCTGATTATTCATAAATTTATCACCTCACGTTATTGGAAATTAATAAGCTTCATCGATATTATAGTATATTATGTTATTGAATTCAATCATTTATTTTTATTTATTAAGTTTTATTAGAAATAATTTGATATTTTAGAGTGAAATAAGGATAAAAGATAATAAACGAAAGTTTAAATGCGCTGTGTTGCTTTTTGTTTATAATTATGTTAAGTTATAAAAAATAAGAAACGTTATTTATGAGGGGGAAAAATGCCAAAACATCAGAATAGTTTATTTGCGGAGGTCCGGCGGCAGGAAATTAGCGCTTTGGTTCAAAAAGAAGGAAAAATAACAGTAAACGCATTATGTGAAAAATTCACTGTTTCTCCGGCGACCATACGAACAGATTTGAAAGAGTTGGAGTCCTCCGGCCAGCTGAAGCGGACGCACGGCGGAGCGATCATGATCGGAAATGCGGGATATGAGCTGACATCGAAGGAGAAGGTCGTGCAGAACATTGCGGCGAAGGCAGCGATTGCAAAAGAAGCACAAAGATTCGTCTGCGCAGGAGATGCAATTGCAGTAGACACGGGAACGACCGGATTGGAGCTTGCGAAGCTTCTGGTATCCGAGGGTAATCTGACGGTCGTGACGAATGATTTGGAGACTGCGCTTTTTCTGGAATATAACAGTGATGTGAATATCATGTTGTTAGGCGGGATTGTGCGGAAGCATTTCTGCTGTACTCTGGGGAGCTTTGTGATGGAGGCTCTGGATAAGATCCATATCGATACGTTGTTTCTTGCTACGAACGGAGTAAGCCTGGAGCATGGACTCAGCACTCCGAATGTTGAAGTGGCGAACATTAAGCGCAAGCTGATCCAGACGTCCAGCAGAGTGGTTCTCCTTGCAGATAAGAGCAAATTTCAAAATAATTCATTTATATATTTTGCTTCGCTTGAAGATATAGACGTGATCATTTCTGATGCAGATATCGGCGAAAAGTTAAAGGATACACCGAATGCAGGTCATATTGAGTTCATTCATGTGGATGTAGAGTGAATTCCTCAAGGCGGCTGCCCGGGAATAAGTTTATCAGGCTTATTCCTGGGCAGCCGTTTTTTTCTTATGGGAAATACTGTGCCGATGTAAAGCCATAAAGCCTTAAAGCCTATGACTTTCCTATAAGATAAAAATATGGATGTGCAGAAGTTATACGCAGGCGTAGCCTCCGTCAATACTTAAGACGCTTCCGGTTGCAAACGGCGACTCGTCGCTTGCGAGATAGACGGCGCCCATGGCGACCTCATCGGGAGTACCCATACGCATGAGCGGACGGTCTTCGGACATAAGCTTGAACTGCGCGTCATAATCTTCGGCGGAGTCGAGGATACGCTGAACAAGGGAGGTGTGCATACGCCCGGGACAGATACAGTTGGCGCGTATCCCGTCGGCTGCGAAGTCTACGGCAACGCTCTTGGTCATCATGATCACGGCTGCCTTGGAGGTATTGTATGCGATCTGGTTTGCGATGGCAATAAGGCCTGCTTCTGAAGCAATATTGATGACAGCTCCTTTTTGCTGCCGGATCATCTGAGGCAGTACGGCCTGCATGCCGAGATAAACACCGTTTACATTGACATCCATTATGCGCTTGAAATCTTCCTCGCTGGATGTCAGCGCGCTGCCGTCTTTGAATATGCCGGTATTGTTGACCAGCACATCGATACGGCCGTATTCTTTGATAACGGCAGCGGCAGAGTCTCTCCATTGTTCTTGCTTTGTCACATCAGCCTGTGTAAATATGGATGTTACCCCATTCTGAGACAATTCCAGGGTCACCTGTCGAAGAAGGCGGCGGAGACGACGGGGCTTAGGAGCGGAATTGCGCTGATCTCCGGCGCCGGGGACAAGATTGCCGGATGTGTAGGGGCTAACGTGCTGAAAAAGGGCGATATGATCTTCGAAGCGGCATCCTATGCCGGGCTTAGCTGCCTGGTTGATGATTTCCGGCCGGATTATGAGCAGAGATATTTTGATATACTTGACGGCGCGTTTCCTGATGATCTGTATGCGCATTATTATATACCGGGTTCCGGGATTACGCTGAACTGGTTCATGGATCATTTTGCCAGAAAGGGAGAGGAATCCTTAGGGGAGGCATTTGCCCGGATGGACGCGAAGGTCGGTCAGATTCCGCCAGGAAGCGAAGGCCTGATGGCAATCGGGATGATGGGCGGCACGGCAATGCCTTTTGACGGCGCTCTAAAAGGTGTATGGATGGGATTTAACTGGGTGCACAGGGAAGAACACTTCTACCGGGCATTGCAGGAGAGCTTCTCTTACGCGGTATCAACGGCGATTGACCGGATCAATGCCAAGTATCCTGATTGCGGTCAGGATACCGTGAAGATCATAGGCGGAGGAGCAAGATCGAGGGTATGGACCCAGATGTTGGCGGATGTAAGCCAGAAGACCTTTGAAAGGCTGGACAGAGAGGATATCGCGCTTTGGGGAGCCTGCCTGCTCGCGGCGGACGGTATCGGGCTTTTTGGGGACGTGAGGAAGGCGGCAGAGGAGCATGTGCATGTAAAAGAAGTATACAGGCCCAACAGAGAGCTTGCCGGACGCTATGCAGAACTGAAGGAACAGTATAACCGCTATGCAAAAGAATTATCGCCTTATTGCAAGGCATTAAAATCTTAGATATTTGCAAGTGAAGAGCGTGTGATGTATAATCAGAACTGTGAGGGCGAAATTGCCATGGAAATGGAGAGGAGGACAAGCAGTGAACAGTCAAAGTGAAGCCGGAATGTTTGCGGAAGAGCGTAAGCGTCAGATACTTACCTATGTGAATAAGAATATGCGTGTGACGGTAGGAGATCTGTGCGAAGAGTTTTCCGTATCACCGGCTACCATTCGGAACGATCTGAATGAATTACATGAGAAAGGGTTGATTAAGAGGACACACGGAGGTGCGCTTGCGAATACTCAGACGAATTTTGAACCGGTAACAAATGAGAAAAACGATAAATTCCAAAAAGAAAAGCAGTGTATAGCAAGAGAAGCCTTAAAGTACATCAACGAAGGCGACTGTATTGCGATGGATGCAGGAACAACGGTATATGAGCTTGCGAAGCTGCTGAAAGGGTTTAAGAAGCTGATGGTGGTTACATATGACCTGAATATTGCAGGTTTCCTGGACAGCAATACGGAGGTTTCCTTATTTATAGCGGGGGGAGAAGTGAGAAAAGGACATCATTATATGGTAGGCAATACCTCGATGGAAGCCATTGCAAAATTGAACGTAGATATATTCTTCATGGGGGCGAATGGGGTCAGCATGAAGAAGGGCGCGACGACTCCCCAATTGGATACGGCCCTTTTGAAGGAACGTATCATCGAGAATTCAAAGCAGCGCATCCTCCTTACAGACAGCTCGAAGCTGGAGAATGTTTCCTTTGCCAAATTTGCGGACATATCCGATCTGGATGTATTTATCACGGACGAATATGCGGACGTGGAGATCCTCGAACAACTTCGTAACCAGGGCGTTAAGATAGATGTAGCGAGGATCGGCAGATAATCACGGACTAAAGCGCTCGCGTTCTGCCTCAAACCGTTCGTTTATCCACACAACAGCTTCGTCAAGTCCTTCCTGGGTAAACGGGAAATCATTCCTCTCCTTCTGGTCTTCGGGTGTTGCCTCGAAGCACCAGGGTTCTGGATACAGGTATACCGTCAGCCGTTCGTCGGCCAGGGTCAGATAATAGCGCATTCCGCAGTGAGAGCCTGAAAAAGGCTCTTTTTTAAGTGCTTTAATAGACAGTCCAAGAGTTGAGATCATAGGGATGCAGCCTCCTTGCTTCATATCATTGTCTTTAATATAACTGAAATTTTTCATTTTGTACAGTAACTTATTTACTCAAAAATTGTCGGATTTTAGTTAATTTTATTGAATTTAATCATATTCTGTGCTAAATTAACAATCATATAGTTTCCAGAAAATGGTAATTTAACTTGGGAGATGGATATGATACGGGAATATTTAGGACAGAATGTTTATGAAGCCTTTCAGGAACGATTGCGGTTTATTTTTGAGGAATTTGACAATATATATATTTCTTTTTCAGGAGGAAAGGACAGCGGCCTGCTGCTGAACCTGGTGATGGATTATCAGCAGAAGTATGCGCCGCATAAGAGGGTAGGCGTCTTCCATCAGGACTTTGAGGCACAGTACACGGTAACGACAGAATATGTGGAGCGTACGTTTGAGCGGATTAAGGATAAAGTAGAGCCGTACTGGGTGTGCCTTCCGATGGCAACCAGGACGGCTCTCAGCAGTTATGAGATGTACTGGTATCCGTGGGATGATAAGAAGGAGGAATTATGGGTCAGAAAGATGCCCAGGAAGAAATACGTCGTCAGCCTGAATGCCAATCCTATCACGACGTACCGCTACCGTATGCACCAGGAAGATCTTGCGAAGCAGTTCGGGCGTTGGTACAGGATGGCTCACGGCAACGGGAAGACCGTCTGTCTTCTTGGGATAAGGGCGGATGAATCGCTGCAGAGATACAGCGGATTTTTAAATAAGAAGTTCGGTTATAAGGGAAGATGCTGGATCACGAAGCAGTTCAAGGATGTCTGGTGTGCGTCTCCGCTGTATGACTGGTCTGCAGGCGATGTATGGCATGCGAATTATATATTTGATTATGACTATAATCATCTGTACGACCTGTATTATATGGCAGGTTTAAAGATCTCACAGATGAGGGTGGCCTCTCCGTTTAATGATTACTCGAAGGATTCTCTTAATCTATACAGGGTGATAGACCCGGAGATCTGGGTGAAGCTGGTCGGAAGAGTGAAGGGGGCGAATTTCGGCGCGATCTACGGGCGCACGAAGGCAATGGGTTATCGGAATGTATCGCTGCCCCAGGGACATACCTGGAAGTCTTATACCATGTTTCTTCTGGATACACTGCCGATCCGCCTGAGAAATAATTACGTTAAGAAATTCAATACGTCTATCAAGTTCTGGCATGAGACGGGAGGCGGGCTGGATGAAGACGTGATACAGGAGCTTACGGAGCACGGCTATCAGATTAAGCGCAACGGGGTATCGAACTATACGCTGAATAAGAAATCCAGGATCGTATTCATCGGTAAGATCCCGGATGATACCGACGATATCAAGCTGACTAAGGATATCCCGAGCTGGAAGAGGATGTGCTGCTGTATCCTGAAAAACGATCATATCTGCCGTTCCATGGGATTTGGCATGACCAGGGAGCAGCAGAGACGGATCGATGCGATCAGGCGCAAATACAAGAGTGTGGAGGAAATGAATTATGGAATATAAGAGCCCGGTTTATAATGTGATCTCTGTTCCGGTTGAGAAGGTCGTGCCGAATACCTATAATCCTAACAGCGTTGCTCCGCCGGAGATGAAACTGCTCTATGAGAGTATTAAGAACGACGGCTATACCATGCCGATCGTCTGTTATCATAATAAAGCAGAGGATCAATATGTGATCGTGGACGGTTTTCATCGGTATCGGATCATGCTGGAGCATCAGGATATCTACGACAGGGAGAAGGGGATGCTTCCGGTCTCTGTGATCAATAAGCCTATGGATCAGCGGATCGCGAGTACGATCAGGCATAACCGTGCGAGGGGAAGCCATGATGTGGACCTGATGGGGAATATTGTGAAGGAACTGCATGAGCTGGGGCGGTCAGACGCGTGGATCTCCAAGCATCTGGGGATGGACCGGGATGAGATCTTAAGGCTTAAGCAGATCACGGGGCTTGCGGCGCTGTTCAAGGATGTGAAGTTTGGGCAGGCGTGGAGGCCGGCGGAGGAAGAGGAAGAATGACATGGTTTGAAAGAGAAAATAAAGTTTTTTGTGAAATGGAGAGAAGGTTGTGATTTAAAGTAAGGTAAGATCGTTGAATAAAACCTTTAATATAAACGGTACCTGTTACCCGGAAGAGAATTATATGGTAGATATGGAAAGCCGTCTGAAAGAGATTGAAAAATTAGTCGACAATAAGAAGTATTTTACGATAAACCGTGCAAGACAGTATGGGAAGACAACCCTTCTGAATCTCATGGTGCAATATCTTTCTGTGAAATATACGGTATTTTCTGTTAGCTTTGAAGGGTTGGGTGATTCTGTTTTTGAAAAAGAAGCTTCTTTTTGCAGTATGATATGTAAGATTTTATATGATGCTATATGTTATGATGAAGTTCCGTCAGTAGAAACTCCTGTAAAAAATATCGTATATGAAGTGGTTCAAAATAACAGTGTAGAAGATTTATTTAGCCTTTCTGCTATGATATCTGAGTTATGCGGCGCGGCAAAGCGTCCCGTAGTCCTGATGATTGATGAAGTTGATCAGGCAGGCGGCCATAAGGTGTTTCTGGATTTTTTGGGCATGATTAGGAGTAAGTATTTAAAAAGAACAACCCGTCCGGTTTTTCGATCTGTCATATTTGCCGGAGTATATGATATCAAGAATCTAAGACAACGGATCCGAAAGGATGAGGAATATCAATATAACAGCCCATGGAATATTGCGGCAGATTTTTGTGTGGATATGAGTTTTACAACGTCTGATATTGCCGGGATGCTGCGTGCTTATGCTGCGGATAAAAATGCATAGTGCGTTGCCGAAGCGGTGAAGGTACTTTTAAAAGAACCAAGTATGTTGTTTGATGATATGCGGAAGAAAATGGCCGATTATCCAGAATTAAGGAAAATAATTTATGCAATTCTTTTTAGAGGAGAGAGTTACCCATATAACCCAGACAATTTCGCGATTGACATAGGGGCAATGTTTGGGTTTATAACTGAAAGGGATGGGCAGGCAGTAGTTGCTAATCGTATCTTTGAAACAAGGCTGTATAATCTTTTCCTGTCAGAAGAGGTGACGAAAAGCATCACATATCAGACGGGAGAACTGGAAAAGAATCAGTTTATAAAAAAGATAGCTGAAAGGCTTCGTGATAGTTCAGACAGGTCTGCGCATTCACTGCGCTGACCGTGCCATAGAGCAGAGTCTGAAAGCATCCGGTTACTGCTTATTATAGGTGAAAGGGTTGAGTATTCTGATTAGAAGAGTATAATAGAGAGTAGGAGAAAAAGGCGGAAAAGAATTATAAATCCTGGTGGGAGAAAGAAGCGGAATGTGCAAATGAGTGATTATAAGGGGCGTGTAGGTAATAGGATTTCGGTTCCTGAGGTGAGAGAAGCCGTGAGGGGAGATACCGAACGGCATTATAAGAAAAAAAGAAGTGATTCCCAGAAGTCTTATGATAAAAAGAAGAAAAGAAAATACCAGGAGAAATCTATTGGAACGTCTTTCGGAGAGTTATTGAAAGGGATTAAACTGGAGTGAGTGAGATTCCGTTGGCTGGGATGGATTGTCGTGCTTGATTTCTCTGTTGTCAGAATGGGAAAATCACGATATAATAAAAATAAGATATTTTGCTTTTGAGATGAGGAAAATATTGTGAAGGGATAAAAATATGCAGAAAAAGACACCGGATTACGATAATGTGTTTAAGACTATGAAGAGTAAGCACAAGAGATTGTTTATATCCGTAATTAATGACGTTTTCGAGAAAGAGTATCCGTTAGATACAAAAGTGGAAATTTTACCGTCAGAAGGATACTTGACTGAAAGCGAGACAGCAGATGGGAGCAAGGAAATAGAAGAGCAGATTTCTGATTTCCTGATTAAGATCGGGAGTGAGGTTTACGTGTTAGAGTGTCAGAGTTATGATGACGGCTCTATGGCAATCAGGATTGCAGAATATGCTTTCATTGTTGCGAGGCAGTTCGCAACATGGGATATCGGACATGCGACGATTCCCATGCCGAGATTTTCCATAATCTATGTCAAGCGGACGGAAAGAACTCCGAAGACTACGAAAATTACTTTTACATTTCCGGACGGACAGGAAGTAAATTACGAATCCACAAACGTAATCTTGGAAGAATTTACAAAGGAATATATTGTTGAAAAGAAGCTGTTCCCTTATATTCCGTTTTATATTGCAAGGTATGAAAAGGATATGATATCTGAAGGATGTATAGAGAACGCAGAACGGGATTTGGAATATTTCAGGAATGAACTGGTTCGTTTGTATGAAGCGGAGGAATTGACCGATTATGAACTGATCGACTTAAAGGGATTTATAAATACCATTATTACACATATTACAAATGGAAATAAAAATGAGGAAAGGCTGGTGAGTATTATGGGCGGAAAAGTAATTGAGACAGAGTCGGAGAGATTGATTCGTCAAGGTATAAGTCAAGGTATAAGTCAAGGTATAAGTCAAGGTATAAGTCAAGGTATAAGTCAAGGTATAAGTCAAGGTATAAGTCAGGGAAAAGCGCAGCTGCTAATTGAACTTGGGCAGGAAGAAGGTCTTGATGATGCGGCGCTCCTGAAAAGGATTCAGGAACGGATTGGCGTGTCATTAGAACAGGCAGCCGCCTATTTGGAACAGTATGGAAAACAGACTGTATAGATTTAGATTTGCGAAGAGGGGTGACAATTTGAAGTGAAGGGAGTATTTCTGCTGAGAACGGGAGTACTCCTATTTTTGTCGAAGAACGGATGTTATTAAAGTTAGAAAAATCAGCAGGTATATTAAAATTGCCTGCCGCTCCGTGGCGCGGACATACGGGCACTGATTCTATGCAAATGCTCGGCTGAAACCATCTGTAAAATCGCAAGGACTCTTGGCGTTTCCATGGAGATTCTGACGGAGGACGGAATCCGGGCAACAGAAAGAGAACACATCTATGAGCAGGGATAATGGCTAATTCACTGGATTTCCAGTGGAAAGTGCTCATAATCAGGAAAATACCAAAGGATCCGTTCTGGAATTTTATAAAAAATTGGTTGCTCTTAGGACGAAAAGTAAATATAGTCCAGTCATCATTGACGGGGAATTTGTACCATACTATACAGAAGATGTTTCGCTTTATATAAGGGAAATAAAAGATGAACGTTTTTTGTTGGTAGTGCAAGAGATCCTAAAGTATGGCGCGGTACAGACGCATGGTATAGAACCAAATCAAAATACTGATTATTGGGAAAGAAGGGTTGAGTATTCTTGAAATAGGAGTATAATTTAATCTGAGTGAAGGAGTGAGAACGAGAAAAAGGGGATTACAAGAATATGTCAATACATAACAATCCAGATCAGGAGAGTGAATCAATGAGAAAACAGCAGAATTTTCAATGGGAAACCATATCATTAGGTACTTGTTATTACCCGGAGCATGGGGACAGATCTCTATGGGAAGCGGACTTGAAGCGGATGAAGGCGGCCGGAATCGAGACGATCCGTATCGGGGAATTTGCCTGGAGCAAGGTGGAGCCGCGGGAAGGGGAATTCAGTTATGAGTTCTTTGATGATTTCCTTAATGCAGTCAGAGCAGCAGATATGAAGGTGATATTTGGTACGCCGACGGCAACGCCTCCTGCCTGGCTGACTGAGAAGTATCCAGAGGTGCTCAACTGCCGGATGGACGGGGTGAAGTTCCGGCACGGCATGCGCAGGCACTATAATTATAATTCACCGGTTTATCAGGATTTGAGCGCTCGTATCGTAGAGAAATTTGCAGGACATTATGCGGCACATCCCAATGTGATCGGCTGGCAGATCGATAATGAGATTAACTGCGAGGTGGATGTATTCTATTCGGAGAGCGATACGGCTGCGTTCCGTAAATATCTGCAAGGAAAATACGGTACACTGGAGAATCTGAATCGAGAGTTGGGAATGATATTCTGGAATCAGGAGTACACGAGTTGGGATGAGGTCTATGTGCCGCGCACGACCATTCATAATACCTCGAATCCTCACCTGACTCTGGATTATTACCGGTTTGTATCGGAGAGCGCGATTGCATTCTGCAGGATGCAGAGCGATATTATCAGGAAATATAAGAAGCCGGGAGATTTTATCACGACAAACGGTATGTTTGATCATCTTGATAATCACAGAATGATGGATGAAGCGCTGGATGTATATACTTATGATTCTTATCCGAATTTTGCATACTGTCTTTCGGAGGATCCGGTGCATAACCGTGATTTGAATGATAGGAAATGGAGTAACCATCTGTCCAGGGTTCGGTCAGTCTGCCCGCATTTTGGAATCATGGAACAGCAGTCAGGGGCAAATGGGTGGAACACCCGAATGGAGGCGCCGGCGCCGAAGCCGGGGCAGATGATGCTCTGGGCGCTGCAGAGTATCGCCCATGGAGCAGATTATATCAGTTTCTTTCGGTGGCGTACCTGTACAGTGGGAACAGAGATCTACTGGCACGGTATCTTGGATTATGACAACAGGGATAACAGGAAGCTTCGGGAAGTGAGGGAGCTTCATGAACGTGTGTGTGCGCTCCGTGATCTTACAGGCGCCGCATATCGGGCGAGCTTTGGTGTGTTGGAGGATTATGACAATCTCTGGGATGCGGATGTGGACGTATGGCACAGGCGGGTAGAGAAGGCAAGCAAGAAAGAGATTTTCGCAGCGTCTCAATTGAGTCATACACCAATGGATTATGTGCTGCTGACGGACGACACGGAGTATGGGGATTTGAAGGATTATCCGGTGCTGTTCTATCCTCACGGACTGATTCTGACGGAGCGAAGAGCGAAGCTTCTAAGAGATTATGCAGAGAAGGGCGGATGTCTCATTATCGGCGCCCGCACAGGGCAGAAGGAGGAGCACGGAAGATGTGTGATGATGCCGATGCCGGGGGAACTTGCACAGCTTAGCGGTACGTCCGTGGAAGAATTTACCTTTGTCGGAGCTATGGACGGGCAGGTATGTATGGAGTGGAACGGCAAGAAGCTTGATACAGGTATCTTCAATGATATCCTGGAGACGGAAAAGGAGGATGTGAAGGTGTTGGCTTGTTTTGCGTCCAACTATTATGAAGGAAAGCCGGCGCTGACGGAACGTGCGGTCGGAGAGGGAAGGGTGATTCATTTTGGAGGAACGTTTACCAGAGATACCGTGCAGGCATTGCTTAGCTATCTGGGGATTTTAGAGCCATACAGAGCACAGCTCGAACTTCCGGAAGAATGTGAATTGTGCGTCAGAGAGAAGAATGGGAAACAATACTTTTTCATATTGAATTATTCACCGGAGGAGCAAGAGATTCGGGTAAAGCAGGAGATGATAGACATGTTTTCAGGAGAGAAAATATGCGGCGCCGTCAGATTGACAGGGTATAATGTCTTATGCCTTGAGTCAGTTACCACATTGTAAGTAATGCAGAAGGTAGATTCCATGCAGAAAATATTAATCGTAGAAGACGACAGAGAGCTTAACATGGCTCTCTGTTATGCAATAGAGAAGAGTAAATACACGGCAGTCCGAGCATCTTCTGTCAGAGAAGCCAGGGAAATATACAGAAAAGAAGAAGTGCGGCTGATCATACTGGATATCAACCTCCCGGACGGAGACGGCTTCGGCTTCTGCCGGTGGGTGAAGGAACAGAAGAATACCCCCGTATTATTCCTGACAGCACGGGATATGGAGGAGGACGTATTGGAAGGATATGATCTGGGCGCGGAGGACTATGTGATCAAGCCATTTTCCATGAAAATACTTCTCAGGAAAATAGACGTGATCTTGAAACGTGTGAAAAATGATGACGACAGCATTTTTGACGACGGTAATCTGAAGATTGACTTAAATCGGGCGAAGGTGTTTATTCTCGGAGAGGAGTGCAGCGTCACGCCCACCGAGCTGCGTCTTCTGAGGGAGTTCGTACTGAATAAGGAACGGCTTCTCACCTACAGTATTCTCCTGGACCGATTGTGGGAGAACGGAGGTCAGTTGATGGACAAGCACGCGCTGGCGGTGAATGTCAACCGTCTCAGAGGGAAGATCGAAGATGAGCAGCACAAGTATATTTCAAATGTATACGGGATGGGATATCAATGGATTGGTCAGTGATCGTTGCGGTGTCAGCCGCAGGAGCGGCAGTTGCTGCCGTGTGGAGGATGTACCGGCTTAATAGGGATGTTTATAGGTTTGAAGAGAAGGTTGAGAATGCGCTTGACGATATCATATCCGGGAAGGGTATATCAGAAGGAGGGGAAGATATCACAGATTCTCTATGGGGCAAATGCGGGGAAAAGCTCTGGCGGGTGAATCGTATCTGGACGAAGAAGGAAGAGGCGGGAAGACGTGAGAAGGAACTGATGAAGGAGCTGATTTCTGACATTTCCCATCAGACTAAGACGCCTATTGCCAATATGAAGCTGTATCTGGAATTCTTGCAGGAAGAAGAACTCTCAGGGAAGGGGCGGGAATTCCTTGGCTATCTGGAAGGACAGACGGAGAAGCTGGATTTTCTCCTGCAGAGTATGGTTAAGATGTCCAGGCTGGAGACGGGAATGATTCACATCCGGCAGCAGGAGATGAAGCTGTACGAGACGATAGCAGGAGCAGTGGGAGAGATCGTGCCGTCCGCGGCGAAGAAGGGGATAGAGCTGTCTGTAGATTGTGATGAAGATCTTATGGTAAGACATGACAGGAAGTGGACGGAAGAAGCAGTCTTCAATGTGTTGGATAATGCGGTAAAATACACGGAATCCGGCGGGAGTATCCATGTTGCGGTGAAGTGTCAGGAGGTATTTGCGAAGATCAGTGTGCGCGATACGGGAAAGGGGATCGCGCCTGAACGTCAGGCGGAGATCTTCACACGCTTTTACAGGGAGCCAGAGATCCATGATGAGAGCGGTATCGGTATTGGGTTATATCTGGCAAGGAAGATCCTGGAATTGCAGAATGGGTATATCGAGGTACGGTCACAGGAGGGCGAAGGTTCGGAATTCAATCTATATTTGCCTAATTGAATTAATCAAGCTGGATGCTGACAAGCCGGCATTGTGATATTCTTTTAGTAGGAATTATAAAAATCACAGTTTCGTGATAATCCTGCATTGTGACAGCTTTGTGATTTTTGTCTGATAAGATGGTACTATGTTCAGCAGATAGCAGGTGACAGGCTGGATATGGTACTATTTTTTTTGCAGAGAGGAGCAAAAATATGGAGTCAAATATGGTAGAGACAAGAGGGTTAAAAAAATATTACAGGCTGGGCGACAATGTGGTCAAGGCATTGGACGGTGTGGATTTTACGGTCAGAGAACAAGAATTCGTTGCGATCATCGGAAGGTCGGGAAGCGGCAAGAGTACGCTTCTTCATATGGTGGGCGGTCTGGATACGCCTACGGAAGGCGACGTATATGTGGCGGGGAGAGACCTGTCCGGCATGACGAAGGAGGAACTTGCGGTGTTCAGGAGGAGGAAGGTGGGATTCATATTCCAGAATTATAATCTCGTGCCGGATCTGAATATCTATGAGAATGTGGTTCTTCCCATAGAGTTGGACGGAAAGAGGGTGGACTGGGAATTCGTGGAAGAGATTCTGGATGTGTTGAAGCTTACGGAGAAGGGGGAAGCATTTCCGGGTAATCTGTCCGGCGGTCAGCAGCAGAGAGCGGCCATTGCAAGAGCACTTGCGTCGAAGCCCGCCATTATCCTTGCGGATGAGCCTACCGGGAACCTGGATACGGCGTCAGGCCATGATGTATTGGGATTATTGAAGGCGGCGGCGAAGCAGTTTCAGCAGACGGTCGTTCTGATCACCCATGATCAGGATATCGCCCAGATGGCAGACCGGATCGTGTGCATTGAGGACGGGAAGATCAGAAAGGGGCGTGGTCTTCATGCTTAAGAATAACAATACACAGGTTTTAAACCGGATGGCGGGACGGTCGCTTAAGAGCAGCCGGCGGCAGAGTGCGACGATGATCCTGGCGGTTCTGTTGTCAGCCTTTATGCTGTTCAGTGTATTTACGGTGGGGATGACGTATTTCAAGATGCAGAGACTGCAGAATATCCGCCTGGGCGGCGGGGAATATGATGCGATCATGTACGGTGTGACGGATGAGCAGCTAAGTACATGCAGGGAGAACCCGGATATCCTGAGATTTGGGGTGCATGCCTTGTCAGGCTATATTGATGAGACGGAATATGACAATACTCCGGAGGTGATGCTCATATGGGCGGATGAGGCCTGTTGGAATGAGATTATGGCTCCGGCGAGGGAACGGGTAGAGGGGCGTTATCCGGTGGAAGAGGACGAGGTCATGGTGACAGAATATGCCCTGGAAAAATGCGGATTCCATGGACTGAACGTGGGCGATACGTTCACGGCTGTCTATGGAGCCGGGGCTGTCAAATGTGAGAAGACCTTCCGGATATCAGGAATCTGGGAAGGATTCGGAGAAAAAAGCGCTTTCTATGTGTCGGAGAAATTCTATGAGCAGACGGGGTTGGATCCGGCAGATGTAGCTTCCGGAAGATTTCTGATCGATTTCCGGCAGCCATTGATCTCTCAGAAGGAGCAGGATACATTCATAGATTCCATGAAACTGGGCAAGCAGCAGAGATTATTTTTTACGGCTGATTCTGCGTTCTCCATACAGATTTTAACCGGGATTGCAGGGCTTGCGCTGGTAACCTGTCTGTGTGCGTATCTTCTGATCTACAATATCATGTATCTGTCGGTAGCAGGAAATATCCGTTATTATGGACTGCTGCAGACGATAGGGATGACGGGGCGGCAGATCTGCGGGCTGATCAGAAGGCAGATGTTCCTGATCGGGGGAATTGGTTTGGCGGGCGGCGTGCTCTTGGGAAGCGGTGTATCATTTCTTGTAGTTCCGTCCGTGGTAAAGTCATTGGGAATCCGTATGGGTAAGGGCGGAGAGATTGCGGTGTCATTCCACCCGCTGATCTTATTGCTGACCTTGTTGCTGACGGGAATAACCGTCTGTATTGCCGGCGGAAAACCGGCGAAGACCGCGGTCATGTGTTCTCCGATGGAAGCGTTAGGATTTCGGCCGTCGGCGGATGTGAAAAGGAGAGGACGGCCTGGCGGCAGCAGACACCTTGAAAGGAAGAGGCTTGTAAGCCCGTCCGCGAGGATCTGGCGCATGGCGAAAGAGCAGATCACGAAGGATAAGAGGAAGGCGGGGATCGTGATGTTATCTCTGGCGGCGGGAATGTCGGTGTTCCTGTGTATAACGACGATTCTGAATTCGCAGGCAAGGAGAGAGTATAATTATAATTTCCGGGATTTTGATATGGTGGTGAAAAACGGTACGATGAGGAAGGAGGAGCAGGAGAAGCGTGTCCAGATCTTTGATCAGACGATGCTTGACAGATTAGATGCTGTCGAAGGAGTGTCCGAGACGGCGCCTCTTTGTTACGCAGAGATCACCGTGCCCTGGGAGCCTGAATTTGCCGATATGTGGATGCGGGAATTCTACGAGACCTGGATGAACATCCCCTATGAAGACGAGGTGGAAGAATATAAGGAGTTCCCGGAGAACTTCGGATCATCGCTGGTAGGGATCAGTAAGGCTGATTTTGAAGCGTTGAATGCGGCGTCCGAGGAGACGGTGGATGAAGCAGAATTCCTTAGCGGCAAGACCTGTCTGTTGTACCGCAACGGCCTGGAGCTTAAGAACAGTGATGTGACAGGGAAATCCGTCACCTGTGCGGCGTACGGAGACAGGGCACATACGCGGACCTTTGATATCGGAGGCTTGGTTGATGTGAACGACTATACGGCGCTGCTGGGATATCCCCCGACTATCATTGTCAGTGAAAATGTGGTGAAGGAATTTGCAGATGAACCGATCATATATAAGATAGGTATCCGATACCAAGAAGAGTATGACGCGAAGACAGAAGCCGCAATCCTTTCCGTACTGGATGCAGGCCCTCACGGCAAGGATTATTCCTATGAATCCAGAATTGAGATGAAGAGAGAAGTAGAGAAGGCACAGGGCAATATGATGGAGATCGGGATCGGAATCGCGCTGATCCTTGCGCTGATCGGAATTATGAATTATGTCAATACATTTGTCGGAAATATCCGGAGCAGGCGTGTGGAGATTGCTGTGCTTGAGAGTATCGGAATGACGGGCAGACAGGTGAAGAAGATGCTGATTCTTGAGGGACTTCTGTATGCAGGCGGGGCCTGGGTGATCACGGGAATTGCGGGGACGGCGGTAACTTACAAGATCTATCAGTCAATGAACTATGCAGGAACAGGCTTTGTGATACCGGCGGTACCTTGTGCGTGCGCAGCAGTGATCTCGCTTCTGATCTGTGTCAGCGTGCCGGCGGCGGCCTACCGCGATATCGAGAGGAAAGGGATCGTGGATTATATTAAGACGGCGTCCTTTTAGAACAGAGAATCCCGTCTGGGAATCTGGCGCATCATTGCATTAAGCCGCCTGATTCCTGCGGGATTCTTCTTTAGTATATATTTGATAAGGCGAAGTATAGCTTATCCCCTCAGCCGGAATCTTCCCACCAGATCCTTCATAAGCTGGGACTGGCTTGACAGCTCTTCGCTGGCTGCCGCGCTCTCCTGTGCGGTTGCGGAATTGGTCTGCACTACGCTGGAGATCTGGTCGATTCCCATGGTGATCTGGGAAATAGCCTCGGCCTGGTTGTTGCTGGCCTCGGAGATCTGGCTGATGATATTGGCAACCTCCTCGACCCCTTTTACGGTCTGGAGTAAGGATTGCGCGGTCTCATCGGCGATCAGGGTTCCGTTCTCTACTGCTCTTAAGGAATTCTCGATCAGAACAGAAGTATTCTTGGAGGCTTCCGCACTCTTGCCTGCCAGATTGCGCACTTCATCGGCCACTACTGCGAAGCCCTTGCCGGCAGTTCCGGCACGCGCCGCTTCTACTGCGGCATTCAGCGCAAGGATATTGGTCTGGAATGCGATATCCTCGATAGTTTTGATGATCTTTCCGATCTCATCGGAACAATTGCTGATATTGTTCATAGCCTGCATCATTTCCTGCATCTTCTGATTGCTCGTCTGCATCTCGCTTCCGACAACTCCTGCCATGTGATTAGCCTGCCGCGCATTCTCCGCGTTCTGCTTTACCTTCTCGGATATCTCATTGATAGTAGCGGCAAGCTCTTCAACGGAGCTGGCCTGCTCGGTGGCTCCCTGGGAAAGAGCCTGGGCTCCGCTGGATACCTGGTCGGAACCGCTTGCAACCTGAGCCGAACTCTCGCTGATCTGCAGGATCGTGTGGTTGAGCTTCTCTGCGATCGCCCGGAATGAGATCAAAAGAGGCTTAAAACCGCCGGTGTATTCTGTCTCGCAGGTGGAGTCCACCGTAAAATCACCGGAAGCCATCTGGGCCAGGAACTTGTTCTCGTCGTCGATGATCATCTGGAGCTTGCGGATCAGTTCACGTACCTGGTCGGACAGAACACCAAGTTCATCCTTGGAAGTGTAGGAGATATCTATATCCAGATCGCCCTGAGCCATTCGGGAAGCTGCCTTTTCGATCTCGAAGATCGGGAACTTGATTCCCCGGATGATCACGAATGAGAAAAAGACCCCGATAATAATAATAACTATGATAATACCGGCCTGGAAGATGAGGGCGTTCCGGTAAAGTCTTTCACTGGAAGCTGTTTCTTCCTCGCTGCCGTTCTGGTTGTATGTAACGATGTCGCTGAAAGCGGTGTTCAGAGAATTATAAAGTTCTACACATTCTCCTTCTAAGATAGAACGGGCTTCATCAGTGTTGCCCTGTTTTGCCAGCGCCATCAGTTTGTCGTCCGCCTGGCTGTACTGCGTCCAGAGGTTCAAGGCATTCTCGTAATACGGTTTTTCTTCCTGATCGATCAGGCTTTCGTATTTGGTAAGAAGCGAGTCCATCTTGGATTTCTCGCTTTCGACGTATTTGAGGCTTAATTGCTCTATTTCGTCGGAAATGGCTGTGAGATAGCCGAGTTCATTGAGTCTGATATTGGAGAGCGTAGCGGTCATAGCCCTTCCCGTATCTACGCTTGGAAGCCAGCTTGTTGAGATATCGCTGGTCTTTTCATTTAGTTTTCCCATCAGATTAAAAGACATGCCTCCGATGATGAGCATACCGATCAGCGCAACGCCTACAAGAATGTAGAGCTTGAAACTGATCTTAAGATTTTGAATTCGCTTTATCATGTCAAATGTCTCCTTTCAATTTTGTAGCTTCTTATGTATGTGACATTAAAACGAAACTTTATACATATATCGGCAGAAAAAAGCAAAATCTTAAGCTGTACACATAATATAGAATCAGGTATTATTAAAGCGGAGTCTTTTTGAAAGAGGGGAATAGCAGTGATCAAGCTTAGAGAGATATTGTCCATGCCGGTGTTCCGGAATTTCCGTGTGGTTGCCGGGGAAGGCGGGATAGACAGAGAGGTGGGGACTGTCAGTGTGATGGACGCCCCGGATATATACAAGTGGATGAAAGGCGGAGAATTCCTGATCACCACGGGATATGCGGTGAAGGACCGCCCGGAGTACATCCGGTCGCTGATCATCAACCTGGATAAGGGCGGCGCGGCGGCCCTGGGCGTCAAGTTCGACCGCTTTATCCATGATTTTCCGGCGGATGCCCTTGAGGCGGCAGATGAGTTGGATTTCCCGATCGTATCGATTCCTTATGAATTCGCATTTACAGATGTGATCAATCCCGTGCTGTGGGAGGTTGTAGATAAGCAGGCGAGGAAATTGCTTTACTCCGAGAGCATTCATGAGGCGTTTACCAGGATGGTGCTCAAGGATGAAGAGATACCGGCGATCCTTGCATTCTTAAGAAAGCACATTCACAGGGAGACGGCATTTATAGATCCGCGTTTTTCCAAAGTGTATTTTGCGTCGGAGACGGATGAGGACAGCAGTATCTGTCAGGAGTGGAAACAGTGGGATGTGGACGCGGGCAATAGGAAGGAGCGGACAGAAGGATATGATTTTTACAGGATGCACATCAATGAAGAGGAGTATGGGCATATTATCTTAGGAGAGCGGCTTGAGGGCTTTGATGAGTTCTTTCAGGACTATTACCAGATCGCGATCGAACAGGCAGGGATCATCCTGACGCTTAAGATCCAGAAGCAGATGGCGACGGCGCAGATAGAGACAGAGTATAGGGAGCAATTTGTCCAGGATATTCTGACGGGGAATATCAAATCAAAGGAGGAGATCATCAACCGCGGCAGGATCTACAACTGGGATTTTCATTTTGGAGGCATTGCAGTCGTCGTTGATATTGACCGTTTTAAGGAGCAATACCTGCAGGAGCTTGACAGGGAGAGGATCCGCAGGCTTGACGAGATCATGAGGCGGATCTTGAATATCAGTAAGCGGATCGTTAAGAAGGAATTTCCGCAATATGTGTACAGCAGGATGAGTGACCAGATCGCATTTGTGATCTCAGAGACTTGTGGTAAGAGAAGCAGATTCATGGAGAGGATCAAGAATGTTTTTGGGGAAGTGAAGGAAGAGATTCAGCGTGCATCGGCATTTACGGCGACAATCGGCGTAGGCAATTACAAGAAGGATATCGCGCAGATCCATGACAGCTGGGAGGAGGCGAAGAAGTCGGTCGTCATCTCAAGGAACATGCTGCGGGAAGATGTGATATCGGTCTACGACGAGCTGGGGGTGTATAAGCTGCTGTCATTGGTCAGTGCCAGTGAGGAGGCCAAAGAGTTCCAGCATCTGTATGTCCAGAGGATCGAGGCGTATGATCTGCAGCACCACACGGAGCTTCTGGAAACGGCGATGGTTCTGGCAGCTTGCGGATGGAATCTAAAAGAGGCGTCTGAGAAGCTGTATATCCATTATAATTCGATGAAATACCGTTACCGGAAGATCTGCCAGATATTGGAAATGAATCTTCAGGAACAGGAACAAAGGCTGAACCTGGAGCTTGCGCTGAAGTTGTACCAGATCCGTGCTCTTTCATAGAGATCCGAGCTCCTGGCCGTGCGGGTCCTAATCAGGGAGAGATTGTACTTACAGGACAATAAAAAGGCGGAAGTCTAGTACCATATAGATGATGATATTATAGACCGGCGCTGATATAATGAACTGGATATGTAACGGTAGTTTAATGCACTGGTTCGATAAGGAGGTACGAATATGTACAAGAACAAGGTCGGATTTATGGACGGCGTAATGGCGGCGGTAAAGGGGAATGTGATGAAGGATACGATTGGGGACATCGCTGTAAGCGGCCGCCTGATTCTTAAGGGAGGACATGTGGTGGATCCAAAGAATCAGGTCGATACGGTAACGGATATCCTGATCGGCAATGGAGTGGTCTGTCAGGTAGGAGATGATATTCAGGCTGAGAGCGGAGACAGGATCATTGACTGTGAGGGGTTATTGGTCATACCGGGTCTGATCGATATGCATCTTCACTTGGGAGATCTGTTTGAGGTGAGTACGAACCCGATCTTCTGTGCGGCAGAGGACGGTGTGACGATGGGGTTATCACCGGGGGCAGGCAATACATTTATGGCGCCGTCTTTGCTGGGGGCAGAGGTGGACCATGGTGTGCCGATCAACCTTGGCGTCTATCTCGGGGCGGTCAATGTCCTTGGAACACGGTTATCGGTGGAAGAATTGATCAAGATGTTCAGAGGCGAGATGGATGCGGATACACTGTCTGTGAAGATGAGCCGTAACGGGATCACCATTACCACGGCTCCGCTGACGGTAGGGATCAAGGATCATATGGGACATTTTATCATGCCGGATGAGAATATTGAGAAGATCTTCGAGATCACATCTAAAGCTAATCTGATCTATATGTCGCATACGCAGGATCCGGAGCACGCAGAGCGGCTGGTAAGCTTGTCAAAAGGGCGCCCGCTTCACCTGGCCCATGCGACGGCGGCGGGATGCGGCACTCATATGGATGCGGCGGGAGGAATGAGAAGAGTTATTGATCTGGTTGACGGAGAGAATATCACGGCGGAATTCGTAACTACCATGCTGCGTGCGGGACATGGAAGCAGGGAAGGCCTTAAGCTTCCGGCCCAGTCCCAGAAACTGGCATACGATGCCTTAAGCTCCGGTAAGGTCAATATATTGATTTCCGACGGGCAGAATCAGGCGACGATGAAGGGATTCGGCGATACGAGGGATAACATTCCGGCGATTCTTGAACTTTCGGATATGGGCGTGCTGACGCTTAGTCAGTCCGTCGCAGCCATGACTTGCAATCCGGCCGGACTGATCGCCAGGAGAACGGCGAACAACTGGTGGACAGAGAAGACAGGACATCTTGGCGCGGGCGCTCTGGCGAATGTGACCATCGTCGACGAGGCGGACAAGCTTGCTACCTACACGATTGTAAATGGGGAGATCGTGTCGTTTGAGAACCGTGCGGTAAGAAGAAACTGTGGAGCCGGCGGATGGGTCAGCAAGTTTGGCATGGTCAGGAAGACCGGAGTCGGGGAGCTTGTGATGTTCTCATATAAGTAGGCGATGTATTGGAGGAAGAGAATTGAGAGAGGAAGCGGGATACAAACCAACGATAGAAGAGTGTCGGGAAGTGTTAGAAAGGCTGGTGAGGGTGGATACCTGCCAGCCGGAGGGTAATGAAGGGGAGATTGCCGGCCTGATCATGGAGATGCTTCCTTCCAGGCTTGAGTTCCATAAGCTTGAGCACACGGCCCGGAGAGCATCTCTGGTCGTGAAGGTGGAAGGGGAGATCGGGGAAGGCGGATTGGCGCTGATCGGGCATCTGGATACGGTGGCTTGCAGCGAGCAGGAGGGCTGGGCCTATCCGCCGCATCAGGCAGAGGTAAAAGGGGATATCTTGTACGGACGCGGAGCCGCCGATATGAAGGGCGGCGTCGCCGCGATGATCCTGACTCTGAGGCAGATCGTACGCAGCGGGAAGAAGCCTTCAAAGCCGGTATATTTCTGCTTTACCGCGGACGAAGAGAGCAGGGGGACGGGAATCTGTGCCATCGTAGAAGAGAAATATCTGGACCAGGTGGAGGAGGTTGTCATCTGCGAGCCTTCCGATGAGAAGATAGGTATCTGTGAGAAGGGGGCGTTATGGCTGCAAACAGCCGTTCGCGGCCGGTCCTCCCATGCGTCGCGGCCGGAGCTTGGGGTAAATGCGGTAGAGTATGGAATATGTTTCGTGGAGAAGCTTAAAAGAGCGGTGGAAGGGAAGGAGAGCCATGCCATCCTGGGGCATAACACGGTGTCCGTCACAAGATTCCACGGGGGGATCATGACGAACATTATTCCGTCCAGTGCCGAGATCGAATTGGATATACGCACGGTTCCCGGGACATCCCATGATGAGATCATACGCAGGGCAGGGGAGATTTGCGAGGAGATCATGGATATGGATCCGGCAGTACATATGGAGACAGAGGTTCTGAACAACAGACCGGCCCTTGAGACGCCGGAGGACAGTCCGTTTGTACGGTGTATCATGGAGGAGGCAGAACGTGCCGGAATTTCCACAGAGCCAAAGGGGTTGTATTTCTATACAGACGCTTCGCAGATGATGACCGGAAGACAGATTCCCTTTGTCATAGCAGGTCCGGGAGATGATGCGATGGCGCATTGTGTCAATGAGCATATTTCTCTTTCAAGCGTTGGGAGGTATACCGAGTTGTACAGCAGATACATCATGGAGCATTATTACTAATGGTAAATACGAGGAGGATAGAGATGAATGAGACGGGAAAAACACATAGCAGGGGACGGTCGGCGGGATCTGCTGCCGGATTTGCGGTGTGTATTGGAATTGGTTTTGTGTTTTATTTTGGCCTGACGGCTCTTAGCGGATCGAATCAGACGTTGGACTATAATCATCTGATCGACGGAATCCTGAATTCTTTCCCGAAGCAGACGGCATGGTTTTTTATGAATTTTACGGAGGCGCAGTTCTATGCAAGCGTATTTGCCGGGATCGGTCTGATCCTTGGAGGCTTTGCGGCGTGGATACTGGCGCTTAAGAATTCTAAATACGCGGGATTCGACATCTGCTATGGGAGCAGCACCATGTTCCCGTGGGTGCTGGCGTCCCAGGTGCTTTCTCTTGCGCTGGCGCTCTTCGTGTTCCGGTACATCGAAGGATTCGCGGATCCGCAGGTGACATGGCTGAATACGTTTATCACGGTAGTAGGCGCGCCCCCGGCAGTCATGCTGCTGTACGGGCCAAGCGTATCTGCGCTGCTTACGGCTTCGGTCCTTGGAGGCTTGATCTGTGCGCCGACGGCGGTCTGGATCGGGAATTCCATCGTTACGCCGCTGAACCTTCCTGGAGTTGTGGCGAATGTGTCGGCAATGGCGGTTACCGGGATCATAGTCTGTATGGTGTGCAAGGTTCTTCCGTTTGTGAAGAAGGCCGAGATAAAGCCGCACAGAAGCGGGAGCGTCAATGAAGATGTGTACAGTACGTTCTGGTTCATCAGAAGAGTTCTGGCGGATTTCTCAGAAGCGCCCTTTTATGGAAATGAAGTCGCGTCGATCTTCTTACTGGCAGGTGTGACGATCAGCACGATCATCTGCGGGACACACGGAGCATACGGCTCGGGCGCTGTTCCGGCGATCCTGCTGTCTCAGTTCGTGGGTGCGGCGGTCGGAGTATTTCTCTATGTAGATAAGTTTGCAGACGGAGGATGGTATGCGACCTATGTGCCGGTAGTAAGCGTAGGACCGGCGTGTGTGCTGTTCTTTGGAGCGACCGTTCCGGCTGCCCTGTTCGCGGGAGTGCTTGGAGGCATCATGGGCGGCCCGGTAGCGCAGTATTTCTCGGAGAAGCTGCCGGAGGGCGTGCACGGAACGGTGGCGAATGTTACGTCGATGACGGTCTGCACCGTCATTACGGCGGTGGTGATGGGGGCGCTGCCCTGGTTTTAGAATTGACTAAAATCCCAGATTCCGTCCCTTCTCCATATTCGTAAGCTGGCGTTCGCCTTCGTCTGCGATCATGCGGAAGTCTTGGATCGTCTGGGCCATCTGCGGCAGCGCCTTTGCCTTATATGTGCTGATATCGTCAAGGGCAGACAGGGTATCTGCAAACGCCTGTTTTAAGGTGTCTGGGGAAATGCTTGCTTCTACGGCTTCTCTCTGGATTGCAGTGCCCTGTTCTTTTAACATTCTTGAAGTCGCGCTGATCATATTGTTCGTCGTCTCGTTGAGTATCTGCACCTTCTCAAGGACGATCTTCTGATTATACAGCGCGCCGGCTACCGTGACAGCCACACGGAGTGCGGCAACCGTTACAGTCTGTGCGCGGTCGACCGCGCGGATCAGTTCCAGGTTATTCTTGCGGATTACTTCCATAGCGATGATTCCCTGTTGGTTTACCACCAGTAATTGCTGGAAATCCATTAGCCGCTGTCTGAGCGGGAAGATGATCTCTTCTTCTACGAACTTGATACGTTCTTCTGATTCGCCGGAGACCTTGGCGTTCTCAACAGCGTTGGCAAGATAGCTGTCAAGCTGTGTTCCGAGTTCGATCTTCTGTGTCAACTGCTTTGTCAGGTCACGCATGGCGGCCTGTTCGATCTCCAGGGTGGTGTTGTCGTTCTTAAGCGTATTCCGCCCCTTTTCTAATGTTTTTACAATGCCGGCGATCTCGGCGTCGGCGGTCTTAAACCGTTCAAAATACCGGCGGATCGGATTGAAGACCTTACCAAGCACGCCTGTCTTGGTAAAATCAAGGCCAGACGGGTCAAGATCCCTCATCTTGACAGACAGCTCTTCCAGCCCTTTTGCCACTTCGCCGGATTCTCCGCCGGCTTTGCCGAATTCTCCCATACGTTTTTGGAGGATACTGTTTTTGGCCTGAGATTGTCTGACGATATCAGAGCCGAATGTCTCTACCACCTGGACGAATTCTCTGCGCTCGGCGAGAGAGTCGAGGTCCACGCCCATGATCTGGTCGGCTTTGTCTTTGACGGCGCCGGCAATTACAGTCTTCTCTTCGCTGGTCGGCGCAAGTTCTGCTGCTACTTCTTTTTTGATTTCTTCGGTATTCGGTAAATCCAGTGTAAATCCGCTCATATATCTTACTCCTTATATTCATGAATTGTGACAGTTCGGACAAGCTGTACTAGTGTGCTGCCTGAATATAATGCAGACAGTACACTGGAGTTACATGCTTGCGTTAAATAGTGTCTTAAGCTGGTATACGACGTCGTCGGTGGATGCGTCGATGCTTGCGGCCTCATTCACGGAGCTGATGCTCTGAAGTGCCGACAGGTCGGCGTTGTAACCGATGGTATATACCGGTATCTTCAATCCGCTTAAGATATCCCGGACATCGTTCAGGTTATAACCGACATTGGTTTCCCCGTCGCTTAGGACGAACAGCATCGGTTTGGCATCGGGATATTCGTCCGTCATCCCCCGGATCATATCCAGTGCAACGCAGATCGCGTCGAAGGTGGCGGTTCCGCCGGAGGCGAATAGATTTTCTACGCTTCCTTTGAAATACGTCTGCTGTTCTAAGTTAAACTGGCCGATCGGTACTTCGATCGTCACGTCGTCTGAATAGCTTACAAGTCCGATGTAATTATCAGGATTGATATATTTCATACTGTTGATCAGAGAAGTCTGAAGAGCGATCAGCGGTTCGCCGTCCATACTGCCGGAAACGTCCGTCACAAACACGCCGATCACCGGACGTCCGGTGTCCTTGTTCGTCTTATATAATTTCTGTGCGGCTGTCAGGATATCGCCGGAAACAGGTTCATATTCACACTTATAATCAGGCATTCCGTTGAAACCGTATTCTTCAGCACGTTTTACAGCCTTGCTGTCAGCGCAGTATTCTGCAAAAAGCTTCAGGATCTCTTTTTGTTCCGGGCTGGCAGAGTCGATACTTACCAGCGGATTATCATGCCGGTAGCCGTAAGGGGTGAATTTGTAGTTCTTAGACAGCATGGTATCGTTCATATACGATTGATATTCCATGATGAATCCATCCAGGGAACCGTTCTCGGCGGCGGAGCGCATCTGCATGGTTGTCAGAGCAACGAACGGCACGTTCTTCTGGAACTTCTGGAAACCGGCTGTTGCCGTCTCGGACAGCGGGTTGTCAAGATCGTATCGCTCCAGGGTGCAGATCAGGAAGTTAAGCCCTGCACTGCTGGCAAAGGGGTTGGTGTAGCCCATCGCGAACTCTCCGGCTTCGGTTGCTTCTGTAATTGCTTTTAGATCTACGCTTCCGTATTTTTCTACGATCTGATCGTAGGTTTTGTCAGAGAGAAGGATTCCGGCAACATTACCCACCAGACTGTCGGCGATAGTCTCTGTGGCGGTGCCTTTGGAGTTCAGCATATCTACCCAGAGCATGCTGGAAGGTGCGAATCCCTCGGGAACGGCTTTGCCGGTGGCAATGTAGTCAAGGGCCTGTCCGCTGTTGACATTGCGGATCTGAACGGAGATCTTCTGTCCGCCTACCTGGTATCCCTCCTGGTTGAATTCTTCCGCCATCTCGCAGAGCCATCCGTCTGTCCCGGTGCCGGCCTTCTCCGGGGAAGAATAGATCTCGGCGTACAGACCGGTATCGGCTTTGACCTGAACCGGGCAGGTATCGATATCCGGCAGCTCCGAAGCTTCGTCCTCTGCCGAGTCGTATTCGATCGGCGACTTGATCGGGGTGCCGTTTGAGGGGTTGATCTTATCTACCATCCTGGTCAGACGTTTTTCGGCGCTTTCTTTGGAAATCACTTTCTCGGATTTGCCGATGTTGCGCGTCACGTAGATACCGCCGAAGACTGCGGCGCATACAAGAATGACTACGACAACCATAATTCCAGCAATTTTCTTATTCATAGGCTGTTCCTCCGTTACGGTCGGTGAGTGTCTCACCTCTTAGTAATAATACTTTGTTTCATCGATCAATTTCTCGATCTCATTGATAATATTTGGTTTCATCGATCAGTTTCTCGATCTCATTGATAGTATTTGGTTTCATCGATCAGTTTCTCGATCTCATGGATCAGTTCATGGTTCAGGCTTGCGTCATCCCCGGAAGTCAGAGAAGAGATCTCCATTGCCAGTGCGTCCAGTTTGAGAAGGATCTTCTCGTTGAGGGCGATCGTTGATCTGACATTGTCAAAATTCTTCTGGTACAGCCGAAGCTGTTCTTCCTGGATGTCGTCGGGAATATCGTCTTCCCGGTAGTGCTTAAGCCTTGCGTATTCCTTCTCGTCAAAGAGACGCATGCGGTTCGCCATTGCAACCACATTCTTGATGGCGGAGACTTCCGCCGCGGCTGCCACGCTGTCGAACTTGTCAAAGCTCATAGAACCCCTGGTGAACTTCTGCTCCAGAATGCCGGATAGCCGGCGCCTGCATTTTATAATGCGGTCAAGCTGATCGGAAGCAGTCTTAGCCATGCTGCCGAAATATCTGCCGCCGCAGTGATCCTTCAGGATGTTCTTCGCTTTTTCCAGGTCGGGAACATCTTCCAGCATAACTGGTTTTTGATTCGGGCCTTTTAACAGGGCGATATTAGACAGGAAGAAGAGCGCGGTCAATACAAGAGCTGCTATGATGGACATTCCTGCCCGGAATATACTGTAGTCCGACAGCCGCAATGCTACAAGACCCGGCGAATACAGGACTACGGCGGTAACTGCAATACATAGATTGACAGCGATCAGTTTCAATAATTTTTTCAATACATCTCCTCCTGCCTGGACATAAGGATCTGATCGTCTATTTTTCTGCAGCTCCTAAATGTCTGTTTTTGTAGAAAAATGTTTCGTTTCTTGAAATTATTATACGACACATTTTATAATCTGACAAGTCGTAGAAAGACATTGAAAATATCTATATAATCCGATATAATTAATACAACATATGATGGTTAACAATTAAAAGGCGGTGAAAACATGGAGGTATCAGAAATGACTGATAAGGAGTTAATTACAACAACTATTGACAGATATACTGATTTGCAGCAAATTAAAAAGGCTAATGAAGGACATAAGAATGAAGTTCTTGAATATCTCATTAAAGTGACTACGGCAAAGCTATCTTCTCTGGGGGTGAATGTTGAGGATATAACATTGTAGGTGTTCTAATATTTGACATATTTTGAAGAGAATGGCTATAATATACTTAACAAGGGAGCCGTTAGTCAGATGAAGCCTGACCGCCGGCAAAATAAGTGTTATAAAAATAAGCGCCTTACTTTACCAGAGCAGGGGTGCTTATCTTCTATTGCTGCGTATCGTAATAACAAGAAAGTAAAAATGATGATAAGAAATAAGCATCCAAACTTGGGCGGTAGGGATGCTTATTTCTTTTTATGATTGTCTATGTAAGACAGAGCCGCAAACAATACAAGTAATAATGAATCGGGAAGGGGATCATGATCCGGCCGCCTGCAGAGCGCCGGGGGTGATGTTTGAAGAAAATAGTACCATATCAGTATCAAAAAAACCGAAAACGTTGATCCTGCAACATTTCCGGTCTTTGGTAAGCAGATAACGGGAATCGAACCCGCCTCTCCAGCTTGGGAAGCTAGCATTCTACCGATGAACTATATCTGCATGTAAAGTATTATAATACATTTTATGAAGAAATGCAATCATTTTGTAAAGTTAAGAAAAAATTCATAATTTCTATCGAAAAAGTTTGGATTATTGTTCTATAATGGTAGAATAGAAAATGGGAGGAGTGCGGATGGACAAAGTAATAGAAGTAAAGGATCTGTATAAGCTATACCGTGTGGGCGATGAAGTCGTGCGGGCACTGAACGGAGTCGGATTCGCGATATATGAAGGGGAGTTCTGTGCGATCGTTGGGACCTCCGGCTCCGGTAAGTCGACACTCTTGAACATGCTTGCAGGACTTGAGAAGCCAACGAAGGGAAATGTCGTGATCGCGGGGCAGCATATCGAGAATCTGACGGAGGAGCAATTAGTTCGGTTCCGGCGGGAGAATGTAGGATTTATCTTCCAGTCCTTTCATCTGCTGGGAACCATGAATGCGCTGGAGAATGTGGCGTTGCCCTTAAGTTTTCGGGGAGTCCCAAGGGATATACGGATGCGCAAGGCGGATAAGATGCTGGAGCTGGTGAAGCTTAAGAAGCACAAGAAGCATCTGCCGAACCAGATGTCGGGCGGACAGCAGCAGAGAGTAGGTGTTGCAAGAGCCCTGGTGGTAGATCCGAAGATCATATTTGCAGACGAGCCGACAGGGAATTTGGATTCCCACACATCAGAAGAGGTCATGAGACTGATGCAGCAGGTAGTGAGAGAACAGAGGAAGACTCTGGTGATGGTAACTCACGATGCGCATCTGGCAACCTATGCCGACAGAGTCTTCCATATCCGGGACGGGAAGATTCTTAAGATTGAAGATAACCGGAAGATAGCGATTGAGGAGGGCAAAAGAAGATGAAACTAGTAAAGAAGCTGCTGATGGGATTATGCGTGGCCGCGCTTATGGCCGGGATGGTGGGATCGGTCACGATCATGGCGGCGCCGTCCGGGTCGGTCACGGTCACATCCGATGGGAACAAGGCGCCTACATTTACTACGGAAGGCGCGCAGGAGTGGACCCTGATCGTACATAATGGTTCTAATGTGCCGTTAAGCAACGCAGTGATCGCGCCCAGGCTTGGAGACACTAATGACGAGTGGCCGTTTAAGACGGAATACCAGAACTATGCGCAGAGGATAGAGGAGATTCCGGCGGGAGAGTCCGTACCGGTTACCTTTGTTTTCGAGCAGCGTGAGGATGTTGCGACTTCGAGGCATACGCTGCAGTTTGATGTATATACGGAAGACAGTGCGGAACCGGCCGCTTCCCAGAAATTCTATGTCAATACAACGGCGAAGCCGGCGGATAACCCGGGAGATCAACTGATCGACTTAGATCAGATTACCGGGGGAAATCTATCGTTAGGAGATATCAGCGGAGACATGATGTCGGCGGATGCCGGCGGGTTTAGCAACGGAGACGTATCCGGCGGCGGAGGAAGCGCAGATTCAGGGTCTGTTCCCAGGGTGATCGTTACCGGGTTTAACACTGATCCGGCGGAAGTGCGCGCAGGAAGTAATTTTAACCTGATCATTCATCTGAAGAACACGTCAAAGACTACGAAGGTCAGCAACATGCTGTTCGACCTGAGTGCACCGACAGAAGGAAGCGATGCACAGACGGTGGCGCCTGCATTTCTTCCCGTGTCCGGTTCCAGTTCTATCTATATGGAAGGAATCAAGGCGAATGGTACGGCGGATATCTCCATTCAGCTTAACGCCAAGGCAGATCTGCTGCAGAAGCCTTACAGCGTCGATCTGAGTATGAAATACGAAGGCGCCAACGGAACCCCGGTAGATGCGTCTTCCAGCCTGTCCATTCCGGTGAAGCAGGACGCAAGATTTGAATTCAGTGATTTTGAGATCAGCCCGGTCAGCATCTCGGTGGGAGATGAAGCCAATGTCATGTGTAATCTGTATAACATGGGGAGGATCAAGCTCTATAATGTTAAGGCGACATTTGAAGGAGCATGCATTGAGAAGGAAGAGGTATTCATAGGGAATGTTGAGTCGGGGGCGACGGCTTCCATTGACGCTATGCTGGAAGGATCCCAGGCGACCGGAGGTCCGGCGAATGTGAAGATGACGCTGAGTTATGAGGATGAGTCCGGGAAGATCTCTGTGGCTGAGAAGGAATTGCAGTTAGAGGTCATGGAAGCAATGGAGAGCGATATGATGATGCCGGCGGATATGGAGATGATGGAGGAGCCGCAGGGATTCCCGGTGATACCGGCTGCGATCGCCGCCGCTGCGGTTATTGTGATCATTATTATCGTAGTTGTCATGAAGAAGAGAAAGAGAAGAAAGAGACTGAATGAAGAGGAGGAGTTGCTGGATGAGCTGGATAGACCTTCTGAGGATGAGCGGTAGCAATTTAAAGAGGCGGAAGCTTCGAACCTTTTTGACTGTCCTTGGGGTTATTATCGGAACAGCATCCATCGTCGTTATGATCTCGCTGGGGCTTGGACTTCAGGAGTCGCTTTACCAGGAGGTAGAGCAGTCCGGGGGGCTTACCAGTATCAAGGTGTCAGGCGCGGGCGCGGGTGATTCCATGTACGCTTTTTCTTCTATGTCGGGGGAAGAGGAGGAATCGAAGAAATATATTAATGATCAGGCAGTCAGCGAGCTGGCCCAGCTTGAACATGTGACCGTCGCGTCGCCTGTATATGAGATGTGGGTTAACATGCTGAAGGGCAGGTACGAGGGCTCCGGGCAGTTGGTGGCGATGACGCCGGAGGGGCTTGCTGCCAAGAATATCCCGTTGGCAACCGGGACGCTTCCGGCGCCGAACAGCGGAAGCCTGGAATTGGTATACGGCAACGGGATCGCGACGAGCTTCTATGAAAAGGGAACCGGAAAGGGATATTATGAGACCGGCGAACTGCCGGATATTGATTTTGCCAATGATTCAATATTCCTGATACTTGACCAGGACGGTTACAATAACAATATGGGCGGCGGATTGGATATGGGCGGCATGGATGAAGGCGGCGGACAGCAGGCTAAATCAGGAACCGTGCAGAAGCATGTGGTGAAAGCCAGCGGCGTCGTAGAGGGAAGCCCGGATGAGTATACGGCGAATTATTACTATATCTATTGTGATCTGGATACGCTGCGGCAGATTCTTAAGAAGGAGTTCGCCGGGAGAGTTATTCCGGGACAGCCCAGCACAAAATCAGGCAAGCCGTATAAGGAATTCTGCTATTCATATGCTCAGGTGAATGTAGACGATATAGACAATGTAGAAGCGGTCTCGGCAAGAATTCGGGAGATGGGCTATAACGTTGAAACTAACGCGGAATATCTGAACAGTATGAAGAGCCAGTTCGCTATTATCCAGGCAGTGCTTGGCGGCATCGGCGCGGTGTCTCTGTTCGTTGCGGCGATCGGAATCGCGAATACGATGATGATGTCCATCTATGAACGGACCAAAGAGATCGGCGTGATCAAGGTGCTTGGATGCAGCCTGAAGAACATCAAGCAGATGTTTCTTCTGGAGGCGGCATTCATCGGCCTGATCGGAGGTATGGCGGGCAACGTGCTGAGCTTCCTGATGTCGGCGGCTATTAATTTCCTGACCAAAAACGGGGCCTCTTCTATGGGGCTTAGCAGTGAGATCTCGTATATTCCCATATGGCTGGTATTGCTGTCTATGGGATTCGCCATGCTTGTGGGGGTGGTCGCCGGATATTTCCCGGCGCTGCGTGCCATGAAGCTAAGTCCGCTCGCGGCTATCCGCAACGAATAGATGAGCGGAGGAGGATATGCTCATTCTTCAATAACGTGGATCTCCAGATAATCAAAATCAATGGAGTCTACGAAGTTATCCTGTGTAAAACGTGCCTTGTCGTGGCGTTTGAATTCATCGATCGTTGCATCCAGCCAGATCGGTTTGCTTAGGTCGAATTCATAGCATATGGCGTCAAGCGCATGGAAGACCTTATGAGTCCGGGTATCGTCTGAATCATCACAGATGACGGTATCCCGGACTAATCTGTTGTCCTTGAATTCTTTTCCCCATAATCGAAACATGATCGCACCTCATTTCCATAAACTGTAGTTTAAAAGTATATCTGTTTTTTTGTAAGATGTAAAGAGTTTTGTCGGTAATTGAGTTCAATTGAGTTTAATTTGACTTTGAATACATGTTATGGTAAACTCGTGTGACAAGACACCTGTAAGTTTACAGTGAAATGTTTTCAGAGTATTGCAGGATGTCTTCGATGGTTGTAAAATGGAAAAGGAGAGAAGAATGGACAGGTTAAGAAAGGTATTGGACAGGATATTTATTGACGGCTTAAGCGCTATGGCGCAGGGGCTTTTTGCTACGCTGATCATCGGGACGATCATTCAGCAGATCGGTACGCTGCTCGGCGGTACGTTCGGGGATATGATCTATGTGATCGGCAAGGCGGCGGCTTCGCTGACGGGAGCGGGAATCGGAACTGCGGTGGCTTATAGATTCAAGGAATCGCCGCTGGTGACGGTGTCGGCGGCAACGTCAGGTATGGTCGGGGCGTTTGCGAGCAAGCTGCTTGCGGGCGCGCTGCTGTCGGAGGGAGCGGTGATATATGCAGGACCGGGAGAACCGTTAGGGGCATTTATCGCGGCATATGTAGGGATATTCTTCGGACATCTGGTATCTGGGAAGACGAAGGTGGATATCCTGGTGACGCCCATCGTTACGATCGGGACCGGCTCGGCTGTAGGCCTTCTGCTTGGGCCGCCGATCTCTGGCTTCATGGCATGGCTCGGCGCGCTTATCAACTGGGGGACGGAGCAGCAGCCGTTTCTCATGGGTGTTGTAGTATCTGTGCTGATGGGAATGATCCTGACTCTTCCGATCAGTTCGGCTGCGCTTGGGATCATACTGAACCTGTCCGGTCTTGCGGCCGGTGCGGCGACGGTTGGCTGCTGCTGTAATATGGTCGGATTCGCGGCGGCAAGTTACCGGGAGAATAAGATCGGAGGCTTACTGGCTCAGGGGATCGGAACCTCCATGCTCCAGGTGCCGAATATTGTAAGGAAGCCGATCATCTGGCTCCCGGCTATTCTGTCCAGTGCGATCCTGGGACCGGTCGGAACGATGGCGCTGCATATGACGAGCAATGCGACCGGTTCTGGAATGGGGACTGCCGGACTGGTAGGGCAGATCATGACCTGGCAGACGATGGTACAGACGGAGGCGGCAATGACGGTCCTTATTAAGATACTGGTGATCCAGATCATACTTCCGGCGGCGGTAACGCTTCTGATATCAGAATTCATGCGCAGGAAGGGCCTGATCAAGTTCGGAGATATGAAGCTGGATATGTAGAAATGTTTTGATAAAAAGGGGGAGAGAATATGACCGGCACGGGAAGGATACATATATATTACGGTGACGGTAAGGGGAAGACGACCGCTGCGGTGGGGCTTGCGGTAAGAGCGGCAGGAAGCGGGCTTAAGGTGCTCTTCTTCCAGTTCTTGAAGGATAATTCTTCGAATGAACGTAAGATCCTGGAGGCTTTGCCGGGTGTGACCTGCCTTCCGGGCAGAGAGCCTGTGAAGTTCGTCAGCAAGATGAACGGGGATGAACGGATCGAATTCCGGCATTACAACAACAAGGCGCTGGACGAGATTATTAAGTTCTGCGGGCCTTTTGATATGCTGATTCTGGATGAAGCGCTGTGCGCGCTGAATCTGGAAGTCTTAAGCGAGGAGAAGCTGATAAGCTTCATCCAGCACAAGCCGAGAGGCCTTGAGATCGTGATGACAGGTCCCCGTCTTCCGGATAATCTGTTGGAGATGGCGGACTATGTCACGGAGGTGCGGAAGGTGAAGCATCAGTTTGATCTGGGAAGGTCTGCGAGGAAAGGAATTGAATTCTGATTTCTTAAATAAATGTGAATTTCATGACATCCTCTGAATCATATGATATACTGATATATAGTACGGATTAACTCTTCGGTACGAGAGGAGAGAGACTATATGGAGAATGCGATTAAGAATTATGAGGATGTAGACAGTTGGAAGACTATCATGTTTCTGTATAATTCAGCATTGAAGGAAGTGGGAACGAAGCTGGAGATATTGAACGATGAATTCCAACATGTACATAAGTATAATCCGATCGAGCATATCAAGACAAGAGTAAAGACGCCAGAAAGTATTGTAAAGAAGTTAAGAAAGAACGGTTATGAGATATCCATTGAGAATATGGTCAGATATGTCAATGATATTGCCGGCGTGAGGCTGATCTGCTCCTTCACATCCGACATATATCGATTGGGAGAGATGATCGGGAACCAGAGCGACTTGAAGGTCTTATCGATTAAGGACTATATCAGGAACCCGAAGGTAAGCGGCTATAAGAGCTATCATATGCTGGTATCCGTGCCGATCTTTTTGTCGGACAGCGTGGTAGATACGAAGGTAGAGATACAGATACGGACCATTGCCATGGATTTCTGGGCAAGCCTTGAACATAAGATCTATTATAAATTCGAAGGAAATGCTCCCGAGTATATCAGCCGGGAATTAAGAGAATGTGCAGAGATGGTGTCGTCGTTAGATGAGAAGATGCTGTCGCTGAATGAGGCGATCTTAGATTGCCTGCGAGAACAAGAAGAGTTAAGACTAAGTACGAAGAGAAAAGATGTAAGCCATCTGAACAGGGTGGCGATGTCGGGCCTGAGTTGATCTCAGGTCCTTTTTGTGATACAGGAAACATGGTTCCCTGTATCACAAGACCTTAAGACAGCCTGAGTGTTCCCGCAGGAAGAAGCATACTGCGTGCGATCGCCATAGTCAGATATTCTGCGAACAGATGATGGAGATCTGCGGCTGACTCTCTCTGGGATCTGGAAGCTGGTTCTTCATGAGGTAGCCGCGGAGTAATATAAGCGGCAGGTAGCCCTGGCGGAAGAGATCATGCGTGATTGTAAAATCAATGCTCCCATCCTTAAGCAGGAGCTTCGTGCTCTGGGAAAAATCATGGCAGATCACGCGCACGCTGCCTTTGCGGTCCGCCTCTTTTATGGCTTCCGTACATCCGGATACGCTTCGGTTTGCCATATAGACGGCATGAAGCTTTGGATGCTCCCTGAGATAATCCAGAACCTTGCGGTAGGTAATCTGGTAGTCATTATAGGATTCGATGACGTCCAGCTGTGATTCGGAAAAATTCAATTCAGCAAAACGTTCCTGAAAACCATTCAGCCGGGTGCGGTGCCCCTCGAATTCATGATTGCCGATTACAGCCAGCACATGGCCGTCCCTGGGAATGCACTTGCAGATCAATTCTGCAGCGATCCTTCCGCTTTGACGGTAATCCTGGCCGACGAAACAGAGCTTCTGGCATTTGGGAAGATCCGAGTTAAAGGTAATGACAGGGAATTTCCGGCGGTTCAATTCAAGTATACGATCTGTGACGGCGGGAACGTCGGGAGCGCACAGCGCGATGCCCTGGGCGCCCTTCTCAAGCATACGTTCAAGCAGTATAAGAGCCTCTTGAGGAACGTCTGTCTGGCATTCTTCAACAAAGATTTCGACATTGAGGTCTTCTAACTCCCGGCGCGCGGCCTCAATACCGCGCAGGATCTCAGTCTTGAAATGTCCTGTCCAGTTGGGCAGGAGCATACCAAGCCGTGTGTCAGGCTCGGCCGCTTTTTTTCGCAGGTTCTGCAGATGTATTTCCTTGTGGGAGAGATATCCGGTCTCTTCCAGCGCGTTGATAACCTTCTCATATACTTCGGCGCTGACGTTCGCACGATTGTTCAGCACACGGTCTACAGTGCCGCGGGATACGCCCGCCCTGTCGGCAACAGCCTGTATTGTTGGACGTTTCTTCATTATCTTTTCCTCGATTCCTTAATCTTAAATCTATACAATAGTTTATCATAGGATAACTCCATGTGCAATTGAAACATATGTGTGTGAAAGTAATAGTGCATAAATTATTAATCTCCAAACTGTGCAATTGCAACAAAGATGAAAAGAAGAGTTGACAATGAGCATTTGCAGGGATACAATAATGTTACAAAAGCACAGACGTGTTGCAAAAACAACAAAAAGAAAGTGAGGAAATCAACATGAAAGCAGGAGTGATCGGAGCAGGGAGAATTGGGAAAGTACATATTAAAAATATATCTATGTATGTACCGGAGGTTGAGATCAAGACCGTAGCAGATCCATTTATGAATGCGGAGACGGAAGAATTTGTCAGGAAATGCGGTGTTACAAAAGTAACAAAAGATGCTGAGGAAATTCTCCAGGATAAGGAGATCGAGGCGGTGATCATCTGCTCATCCACAGACACGCATTCGAAGTATATCATTGAAGCGGCGAAGGCAGGAAAACACATATTCTGCGAGAAGCCTGTAGATTATGACCTTAAAAAGGTTCATGAGGCCATTGATACCGCGAAAGAGGCGAATGTCAAGCTTCAGATCGGATTCTGCAGGCGGTTTGACCATAACCACAGAGGAGTGTATGATGTAGTCCGTTCCGGTAAGATCGGCGACGTGCACATGATAAAAATCAGCTCCAGGGATCCGGAACCGCCGTGCATCGATTATGTGAAGGTATCCGGCGGAATTTTCTATGATATGATGATACATGATTTTGATATGGCGCGTTTCCTCGCCGGCGACGAGGTTGTGGAAGTAAATGCCGTAGGTTCTGTCCTTGTAGATCCGGAGATTGGCAATGCCGGTGATGTGGATACGGCGGTCGTTACTCTGAAATTCGCAGGCGGAGCGATCGGAATGATCGATAACAGCCGTAAGGCAGTCTATGGATATGATCAGAGGGTAGAGGTATTCGGATCTAAGGGCTGTGTCCGCAATGAGAATGACACCCCGAATACGGTGATTGTCTCTGACGCCGAGAATACAAGCTATGCAAATACTTATTCGGTAATGTGGGACCGGTATACGGGTGCGTTTGTATCTGAGATACAGGCGTTTGCAGACGCGGTAGTGAATAACAAGGAGACGCCGGTAACAGGCATGGACGGGTTATATCCGGTACTTATGGCGGCTGCGGCAACCAGATCAGCCAGAGAAGGAAGACCAGTGAAGATTGCGGAGGTAGAATAAGATGAGTCTGGGAAAATGTGCATGTATCGATACATTATATACGGAACTGGAGTGGAGAGAGAGATTCCGGGCGGCGAAAAATGATGGATTTGCTGCAGTGGAATTCTGGGACTGGAGGATCCGTGACCTGAAAGAGACACGGGAGGCGGCCGAGGATGCGGGGATTAAGATCAGCGGATTTAACGGAGACGCGGATTATTCGCTGGTAGATCCCGGGCATAAGGCGAAGTATCTGGAAGAGCTTAAGAGATCCATCGAAGCGGCGAAGGCGGCTAATGCCGGAAGTGTTACGATTCATTCCAATGCACTGGGAGAAGGCGGCGTGGTAGTGAATGCATACAATGAGCTCTCTGATACCGTGAAGCTTTGTTCCATGTATGATACTCTGCTGGCATGTGCAAGGCTGGCAGAGCAGGAAGGAATCAACCTGAACTTAGAAGCGCTGAATGTCACGACGGACCATGTAGGGAATTTCCTGAAATATACACAGACAGGAGCCGAGATCTGCCGCCTGATCGGTTCGCCCCGCCTGAAATTATTATATGATGTATATCACATGCAGATCAATGAGGGGTGTATCTGTGACACGATCAGCAGCTATGGGGATCAGTTCGGGCATATCCATGTTGCAGACGCACCGGGACGCCATGAGCCGGGAACCGGGGAGATTAACTATAAGAAGGTCATCCGCCACCTCGAAGAATGCGGATACCGCGGATTGGTCGGGTATGAGCTGTTCCCGTCGGCGGGTACGAAGCAGGCGGTGCAGGCGATCATGGAGCATTGTTAATCCGTATGCGGGATCTTGGGCGGGCTGTGCTGTGCATTGCGTTTTGCCCGGTAAAGGAGGCGTTAAGCTATGAAAAAGGAAGCTGCGGCGGATAGGATATCTGTCGGAACAAGGATTGCTTATGGATGCGGAGATACTGCATGTAACATAGTATATGGGATGATCTCTTCTCTGATGACGTTATTTTATACCGACTATGCAGGGATATCGCCCATCACGGCGGATCTGGCGGAGAGGGAATTTGCAGAGATATCGGAAAAAAACATATGATCGAGAAGTGAAGATATAAAAAGTATATTGTTTATAACCACCGCGTACAGGGAATACGCGGTGGTTTTTTGAATATAGAAAGCTTTGTCCGCTTGAATTATAGATATAACAAATATATAAAATGATATATTATAAAACTCTATTTGATACCCGGGTCAATGATTTATATAATAGAAGTAAACGGGAATAGGAGAGAAAATATGTTTATAGACACCCACATGCATGAGATGACATATTCAAAAGACAGCTTCTTAAGGCTGGATGAGATGGTAAGCATAGCCAGACAAAAGGGACTGGGAGGGATCTGTATCACCGACCATGACAGCATGGGACTTAAGGACTATGCGGCGGAATATACGGAGCGGACAGGTTTTCCGGTCTTCGTGGGGATTGAGTTCTTCTCCTGGCAGGGAGATATCGTGGCATTTGGAATTGAGGATTATCCCAGGGAGCGCGTCCCGGCGCAGGAATTCATCGATCTGGTAAAGGCTCAGGGCGGAGTATGCTTCGCGGCCCATCCGTTCCGCAACAATAACCGGGGACTGGAGGAGAACCTTCGCGCGGTACATGGGCTGGACGGACTGGAAGTGCTCAACGGAAGTACATCGGCAGAGGCTTGCATGAAAGCGGCGGAATATGCTATGGAACTTAATCTGTTTACATTGGGCTCCAGCGATTGCCATGTGCCGAAGAAGGTAGGCGTCTGCGCGACATATTTCCCGGAAGAGGTACATACTATGCAGGAATTTCTTGCTGTTTTTAAGAAAGGCCAGATGAAGCCTGCTTATTATGCAGACCATAAGTATCATATCATAGATATTAAGAGCAGTATGAACTTGCGGGCGGCATGGCTGTGAAGCCAGTGTAGGAAATCTAAACAGAGAATGGATATAAAAAAGTCTGAGATTTTCATTCAGACTATTTTATAATATATTAATTACCGGTTTACCTTTTCGACAAACAGTGATAGAATATGTCTATAAGTGTTGAAGATGAGAATTTTCAGGGGACCGGCGAAGAAAGGTGGAAAGAATCATGGTTACAGTCAATGCAATGGGAGACAATTGCCCGATCCCGGTCATTAAGACCAAAAAGGCAATGCAGGCGCTTACCGGCCCGGAGACCATCGAAGTGCTGGTGGACAACGAGATCGCAGTCCAGAATGTAACGAAGATGGCGTTGCAGGCAGGCGGACAGGTTTCTTCCGAGAAGGTGAACGACGCTGAATTCAAGATCACGATCCAGATGGAAGGCGCGGTGAAGGAAGAGGCTTCTGAGGAAGCGGTATGTGCGCCGGATGCAAGAAGCAGCGCGGTGGTAGTAGTTTCCTCTGACAGAATGGGTATAGGAAATGATGAATTGGGCAAAGTATTGATCAAGGGATTTATTTTTGCGGTTACCCAGTTAGATACTCTGCCGAAGACTATGCTGTTCTATAACGGCGGCGCGACCTTGACAGCGGAGGGTTCAGAGTCTCTGGAGGATCTTAAGTCCTTAGAGGCGCAGGGCGTAGAGATCCTGACATGCGGAACCTGTCTGGATTATTATGGATTGAAGGACAAGCTGGCGATAGGGTCTGTGACGAATATGTACAGCATTGTTGAGACAATGGCGAAGGCAGGAAAGATTATCAGACCGTAATGGTATAAGCAAGACAGATATCAGCCGGATTCCTGTGATTTCAGGGGTCCGGCTTTTTAAGATGGTTGGGCATGCTCTCCTGCGGCAGCGCGGGAGCGCTCAAAATATATGATCTCAAGGAGGATGTGTAAATGAAATCAGATGTCAGATTGACGCAATTAAGTAAGACGGCTGGCTGAGCGGCCAAGATCGGTCCAGAGACCCTTGCTCAGGTTTTGAGTAAGCTTCCTAAGTTTCATGATGATAATTTAATAGTAGGGATTGAGACGTCCGACGATGCAGCCATCTATAAAGTCACTGACGAGATTGCGATGATCCAGACGGTAGATTTCTTCACTCCGATCGTAGATGATCCTTATATGTTTGGACAGATAGCAGCGGCGAACTCCTTAAGCGACGTATGGGCGATGGGAGGAGAGCCGGCAGTGGCACTTAACATAGTCGGATTCCCGAATTGTCTGGATCCGGCGATATTGGGCGACATCCTGGCGGGTGGCGCGGATAAGGTGAAAGAAGCAGGGGCGGTACTGGTTGGCGGACATTCCGTACAGGACGACGAGCCGAAGTACGGACTATGTGTGTCAGGATTCGTACACCCTGATAAGATATTTAAGAATTATGGCTGCAGGCCGGGAGATATCCTGGTACTGACGAAACAGATCGGGAGCGGTATCGTGAATACTGCGATCAAGGCCGAGATGGCTTCCGCTTCAGCGGTCAGGGAAGCGCAGACGGTGATGGCGTCCCTGAATAAGAAGGGTAAACAGGCAGTGGAGAAGTACGATGTGTCGGCATGTACCGATATTACAGGATTTGGTCTTCTTGGTCACTGTGTGGAGATGGCGTCGGCGAGTGAAGTGACCTTCGAGATACGGGTGAAGGATATTGCGTATTTTGAAGATGCGATCGGTTATGCGAAGATGGGACTGGTTCCGGCAGGCGCTTATAAGAACCGGGGGTACTCGATCGGCAAGGTGGAGGCGGAGGGTATTGAAGAGTATTACCTGGATCTTCTCTATGATCCTCAGACTTCGGGCGGACTGCTGATCAGCGTTGCCCCGGAGCACCTTGCTGAATTGCTGGGTGATTTTGACAGAGCAGGGATGGATACAACGGTTTCTGTCATAGGTAGAGTGGCAGAAAAGAGCGATAAGCTGATAAGGCTGTCTTGATCCTTATGTACCCGGAGACGGGTGCGGTCAAGATGGCCGGGCGCGGTCATTGCGCAAGAATATTGAGAAAAGGATAAGGAATGATGAATAAGAATATGTTGTACCGCAGTATTCCGAAGGTGGATATACTGTTGGAGAATGCTGCCGTTCAGGAATTGATCGGGCGTTACAGCAGAGATACGGTGATGGAGTCCATTCACACCGAGCTGGATAAGCTGCGCAAGTTTATCGGTGAATGCGAGGATGAGGAAGCTGCGAAGAAGCAGATCGAACTGCTTCCGGTGAATATTGAGGCGGCGGTTGCCGCCATGCACACGCCGAACATGCGCATGGTCATCAACGGCACAGGGACGATCCTTCACACGAATCTCGGCCGTGCGCCGATCGGACAGGAGCATATGAAGAGATTGGCTGCCGTTGCAACCGGATATTCCAACCTGGAATATAATCTGGATGCAGGAAGAAGGGGGGAGCGTTATTCTCATTTTGAAGAGCTTCTGTGCAAGATCACAGGGGCGGAGGCCGCGATGGCGGTCAATAATAACGCGGCGGCGGTCATGCTGATCTTAAGCTCTCTTGCCAGGGGAGGGGAGGTCGTGGTCTCCCGGGGCGAGCTTGTGGAGATCGGAGGCAAGTTCCGCATTCCTGATGTAATGGAGCAGAGCGGTGCGAAGCTGGTGGAAGTGGGTACTACCAATAAGACGCACTATGACGATTATGAGAGTGCGATCACGGAGGAGACGAAGGCGCTTCTTAAGGTGCATACCAGTAATTACAGGATCGTGGGATTCACGGAGAGCGTGGCGATCGATGAGCTGATCCCAATCGCGAAGGAGCATGTGATCCCGGTGATCGAGGATCTTGGGAGCGGTGTGCTCATTGATCTGAGCAGATATGGCATTACATATGAGCCGACAGTTCAGGATTCCATCAGGAAGGGAGCCGATGTGGTGTGCTTCAGCGGTGATAAGCTGCTTGGCGGACCGCAGGCAGGAATCATTATCGGGCGTAAGAAGTATATCGATATGATGAAGAAGAATCAGCTTACCCGAGCCCTGAGGATCGACAAATTCACGGCAACGGCGCTTGAACTGGTGCTTCAGGAGTATCTGTCGGAAAAGAAGGCGATCCAGAATATACCTGTGCTTCGCATGATCACCAGGACATTGGACGAGGTGACAGAGGAGGCCGGGACCTTGTGCGGGATCTTAAAGGAGGCGGGGCTGCCGGCAAGGATAGAGCTGGAAGCCTGTGAGTCGCAGATCGGAGGAGGCTCGCTTCCGCTTGAACGGATACCGAGCATGGCGGTTGCGATCCACCCGGAAGAGATCAGCGTGGCAGAGTTAGAAGAGCGTATGCGCTGTCTTGCGGTGCCGATCATACCAAGGACGGTCAACGATACGGTTATTCTGGATGTGAGGACGATAGAGCGCCGGTATTTTGACGTGGTTGCGCGGCAATTGAAGGAGCTGGATTGGGGTAAGATATGAAGAATATAATTGTTGGTACGGCAGGCCATATCGATCACGGGAAGACGACGCTGATCAAGGCGCTGACGGGAAGGAATACGGACCGTTGGGAGGAAGAGCAGAGAAGAGGGATCACTATTGACCTGGGATTCACTTATTTTGACCTTCCGGGCGGAGACCGTGTGGGAATTATTGATGTACCGGGGCATGAGAGATTCATCAACAATATGGTTGCCGGAGTAGTAGGTATGGATCTGGTGCTGCTGGTGATCTCCGCGGATGAAGGCATCATGCCTCAGACGAAGGAGCATGTGGATATATTAAGTCTGCTTGGAATCGAGAAGAGTATTATTGTTCTGAACAAATGTGACCTGGTAGACGGGGAGTGGCTTGAGCTGGTAGAAGAAGAGGTCAGGGAGGAACTGGAAGGGACATTCCTTGAACATGCGCCGGTGGTGAAGGTATCGGCGGCGACAGGCGAGGGGCTTGACGGTCTGATCAGTACGATCGAGAGGATGACCAGTGATGAAGTGGTGGCGAAGGATATCCAGACGATACCAAGGCTTCCGGTGGACCGGGCGTTTTCCCTGTCGGGATTCGGCACGATCATTACCGGGACGCTGGTATCCGGAACCATTTCTAAGGAGGATACGCTGGAGATGTATCCGGTAGGCAAGGAGTGTAAGATCCGCAGTATCCAGGTACACGGGCAGGATAAGGATAAGTGTTATGCGGGACAGCGCGTGGCCATCAACCTGTCCAATGTGAAGAAGAGAGAGATTAAGCGGGGATGCGTGCTTGCGCCGAAGAACAGTATGAAGAACACGGATCTTCTGGACGTGAAGCTTCGGGTGTTGGATTCGTCCATGCGTGTCCTTACCAATCATATGCGGCTGCATTTTTACACTGGGACCAGCGAGATCCTGTGCCGTGCGGTTCTTCTTGACCGGGAGGAGATCGGGCCGGGAGAGAGCGGTTATGTACAGCTTAGGTTGGAGGAGGAAGCGGCGGTAAGGCGCGGCGATAAGTTTGTGGTGCGTTTTTATTCACCGATGGAGACGATCGGAGGCGGCGTGGTATTGGAGCCGAATCCGGGAGTGAAGCGGCGTTTTCAGCAGAATGTAATAGAAGAACTGGAGCGCAAAGAATCTGGTTCGACAGCGGACGTGATCGAACTGCATGTGAAAGGACATGGAGATACGCTGATCACGCTTGCGGAGCTTGCGAAGCTGACGGCGCTTTCGGTTGAGGAAGTGCAGGACGATGTAACTCAGCTTGAAAGCCAGGGAATCGTGTACGTATTTCCTATGCGCAAGGATACCTATGTATGGCATGCAGACAGCAGGCGGGCAGCCGAGCAGACCATCGGCACGACTCTGAGAGCTTATGAAGAAAAATATCCATATCGGTATGGGATGAAGAAGGCGGAGGTGCAGGCAACACATTTCCAGAAGATCAAGCCGAACGTATTCGACAAGATCCTGGAGCTTTTGATCGGAGCAGGATGTCTGAAGCGTGTTGATGAATTCCTGTGTACGCCGGAATATGAAGTGAGGAAGGATAAGACCTATGATAAGGTATCGAAGCTTCTTCTGGACACATTTGCAAAAGCGAAATATGACTTCGCGCGGTACTCGGAGATCGGTCTTGGAGGCGCGGATCGGGCGGCGGCGGATGATATCCTGAATATTCTTCTGGAAGAGAAGCAGGTCGTGAAGGTGACGGAGGATATGTATACGCTTGCGGACTATATGGAGCGTGCGAAGGAAGTGATCGAAAAGAAGCTGGCGGAGGATCCGGTGATCACGATCGCTCAGGTCAGGGATTTATTTGAGACCAGCAGAAAGAGCGCGAAACCGATACTGGAATATATGGACAGTATCAAGGTGACAAAGAAGACAGGGGCAGAAAGCGAAAGGATTGCATACTGATGAATTTGAAACAATTAGAGGCTTTTGTCCAGGTGGCAGAAGGCGGCAGCTTCTCGAAAGCAGCCAAAGAATTGTATCTGACGCAGCCGACCATCAGCGCCCATATTGCTTCTCTGGAGAAGGAACTGGGAGTCAGGCTGTTCGTCAGGAATACGAAGGAAGTAGGCCTGTCTGATGACGGAAAGGATATGTACAAATATGCCAGACAGATCGTGGATCTGGAGAAGAAGATAGAAGAGAGGTTCGGTTCGAGGGAGGACGGAGAAAAGCACTGTATCACGATTGCGGCGTCTACGATACCGGCGCAGTATCTTCTGCCGAAGGTGCTGATCCGGTTCAATGAGAAGTATCCGAACGAACAGATCAAGATCATAGAGACGGACAGTGCGAAGGTCGTAACTCAGATCATAGACCATATGGCGGACGTAGGCTTTACCGGAACGGTACTTGAGAAGAAGCACTGTAAATATATGCCGTTCTATAAGGATGAGCTGGTGATCGTTACGCCGAATACGGAGAAATACCGCAGATTCCAGGAGGAGTCGCCGGAAGATATACAGTGGCTCCTCAAAGAGCATGTGATCATGCGGGAGGAAGGTTCCGGTACGCGCAAGGAGGCTAGGAAGCAGCTTAAGAAGGCGGGTATCAATCCCTTAGATCTGGATATCATTGCCAGTATTGAGAATCAGGAGACGATCAAGAAGTCGGTGCGCCAGGGAATGGGCGTCTCGGTGCTGTCCCGGCTTGCCACAAAGGACGAGACGAGAGACGGTTATCTGCTCGCATTCCCGATTCCGCGTGCAGATGAAGGACGAGACATTAATCTGGTATATAATAAGAATTATCAGCTCTCCGGGTCGGCAGAGCGTTTTATCAAAGTGGTGAAGGAGGTATATCAGGTTGAAAAGATATAGATAGAATCTATAAAAGCGCTGTCTTATCAGCTAATTCGATTAGACTTGGCGGTGAAATTGGAATATACTTATTACAGGAACGGTCCCGAAATAACTTGTTTCGGAACCGTATTTTTACGCAGGATATGATGGCCTTTGGGGGCGGAGAGGAAGGAAATATGATATATTTGGATAATGCGGCGACAACCATGCGTAAACCGCAGGAAGTGATCGATGCGGTGATGCTCGCCATGGGCTCCATGGGGAATGCGGGAAGGGGAGTGAACGATGCGTCCTTAAGCGCATCCAGGCTGATCTACGACACAAGAGAAAGGCTCTGCCGGATGTTCGGCGGGACAGATCCCAGACAGGTCGTATTCACCTGCAATTCCACGGAGAGTCTTAATATAGCGATCAGAGGATTGCTGAATCCGGGAGACCACGTGATCACGACGATGCTGGAGCATAATTCTGTGTTAAGGCCGCTCTATGACCTGGAAGCGAAGGGGACAAGCCTTACGATCATAGAGAGCGACAGGAGCGGGAACTTCGATATAGAAGATATGAAGAGGGCGGTCAGGCCGGAGACGAAGATGATCGTCTGTACGAACGGATCGAACCTGACGGGGAACTATGTGGAGCTTAAGCCCATCGGTGAATTCGCCCGGGAACGCGGGATCCTGTTTGTGGTGGATGCATCTCAGACGGCAGGAGTATTTCCGATTAATGTAGAAGAGATGAAGATAGATGTGCTGTGCTTTACCGGGCACAAGGGCCTTCTGGGACCGCAGGGGACCGGAGGTATGTATGTGCGGGAAGGCGTGAACATCCGTCCGCTGAAGGCCGGCGGTACAGGAGTTCAGACATACAGCAAGTCTCAGCCGGTACAGATGCCCACGGCGTTGGAGGCCGGTACGTTGAACGGGCACGGAATTGCCGGACTGCATGCGGCTCTTGGATATATTGAGGAGCATGGGATCGGTGCGATCCGTAAAAGAGAGCAGGAATTAATGCGGCGGTTCTATGAAGGGGTAAAAGACATTGAGAATGTGACGGTATACGGGGATTTTGATACGATGGACCGTTGTGCGATCGTGACTCTGAATATCGGTGATTATGATTCTTCAGAAGTTAGTGACGAGCTTCTTACAGGATATGGTATTTCTACAAGATCAGGAGGACATTGTGCACCGCTTATGCATAAGGCTCTTGGGACGGTGGAGCAGGGGGCTGTAAGGTTCAGCTTCTCACATTATAATACGGATGAAGAAGTGGACGCTGCCGTCAAGGCTGTCCGGGAACTTGCCGCGGATGAAGAGTGATCGGATATCCGGGCCTTAAGATAAGGGGATGGCGGCCGCTCTGGCTGCCGGGAGGAGAGTACTCACAGGAAAGATTGGAGGAAGTAACATGAATTTATCAGATTCAAAGAAAAAACTGGCACTTGCCGGTGTCATCTGCGGACTTGTAGCGGCATGTCTTGCATTCCTTGGCAATCCGGCGAATATGGCGTTCTGTATCGCGTGCTTTATCCGTGATACTGCGGGAGCGCTTGGGATGCATCAGGCAGAGGTGGTTCAGTATGCGAGACCGGAGATCATCGGTCTGGTGCTTGGGGCGTTTATTATCTCTGTAGGGACGAAGGAATACCGTTCTACGGGAGGTTCGTCTCCGATGATCCGTTTTGTTCTGGGAATGATCATTGTGATTGGATCCCTTGTATTCTTAGGCTGTCCGCTTCGTATGATTATCCGTATGTCTGCGGGAGACTTGAATGCATGGGTTGCTTTGATAGGTTTTATCCTTGGCGTGGCGACAGGCGTATTTGCACTTAAGAAGGGCTTCAGCCTTGGACGGGCGCATGCGGTCAATAAATCGGGAGGTATGATGCTTCCGGCAATGATGGTCGGTATACTGATCCTTGCATTGGTTTCATCTGTTCTTAAGGCGAGCGAAGCAGGACCGGGAAGTATGCATGCACCGCTTATTGCATCGCTTATAGGCGGGCTTGTGTTCGGAGCGGTTGCCCAGAAGTCCAGGATGTGTTTCGCGGGAAGTATCCGCGATGTGATCCTGATGAAGAATTTTGATCTGTTCAGCGTGATCGCAGGCTTGTTTGTAGTGATGCTAGTATTCAATCTGGCAACGGGACGTTTCGTGGTTGGATTTGATACGCCTGGAATCATCGCGCATTCCGATCATCTGTGGAATATCCTTGGTATGTATACCGTAGGATTTGCGGCGACTCTTGCAGGAGGATGCCCGCTGCGTCAATTGATCCTTGCGGGACAGGGATCTTCTGATTCTGCTGTGACGGTGATGGGGATGTTCGTGGGTGCGGCTCTGTGCCACAATCTGGGACTTGCCGCAAGCGGAACGGCAATGAATGCAGAGACGCAGGAGATCGTTGCGGGCGCGGTGCCGCCGCATGGAAAAGTGGCTTGTATCGTCTGCATAATCGTATGCTTTGTTATCGCGTTTACCAATAAGAGAGACGAAGCGAAATAGGTTTGACGGTAAACTGTAAAAAAGGATTGAAATCATAAACGATACATAGTATTCTAGGAAAGAAGGTAATAATATGAAGGAAGTAGATGCAAGAGGTCTTTCTTGTCCGGAACCGTTAATGCTTACTGCGGAAGCGTTAAAAGGCGCTTCGGGACCGGTGAAGATACTGGTTACGGAGCCGCATCAGAAGATGAATGTTGAGAAATATGCCAAAGATCACGGCAGGAAGTCAACGGCCAGCGAGAAGGACGGATATTTCGAAGTGGTGATTGAGTAAACATGAGAAAAAAAGAATTAAAACTGGTTGTAACCTTCCATACTACTGCAGATGCGATGGCGATGGAGAAGGCCTGCAAGGAATATCAGGTTCCGGGGCGTATCATCCCGGTGCCGAGAGCGATCTCCGCAGGCTGCGGGCTGTCCTGGTGCGCCGCGCTGGACGACAGAGAACAGATCGTCTCCATGATGCGCAGGGCGGGCATTGAAGAGGAAGCGATGCACGAATGTATGGTTTAGCCGTGTGCAGGGGAGCAGCGGCCAGAAAGGGGGATGCTTCGGCATCCCTTTTTGCGTGCACGGAGCGGTACGCTTCGGCACAGCAGGCAGGGAGAAGAGAAAATCTTCCGTGCGCGATTGCCGTAAAAAAGAATAGAAAAAAGACAGGTACATTCTGCGGTCAACATACCTGTCTTTTAGGGTGTAACATCCATAACTAACTATACTCCTTTCACAAACATATCTAACACATGCGGCAGTAATCTGTCGCTCTGTTCGGTGAGTGAAAATTTCCCTTTGAATAGTGCCCAGTCATAGAGCAATGCCCGCTCGTACATAGCATAGATGTTCATCAGGTCTTCAGTTGTGCTGGTATTGCTGAATTTCCCGGATTCCAGGGCTTCGCCGATAATCTCTGAAACCCATTTGTAATAGAAGCGTTTCTTGTCAGCAAGCGACTTCTTATCCTTCGTAGTGAGCTGTGAAGAATAGAGGTAAGCAAGAAGGTTGATATCGACGCTTGTCTCGATCATATGGAACAGTTCGTGATTCAGAAAAAGCAGCTTGTCATAAGCCGGCATATCGGGATCGATCACAGCAGCCAGTTCCTCATACTTCTGATCGAATAGGTAGGAGAGGGAGTTCAAAAGCGCTTCCTTTCCCTTGAAATAGTGGTAAAAAGTACCTTTGGAGGTCTTGGACGCTGTAATAATGTCCTCCACAGTTGTGTTATCATATCCGTTCTTGTAAAATAAATTCCACGCAGCTTTTACAATACGGCTCTTCGTTGACCGCCTCTTACGTGGCATTGACATCACTCCTTTCCGATTGTAAATGAATATGAAGAGAAGCGGATTATTCTAACAGTAACCCGCTTCTTTGCTTCATTGATTAGTATACCATATCTCTGCATAAAATGCAAAGATTAATATAACGCTTCTTTTATTCTTCTTTTATCTGATGATTAGCCAACCTGGAAACCGTACTTCAACGGATCTTCCGGATCGATAAGATACGTAGCTACGCCTGTCAGGTAGCAGCTTCCGGTGATCATCGGAACAACCGCGTCAAAATCGCCGACCTTCGTGGTCTCTTTGATCACGCCCTTGAATAAGGAGCCGATAAAGCTCTCGTAGATGAATTCTTCTCCAACCTTGATCTCGCCCCAGTGATGAAGCGTAGCAAGCTTCGCGCTTGTTCCGGTTCCGCACGGTGAGCGGTCTGCCATAGCATCGCCGAAGATTACGACGTTTCTCATGGTTGCCTTCTCTGGATTCGGGGTCGGTCCGTAGAATTCCACTAAGTCGACGCTTGTGATGTCAAGGAGCGGATGCTGAATCGGGATCTCCTTGTTGATGACATCTAACATCTTCATACCAAGCTTCGTGTATTCCGGAACGGTCTTAGGATTGATCTCGCCGATATCCAGCTTGGTAGTGTCTACCAGAGCGAAGAAGCTTCCGCCGAAGGAGATGGTGAATTCGATCTCTTTGCCGTCGATGGTAACCTTCTGATTCTCCTTGTAAACGAAGGATGGAACGTTGGTCAGAGTAACGTTCTCTACCTTGCCGTTCTTAACGACAGCCTTGGTGCGGATCAGTCCTGCAGGAGCGTCCAGAATAACTTCATTCTCGCCTTCCTTGGACTCTACAAGTCCGGCTTCAACAGCAACGGTAACAGCGCCGATCGTACAGTGTCCGCACATGTTCAGGTATCCGCCTGTGTCCATGAACATAACGCCGAAGTCAGCTTCCTTGTTCACTGGTTCGCACAGGAATGCGCCGAACATATCATGATGTCCGCGAGGCTCGAACATGAGAGCGGTACGAACATGATCATAGTTCTCTTCCATCCATTTCTTCTTCTCGATCATGGTGGTTCCTTCCGGCTCAGGGAAACCGCCGATCACGATGCGGCAGAACTCTCCGACGGTATGGGAGTCAACCACCTGCAATGCGCCTTCGAAACGTTCGAAATTAACATTTGCTTTTAATTCCATAGTTCTTGTACCTCCTAATAAAAAATAGATTGATTTTGATTTATAGAGATATTCTATAAATTTTTTATAAAAGCACTTTGAAAGGCCCCTTACTCTCTCCGTGTCTTTTTCAAATATAATTAAGGAGAAAATCCGGTGAAAACAGCAAAAAATTAACAATTAGACTACGTTCTAGTATGCTGTTCATTTTCTTAACTACATTATGTACGAAAAACCTTGAAAAGTCAATGGTTTTTTGGTATTATAAAAATACAAAAAAAGTGTTGAAATCATACGCGAATTATGCTATTGTTAAAGCACATGAGATTAATATTATGGGGGTAGATGGGTGACTGGTGTGCCTCCTGGTCTTCAAAACCAGTGTGGGGCGTTAAGAGCGTCCTGGGTGGGTTCGATTCCCACATGCCCTCGCCAAAAGAAATCATTTATAGGGTTTATTTATAGATAGGCGGGAAAGTAACTGCAGAAGTAAGCAGACGAACTGAGAAGTTTTGTTGCTTATATATTAATGTAAAGGAGAAGGATGTCAATGGGAAATGTACAGATTTTATTGCGTCAGCATGTCGGTGCGCCCTGTGCAGCGATTGTACAGGCAGGGGACGAAGTGAAAAAAGGTACGAAGATCGCAACGCCGACTGGTCTTGGAGCGAATATTTTTTCCAGTGTGTACGGCGTAGTTGAAGAAGTCCTGGAAGACAGGATCGTTATCAGACCCGACGAAGAGCAGAAGGAAGAGTTTGTACCGATCGAAGTGGAAGATGAGAATGATAAGCTTGCCTTGGTAAAAGAGGCAGGTATCGTAGGTATGGGCGGCGCCGGATTCCCTACGGGCGTTAAGATCGGAACGGATCTGAAGGGCGGATATGTCCTTGTCAATGCTGCAGAGTGCGAACCGGGACTGCGTCACAATGTTATACAGTTGGAGGAGAAGGCGGATATTACCATACGCGGGCTTAAGTATTGTATGGAGATCTCCAATGCGTCGAAGGGTATCATCGCGATCAAGAAGAAGAACGAGAAGGCAGTCCAGATCTTAAGAGATGCGATCAAGGATGACGACAGCCTTACCATTCACCTTCTTCCTGATATTTACCCGATGGGAGAGGAACGTGCAGTCGTAAGAGAGTGTCTGGATAAACTGCTTGATCCGACCCAGCTTCCTTCAGCGGCGGATGCAGTGGTGATCAACTGCGAGACGCTGCTTCGTATTGCGGAGGCGATCGAGGAGAAGAAGCCTTGCTACAGCAAGAATATGACGGTGATAGGCAAGCTGAACGGCGGCAACGAGCCGCATGTATATATGGATATTCCGGTAGGGACCAGCGTCGGCGATATGATCGAGAGGGCCGGCGGCATAGAGGAGCCTTATGGAGAGATCATTATGGGCGGACCGTTTACAGGGAAGTCAACTGCGTTAGACGCACCGGTTACGAAGACGACAGGCGGTATCATCGTAACGATCGAATTCCCTGATCTGCACGGAGCTCCGGTTGGGCTTCTTGTCTGCGCGTGCGGCGGAAGCGAAGACCGTATGCGTGAGATCTGCGAGAAGATGAACGGCAAGGTCGTTTCTGTTGCAAGATGCAAGCAGGCTGTTGAGCCGAAGCCGGGCGCGGCGCTGAAGTGCGAGAATCCGGGCAACTGTCCGGGACAGGCGCAGAAGTGTCTGCAGTTTAAGAAGGACGGCGCAGAATATATCATAATCGGCAACTGCTCTGACTGTTCGAATACGGTTATGGGATCCGCTCCGAAGATGAAGCTTAAGACGTTCCATCAGACAGACCATGTGATGAGGACGATCGGACATTCGCTGTACAGAAGATTGACTGTTTCCAAGCAGGTAGATCAGCTTCCGAACGGCAAATAAATACCAGATATTACTGCTGCACGCAAAGAATCCGAAGGACCCCCGATTCCTTTGGATGGAGAAAGAGAGGACTCTCCGTGCTGCCTGCGGCTGTATATATACATCAAGGCCGCGCAGAACGCGGCCGCCTGCGAGGCATACATAACAATGTGCCGGAACGGGTAACATAATTTATGCGGACTGTAAGGGACGCTCGAACCAAATTAAGGAGGGAAAACAATATGTCAATCACAGCTGAAACAGCGAAAGCGCACGCTCATGATCCTGCGGTATTATGTTGTAGAGCAGAAGCTGGCATTACAATCGAAGCTGCTAATCTGGAAGATCCGGCGATCTTTGACGATCTGGTAGATTCTGGATTACTGAACCTGGATGGGGCATTGACCATCGAGGAGGTTTTAGGAGCAAAACTCACAAAGACTTGTGATTCACTTTGCCCGCTTACTGCAGACGTTGTGGAAGGGGCAAAAGCACCAAGCAAACCGGCAGCACCGGAGGCAGCGGAAGAGGAAGCAGCACCGGCACCGGCAGCGGCGCCAGTTGCAGCAGCACCGGCAGCAGGCGGAGTGCTGAAGATCCATATCGGAGAAGGCAAGGACATCAATCTTGAGATTCCGGTTGGAGCACTTGGCGGAGGCAGCGCAGCAGCGGCAGAGGTTCCGGCAGGCGCAGCAGCAGCGGTCGCAGCGGCGCCGGCAGCAGAGCAGGAGGCTAAGCTGATCAGAAGCCTTACGAGAAAGCATTTTAATATCACGGAAGTTAAGAGAGGACCGGAGACGAAGATCGAAGGAACTACGCTTTATATCCGTGAAGGTATCGAGAAAGAGTGTATTGATTCTCAGAAGTTAGTTTACGACCTTAAGATTGATATTATCACACCGGCAGATTATCACACATATTCGGAGACGATCATGGATGTTCAGCCGATCGCTGCGAAAGAGGGCGAGGATGAACTTGGATCAGGCGTTACCAGAGTTCTTGACGGCGTTGTTATGATGGTAACAGGTACAGACGCGAATGGAGTTCAGATCGGTGAGTTTGGTTCTTCGGAAGGATTCCTGGATGAGAATATTATGTGGGGACGTCCGGGAGCACCTGAGAAGGGTGAGATCTTCATCAAGACACAGGTTACGGTCAAAGAAGGAACGAACATGGAGAGACCTGGCCCGCTGGCAGCTCATAGTGCAAGCGATATCATCACACAGGAGATCCGTGAGTGCCTGAAGAAGTTGGATGAGTCCCTTGTGACGGATACAGAGACTTTTGACCAGTACAGAAGACCAGGCAAGAAGAAAGTTGTTATCGTTAAAGAGATCATGGGACAGGGCGCTATGCATGACAACCTGATCCTTCCGGTTGAGCCGGTTGGTATCCTTGGCGGTAAGCCGAATGTTGACCTTGGTAACGTTCCGGTAGCTGTATCTCCGTTGGAAGTTCTTGACGGATGTATTCATGCTCTTACATGTATCGGACCTGCATCTAAGGAGATGTCCAGACATTACTGGAGAGAGCCGTTGGTTCTTGAAGCTCTGCATGATGAAGAGATCGACCTGTGCGGCGTTATCTTTGTAGGAAGCCCGCAGATCAACGCTGAGAAGTTCTATGTATCTAAGCGTGTAGGCCAGATCTGTGAGATGCTGGATGTAGACGGTGCATTCGTTACAACTGAAGGCTTCGGCAATAATCACATTGATTTTGCAAGCCACCATGAGCAGATCGGTATGAGGGGAATCCCGGTAGTGGGTATGTCCTTCTGTGCGGTACAGGGCGCTCTGGTTGTTGGTAACAAGTATATGACGCATATGGTCGATAATAATAAGTCTGAGTCAGGTATTGAGAACGAAGTTCTTGCTTGTAATACACTTTGTCCTGAGGATGCTGTCCGCGCAGTGCAGATGCTTAAGAATGCTATGGGCGGAGAAGATGTGAAGGCAGCGGAGAAGAAATGGAATCCGAATGTGAAGTCTTCTAATGTGGAAGCAATTGAAAGTGTAACAGGAAAAGGACTGAATCTGGTTGAGAATGAGCAATCTCTGCCGATGAGCCAGAAGCGTAAGGAAAAATATGACTAAAGTCAGGTGAAAAGCATGACAGATTTGAAATATGGCGATAAGATCATACGGATGGAAGGTGTGATCGTGGAGGTGCACGACGGATCGGTGGCGATCGACCTGAAAGGCCGCCTGGGTTATCTGAAGGTACCGATGCGTATGTTCATCAGTGATTATCCCATTAAGGTAGGGCAGGAGGTTGCATGGAATATGAGTTTTGTGGAACAGCTTGGACCCGAGATCAATGAAAAGTATGTAAGTAACCTGGACACTTATACGCGGCGTCAGAAAGAGATGCGCGAAAAGAACCAGAACAATAAGGAGGTATAACAATGAGTTTAACGTTAGTTAAAGGAATGCAATCAGAGATATTTGTTCCTATTACTCCGCCGTCTGTATGGGCTCCTGTTACAAAAGAGTTGAAAGATATGACGATTGCTCTTGCTACAGCAGCAGGTGTTCATCACAAGGAACAGGAAAGATTCAACCTGGCAGGCGACTTTACATGGAGAAAAGTTACGGATGATATGCCGTCTAGTGAATTGATGGTATCACACGGCGGATATGACAACAGTGATGTTAACAAGGACATCAACTGTATGTTTCCGATCGACAGAATTCATGAGCTTGCAAAAGAAGGTTTTATTAAAGCATGTGCTCCTGTACACGCGGGATTCATGGGAGGCGGCGGAAACCAGGAGAAGTTCAAGGGTGAAACCGGACCGGCGATTGCACAGATGTTTAAGGAAGAAGAAGTTGACGCGGTAATCCTCACTGCTGGATGAGGTACCTGTCACCGCTCTGCAGTATTGGTGCAGAGAGCGATTGAAGAGGCTGGAATTCCTACTATTATTATTGCAGCTCTTCCGCCGGTTGTTCGTCAGACCGGTACTCCTCGTGCGGTAGCTCCGTTGGTACCTATGGGTGCGAATGCTGGAGCTCCGAATAACCCGGAACAGCAGACACAGATCGTAAAGGCTACTCTGGAACAGCTGGTTGAGATCCAGACGCCGGGAAAGATCGTTCCGTTGCCGTTCGAGTATATTGCTAAGGTATAATTAACTCATAGTATCAGGAGGCAGATGTATGATACATCTGCCTTTTTTTGAAAAATATCATGACGATATATTGGAATATCATTCGATATATTGTATAATACATATATGAGAGGGTCTGCTTGGCAGACTGTGTTAACGGAGGTGATGAAAGTGGCTGATGAAGTAAAAGACCTTAGGAAATTAGTGATCAAATCATTCCATATGAATAGTGTAGAATGGGGCGAGCATAACGACATTAAAGTAGACGGTAACATGACAGTCAGTAAGGAGATGCTTGACGGACTGGCGGCAGAGGAGGAATATATCGAGAAGATCGATATTCAGCTTATTAAGCCGGGCGACCATGACAGGTGGACGAACACCATCATGGATATTATACCGATCTCTACAAAAGTTCTTGGCAAGATTGGGGATGGGATTACGCACACGATCACCGGCGTCTATGTAATGCTTACGGGTGTGGATGTGAATGGTAAACAGTGCCATGAATTCGGGTCATCGGAAGGGAATCTGAAGGATCAGTTATACTTGAATCGGGCAGGTACTCCTGGAGATGACGACTATATTATTTCCTTTGACGTAACTCTCACTGCCGGTATGGGACAGGAACGGCCAGGGCCGACGGCAGCGCACCGCGCCTGCGATAAGTTCATTCAGACCTACCGTGAGAAGCTGAAGAAATTCCGTGGAGAAAAATGTACGGAGAGGCACGAGTATCACGACATTGTAAGACCGGGGAAGAAGAGGGTGTTGATTATCAAGCAGGTCGCAGGACAGGGAGCTATGTATGATACACACTTTTTTGCAGAGGAACCATCTGGGGTAGAAGGCGGACGATCGATCATTGATATGGGGAATATGCCGATTCTGGTGACTCCGAATGAGTACCGGGACGGAATCATCCGCTCAATGCAATAAGGAGGTGAGCACATGGGAATAGGACCATCAACCAAGGAGACTTCACTGCATCATTTCAGGGATCCGCTCCTTGATGTAGTGTCTAATGACACGGATCTTGATCTGATGGGGATCCTTCTGGTAGGAACGCCGGATGACAACAAGGATAAGATGTTGGTAGGGACACGTTCAGCCGTCTGGGCGGAAGCGATGCGGGCTGACGGTGTGATTATCTCATCTGATGGTTGGGGAAACAGTGACGTAGACTTCACGAATACATGTGAGCAGTTAGGAATAAGGGGAATTCCGGTGACAGGGCTCAATTTCAGCGGTACGGTAGCGCAGTTCGTGGTGGTGAATGAATATCTGGACGGTATTGTAGACATCAATAAGAGCGCAGATGGAACGGAGACCAATGTAGTGGGGGAAAACAACATGGTCGCGCTCGACTGCAGGAAGGCGATGGCGCTTCTGAAACTGAAGATGCGCCAGAAAGACCAAGAGAATAGATAGGTGTTCTTTTGCAGTTTGATGAAGTAATTTCAGAGAGGTTGGAAGAGATTCCGCATCGGGGATTGACGATGCGGGTCTCTTTCTTTTTGGAGATCGGGATAACGACAGGGATAGACAGGCGATAGAGAGATGACAGACCGATGATAGACAGGTGATAGATAAGTGATCGGGATATAAATACGAAAAGAAAAGGCACGACCTGTATGTCGTGCCCTTTCTTTTTGGTATGTCATTGAGAGGTTTTCCTCGTTGCATTGCAGTTTTGTATATACAAAGCTGGGGAATGCTCCTCTAAAAGAGGCGTATATATTAATTGAGTACGCTGCTGCAAGAACGTTCTTGGGGGAAACGATCGGCAAGCTGCGTAACTGCAAATACAACCGCAACGGTCACTTAATGTATAAACTTTTCATAAAATAAACACTTTGTAATGTTTGAAAAAGTTTATACATTTAAGATGTGTTTAATATATCATTTTTGTATTTTTATGTCAATACTATTGCAGAGTAAAAATAAATTTCATGCAAAATAACAATTATTTATTATAAGTACACAAAAGTTTTATGCAATTTGATGTTGAACTTCTGACGCCGTAGGAGGCCTCGTGGCGGGAGAGAGCGTCTGAGGCTGTTTATTTATCAAGTGATGGGGTTACAGGCCCGTATTTGATCTCAGGATGTTTATCGAGCATCCATTGTCTGAAGCTGTCGATATCGCCCTCGGTAAAGGATGCTTTGTCGATCATGACGCCTTCGTTGTATTCGTCTGTTGATAATCGGAAGTAGGATTTGGCTTCTTCGAATCTGAGGATTTGGTCCCATTCGACTTTGTTATTGATCTTCCCATTGATATACAGAGAGATATTCCTCTCACCTACGATCACCTTACAGGTCCAATCCTTGCCGCCGAAGTAGTTCGCGCGGGTAAGGCGGAATGTTTTGTCGGCGTGCATCCATCTGAAAAAAACTCCCCTGTATACTGCGACAAAAGTAAGGAATGCGCCGATCGTCTGCCATCTTGCAGGAGCGTTAACCCTCTCGAAATAGATCCAGCCAAAAACCCCCGCAACAAATATGACAAGGTACACATAAAAAATAGGTAACTTCCAAAACTTAGGAGTTGCCCATTTATCATAACGTCTTCGATTCATTATGTATTCATTTATGAACATCTTATTTCTCCGATTTCTGTGATAAATATTTTGTAGTAAAAAACATAAATGGCTGCCCGGTCGGAGCGGCCATTTATGTATGTATTCTTATAATTAAATTGCTTAAGCTATTCCAGCCTTCCTGTCCTTGTTAGCTGCGCTGAGCAGTGAGTATGATGTCCAAAGAAGAACTACACAGATCAGATTGATCAGCCAGAACATCGGCAGGTTAGTGATGAGCTTCCATGCGATAAATACACCGATACATCCGCCGAGAGCGTTACCGACTGTATGCGGTACATCGTATCTGTGAGTCCTGATGAACTCAATAGAACATGCCGGCATCAGGCAGGCACATGATCCCATGAATACTGGGAAACAAGCTCCGGCATCAACGCCGAGCAGAAGACATGTAGCCATACATGGTGCATACAGACCGAAGCCGATATCCATGAGAGCGCCCCACAAAATGTTAAGAGCAGCAGCCACGATCAATTTCCAGCCGGTTAATCCGGTAGCCGTTCCAACGATTCCGAATGGTCCCACACCAGTGTTCTTACACAGCATGATAATTGCAAGAGGAATCATAATAAAGCCAAGAGCGTATCTGATCTTGTTGCGAGGCCACTTCGTTACGATAGTCGCGAATCCGAAAGAGCCTACAGCGGCACAGATATACATGATCCACAAGAACTTAGGATCACAATCTACGGAAGCCGTGAAGATAAATGCCTCAAAAATAACAGGGAATGTATCTCCAACGTTCAGAGTACCAGGAATATCGATATCATCGATTTGGTTGAAAAGTTTGTACATGAACGTCGATGGGGCGAAAGAGCCGCAGCCAAGTGTGTCTAAGAAGTTAGCAACGATACCTACTGCAAAACCAGATGCCCACTGCTTGCCGGTGGCATTCTTAAGACCGTCCATACGATTTTTAAAGATGTCGACGATAAGTCCGAGTCCGGTGCCGGCTGCCAGTACGCCGAATAAAATTTGTAGTGCTAGTAACATAATTTCTCCCTCCAGATCTTTTAGAATAGATTAGTATAGCTTCTTCAAAGACGATACCCCGATTTATCATCTCTGATATAATCAATTTATCATTATCGCACGAAAAAGTCAATGATTTCTTGTGTTTGTTTGGGCAAAATGCAAAATATTTTTTAAAACTTTCTTAAATTAGATTTCCGGCGGATCCTATGTATGAAAAAAAATACAATATTTCTAAAAAAAGGCTTGAAAAATGCGGTTTCCTCAGATATACTAAAAAAGCTGTGACATTGATAGCGTTGAAGCGCGAGGTTGCTGCTTATATATGGCAGGTTTTCCGTGGAGCGAATGTCAAGTTAGGAAACTGGCGACAAGTCACTGTAACACTGTAATCGTTGGTACTGCGCCGCAGATTAAGGGCTGTATGTACCGCACGTAAGACAGCCTTTGACGGCTGGAAAGTGCTATATACGACGTGTGAGGTTCTCACGACACACACGGGAGAGTGTACAGTCACCGCTTGTCGTACTGTTGAAAAGTACGAATAAGGAGGCGACTTTTTTTATGGCAAGTCAAGTAATGAGAATCACTTTGAAGGCGTATGACCATCAGATGGTTGATGCATCCGCCAGGAAAATCATCGAAACTGTTAAGAAGAACGGATCTAAGGTGAGCGGACCGGTACCGCTTCCGACCAAGAAGGAAGTTGTTACGATCTTAAGGGCTGTTCATAAGTATAAGGATTCCAGGGAGCAGTTCGAGCAGAGGACTCATAAGAGACTGATCGATATCATCGCACCGACCCAGAAGACGGTTGACGCGTTATCAAGGCTTGAGATGCCTGCAGGTGTGTATATTGATATCAAGATGAAAAGCAAACAGTAGTTCCTATCATTTAGGATGAGCGTGATATGCGCTCCGCTGTAAATAACAGGAGGTAATTATAATGAAGAAAGCTATCTTAGCTACAAAAGTCGGAATGACTCAGATCTTCAACGAAGACGGAACGCTGACGCCGGTTACTGTTCTTCAGGCCGGGCCTTGTGTGGTAACACAGATCAAGACGGTCGAGAATGACGGTTATGAGGCTGTTCAGGTTGGGTTCGTTGATAAGAAAGACAGAATTGTCAACAAGGATAAGAGTGGTAAGAAGGAAATCGTTCATCGTCATGGCGTTACGAAGGCAGAGCAGGGACATTTCGCGAAAGCGGGAGTTACCGGCAAGAGATTTGTAAGAGAGTTCAAGTTCGAGAATGCTGGCGAGTATGAATTGGGACAGGAGATCAAGGCTGATATCTTCGCGGCAGGCGATAAGATCGATGCGACGGCAATCTCCAAAGGTAAGGGATTCCAGGGCGCGATCAAGAGACATGGTCAGCACAGAGGGCCTATGACACATGGTTCCAAGTTCCACCGTCATGCAGGTTCTAACGGAGCTGCTTCTGATCCGAGCAAGGTGTTCAAGGGCAAGAAGATGCCTGGTCAGATGGGTAACAAGAGGATCACGATCCAGAACCTTGAGGTTGTACGTGTGGACGCAGAGAACAACCTGCTTCTGATCAAGGGGTCTGTACCGGGACCGAAGAAGTCTTTAGTAACTATTAAAGAAGCAGTAAAAGCTATTTAAGCTTTGGCGAAGGAAGGAGGACACTTTAAGATGGCAAACGTATCCGTTTATAACATCGAAGGCAAAGAAGTTGGTACGATCGACTTAAACGATGCTGTATTTGGTGTGGAAGTGAATGAGCATCTTGTACACATGGCAGTTGTCAGCCAGCTTGCAAATAAACGCCAGGGAACGCAGAAGGCCAAGACGCGTTCTGAAGTTTCCGGAGGCGGCAGAAAACCATGGAGACAGAAGGGGACCGGTCATGCAAGACAGGGTTCAACGAGAGCTCCGCAGTGGACAGGCGGCGGCGTAGTATTCGCACCTGTACCGAGAGACTATTCATTCAAGATGAATAAGAAGGAGAAGAGAGCAGCACTTAAGTCCGCTCTTACATCCAGAGTAGAGGAGAAGAAGTTCATCGTGATCGACGAGATCAGCTTTGATGAGATCAAGACGAAGAATTTCGCTAATATCCTGAAGAATTTAGATGTATCCAAGGCATTGGTAGTATTAGAGGACGGCAATAAGAATGCAGAGCTGTCTGCGAGAAATATCGCAGATGTGAAGACTGCAAGAACTAATACCATCAATGTGTATGATATCCTGAAGTACAACACAGTGATCGCAACGAAAGCTGCTGTTGCCAGCATCGAGGAGGTGTACGCATAATGGCTAATATTCAATATTATGATGTGATCCTTAAACCGGTTGTAACAGAGAAGAGTATGGAGCTGATGGGAGAGAAGAAGTATACGTTCTTAGTTCACCCGGAAGCAACCAAGTCTCAGGTAAAAGAAGCTGTTGAGAAGATGTTCAACGGAACCAAGGTGGAGAGCGTGAACACCATGAACTGCCCGGGCAAGAAGAGAAGAGTGCGCGGAACCATGCAGTTCGGCAAGACAGCTAAGACGAAGAAAGCGATTGTGAAGCTTACAGCTGACAGCGCAGAGATCGAGATTTTTGAAGGGTTATAAGACTTGGCGAAGACAAGCGCAGCGCAGGCTGAGCCTTAGTCGGACCCTGTTCGGTGAGCTTAGCGAGGTTCTTCCGAGCTTAGCGAAGCGAACATTCACCGCGCGGAGCGCGCAGAAGTGAATATAACCGAGAAAATGATGGAGCACTAAGCTCGTGAAAGACCTGGCAAGGAGACACCGTGGCTACTAAGCTCGTGAAGGACCTCGCTAAGTATCCAGGTGTATTTTCACACTAAGCTCGTGAGGGACCTCGCTAAGTGTTCAATATACGGTGCAATTCCGTGACAATAATAATTAGGATTCGAAAGGAGAAGCAATCATGGGAATTAAAACATACCGCCCATATACGCCTTCCAGAAGACAGATGACTGGTTCTGATTTCTCTGAGATCAGCAAGAAGACACCGGAGAAGTCTTTGTTAGCTCCGAAGAGCAGACAGGCAGGACGTAACAATCAAGGTAAGATTACAGTTAGACACCGCGGAGGCGGCGCTAAGAGAAAATATAGAATTATCGACTTCAAGAGGAGAAAAGACGGTATCCACGCAACTGTTCTTGGTATTGAGTATGATCCGAACAGATCTGCGAATATCGCTCTGATCTGCTATGAGGATGGTGAGAAAGCATATATCATTGCTCCGGAAGGACTGAAGGATGGAATGAAGGTCATGAACGGACCGGAGGCCGAAGTAAGGGTCGGCAATTGTCTCCCTCTTTCTGAGATTCCGGTAGGTACTCAGATTCACAATATCGAGCTCTATCCTGGAAAAGGCGGTCAGCTGGTTCGTTCCGCTGGTAACAGCGCACAGCTGATGGCTAAGGAAGGCAAGTATGCAACTTTGAGACTCCCGTCAGGGGAGATGAGAATGGTTCCGATCAATTGCCGCGCATCTATCGGTGTTGTAGGCAACGGAGATCACAACCTGATCAATATCGGTAAAGCAGGACGTAAACGCCACATGGGATTCAGACCGACAGTCCGCGGTTCTGTTATGAACCCGAATGACCATCCGCACGGCGGTGGTGAAGGTAAGACAGGAATCGGCCGTCCGGGTCCATGTACACCTTGGGGCAAGCCAGCACTTGGTCTTAAGACAAGGAAGAAGAACAAGTCATCTAACAAGCTGATCGTAAGAAGAAGAGATGGCAGAGCAATCAAATAATTTTCATGGAGGAGGTTATAACCTATGGCACGTTCAGTTAAAAAAGGACCATTCGCAGATGCAAGTCTGCTTAAGAAGATTGATGCAATGAACGCTTCTGGTGACAAGTCTGTGATCAAGACCTGGTCCCGCCGTTCTACGATCTTCCCAAGCATGGTTGGACATACAATTGCCGTACATGACGGAAGAAAACATGTACCTGTATATGTGACAGAAGATATGGTTGGACACAAGCTCGGCGAGTTTGTTGCAACCAGGACATACAGAGGACATGGAAAAGACGAAAAGAAATCAAGAGTTAGATAATTACATTGTGAAAGGAGGGTTCATCCATGGCAAAAGGACACAGATCCCAAATCAAGAGAGAGAGAAATGATAACAGAGATACGAGACCTTCTGCTAAGTTATCTTATGCAAGAGTTTCTGTCCAGAAAGCATGCTATGTATTAGATGCCATCAGAGGTAAGGATGTAACGACAGCGCTTGGTATTTTAACTTACAATCCAAGATATGCTTCTAGTTTAATAAAGAAACTGCTGGAATCAGCGATTGCGAATGCTGAGAACAACAACGGTATGAATGCTGAGAACCTTTATATCGCAGAGGCTTATGCGAATAAAGGGCCAACAATGAAGAGAATCAGACCGAGGGCACAGGGTAGGGCTTACAGGATCGAGAAGAGAATGAGCCACATTACACTGGTGCTTGATGAAAGATAAGGAGGGGCAATCATGGGACAGAAAGTTAATCCTCATGGCTTGAGAGTCGGTATTATCAAAGACTGGGATTCTAAGTGGTATGCAGAGAAGGATTTCGCAGATTACTTAGTAGAAGACCATGAAATCAGAACGTATCTTAAGAAGAGATTATACAGCGCCGGAGTTTCTAGAATTGAGATTGAGAGAGCATCCGACCGTGTTAAGATCATCATTTATACAGCGAAGCCAGGCGTAGTGATCGGCAAGGGCGGCGCTGAGATTGAGAAAGTAAAAGGCGAGCTTACACAGTTTACCGATAAGAAGTTAGTTGTTGATATCAAGGAGATCAAGAGACCGGACAAAGATGCCCAGCTTGTAGCAGAGAATATCGCATTACAGCTTGAAAACCGTATCTCTTTCAGACGTGCAATGAAGTCTTGTATGTCAAGAACCATGAAGTCAGGCGCGCTTGGAGTTAAGACATCCGTATCGGGACGTCTCGGCGGAGCTGATATGGCTCGTACAGAGTTCTACAGCGAGGGGACGATTCCTCTTCAGACACTGAGAGCAGACATTGACTACGGATTCGCTGAAGCAGACACAACCTATGGAAAAGTTGGTGTCAAGGTATGGATCTATAAAGGCGAAGTTCTTCCGGAAAAAGCAGCAAAGGAAGGAGAGAGATAAATCATGTTAATGCCAAAGAGAGTAAAACGTCGTAAACAATTCCGTGGTTCTATGAAGGGAAAAGCTCTTCGCGGAAACAAGATTACTAACGGTGAATATGGTATCGTTGCAATGGAACCATGCTGGATCAAATCCAATCAGATCGAGGCTGCACGTATTGCTATGACTCGTTATATCAAGCGTGGCGGTAAAGTATGGATCAAGATATTCCCGGATAAACCTGTAACTACGAAACCAGCTGAGACACGTATGGGTTCTGGTAAAGGAACCTTAGAATACTGGGTAGCAGTTGTGAAACCGGGCCGTGTAATGTTCGAGATTGCCGGCGTATCAGAGGAAGTTGCGAGAGAAGCTCTTCGTCTGGCTACACACAAGCTGCCATGTAAATGTAAAGTAGTTTCTCGCGCAGACTTAGAAGGCGGTGATAACAGTGAAAATTAATGCATTTGTAGAAGATTTAAGAACAAAATCAGCTGCAGAGCTGAATGAAGAATTAGTAGCTGCTAAAAAGGAACTCTTTAATCTGAGATTCCAGAACGCAACGAATCAGTTAGATAATACAAGCAGAATCAAGGAAGTAAGAAGAAATATCGCAAGAATCCAGACTGTAATGGCACAGGCACAAAAAGGAGTGTAAACCGTGGAAAGAAATCTTAGAAAAACCCGTGTGGGTAAGGTTGTCAGCAATAAAATGGATAAGACCATTGTTGTTGCGGTTGAAGATCATGTAAAACATCCGCTTTATAAGAAGATCGTTAAAAGAACTTATAAATTAAAAGCTCACGATGAAGCGAACGAATGCAACATCGGCGACAAGGTAAAAGTTATGGAGACAAGACCGCTCTCTAAGGATAAGAGATGGAGACTTGTCGAGGTTATGGAAAAAGTGAAATAGTATAAGGAGGGAAACCTGCATGATACAGCAAGAAAGCAGACTGAGAGTAGCAGACAACACAGGCGCAAAAGAGTTACTGTGTATCCGCGTACTTGGCGGTTCAACAAGAAGGTATGCAAGTATTGGCGATGTAATTATTGCGACCGTTAAAGATGCAACACCAGGCGGCGTTGTTAAAAAAGGCGATGTAGTGAAGGCTGTTGTTGTTCGTACCGTGAAGAGCACACGCCGTAAAGACGGTTCTTATATCCGTTTTGATGAGAATGCTGCTGTTATTATAAAAGAAGACAAGACACCAAGAGGAACCCGTATCTTCGGGCCAGTAGCGAGGGAGCTTCGTGACAAGCAGTTCATGAGAATTGTTTCCCTGGCTCCGGAAGTTCTTTAAGGAGGTGCAGGAGATGTCAATGTTAAAGATCAAGAAGGGTGATACCGTTAAGGTTATCGCCGGCAAGGGTAAAGACAAAGAGGGCAAGGTTATCGCCGTGAACCAGAAGGACGGCAAGGTTGTCGTGGAAGGCGTTAATATGCTGACAAAGCACACAAAGCCAAACGCTGCGAATCAGAATGGCGGAATCATCCGTCAGGAAGGCCCGATCGACGCCTCTAATGTAATGTATATGCACAAAGGTAAAGCGACCAGAGTGGGTATCAAGATGGACGGAGATAAGAAGGTTCGTTATGCAAAATCAACAGGCGAAGTGATTGATTAATCTGAGGAAGGAGGGCCAGTGCTTTGAGTAGACTGAAAGAACAATACCAGAACGAAATCGTTGACGCGATGAATAAAAAGTTCGGTTATAAAAATATCATGGAAGTGCCGAAGCTCGACAAGGTTGTGATCAACATGGGCGTCGGCGAGGCAAAGGATAATGCGAAGCTGTTGGATTCAGCGGTTGCTGATCTTGAAAGGATCACAGGACAGAAGGCTGTTATCTGTAAGGCAAAGAAGTCAGTTGCTAACTTCAAGTTAAGAGAAGGAATGTCAATCGGATGTAAGGTTACCTTAAGAGGCGAGAAGATGTATGAGTTCGTTGACCGTCTGATCAACCTTTCCTTACCGCGTGTACGTGACTTCCGAGGAGTGAATCCTAACGCATTCGACGGAAGAGGCAACTATGCTCTTGGTATCAAGGAGCAGCTGATCTTCCCTGAGATCGAGTATGACAAGATCGACAAGGTAAGAGGTATGGATATCATATTTGTTACAACGGCAAAGACAGACGAAGAGGCTCGTGAATTGCTTCGGCAGTTCAATATGCCGTTTGCAAAGTAGGGAGGTAAATTATGGCTAAAACAGCAATGAAGATCAAGCAGCAGCGTAAGCAGAAATTCTCCACCAGAGAATACAACCGCTGCAGGATTTGCGGACGTCCACATGCATATTTGAGAAAATATGGAATCTGCCGTGTTTGCTTCCGCGAATTAGCATATAAAGGACAGATTCCAGGAGTTAAGAAAGCAAGTTGGTAAGGAGGAAAAGAAATCATGACTATGAGTGATCCAATCGCAGATATGCTTACAAGAATCCGTAATGCTAATACTGCTAAACATGATACAGTAGATGTACCGTCTTCCAAGATGAAGCTTGCAATAGCAAATATCTTACTGGACGAAGGTTACATCGAGAATTATGAAATCGTAGAAGACGGAGTATTCAAGACAATTCACATCGTATTAAAATACGGTGCGGACAAGAATGAAAAAGTTATCACAGGTCTTAAGAGAATATCCAAGCCAGGACTTCGTGTATACGCAGGAAGCGCTGATGTACCGAAGGTATTCGGCGGACTTGGCACGGCGATCATTTCTACCAATGCAGGTGTGATCACAGACAAAGAAGCAAGAAAGCTCGGCGTTGGCGGAGAGGTGCTGTGTTATATTTGGTAGGCATTATTTTCTTAGTGAATTCAAGCGTAGGGTGCGCTGAATGAACTTAGAAAATAAGCCGTTCTCTGAGCGAATGCGAAGAGAACTTCATTTAATACTGAAAACAGAGCAGACATTAGCATCTGCTCCGAGAATCTAAGTTAAGGAGGATACAGGTATGTCACGTATAGGAAGACTGCCGGTTGCAATTCCAGCAGGAGTTACCGTTGAGATTGCAGAGAATAATAAGATAACCGTAAAGGGTCCGAAAGGAACTCTTGAAAGAGAGCTTCCGATTGAGATGGAAGTTAAGGTGGAAGGCGATACAGTAGTTGTAACAAGACCGAATGACTTGAAGAAGATGAAATCTCTTCACGGCCTGACAAGAACACTGGTGAACAACATGGTTGTCGGTGTTACAGAAGGTTACCAGAAGGTTCTGGAGGTTAACGGTGTAGGTTACAGGGCCGCGAAGTCCGGAAACAAGCTTACATTGAACCTTGGTTACTCTCACCCAGTTGAAATGACAGATCCGGAAGGTGTTGAGACTGTCGTAGAAGGACAGAACAAGATCGTCGTTAAAGGTATCAATAAAGAAAAAGTAGGCCAATACGCAGCTGAGATCAGAGACAAGAGAAGACCGGAGCCATATAAGGGCAAGGGTATCAAGTATGCTGATGAAGTAATCAGACGTAAAGTTGGTAAGACTGGTAAGAAATAAGTAAGGAGAGTGTGAAAATGGTTAGCAAAAAATCAAGAAGCGAAGTTCGCGTTAAAAAGCACAGAAGAATACGCAATCGTTTGAGCGGTACAACCGCATGCCCGCGTTTGGCTGTGTTTAGAAGCAATAATCATATGTATGCTCAAATTATTGACGATACAGTTGGAAATACTCTGGTTTCCGCTTCCACTCTTCAGAAAGACGTGAAGGCGAACTTAGAAAAGACTAACAACGTTGATGCAGCAGCATATTTAGGAAAAGTGATTGCCGAGAAGGCAATCGAGAAGGGTATTAAGGATGTTGTCTTTGACAGAGGCGGCTTTATATACCATGGAAAGATTCAGGCATTAGCAGACGCAGCTAGAGAAGCTGGGTTGAATTTCTAGAAGGAGGAGCTACACATGAAACAAGAACGTATTGATGCTGGTTCATTAGAGTTAAACGAGAAAGTAGTGTCAATTAAGCGTGTAACCAAAGTTGTTAAGGGTGGCCGTAATATGAGATTCACAGCTTTAGTAGTTGTTGGCGATGGTAATGGCCATGTTGGTGCAGGCTTAGGAAAGGCTACTGAGATTCCAGAAGCAATCCGTAAGGGAAAAGAAGATGCGGCAAAGAACATGATCACTGTTGCATTGGATGATAATGATAGTATTACACATGATTTTACCGGCAAATTCGGAGGCGCTTCCGTATTGCTTAAGAAGGCTCCGGAAGGTACTGGTGTGATCGCCGGAGGTCCGGCGCGTGCCGTGATCGAGATGGCTGGAATCAAGAACATCCGTACCAAATCACTTGGTTCTAACAATAAGCAGAACGTTGTTCTTGCTACGATCGCCGGATTACGTGAGATCAAGACTCCGGATGAAGTAGCCAGACTTCGCGGTAAATCTGTTGAAGAGATCTTAGGCTAAGGAGGCGGATTCAGATGGCAAATTTGAGAATTACGTTAGTAAAATCCACGATCGGTGCTGTACCAAAGCATAAGAAGACTGTAGAAGCATTAGGCTTAAGAAAGCTTAACAAGACAGTTGAACTGCCGGATAATGCAGCAACCAGAGGTATGGTAAAACAGGTTCAGCACCTGGTAAAAGTAGAAGAAGTATAGTTCAAATAATCGGATAAGGAGGTGTCACAATGGATTTATCAAACTTAAGACCTGCTGACGGAGCAAAACAGAGTGATAATTTCAGAAGAGGACGTGGACACGGTTCTGGTAATGGCAAGACAGCCGGTAAGGGACACAAGGGTCAGAAAGCTCGTTCAGGAGCAACAAGGCCAGGTTTCGAAGGCGGTCAGATGCCGTTATATAGAAGAATTCCAAAGAGAGGCTTCACGAACAGGAATTCTAAGACAATCGTTGGTATTAATATTAGCGCTCTCGAAGTGTTTGATAATGATGCAGTTGTATCTGTAGAGACGCTGCTGGAACAGGGAATCGTTAAGAATCCGAGAGATGGTGTTAAGATCCTTGGAAACGGTGAATTGACGAAGAAACTGACTGTACAGGCCAATGCATTCAGCAAAAGCGCTGTAGAAAAGATTGAGGCTGTAGGTGGAAAAGCAGAGGTGATCTAATGTTAGAGACATTTCGGAAGGCATTTCAGATTAAAGACATCCGAAAAAAGATCGGCTACACATTCCTGATGTTGATTGTGATCCGAATCGGTTCACAGTTACCAACACCTGGCGTGAATTCCAGCTATATCAAGGACTTTTTCGCACAGAACACTGGTGAGGCGTTTAATCTGTTTAACGCTTTCACTGGTGGCTCTTTTGAGCAGATGTCAGTCTTTGCGCTGAGTATCACGCCATATATCACGTCTTCCATCATCATGCAGCTTCTTACGATTGCAATCCCTAAGTTAGAGGAGATGCAGAAAGAAGGAGAGGATGGAAGGAAGAAGATCGTAGCGATCACACGTTACCTTACCGTAGGTCTGGCATTGTTTGAATCAACGGCCATGGCCGTAGGTTTCGGACGTCAGGGTCTTCTGGTAGATTTTAATTTCGTAAATGCGGCGATTGTAGTTCTGACGCTTACCGCGGGCTCTGCGTTCCTGATGTGGATCGGTGAGCAGATCACCAGCAAGGGTGTTGGCAACGGTATCTCTATCGTCCTGGTGATCAATATCGTCTCAAGAATACCGAGCGACATGACATCATTGTTCGAGCAGTTTGTGAAGGATAAGCCGATTGCATCTGCCGGTCTGGCAGTTATTATTATATTGGCGATCATTATTCTCCTGGTAGTGTTCGTAGTGATCCTGCAGGGAGGAGAGAGAAGGATAGCGGTATCCTATTCACAGAAGATGGCAGGCAGAAGGATGTATGGAGGGCGTACTTCCAACATTCCACTTAAGGTCAATACTGCCGGAGTAATTCCTATCATCTTCTCATCATCCTTGATGCAGTTTCCGATCATTATTGCTTCTTTCCTTGGCAAAGACGGGGGAGGCGGCATCGGCGGAGAGATCTTAAACGGATTGAATCAGAGCAACTGGTGTAATCCGGAACAGATCAAGTATACCTGGGGGTTGATCGTATATATTATTCTGACTGTGTTCTTCGCGTATTTCTATACTTCTATTACATTCAATCCGTTGGAGATTGCTAATAATATGAAGAAGAGCGGAGGATTCGTTCCGGGTATCCGTCCTGGGAAACCAACGGTTGAGTATCTGACTAAGATATTGAATTACGTGATCTTTATCGGTGCATGCGGCCTGATCGTGATCCAGATCGTTCCTATCCTGTTTAACGGTTGGGTTGGAGCAAGTGTATCCTTCGGAGGAACTTCCCTGATCATTATTGTCAGCGTTGTATTAGAGACGATGAAACAGGTTGAATCACAGATGCTAGTGCGTAATTATAAAGGATTTTTGAATAGTTAACAGTTTCAACTCGCGGGAATATTTTCGCGGGTTAAACTGCTATATAGGCGAAGAGGAGGAAGAGCCATATGAAGATTATTATGTTAGGCGCCCCTGGAGCGGGCAAGGGAACTCAGGCGAAGAAGATTGCTGCGAAGTACAGTATTCCTCATATCTCAACCGGCGATATTTTCAGGGCGAATATTAAGAATGGAACAGAGCTTGGCAATAAGGCGAAGACATACATGGATCAGGGGCTTCTGGTTCCGGACGAGCTGGTAGTGGACCTTGTGGTTGACAGGGTAAAACAAGACGACTGCACGAACGGCTATGTGCTGGATGGTTTTCCAAGGACGATCCCGCAGGCTGAGGCGCTTGATAAGGCGCTGGCGGCAATCGGAGAGAAGATGGATTATGCCATCGACGTAGATGTTCCAGATGAGAATATCGTGCACCGTATGTCCGGACGCCGTGCGTGCGTGGGCTGCGGGGCTACATATCATCTGGAATATGCGCCGACTAAGACGGAAGGGATCTGCGATGCATGCGGCAAGGAGCTGATTCTTCGTGATGATGATAAGCCGGAGACAGTTAAGAAGCGCCTCGGAGTTTATCACGAGCAGACTCAGCCGTTGATCGATTACTACACGAATGCGGGTATTCTTAAGACGGTTGACGGTACGATCGATATCAATGACGTGTTCCAGGCGATCGTGGATATATTGGGGGAGTAGGAAGCGATGGCAATCACTATCAAATCGGCGAGAGAGATCGAACTTATGAAGGAAGCCGGGCGTATATTGGAGATTGTCCATAATGAATTGGGAAAGGCTCTGCATCCGGGAATGAGCACACTGGACATAGACAGGCTGGGAGAAGAGATCATCAGAAGTTATGGATGTATCCCATCCTTCCTTGATTACAGGGGATACCCGGCGTCGATCTGTGTGTCGGTGAATGAGGAGGTTGTCCATGGAATTCCTGATAAGCACAGGATCTTAAGGGACGGAGATATCGTAAGCCTGGATGCAGGTGTGATCTATAAGGGATATCATTCCGATGCCGCTAGAACTCATGGCATCGGAGCGATCAGCAAAGAAGCAGAGGAATTGATACGTGTTACGAGAGAATGCTTCTTTGAAGGTATAAAATATGCAAAAGAAGGCAATTATCTATTTGATATATCAGCAGCGATTGACAGTCATGCCGTAAGCCACGGGTTTGGAGTAGTCAGGGATCTGTGCGGGCACGGGATAGGTACTGCATTGCACGAGGCGCCGGAGATACCGAATTATAAGATGAACAGAAGAGGTGTCAAGCTGAAAGCCGGGATGACTCTTGCAATAGAGCCTATGATCAACAGGGGGACCTGGGAGGTTGACTGGTTAGACGACGAATGGACGGTCGTAACCCGGGACCGCAGCCTGTCCGCGCATTATGAGAATACGGTCCTCATCACGAAGGAAGAGCCGGTGCTGCTGACGCTGAATCAGGAATCATAATTATGGATGGATGCGGTATGGAGAGATTTAAGGCCGGGATGCTTGCAAGATCGAAGGCAGGCCATGACATAGGAAAAGTTTATGTTATAATTGAGGTTGACGACGCATATGTATATTTAGCGGACGGCAGTATTAGAACGCTTAAGAATCTAAAGAAGAAGAAAAAGAAGCATGTGCAGGTTATCTGCAGAGAGTATGATATTGCCGGGGCTGATGATATAGCTATTAGGAAGATAGTAAAGATGGAGGAATATTAAGATGTCAAAAGCTGACGTAATCGAAATCGAAGGAACCGTAGTAGAGAAATTGCCGAATGCAATGTTCCAGGTAGAGCTGGAGAACGGGCACCAGGTGCTCGCACATATCAGCGGAAAGTTAAGAATGAATTTCATCAAGATCCTGCCGGGAGATAAGGTGACGCTGGAGTTATCACCGTACGATCTGTCTAAGGGGAGGATTATCTGGAGAGATAAGTAGGGGGTTGCTTATCTGTTTCGTATGAAAAGAATTATAAATTGTCTATTGACTTTGGTTGACAGGTGGTGCTATAATATATAAGCGTGTTTCTGGGCATTTGTGAAAATATATTCATTTACAGGGATATAGATTGCAATTTTAGTGCTTGGTATGCGCCGCGGACATGTAGGCAGAGCAATGGATGAAAGGAGGATTTGACGTGAAGGTTAGATCATCAGTAAAACCAATTTGCGAAAAATGCAAAGTAATTAAGAGAAAAGGAAGCGTTCGCATAATCTGCGAGAACCCGAAGCATAAGCAGCGCCAAGGGTAATGAACTAAATTAGGCGGCTGATAGCCGACACACCAGGATGTGTGTAGACTATTTAATATACAAGGAGCACCTGTAGCCGGTGTATGTCCTTCGTATATTGCTTCTAATGCCGGCCTGTCATTTACCAGCAGCCAGAGGAAACATCCTGGCGCGGTGGCCGGAAAGGGCATGATACCGAAACATGCCTGGACGAAAGTCCCTATTAAAGACGATAATGTAAAGAAAATGGAGGAAAATTCACATGGCTCGTATTGCAGGTGTAGATTTACCAAGAGACAAACGTGTTGAGATCGGATTAACTTATATCTATGGAATCGGAAGAGCGAGTTCTAACCGTATCTTAGCAGAGGCAGGAGTAAGTCCTGACATTCGCTGCAGAGATCTTACAGACGATGATGTTAAGAAGATCAGTGCAGTAATCGATGAGACCCAGACGGTGGAAGGTGATCTTAGAAGGGAGATCGCTCTGAACATCAAGAGGTTGCAGGAGATCGGATGCTACAGAGGTATCCGTCACAGAAAAGGTCTCCCGGTTCGCGGTCAGAAGACCAAGACCAACGCAAGAACCAGAAAAGGTCCGAAGAGAACAGTGGCTAATAAAAAGAAGTAGAGCACTTAGCGAGGCATTAAGAACTTAGCGAGGTTTTTTCGAGCTTAGGTCTTAAGCCGTTCTTCGAGCAAAGCGAGAAGAACTACCTTAATTAACAAAAACAAAAAGGAAAGAGTAGGTTAGTTTTATTATGGCAAAGAAAGTTACAAAGAAAGTGACAAAAAAGCGTGTCAAGAAAAACGTTGAACGCGGACAAGCACATATCCAGTCATCTTTTAATAACACGATCGTTACATTGACAGATGCACAGGGTAATGCTCTTTCATGGGCGAGTGCAGGCGGTCTGGGATTTAGAGGTTCAAGGAAATCTACCCCTTATGCAGCGCAGATGGCGGCTGAGACAGCAGCTAAGGCAGCATTGGTACATGGTTTGAAATCAGTAGATGTTATGGTTAAGGGACCAGGTTCAGGTAGAGAAGCAGCAATCCGTGCACTTCAGGCATGTGGAATTGATGTGACAAGTATCAAGGATGTTACTCCGGTACCGCACAATGGTTGCCGTCCACCGAAGCGGAGGAGAGTATAGGCATAAAAAGGTTAGCGACGCATTGAGTACCTGGCGAGGTATTTTCGAGCCTGGTAGGAAAGCGGATACTCCGAATATAATGAGGAGTATCTACGCTAAGAGAAGAACATCCGCAAGGTAATTCGAAAAATTTAGGAGGAAAGCATAACATGGCAGTTAATAGAGTTCCGGTCCTTAAAAGATGCAGATCTCTCGGTATGGACCCGGTATATTTGGGAATTGACAAGAAGTCTAACAGACAGTTAAAGAGATCCAATAGAAAAATGAGCGAGTATGGTCTCCAGCTGCGTGAGAAGCAGAAAGCAAAATTTATCTACGGAGTATTAGAGAAGCCTTTCAGAAATTACTTCGAGAAGGCACAGCGCATGAGCGGTATGACAGGTGAGAACCTGATGAGACTGCTCGAGTCAAGACTGGATAACGTAGTGTTCCGTCTTGGCTTTGCGAGAACGAGACGCGAGGCAAGACAGATCGTTGACCATAAGCACATCATGGTAAACGGCAAGCAGATCAACATTCCGTCTTACCTGATCAAGGCAGGCGACGTTATCGAAATTAAGGAAAAACACAAAAGCTCTCCAAGATACAAAGAGATCGTAGAGGTTACAGGAGGACGCTTGGTTCCAGAGTGGTTAGAGGCTGACCTTGAGAACCTCAAGGGAACGGTGAAGGAGCTTCCAAGGCGTGAAGTGATCGATGTTCCTGTAGATGAGATGTTAATCGTCGAGTTGTATTCTAAATAATAACCCTTAACACCACAGGAGGTGGACTTAGTGTTTGATTTTAATAAACCCAATATTGAGATAACTGAGATTTCGGAAGATAAGAAGTATGGAAGATTTGTTGTAGAACCCCTTGAGAGAGGTTATGGTACGACATTAGGGAATTCTCTGAGAAGAATCATGCTTTCATCTTTGCCGGGAGCTGCGATCAGCCAGGTGAAGATTGACGGCGTTCTTCATGAGTTCAGTTCTATTCCGGGTGTTAAAGAAGATGTTACTGAGATTATCATGAATCTTAAGTCGCTGGCTATTAAGAATACATCTGAGACGGATGAGCCTAAGACAGCTTATATCGAATTTGAAGGAGAAGGAGTTGTTACGGCGGCAGATATCCAGGTGGACCAGGATATTGAGATCATGAATCCGGAGACGGTCATCGCTACATTGAACGGCGGGGCTGACAGCAAGTTATATATGGAACTGACCATCACAAAGGGCAGGGGCTATGTAAGCTCCGATAAGAATAAGAATGATGAATTGCCGATCGCGGTGATTCCGATCGATTCTATTTACACCCCGGTGGAACGCGTAAACCTTATGGTTGAGAATACACGTGTTGGGCAGATTACAGATTTTGACAAATTAACATTAGACGTATATACCAATGGTACTTTGCTTCCGGATGAGGCGGTCAGCCTTGCCGCGAAGGTATTAAGCGAGCATCTGAAACTTTTTATCGACTTGTCTGAAGTGGCTCAGGCTGCAGAGGTCATGATCGAGAAAGAGGATGACGAGAAGGAAAAAGTCCTTGAGATGAGCATTGACGAATTAGAGTTGTCCGTTCGTTCTTACAATTGCTTGAAGAGAGCGGGGATCAATACGGTGGAGGAGCTTACGAACCGGACACCGGAAGATATGATGAAGGTGCGTAATCTCGGACGGAAGTCCTTAGAGGAAGTGCTTGCGAAGTTAGATGAATTAGGCTTAGGATTAAGCAGAGGAGAAGAATAGAAGTCCGCCAGTAAGCCCAAAGAGCATGACGGAGCATTTGGCTAGTAAGCCCGAAGAAGCATAACCAAGTGTTATAGATGGAGGATTAGAATAATGGCAAAATATAGAAAGCTCGGCAGGACATCCAGCCAGAGAAAAGCATTGTTGAGAAACCAGGTAACAGCGTTGATCTACCGCGGTAAGATCGTTACCACAGAAACGAAGGCAAAAGAGATCCGCAAGATTGCAGAGCATCTGATCGCCCTGGCTGTGAAGGAAAGAGATAACTACGACGAAGTGACTGTAAAAGCTAAGGTTGCCCGCAAGGACAAGGACGGCAAGAGGGTCAAAGAGGTTGTAGACGGCAAGAAGGTTACCGTATACGATGAAGTAGAGAAGAAGATCAAGAAGGATCAGCCAAGCAGGCTGCATGCCCGCCGCCAGATGCTCAAGGTTCTGTATCCGGTTAAGGAAGTGCCGACAGCTCAGGCAGGAAGAAAGAAGAATACGAAGGATGTAGACCTTGTTGCGAAGCTTTTCGATGAGATTGCACCGAAGTATGAGAACCGTCACGGTGGTTATACAAGAATCGTTAAGATCGGACAGCGCAAAGGTGACGCTGCGATGGAAGTTCTGATTGAGCTTGTATAATGTAAGGTAAATGTTGTAAGATTATGGCGCACTCTAAGAGTAAGGGTGCGCCTTTTTGACTAATAGAGGAAATTCCAGGCGCAATTACCAGAAATTAAGCGTTTTTTGCAGGTATGGGATTGTCGAAATGCCTTGACAAAAGCACGCAATAAGGGTATTTTATAGTAGAGACGAATAAGCAGACTGTGAGGGGTGTACATACTTATTATAAGAAGGAGATAAGTTTACTTGAGACACATAGGTATCATAGGTAAATTCATTATATTATTGCAGCTTCTGATGTCTGCATGGCTTGTGATCAGCCTGTGGAGCACCGGTATGATTCCGATGAAGATGCTTGCTGTCATAGTGGGAATCGTATTTGTTCTGCTTATAGCTGCGTATGTGATGCAGGTCTCAGATAGTCTTGGGACGAATCTTCTGGGGATGATCTTGAGCGTCCTGTTTATGGCGGTAGCAGCCAAAGGAGCGACGATATTCATGTCGGCGAACTCGATGCTTGCCAATGTCGGCGGAGCGACTTATAAGATTGATAATATGCTGGTAGTTGTCAGAATAGACGACCCTGCAGAGAATCTTATGGATGCGAAGGACTATGTGTTCGGCAGGCAGACTTATGCGGACCAGGAGAATACGGAGAAGATGCTGAGTGAGATCAGATCGCGTGTAGGACAGGAGATATCGCTTCTTGAGTATGATACAGTTCAGAGTGAGGCGGCGGCGCTTCTTAACGGTGAGATTCAAGCGGCTGTATATAACGAAGCATTTACAGGAGTATTGGAAGAATCCATAGAGGGATACTCGGAGAGAGTGAAGGTTCTGGATCATTTTGAGATCAGGACGAAGGTAGATACGGCGGGCAGGAGTGTGAATAAGCCCTTCAATGTATATATCAGCGGGATTGATGTCTCGGGAGCGATCACGACGACCAGCCGGAGCGACGTCAATATCATTATGAATGTGAATCCGGATACGAAGAAGATTCTTCTGACAACGACACCAAGAGATTATTACGTGACGATTCCTGGGATATCAGGGGAACGCAGAGACAAATTGACCCATGCAGGTATCTACGGAGTCGATCGGTCTATGGCGGCTTTGGAGAATCTCTATGGGGTTGAGTTATCCTATTATGCAAAGGTGAATTTCACGTCCCTGATCAAGATCGTAGATGCGCTTGGCGGTGTGGATGTAGAGTCTGAATATGCGTTCAGCGCGGGCGGCTATAGCTTCTCGGAGGGGATTAATCATCTGGACGGCGACGCGGCGCTTGCATTCTCACGGGAGCGTTACAGCTTCTCAGACGGCGATAACCAGCGGGGGAAGAATCAAGAGGCAGTCCTTGCAGCGATTATCAAGAAGGCGTCCTCGCCGGCGGTTCTTGCCAGTGCGAATAAGATACTGGCGAGTATCAGCAAATCGGTGGAGACGAATATGACGCAGGATGAGATGGCACAGCTTATTAGTATGCAGTTATCAGACGGCGGAGATTGGGATGTCGAGTCTCAGGCAGCCAGCGGTAAAGGAGATACGCAGACCTGTTTTTCATCTGGATCACAGCCCCTATATGTAATGTGGCCGGATGATGTGGCGGTCGCAGAGCTGTCGGAGAAGATGAGGCTGGTTTTAGAGGGAAAATGATGTTGTTTGGCGCTGGGTTCGAGGGGGATCTTGCCAAGCGCTTACAGTAAATTAGTCGAGGAAAGAGAGCGGGAGAAGTATGTTAATAGTAGATCCACAGCGAGCAGTGATTGCGGCGGCCGTAGTGATCGCAATTGGGTTATTTATTTTCGTATATAGGAATAAGAAAACATGGAAAAGTAGGTTGGTAAAAAAATATGAGTAAACATGAGTTTGAATTGACCTGGGTTCATAAGGCCGTGATGGTTGCATTCATTGACGCTCTGATTATCATGTTTTCCTATGCGGTTGCATTGGTAGCCCGGTTTGATTTCAAGTACACCAATGTTCCGGGCATGTATATCCAGGGATATCTGTGGTCGATGCCTTTCTGGATCGCGTCGACGATCGTAATCTTCTATGTATGCAAGCTCTATCACAGTGTTTGGAGTTTGGCGAGTATTGCTGAGATTCAGATGAGCGTGATGGCATATATGATTCTGGCGTTGGTATATGTTGCCGGAGCGTTATTTATGCATCTTAGGATGCCGAAGGCCTATTATTTCGTTGGATATATGTTAAGCTTCGGGCTTACGACGTTTCTTCGTTTTTCTTATCGGATCTTCAGATTCTATCTGATAAAAAGTGATGGGGATGCGGATGAGACGGATCGGATTATGATGGTCGGCGGCGGCGCTGCAGGACAGGTTCTAATCAAGGAACTGACCAACGGCAAGAGAGTCCACACCAAGGTATGCTGTGTAATTGACGATAATCCGAATAAGCTGGGCAGAGTCCTGGAGGGAATTCCGATCGTAGGTAACCGGTATGATATTCTGGAGATGGTAAAGAAGTACAGGATCAATCATATCATTTACGCGATTCCGGCGACAACCGGGAAGAATCGGAAGGATATCTTGAATATCTGTAAGGAGACGAACTGTAAGCTTCAGACGGTTCCAAGTGTGGCGCAGCTCATCAATGGAGAGGTAAGCGTCAGCAGAGTCCGCGACGTGGAGATTACAGACTTGCTTGGCCGGGCGCAGGTTAAGGTTAATAATGATGAGATCCTGGCGGCGATCAGGAATCAGGTTGTTATGGTTACCGGGGGCGGCGGTTCTATCGGAAGCGAGTTATGCCGGCAGATCGCGAAGGCAAGGCCGAAGCGTCTGATCATATTTGATATATATGAAAATAACGCTTATGAGATTCAGCAGGAGCTTAAGCGTACTCATAGAAATCTTGAGGTCATCGCCCTGATCGGCTCTGTGCGGAACACGAACCGGATCAATTGGGTGATGGATACATATGAGCCGGATATTATCTACCATGCGGCGGCTCATAAGCATGTACCGCTAATGGAGGAGAGTCCGAATGAGGCTATCAAGAATAATGTCATCGGTACTTATAAGACTGCCAAAGCGGCAGCACGAGTTGGAGTCAGGAAGTTCGTATTCATTTCTACGGATAAGGCCGTGAACCCGACGAATATTATGGGAGCTTCCAAGCGTCTCTGTGAGATGGTGATCCAGATGATGGACCGTAAGTGTGAGACGGATTTTGTGGCGGTCCGGTTCGGCAACGTTCTGGGCAGCAATGGGAGTGTGATTCCGCTGTTCAAGAAGCAGATCGCTGAGGGCGGTCCGGTTACTGTCACGGATAAGGATATCATCCGGTACTTCATGACGATTCCGGAGGCGGTGTCTCTGGTGCTGCAGGCGTCTTATTATGCCAAGGGCGGGGAGATCTTCATCCTGGATATGGGCGAGCCTGTCCGGATCGACGATATGGCGCGTAATCTGATCCGTCTGTCGGGTTATACGCCGGATATTGATATTCCGATCGTATATACGGGGCTTAGACCTGGCGAGAAGCTGTTTGAGGAGCTTCTGATGAGCGAGGAAGGTTTGCAGGATACGGCGAATGAGCTGATCCATATCGGGCATCCGATTGAGATGGATGACGATTGGTTCGAGGAGAAGCTCAAGCTGTTGGATGAGGCCAGTGAGCATGAGTCGGAGAAGATTAAGGAGATCGTGGCTGAGATTGTGCCGACTTATCAGTGGAAGAGGCAGGTGTAATTGCACGATATAATGTGCAGCGTAACAGATATATCGTTACAATACAGAGAGTAGTAACAGCAGTAAGATTCAGGCAAAGGTGAGAGTTATTGCCAGCGGCAGGATGGATGAAATAGCTTGACAAATTGATGTAAATAGGCTATTTTATTATAGAAGTAACTGATTGAACAAATTGGTTATTTGATTTAGATTATTTGTATTAGAGTATAGGTTAAAATTATATGAAAAATTCTTGGGTTTCCAAATCGTCGCTTCGCCGCGTTTGGAAATTTAAGTTGTCATGAGAGAATTAGTAATCCGCCTGATTTAGAGACGGAATGGCGAAGCTTGCCCATTTTGAATGGGCCGGGTATTTGATTGCTTGAATGTAGATTTACTAAAACAGCACTCCATAACCTTGAAGGAATTTGAGGTTGTGGAGTGTTATTTTAGTAAGTCTATATTTTATTAGAGGCTTATTTTTAAGATTAAATATAGATATGTACATTTTTTAGATTTGTAAAGTAATTTGATAAATCGGACATTGCACGATCTGCAGCAGACAGGAAGAAGTCAAATGTTTTAACCGTATGTATGGATGTGTGGGATGTCCTTCTAATTTTGATATTGGTAGGAGTAAAGATAAGGAGAAGGCTATGTGGTACGTGATGCAGGTGCGCACCGGTTCAGAAGAGAATATTCAGCTGCAGTGTCAGAAAGATATATCTTCGGAAGTGCTGGAGGATTGTTTTATCCCTTATTATGAAGAAAAACGGAATATAAAAGGAGAATGGACGACACAGAGGAAGATTTTATTCCCTGGATATGTATTTTTAGATTCTCAGGAGGTCGTAAGACTGTATTCGAATCTGCGGCAAGTTACAGGACTTACAAAACTCCTGAAAACAGGTGATCAGGTAGTTCCTCTCACGAAGGAAGAAGTACATTTTCTTAAATCATTTGGAGGAGAGGAGCAAGTTGTTGCTGTATCAGAAGGGATTATTGAAAATTCAAGAGTAGTAGTGATGTCTGGGCCTTTGCAGGGGAAAGAAGGATATATAAAGAAGATCGATCGCCATAAGCGTCGAGCATTTTTAGAGATGCCAATGTTCGGCAGGGTGCAGAAGATACAGGTAGGATTGGAGATTGTAGCGAAGATATAGAAGGTTATATCTTCGCTTTTAAATTGGGAGAGGAGAATTTGCCGATGGAGGAATATCAGGAAGTTAATGAGATTGATCTGATTGATCTGATGTTTTATTGCCTGAAAAGATGGAGATGGATCGTTGTAGGTATGGTGCTTTTCGCTATTCTTGCGGGAGTATATAAATATCAGGCTACGATTGAAGATAATCAGGTGAAGAAAGAGGAACAAATTAAGCAAGATATGGCAAAACCGGTAGAAGGGGAGACAGCGGTTGAGAGTGAACCAGTCGTATTTGAGGATCCGGTTTCTTCGGCCGTCAAGTTTGCGATCGTTGGTATGGTTGGCGGGATATGTTTAATATGTTTGCTATTTTGTATGAACTATGTCATGAGTGGGAAATTGCATAGTGAGAGGAATTTCCAGAAAAAGTTTGGTGTGCCGTTGTTGGGGGTAATTCGGAAAAAAGAAACGAAGAGGAAGATATTTGGGTTTGTAGACCGGTGGATCTGCCGGTTAGAAGAGGGACCTTATGCGAAGATTCCAAGGAATGAGCAGATAAAAATTGCTGCGGTTAATGTGCAGAGCGCGATTCATAGAAACTCTGAAGAAAAGATAAAACGGGTCATGATTGCTGGGACTGTTGCGAGTGATGATGTGATGGAAATATGTGAATGGCTTGCGGAAGAGATAGAGGACGTTACATTTTCTCCGTATAGACAGATTGTGTTTCATGCGGCGGCACTTAAGAAGTTGGAGTATTATGAAGGGGTTTTGTTTGTGGAGAAGGTGGGGGAGACATGTGAAAAACTTATTAAGGAAGAAAAGAAGTTAGTAGATAATAGAAATATTAAAATTATAGGGACTATTGTATGTTGAAGATGAAACTTTTTTATATTGATATCAGCTTCAATCTGTTTCAGCAGTGCTGTTTTTTGTATGTTCAGGATAGTGCTTGCTGAGGAAGAAGGAAAGTTGTTGCTTGCGGAGGTAAGATTGAAAAATAGGGATATACGAGAAATACCCGAAACGATTTATTGATGTGATTTTATATTTTAGAGAACTTGCAATTCTTCTTCCATTGTACATGAAATTGGTTCTAGTACATCATTGCATAATTAACAGTGGATAATGTGCTTGATATCTGCGTCAGATGTGCGTCTACAAGCCGACGGCGTAGCGGGCTACGTCTAGGATTGGAGGCGTGCAGCTGTCACAGATAGCGAGTGCAGAATTCACTGCTAATTACGCAATGCTGTACTAGTTCTTATCTTGGCAAAGCAGATTACAGTCTGTGAATTACTTGGGTCAGGGGAGTAGATATAGATAACTGACGATTAGTAATTAGCTGGCAAATCGACAATATAGGGAGTTGTTGGAATTTCCCTGTACAGCAGGAACAATCAAAGCAGATAACTATTATGAAGCTTGATGGGTGTTGTGCAGGAATCAAATAGTCTACTGATGTAAGTGGTATGCTTAGTTTGTTCCCTACTTGACATTCTGGCAGATTAGGTCTCAGTCAAAGACAACTTTTGCAGAAATTTTTAAAAGAGAAGTATTGCTTAAGTATATATACTTGTTAAAGAATGGTTCGATAACGCTTTGAAGACGAAACGGAACCAGAAAGGCGGATAGACACAGTTATGGCATTTAATAAATTCAATAGTTTTGAGTCATTTGAAAATAAGGTATGGCTCTCTTCTCCGACTACGCACGGAGAAGAACTTGATTATATTACCGAAGCATATAAAACAAACTGGATGTCTACAATAGGAAAGAATATTACTGAAATCGAGAAAATAACCTGTGAGAAGATTGGGTGCAAGTACGCAGTTGCACTTTCTACGGGTACGGCGGCTTTGCACATGGCCATGAAGTTGGCGGGGCAGAATCTCTATGGTCAACCAGATGTAGGGCATGGTACATTGGAAGGCAAAAGAGTATTCGCCAGTGATATGACATTTGATGCGACAGTGAATCCGATCGTTTATGAGGGAGGTATTCCGGTATTTATTGATACAGAAGAGGAAACCTGGAATATGGATCCTGTTGCTCTGGAAAAGGCATTTGAGATCTATCCGGAAGTGAAACTGATTGTTATGGCGCATCTGTATGGTACACCTGGAAAGATTGATGAATTGAAGGCTGTGTGTGAAAAGCATGGTGCAATGATTATAGAAGATGCTGCAGAATCACTAGGAGCATCCTATAAAGGAATCCAAACCGGCGTATTTGGAAAGTATAACTGCATCAGTTTTAATGGCAACAAAATTATTACTGGATCTGCAGGCGGAATGCTGTTGACAGATAGTCTGGATGCTGCAAATAAGGTCCGTAAATGGTCAACACAGGCTAGAGAAAATACTGCTTGGTACCAGCATGAAGAGTTGGGATACAACTACCGGATGTCCAATGTGATTGCTGGTGTTGTAAGAGGTCAGTATCCACATCTAGAAGAGCATATTGCACAGAAGAAGGCGATTTATGAGAGATATAAAGAGGGACTTAGAGATATTCCGGTATCTATGAATCCATATGATGTAGAAATGAGTGAACCTAACTTCTGGCTCAGCTGTCTGATCATAGATTCTGACGCTATGTGTAAACAGGTAAGAGGTGAACGGGACGTCTGCTATGTGAAGGAAGCAGGGAAATCCTGCCCTACAGAGATTCTGGAAGCGATTGCGTCCATTAACGCTGAGGGAAGGCCAATCTGGAAGCCGATGCATATGCAGCCAATCTTTAGACTGAATGGGTTTATTACTCACAGGGGTAACGGCAGGGCAATGACTAATGCCTATATTGACGAAAAGGCTGTAGATGTTGGAATGGACATCTTTGAAAGAGGATTATGCCTGCCAAGTGATAACAAGATGACACTGGAGCAACAGGATCAGATTATTAAAGTAATCAGAGCGTGTTTTGAGTAAGTTTAGATGATAGGGGAGAAGTCGAGTTTATGGAACATAAATGTTATGGACCATATGAAAGATATGTAAAGCGTCCATTAGATTGCTTTTTAGCGTTAGTTGCTTTGATTGTGTTTTCTCCAATAATTGGGATTACCGCACTGATTGTAAAAATTAAAATTGGATCTCCGGTATTTTTTTCACAAGAGCGTCCAGGGCTAATAGACCCCAAAACTGGAAAGGAAAGAATATTTCGGCTTTATAAGTTTAGATCCATGACTAATGAAAAAGATACAGAAGGAAATCTCTTACCTGATGAAAAGAGATTGACGAAAGTGGGAAAGGTAATTAGAGCTGCATCTATCGATGAGTTGCCGGAGTTAATTAATATTATAAAAGGCGATATGGCGGTAGTAGGGCCACGTCCGCTCCTTGTAAAATATCTTCCATGGTATTCAGAAGAACAACACAAGAGACATTTTGTGCGGCCAGGATTGACAGGGTATGCACAAGCCCATGGGCGAAATGCAGTCAGTTGGGATGAAAAGTTTCAAATGGATGTGGATTATACTGAGAGAATCACATTTTTTGGCGATGCAAAAATAATATTAGCCACTGTAAAAACAGTTATAAAGCATGAGGGAATCAGTTCAGTTACATCCGCTACGATGGAAAGTTTTATTGAGTATTGCAAAAGTTTAGGGAGAGAACAGAAAGAATAAATCGGAGTGAAAGAATTATGGATAGCCCATTAATAAGTGTAATAATTCCGATTTACATGATTGACCGGTATATTGGAATTTGCATTGAAAGTATTATCAATCAAACATACAAGAAGCTGGAAATAATCCTTGTGGATGATGGGAGTAAAGATCGCTGTCCTGAAATATGTGATCTTTATGCAAAAAAAGACAATAGAATAAAGGTCATTCATATACCAAATGGTGGATTAGTTTCTGCACGAAAGGCAGGCCTTCAACAGTCTAATGGAGAATATATATCATATGTTGATGGTGATGATTGGGTTGGTTCTGGATTTATTGAAGATTTGTATACTGTAGCGGATACCAATGGTACCGATATCGTATGCGCAGGATTTACTCGGGATTTATTCTCAAAGTCGGCAAGTTTTCTGAATTCTGAACCATTAGGAATATACGAAGGTGAGAATCTCAGAAATTTATGGAAATCGATGATATCCCATGGTTCTTACTATCGACCCGGAATCAGTACTTATGTCTGGAATAAGCTGTTTAAACGAGATATATTATTTGATCCCCAATCTCGTGTTGATAGCAGAATATCAATCGGTGAGGATGGAGCTGTTATCTATCCGGCATTGATGAAGTGTAAAAAGGTCGCTGTGATTAATAATGTGGCATATCACTATCGTCAGCGTGAAGACTCAATGCTAAAGCAGAGTGCTGGATATGGTACAGAAGCACAAAAGCTCCGGTATTTGTATGAATATATGAGCAATTGGAGCAAAGATACAGATGCAGACTTAAACTTGAGGACACAAGTGATTGATTACGTCCTTTCAATTGCTATAATACGTTCAGGTGGTCGGTTACTGCAGGATGATTACTCTACCTTTGATGCGGCCTACTATAACAAGGCTGTGGTTATCTATAGTGCGGGTACTTTTGGCCAACAATTGGTGAATAGGTTTTTGGAGTCAGGACACTGCGATATTGTTGCTTGGATTGATGACGATTATTGGGAATATAGACGATGCTGTCTAGATGTTGATCCGGTGGAGAGCATTGTAGGTAAGCAATTTGACTATATTTTGATTGCTTCAGTTGACTCAGCTGTTGCAGAGACCGTTTTGAGTCGACTCGCAGATTTGGGCGTGAGCCGTGAAAAGATGTTGACTATAACTGTACCAGAAGATAAGGAACAGTTACTTGGCCGATTTCTTGATGTGAAGGCAATAAAGACAGAAGAAGAGAAAAATAAAAGAGGAATGTTATCTCATGTATGATTTTGCAATGAAAGTAATAACTACACCCGGACCATGCATATTTGCAACAGGTCAAGCAGGATTCATAGTGAAAAGCCATAGCGGTCAGCTGCTTGCAATTGATCTATATTTGTCTAACTGTGTTGAAAGATTAGAGAGACATAAAGGTTTTAAGAGGTTACTACCTCAGATATTGAGAGCCTCAGATTTGACTTTTGATGTAGTTATCGCTACTCACCCGCACCTTGATCACTATGATATTGATGTAGTACCTGAGATGGTGAGTAAAGGAAGCAGGCTATTCTGTTCTGCTGGTTGCGAAAGGCTGAACAAGCAACTTCTAATGGATTATTACAGTGATAATATCATTTATGTAAAACCTGGTGATCAGCATGATGTTGGAGACTTCGATATCAAGTTCGTCAACTGTGATCATGGACAAGGTGTTCTTGATGCAGTTGGTGTTGTTGTAAAAGTTGATGGAAAGACTATATATGAAGTGGGAGATAGTTGTTTGAGACTTGATCGGGTGAACGAAATACCGCAGACATTAGATGTGTTGATCAGTCCGATCAATGGAATGTTTGGCAACATGGGATGTGATGAAACTGCTGAGTTAGCAGAGGTTCTCCATCCAACTGTCACGATCCCATGCCATTATGGAATGTTCGCATCTCATGGCGGGGATTTGAAGAAATTTTATGAAATCATGAATGAAAAGAATTTATCAGCGCTTATCATGCAGCAAGGTGAAGTATACAGATTTTGATAAATGGGTTGGACTCTAAAGTGTGTAGAAAGGAATAGAAGATGAACAAGGAAGTTAGAGAATTTGAAGGCAATAAACTGTTGATTTTGGGCGGTAATTCTGAAACCATTCCATTGGTCGAGATGGCAAATAATATGGGAATCAGGACCATCGTTGCATCTGCTCGTGATAGTGATCCTGCAAAGAATTATGCATGGAAGAAGTATACATATGAAGGTCTGGATACCGGAGCAGTTATTAAAATCGCCACAGAGGAGCAGGTAGATGGAGTTCTTGTCGGTGTTGCCGATATCCTTGTGCCGATGTATTGCAAAGTATGCGAAGCCTTGGATCTTCCTTGCTATGCGACGCAGGAAATTGTAGATGTCTTCAGTTTTAAGGATGTCTTCAAATCTACATGTGAGCGTTATGGTGTTCATGGGATTCCAGAGTTTTATCTTGATGCAGAGATGAGAAAAGAAGATTTGGACAAGATTGTATATCCGGTAATGGTTAAACCTGTTGATAATGGTGGCGGTGTCGGTATGACAGTTGCTTATAATGAGGAAGAGCTAAGGAAAGGGGTTGAGATTGCGCTGAATGCATCTCACTCGAAACGTTTTATCGTTGAGAAGTACATGCAGAGCGATGATATGGGCATGTACTATACCTTTAAGGATGGATATTGTTCCGCATCTTGTATCTATGATCGTTATACTACAGATGAGCAGCGGGGACTTAGCCGTGTATGTCTTGGAGGTACATATCCATCCAAGCATCTTGATGAGTATTTTGAGCGTATGCATCCCAATGCGCTCCGTCTCTTTAAAGAGATTGGTATTAAAAATGGTATACTGATGCTTTCTGGATTCTATGAGAATGGTGAGTTCTATGTATATGACACAGGTTTCCGTCTCCAAGGCGAAGCACCTCATCTTCTTATGAAAGCTATTCATGGATTTGATCAGCGCGAGATGCTCATCAGATTTGCACTCACAGGTTCTGAGGGAGACATAGATCTCAAAACGGAAGATGATACAAAGCTACGTGGCAAGTGGGCAGCCACACTTTGGTTTCTTCTGAAAGAAGGAAAGATTAATAAGATTGTTGGTCTTGATGAATTGAATAAGGATGAAAGAATAGTAGCTAATATTCAGCGTCTACAAGAGGGTGATACAGTCCTTCACGAGTGGATAGGTAATGAAAAGCAGGTGCTGACCCGTATGTATCTCATCTGCAATAGCAAGATGGAATTGGCAGATGCATTGAAGTATTACATGAATACGGTGAAAGTTTTTGACGAATCTGGTAACAATATGCTCCTTAAGGGCTTCGATGTTAATAAAGCCTTGAAGCTGAAATAATCTTCTCTAAATACTCTATTGCAGATTATGGTGATTGAGTAAATTGCAGATGATATCAAATGCTAAAGAAGGGAGGAGATGAAGCGTGGAATTTAGACGTTTAAAAGATAAAGTGATAGTCATATCCGGCGGTACAAAGGGCGTTGGTCGCGCTTTTGCCGAAGTTGCCGGACGTGAGGGCGCTAAAGTTGTTATAGGTGGTCGTGATGAGAAGGCAGGAAAAGAGGCTGTTAGGAACATCAGAACTTTTGGCTCGGATGGCTTATTTGTCTACACCGATCTTTTGAGAGTTGAAGATTGCAAGAATTTGTTTAATAAAGGTTTTGAAAAGTTCGGAAAAATAGATGGGTTCTTTAACTATGCTGGTGTGACTCCGGTTAGTCCACTTGACACTTGTGACGAAGAAACTTTTGACTGGGTGACGAATGTAAATTATAAGGCTGCTTTTTTCTGTTGTCAGGTTGCTGTGAATTATATGCGTTTGAATGGTGGCGGTAGTATTATCCTTACGGGATCCGCACATGCGTGGGGCGGACAGAAGGACAGAGCTGCTTATGCTATGACTAAAGGTGTATTAAGAATTCTTAATGAACATATTGCCCACCAATATGCAACAGAACAAATACGCTGTAATTATCTAACACTCGGTTGGACGCCAACAGAAGGTGAAGTTAGTTTGAGAATTAGCCAAGGTGAGAATGAAGCAGAACTCAGAAAGCGAGCAGCTGAAATATTGCCGATGGGCCGTATGTGTGAACGCAATGATTATATGGAGGCGTTGATATATCTGATGTCGGATGCAAGTGCAATGATGACGGGCAGTACGTTTAGACTGACTGCCGGAGAGTATATATAGGAGAATAATGATATGTCAAAAAATGATTATCTGGAGAAGTCGCGAGCTTATAAGGGATACCACTATTCCGTTCTTGATTCATCTGCTCTCGACTATCTTCACCAACGAACACTTGAGATGTTCAAGCAAGTCAAATGTATTTTTGAAGCAAATAGCATCAGATACATGATATGTGGAGGAACCCTTCTGGGAGCAATTGGGGGGGGGGGTATGGGCACTTCATTCCATGGGATGATGACTTCGATGTTTGTATTTTCGAAGAAGACTATGAAAGGGCAGTAGACTGCCTAACAAATGAAGAAACTGGATTATCAGATGGAGCAGTTCTTCAGTGCGTAAAGACAGACCCCAATTATTATCTTGGATGGATGAAAGTCCGTGACCAGCGTTCTCATACATATCCTGATGCATCGAAATTTAAGGAAAATGGTGTGTGGATCGATCTGTACAAAATAGTAAAGTCAAAAGCTGCTTATGTTCCGGTGATGGTAGCGCAGGAAGCTATTGATTATTTAAACAGAAGATTTGATGCTGGCGGGTTAACTAAGGAAGAATATGAGTCTCGAATTCAAGATGGACAGCTAAAAGAAAAGCTGGAAAAAGCTAAGAGAAAACGTGCTGAAGAAATGAAATACTCTAAGCATAATACTGCATTTGACCGGAATGTGTATGTAATTTGGTCTGCGTCAAAGGTTGTTCTTGATGAAGAATGGGTAGAACCATTAAGAACGGTAACCTTCGAGGGATTAGAAGTAACTACATTTGGAAAGGCAGAAGAATATTTGCAACAACACTACGGTGAGGACTATAAAGTGTTACCGCCAGATGAAATGCGAAGAGTTGGGTTGAACCACATAGAGTGGTGAGGATAAAACTGTTCCATGCGTATTATAGAAAAGGAGCAGTTCATGAAAGTTGCGGTAATAACTCTAAAAGATTCTCCAAATTATGGAGGCATCCTTCAAGCGTACGCTTTGCAAAGGGTGATTGAAAAACTTGGCCATGATTGTTATCTCATTGACTATATGAATGATGAGTTTCGTCATAAGTTCACCTTCTTTGGAAAGCCTACTGGAATGAGTAATGTGTACTGGTTATTTAAGAAGTTTCAGTATCCTCTGATGAGAATAATGATGGATAAAATGATGCCATTCTATAGTCATATGAATCTTACTCGTCATTATAATAAGCCAGAGGATTTGAAGGAGTTAAACTCTGGGTATGATATCTTTATTGCAGGTTCTGATCAAGTCTGGGCATGTGATTTAAATTATTATGATGATTCATACTTCCTTAGTTTTGTGGATGATAAACACAAAAAGATATCATATGCTGCAAGTTTTGGTCGAACCATTAATATGATGAAACCAGAAGAAAAAGACTTTATTTCTTCTCAGTTGAACAGATTTAATACGCTTTCAGTACGCGAAGGTAGTGGTGTTAATGTAGTTCGAGCCCTTTCAGGAAGACAAGATGCAATTTCCGTATTGGATCCAACTTTTTTGCTTAATAGAGAAGATTGGGATAATGTTGCTAATCACAATCATAAGGGTAAAGGAGAAAAGTATATTTTGTGTTATTTAATGCAAAGCAAGGAGAATGATTCGGAAGCCCTTAAATGTGCTAAGACATTGTCACAGGAAACAGGTTTGCCCATAGTCAAAATATGTCGTGGATTAACATCGGTGCTTTGGGGGAAAACAACATATGTACCTACAGTCGAAGAGTGGATAGGTTTATTCTTGGATGCGGAATATATAATAACAAACTCATTTCATGGAATGGCATTTTCTGTTAATTTTCAGAAGGAGTTTATTTCATTTATTGAAGGTGATCCATCATCTGGTAGAAATAGCAGAGTGTATGACAGATGTAAAGATTTTGGTTTGTTAGATAGAATTCATGTTGTGGGAGAAAAAAATGTTTTAAATAAAGGGAGAATCAATTATGATAAAGTCAATGACGTGTTAAATGATTATAGGAATAAGTCAATTTTATATTTAAAAAAAGAATTGGAAAGTAAAGCATGAAGAAAGCTCTTATGGTATCGACTGTTATTGGTTTTTTAGCGTCATTTGAAAAAAGTGATATTTGCATTCTGCAGGAGATGGGGTATGAAGTTCATTGTGCAGCCAATTATAATTGGTTTAATGATCCTAAAAAAATTAAAGAATTTGAAGAGATGGGAATAATAAATCATCATATTGAGTTTGCCAGAAGTCCTTTTAACAAAGCTAATATTAAAGCATATAAATCACTTAAAAAACTGATTGGTGAAGAAGCTTTTGACATAGTCCATTCTCACACTCCGGTAGGAGGAGTGTTAGGGCGAATGGCTGCTCACAAAGAGAAAGTTACTCAAATAATATATACAGCCCATGGATTTCACTTTTTCAAGGGAGCACCAATGAAGAACTGGCTATTCTTTTATCCTGTTGAGAAATGGCTGTCAAGATATACGGATATATTGATTACTATTAATGGAGAAGACTATTCTCTTGCAACAAATAAGTTTTATGCAAAAAATACCAGACGTATTCATGGTGTGGGAATTGATATAGATAAGTTCAGAATGGAAAATGCATGTCGAGAAGAAAAAAGGAATGAATTAAATATTGCCGATAATGAGACCTTATTGTTCTCTGTTGGAGAGCTAGATAGAGACAAAAACCATATCGAAGTTTTAGAGGCAATGAAATCTTTAGGCAATGAAGGATATATTTTTTGTATTGCTGGAGATGGAACATTGATGGAATCTCATAAAGATTTTATCAGAACAAATGGATTGGAAAAATGTGTGAAAATACTTGGGTATCGTAGGGATATTCCAGAACTTCTTCAGGCAACGGACATATATGTTTTTCCCTCACTCTTTGAAGGCTTATCAGTTGCATTGATGGAGGCTGTTGCGGCGAAAATTCCAATTGCATGTTCGAAAGTTAGGGGTAATGTAGACACAGTAATTACAAAGGATAGCTATTTTCCAACTGATTCGCCGAATGAACTAGTGTCTATAATAAAGGAAATAGCGAATTTAACAAGTGAAGAAAAAACTCAGATGGTGGAAACAAATTACCAAAATCTATTGAAATACAGGCTTTCGGAAGTGCAAGAAGAGATGAGAACCATATATAGAGTTGCAGATGAAGAAATAGAAAAGAGGAAAAAGACGTGAAAATATTAGCGGTAGGTGCGCATTTAGATGATATTGAAATTGCATGTGGAGGAACATTGGCTAAGGCTGTTGATAATGGTCATGATGTAAAGGTTCTAATCATGAGTAAATCAGGCTATACAAATAAAGATGGAAAAATGCAACGCTTAGATGAGGTTGCTGTGGAAGAAGGAACAAAAGCTCTTCAAACATTGGGAATTCAAAATATAGAAATTTTGAATTTTCCAACTAAAGATATCCCATGGAGATCAGATGTAGTTAATGCTATTGATGTATGCATTGCAGATTATGATTCTGATATTATCTTTACACATCATCCGTTTGATACGCATCAAGCACACTCAGGTGTTAGTAATGCAACTGTTGCAGCGGCAAGGAGAAGGAATACAGTTTTTTTTTATGAACCAATTTCGCCTTCTGGGCGCTCCTATGTTGCTTTTCGGCCTCAGATGTATGTGGATATTGGATCAAGTATTGAAAAGAAGATATCGGCTCTTCGTGAGCATAAATCAGAATATAACAAGTTTGGCGGAGAAGATTGGGTTGCTGGTGTTCATGCGCGGTGCGGCTTCCGTGGTTACGAAATAGGAAAAAAATATGCGGAGGCTTTTGAAGTGCTTCGTATTGAGGCAGGTTTTGATTCTGGATTCAGCCTGTGATTCAAAGGGCATAAGGATTGAAATCAAAAGTTAGTATAAGAATGAGGTTAAGGAACTTCAATAATATGTTATACATTGGAGAGTTGTCAGGTTTGCTTAATTCTTGTAGGGAATTAATAAATTATAAACGAAGAAGGAATTAAATGTGATATTAACAATTCATCAGCCTGAGCATTTACCATGGTTAGGCTTTTTCAACAAGATGTCGAAAGCGGAAGTTTTTGTTTTTCTGGATAGTGTTCAGTTCCGAAAAAACTATTTTCAGAATCGAAATAAAATCTTGGGTTCTAATGGGGTTCAATGGATAAACGTGCCAACTTCTGTTAAAGGACATATGGATAGTGATTTGGCACACACAGAGATAGATACTGGTAGAGCAAATGCAAAGTGGAAAATGAAATATTTGAGAACTATCCAAATGAGCTACAGTAAGCATCCTTATTTCAAAGATGTATATCCGACTCTTGAAGAAGCAATTCTGACAGAGACTCCCTATTTGTGCGATATAAATATTGCTATTATAAAGAACTTCGCGGAAAAACTGGATTTACATCCACAGTTTGTGCGATCAAGTAAGCTAAATCTTAGTAGTGCAAAATCAGATTTAATTTTTGATATTTGTAAGGAAATGAAGGCTGACGTATATATTGCTGGACCAAGTGGTAGAAATTATCTTAATATAGAGCATTTCTTAAATGCAGGCATCATAGTGAAATACAATGATTATATTCATCCTGTATATCCGCAACGTAAAACCGAACAGTTTGAAAGCAAACTTTCAGCAATAGATCTCTTTATGAATTGTGGGTGGAATGAAGGGAAGAACGTATTGATGAAAGGTAATGATGATTTATCAAACATATGAAGGGAGTCAGAAAAATGACAAACGATATGGTAAAAAGATTAAAAAAACATGAGTTCATTGTATTTGCTATGGATCATTATAATCCGCTAGGGCTTGTAAGATCAATTGGGAGTATGGATAAGAAAGTAATAGTAATCGCTGAAAAAAGCAAAACCGACATCTCCTCATATAGTAAGTATTCAAAAGAGTACATAAGAGTTGAAACAGTAGATGATGGATATAAGGTTCTCATGGAGAGATTTGCAGGGAAGTTTTTAGAGAAGCCTTTTCTATTGACCTGTGATGATAAGACTATTGAGTTTCTCGATAATCGTTATGATGAATGGGAGGATTATTTCATCGGATTCAACGCAGGCAAGTTGGGACAGATTACACGGTATATGGATAAGTTCGAGATACTGCAACTTGCGGTTACTATTCACAGTCGGTTTGATGGATCGACAAATAAAGCGGAGCTGCAACACCGCTTTCAATGTTCTGATGTGTTTTTAGGAAGATTAGACCGAGAAGATTTCGGCA
>CAJTCH010000012.1 GCA_910574715.1 Lachnospiraceae bacterium | reverse complement strand
AATATTTTAATCGTATTAGTGGTTATAAATAAAGAAAGGCACAGGGAATCCCGTGCCAATTAAAAGAAACACTATATGTTGTAGTTGCTTGAGTTAGGTTGTTAACATTGCGTAGTAAACTACCATTTTACTACGTCCCCATTCAAGCCCCATTCGAGCAGTTCAAAGAAACATACTTTAGAATGTTTCCTCTCCTTCACACACAATATCTATACCATATTCCTTAAAGAGCTGCTCCTGGTAATCCCTGTCCCTTGTAGAACGCTCCAGATCATCATATCTTTTCTCGTTAAGCAATAAACGACACAAGTGGTTTACTTGATCCCTCATAATTTCTCTCTCTTCTTCACGAATGTAATCCATTACTTCTTTTTCATTATATTCAAAGATACTCATCGCCACTACCTCCGCCTTATTCTTCCTTAAGAAATCCTCTAAGATTCCTTCCTTAATACACTCATCCACTGCACGGTTTACTGCCTGTTCAAGTTCCATCTTTGCCCGGTATCTCCGCACACGGACAACATATTCCATATATTCCTGCAAAGTGGTGCATTCTTTTAAAAATTCTTTATTCTGACCAGGATTAATATTCACTACCAGAACCTTTAACTCCAAAAACGGAGATTCTTTCTCTAAAATATCACCAATCTTCTCACTGTCACTGCTCTGATCTTCAACTTTGACCCCGTTACCGTCAGACTCCGCCTTACCCTCATATGAAGCCTTGTACAAATCCGACAGTCTCAGAATCTTTCGCTCAGGGTATTTCGTAGTTCCATTATAGAATACTACAAAATATGGCGTTGGAAGCTCGACTGCCTCTTTTCCATACAACTTACGGCTCTCCACAAGTCCCTCATACTCTTTCGAAATATAATGCAGTAACCGCAGCGACATATTTGGATTGACTGTAGATTGATGCTCATACAGATGCAGATCATCCGCTATAAGAAATGCAAGATCATTCTTCATTCCCATATATATCGCATGCTTCAATGTGACCACTTGCAAATCATCTGCATTCGTATAGTTCTTTCCACTGACTGAATTATAGAGCTCTAACTGCCGTTCTTTATCATCCTGATATAAAATACAGAATATACTATCCTTATATTTCTCATTGACATGTACCCGTTTCTCTTCCATAAACAAACCTCCTTTTAAGGGGCTTGAAAAGTAAAACATAACATGCCTGCCATACTTTCAACTTTCAGCCCCTATGCTGTTATAAATAATTGGAATAAGCATAGATGTTCTGAAATGATGATGACAAGTATATCTGCTTGAATAGAATTTTAGAATCTTTATGCTTCAGATAAGGATAACATAGTTAAGTGACATTTACAATATAAAATCTAAATCTTCTATTTGCTTCTATTGGGATAAACTTCAAACAGATAGGGACATAGTAAACTACCACTTTACTATGTCCCTATCGTATCTATCTTTATTTATTTATTTTCTCTTCTTCACACTCCACCCAAACTTCCCAAGCTCTTTCCCAAGTCCCAGATATTCTCCATGGGAATACGCCAGAAGCCCGGTAGAATTCAATTCGAACTTCCCGCCCTTCTTCATATACCTCTCATCCACCTGAACCGCCGCCACTTCGGCGAGGAACATATGGTGAGAACCAAGCTCCTTAACCTCCGTCACCCTGCACTCGATATTGACCGGACTCTCCAGGATCACAGGCGCATAGGCAAGCTGATCTGCCGCCCCCTTCGTAAGCGCCATCTCCTTCCACTTATCCACATCCCTGCCGGATCTCACCCCGCACCAATCCGTAGCATAAGCAAGTCTTTCCGTCGTAAGATTGACCACGAATTCCCCGGTTTCCCGGATCATATGATAAGTATAACGCTCCGGCCTCACAGAGATGTAGAGCATCGCCGGGTCCGAACAGACCGTTCCCGTCCACGCCACCGTCAGGATATTCGCATTCCCTGCCTTATCCGCGGCGCTCACCATCACCGCCGGAAGCGGATAGAGCATATTCCCCGGCCGCCATACCTGCCTTCCCGCCGCCATATCCACTTTCCTTTTCTCTTTTCTCTTCTCCATAACTCCTGCCTCTCTTTCTGCTGGGCCGCGTTCTATCTACAGGATTCCTATCTACAAGATTCCGCCTGCCGACGTTAAAACAGCGTCCACTTTACTCCTGCTGCAGCACTCCCACCAGTGTCGGAATCAGCTGCTTCTTCCTGGATACTACGCCCTTGAGCACGATCTTATCGGTATCCTCATTCAGGTCAAACGCATCTACGATATATTCCTTCGCGTTGTTCCCCACGCACAGAAGTTCCGTGGACTCATCCAGGATATCCGTCAGCATGAAATAGATCATCTGGAGGCTGTTCTCCTTAAGCACCTCTGAAAGGTGCGGGCGCAGCACTTCCTTGATCTCCTTAAGCTCTTCCTTGTTCATGGAATTGATCTGCCCCACGCCAAAGACGATATCATTGACCGTGAACTGCTTGAAATCCTGGAAACAGATCTCCTGCGCGCTCTTTCCCGCAAGGCTGCTTCCCGCTTTGAACATCTCGCCTGCCATCTGCTCTAAGTCGATCCCGGCAATCTTCGCCAGCTTCTTCGCGATCTTCTCATCCACCGCCGTACACGTAGGAGAGCGGAACAGCAGCGTATCGGAGATGATCGCAGAGCATAATAACCCGGCGATCGTGGAGGTAATCTTCACCCCTGACTCCTCATACATCTGGTAAACGATTGTCGCCGTACAGCCCACCGGCTGATTGCGGAAGAACACCGGTCCCATGGTCTCGATATTGCCAAGCCTGTGATGGTCGATGATCTCAACAATCTCTGCCTCATCTATCCCATCCACCGCCTGAGACTTCTCATTGTGATCCACCAGGATCACCTTCTTCTTGCTGACATCCAGGAAACGCCTTCTGGAGATAAATCCTTTGAACCGCCCATGCCTGTCAAGAATCGGGAAATCCCTGAACTTCTTCTTCGTCATCTCCTCCTTGATGTCCTCCACATAATCCGTCATGCGGAACGCGGTAAGCGGCGCCTGAGTCATAAAATGCTTCACCGGAATACTCTGATTGATCAGTCTCGCCACCGTATAGGTATCGTGAGGCGTACTGATGATCACAATACTCTGCTCCTCTGCTCTCTTGATCAGCCTTTTTGACACCTCTGCCCCCTGGCACACTACCAGACAGCCCGCGTCAATATCCACCGCGCACGCCTGAGACTCATAACGATTCCCTAAGATTACCAGATCATCCTTCTCAATGAATTCTTCCATCATCTCCGGGCTCGATGCCGCGATCGTCACCTTCCCTTTGGTAAAATATCCATGCTCGTTCCCGCAGATCAGTGTCCCGTCCAGGGTCTTGGCAATGTTCCGGTACTGCGTCTTGGCAGTGGAAAGGATACAGTTGTCATAGACATCCATATAGGAAGTCGCGATATCCCCCGTGGAGATCACTCCCACCAGCTCTTCCTCCTTCAGGATCGGGAGCGTCTTCACATGCTGCTCCTTCATCTTCTCCCATGTATCCTTGATAGAGACATTCGGCTCCACGCCCTCTATCTTATGTATATCAATATCCTTCACCTGCAGCTTCACATTGGACAGCAGATCCGGCGGGTCTACCTTGAACCTGTTCAGCACATAATGTGTCTCCTCATTGATCTGTCCCGCCCTCCTGGCAACATACTCGCTGCCGGTCAGTTGTTTCTTCAGATTCGCATATGCGATCGCAGAACAGATCGAGTCCGTATCCGGATTCTTGTGCCCCACCACATACACTTTCCCCGTCTTCTTTCCCATTATCATCACATCCTCAAACCAGATTTCCCGGCCATTATTACTGGTTTTAACTACCTGCCGGAATACTTTACTAATAAGAGTGCCATTTTTTTCGACTTTCGTCAACTATAAATTGAACATTTCCCCTGTTTTATGTTATAATTAAAAAAGTATGTGGAAGCGTACGAGTCTCGAAAACGAAAGGGAATATACTATGAGTGAAGAATTATTACAAGGAACAGCAGCAAATGAAGCTGCCGAAGGCGGCACAACGGAGACCATGGCAGATCTGGAAGAACATTTTGATGATGCCAATCCATGGAATCTTGTAGCCTCCTACAAGGAAAAGGGTACCGTCCTTCCCGTCAAGGTCGAAGGGATCGTCAACGGAGGAGCAATCGCCATGGTAGAGGGATTGCGCGGCTTCATCCCGGCATCAAGGTTATCCCTGTCTTACATTGAAGATCTGGAGACATATCTGCTCAAGGATATCGAAGTGAAGGTCATCGAAGTAGATCAGGCCAATGAGCGTCTGATCCTGTCCGCCCGCGAGATCCTTAAGGAGCAGGAGAAGAAGGCGATGGAAGAAAGAATCGCCAATGTTAAGATTGGAAGCGTTGTGAACGGAACCGTTGAGAGTCTCCAGAACTACGGCGCATTCGTTCGTTTAGAAGACGGACTGTCAGGTCTGGTTCATGTTTCCCAGATCAGTCAGAAGCGTGTGAAGTCTCCCAAAGATGTTCTGAAGGAAGGCGATGAGGTCAAGGTCAAGATCATCGGGCTTAAGGACGGCAAGATCAGCCTCAGCATGAAAGCCCTGGAAGAAGTGAAGGAAGAGCCTGTTGAGAAGGTACACATTCCCAAGTCCGAGAGCATCGGAACCAGTCTGGGCGATCTGTTTAAAGGAATCAAGCTGGATTAGTAAAATTAGTTACAATCCGGCATAAAAACAGGAGGCATTCTGTACATACACGAATACCTCCTCTTTTTATACCCTTCTTACCGTCTCAGCTTCCTTATGCCAAATACAGCCAGCACACAGACCGAAGCTCCTGCGAATACCCACACCCATACCGGTATATCGTAGATATTGCAGCACCGGACATTGATCCACATCTGATTGATCTCCCTCGTCTGATCTTCATCGAAGCACACCATGATCGAAGACCTTGAGATCGCTTCCTGTGTGGGATACTGGGCAAATAGCTGCCTGTAGACCTGATCCGAAGGCGCAGTGATCACATACTCTTCTTCGCCTCCTTCGGAAAAGAAATATCCCAGGTCATATTCTGACACCTCTTCCTCATCTTCTTCGGCGCCGTAACACCAGTCGGCATATTCGAAGATCCTCATATCCTCCCCGCCGGAGATCACGGAAGTATACCCCACATAGTACATGTTCCGGATCACATTGTCAGGCCGGGAGTTAAAATTAATGAATGCCTCCGCCGCATGCTGCTTCGCCGCATCCTCTCCGATTCCGTTCTTTAACATCACCCATCCGTCAAAATAGATATTGGTCGACTCCGACGGCACGGCAAACGCCAGCGGGAAATCATCCTCATCCGCCTGGTCCATGGTATAGACCGCATCCCCGGACCATTGAAGATTCGCTGCCACCTTCCCCGTAACCATATCCGCCTTCCCTGAATCCGTCTCAAAAGAATACGCATTGTTCTTCACATCCTGCAGATACTCCTGCGCGTCGGCGATCGTCTCCCTCGACGTATCGTTCATCTCTTCTTCCAGCCTCTTCTGATAATCCGGATCATTCTTGAATTCTTCGGAATTCAAAAGCTCCGACTTGATGGCGCCCACCGCCGCGAAATACGAATCCCTTACATTGTCCTTAATCGTGACCTGTCTCTTATAGTCTGGATCGTTGAGGATCTTCCAACTGGAAGCATCCTCCTCGCTTACAAGCCCGGGGTTATACACGATCCCGGTGATTCCCCACATATAGCCTGCCGCGTAATCCCCCCACGGCCTGCCCCCGATCTCATTCTTCTCGAATATCTCTCTGATATACGGCGACACGCCGTTACTGTAATAATTATTCTGATCAGAACCATCAAAGAATCCTTCCGATAACGGTACAAGCTGATCCTCCGTCATGAGCTTCATGATCATGTATTCCGACGGACAGACCAGATCATAGGTATCCCCCAAAGTCAGCATGTTATACAAGTCTTCATTGGTTCCAAAGGTCGAATATTCCACCCTGACGCGAATCCCATACGTCTCATAATACCACTGCGTAAAATCCTCTATCATGGTATTCTCCCCGATGATATCACCGCTGTCAAGTTCTATGGTCTCCTCTTCATCCCAGTCTCCCAGATCGATGTACTCTTCCCAGTTGCAGACCCTAAGGGTAACCTCCTTCTCTACTTCCCTGCCGCCGCTCTTGGCTGCATCCGCCGTCACCGGGCATGTTAAAACCAGGAAGCTGCAAATACACAGGGCCGCAATGCTTCTATATCTGTTAAATATCTCGATTCTCATACAGTCTTCCTCTCTTCCTTATTCGCCCTGATATTCATCACCGCAGAGAACAGCACGACCAGAAGGAAGATCACTGTGGACAACGCCCACAGCGCCGTCTTGATGGTCGTCTGCGCCCCCTTGGTCGCATTCACCACATAGGTACTGATCGTATCAAAGGTCGCAGGCTTCGTGTAGGTCGCCACAAAATAATCGTCCAGCGACAGGGTTACTGCCATCGCAAAACCCGAGAGAATCCCCGGAAAGATCTGCGGAATCACGATCCGGATAAGCGCGGTAAAAGGCGTCGCCCCAAGATCCAGCGCCGCCTCATAGATGCTTGGATCCATCTGTTTTAATTTAGGGATCACGGCAAGGAACACGAAAGGCGCACACAGCGTCACATGTCCCGCCACAAGCGGGATATACGTGTCCTTGCTGATCCCTAATACTACCACCAGCAGAATACAGATGGAGAATCCAGTCACCACATCCGCATTCACCACCGGCACCTGGTTCATCGTAGTGATCGCCGAAGCCATCCCCTTCCTGGAATAGAAGGAACCAATGGCGCCCATCGTTCCAAGCACCGTCGCGATCAGTGCCGACCCAAGCGCCAGGGCTACCGTCCCCGCAATCATGCTGCGAAGCTCCGGCGTCGTAAACAGCGTCACATAATTATGCACAGAGAAGCCCCGGATCGCCCCGATATTCGTGGCGTCCGTGAAGCTGTACACCGCCAGGACAAGAATCGGCAGATACAGGAATAAGAGAACGAAGATAATAACCATCCATCTCCATACTTTTCTTATCATAACAGCGCCCCTCCCCTCGTATTCTCTTCTTCTGCCCCGCCGGTAAGAAGCGTGAACAGGCAGATGATCCCAAGAAGGATCAGTGCGATCATGGATCCGCCGTTCCAGTTGTACGCCGCAAAATAGCTCCCGATCAGACTTCCCATAATATAGGTACTGTTGTACAGCATATCCAGCACCACATAGTTCGTCATCGCCGGCAGAAATACCATGGATACACCGCTCATGATCCCCGGCAGGGATAAGGGCAGGGTCACCCGCAGGAACGCCTGCAGCTCTCCCGCACCCAAGTCTCTCGCCGCCTCCAGAAGCGCCCCGTCAAGCTTGGAGATGGTGGTATAGATCGGCAGGATCATAAACGGCAGGAAATCATAGCTCATGCCAAGCACCGTATTCAGGAACGGATGATAGGCAAGGTTCCCCTCAAGCCAGGTAAGGATCTCTTTAAGCGCCGTGATCCGCAGAGAGAAATTGATCCACATCGGCATAATGAAGATCAGCACGATGACGGATTTTCCTTTGAGCTTACTGGTGGCAAGGATGAATGCCAGGGGATATGCAAGAAGCAGGCACACCGCCGTGGTAACCATCGCTATACCAAAACTGTAGCAGAGAGTCCCCAATGTATTCGGGTCAGAGAAGAATCCCGTCAGATTCTGGAACGTAAACTCTCCCTGCCCGTTCGTAAATGCATAATAAATCAGTACAACTAAGGGAGCCACAACAAAAAGCAGCAAAAAAACTGCATACGGGATTCCCAGATATTTTCTGGAAAATGTATGTCTGTGCATGTATCCGCCTCCTACTTCTTCACTGTGAAGATCATCTTCTCCACCGGCATAACAAGGCCGACCTGATCTTCCATATTCCACAGGTACTCGTCATTCACCACGAAATCCTGTTCCAGATCCGTGTGTATCACATAACTGTAATGGTCACCCTTATAGATCAGGTTGCTGATCGAACCCTGCACAAGCCCCTCCTCCTGATCGTCCGTCAGTTCGATATCCTGCGGCTTGATGGATATCTTGACCCGGATCTTCTTCGGATCGATCTCCAGGCCCCTGGAATCCACAATCGTCCCGTCCTCCAGCATCGAGCTTCCCTTGATCACATCCGTAAGGGCAACCGGAAGAACCGTCCCGTTATATTCCAGGTCATAGTTCTTATTGATCTCTGCCGCAAAGATATTGGTATGATCCTCGGCGATCATGATATGGATATTGTCCGGCTCCACTTCCACTCCGACACGGTCTCCCACTCTGGCAGAATGCACGGACTGGGCAACGATCTCATTCTTCCCGGATTCCACCGTGATCTCATAATGTATCCCCTTAAAGATCACGGAGGTTACGATACCGCGGATATTTCCCCGTTCCGGACTTGTAAGCGTCACATCCTCCGGGCGCACAACCGCCGTGATATGGGTTCCCTCTTCCACGTCGTCCACACAGGCGAATTCCCCGCCGCAGAAGCGGGCCTTAAGCTTCCCGGTCATGATCCCGTTAAATATATTGCTGTCTCCGATAAAGTCCGCCACGAAAGCATTGATCGGCTCATTATAGATATCCTCCGGCGTGCCGATCTGCTGCATCTTCCCCTCCGACATGACCACGATCTTATCCGACATGGTAAGAGCCTCCTCCTGGTCATGGGTCACATAGATGAATGTGATGCCAAGTTCCCGGTGCATCTCCTTAAGCTCAAGCTGCATCTCCTTACGCATCTTCAAGTCCAGGGCTCCAAGAGGCTCGTCAAGCAGAAGGATCTGCGGCTCATTGACCACCGCCCGCGCGATGGCGACCCTCTGCTGCTGCCCGCCGGATAATGTATCAATGCTCCGGTTCTCGAACCCTTCCAGATCCACCAGCTCCAGCACCTTCTTCACCTTCTTGGCGATCACCTTCTCTGGCGTCTTCTTCTGCCGCAGGCCAAAAGCGATGTTCTCATAGATATTCATATGCGGAAACAATGCATATCTCTGAAATACTGTGTTAATCGGCCGCTTATTGGGCGGAAGGCTGGTGATCGGCCTGCCGTTCAGCAGGATCTCTCCCTCCGTTGGGAGATCAAACCCGGCGATCATCCGAAGAGTCGTCGTCTTCCCACAGCCGGAAGGCCCCAGAAATGTAATGAATTCCCCCTGCTTCACCTCCAGGTTGAAATCCGACACCGCACTGTAACCGTCCTCATAGGTCTTCGTAATATGCTTTAATTCAATGATATTCGTCGTCTGTTCCATCTTCATCCCCCAAATATTCATTTAAAATGTAGGCGGTGTACTGACCCAGATAAACCTGGCCGGCCCGCCGTCCGGATTCTCAATACGATGCCGCCGCTTTGCCGGATAGTAGAAGCTCTCCCCGGCCTTCACCGTATAGACCTCGTCCCCCAGATAGAGCTTAAGCCGCCCGGAGATCAGATAGCCGAATTCTTCCCCGTCATGCGGCTTATCCTCCTCAAGCCCCTGATAAGGCTTAAGCACTACCAGAAGCGGTTCCATCTGATACTTCTGGGCCGTGGGCACAATCCACTGGATACTGTTTCCCGCCTCATCCACCTTCTCAAAGAACCCCTCTTCCGAGAATACCACGTGCTCTTCCTCTGCTTCCTTAAAGAACTCAGAAGCAGTGGTTCCCAGACACTCGATCAGATCCAGAAGCGTCACGATGGACGGAGACACCTGCCCTCTCTCCAACTGGGATATGAATCCCTTGGTAAGCTCTGTCCTGTCCGCAAGCTCCTGCTGCGTCAGCCCGTTCCGGTTGCGCAGATCCTTGATCTTATTCCCGATATGTTCGTTCACATATTCCAGTTCCATACTATCCCTGCTCCTTCCGCAATATTTCTAAACTAAAAATAAATTTTTGCTAAACTTTCACGCTGAATCTATTATACTCTTATTAAACTTTTTGTCAATTATCAATGTGATTATTATCTATTCTTTTTATCCCTGCCTCCATCCTCTTTTCCCCTCTTTCATTCGACAAATTCTATCATTTTCAGACAAGGTTTTCCTGTCATGATAACCTTCTGCCCCACATATGATATATGGATATAAGAAAATAAACAGACAGGAGACCCCAATGGCGATTGGTTATTTGCAGATACAGGTACGGACCGCACACGAAGCCGTCCCTCTGAATAACGCACAGATACAGATACAGGCCGCGGCCGGAAATACGCTCTACAATCTATGGACAGATGAGAATGGGGATACCCCCGTCGTATCCCTGGAAACCAAGGATAAGAGCTTCTCACAGAATCCTTATTACAACGGAACGCCGTTTACCAGCTATCATGTACTGGCCGAAGCCTCCGGCTTCGACTCCCTGTTCGTCACAGATATTCCGGTGTTCGACGGAGAGACGGCCGTTCTTCCTGTGACGCTGACCCCGATGCAGCAGATACAGAGAATCCCCGTCACCAAAGAGATCTTCATTGGCAAGCCTGCAGTCGCGATGAATGATGCCGTTGAACAGAAAGGCACCGTGATCGATCCGCACACGGAGCCCTACGTGCTGCGGCAGGTGGTGATCCCGGATCCCATCACGGTCCATCTGGGTACTCCGGGTTCATCCGCTTCCAATGTACGGGTGTCCTTTCCTGATTATGTGAAGAATGTGGCAAGCAGTGAGATCTACCCTACCTGGCCCGCCGCCGCGCTCACCGCAAATATCTACGCCATCATCACCTTCGCGCTGAACCGCGTATACACGGAGTGGTATAAGGCGCGCGGATATTCCTTTGACATCACAAACAGCACCGCCTATGACCAGTATTTCGTATACGGCCGTCCCATCTACGAATCCATCAGCAGGATCGTGGATCAGATCTTCAACCAGTATGTCCGGCGGCAGGGGCAGAACGCACCGTACTTCACCTCATTCTGCAACGGCACCACTGCCACCTGTCAGGGCTTATCCCAGTGGGGGACCGTAACCCTGGCAGACCAGGGCCTAACGCCCATACAAATCCTGCGCTCCTATTATCCCGATGACATTGAGATCGTCGAGACCAATATCATCACCGGGATCGTGAACTCCTATCCCGGCGCCCCTCTCCGGGTAGGAAGCACCGGACTTGACGTGCAGACCATCCAGACCTATCTTGCCAGGATCCGCCGAAACTATCCGGCGATCCCCTCCATCACCGACGAAGCCGGTGTCTTTGGAGACAGCACAAAGGCGGCAGTCGTCAAATTCCAGAATGTCTTCAACCTGGCGCCGGACGGAATCGTAGGGAGATCTACCTGGTATAAGATCTCAAGCCTCTACACAGCCATTGCCAGGCTGGCGGAATTAGACAGCGAAGGAGAGACCCTGGGGATCGGCACCGTACCGCCGGGCAGCACCCTTCGCACCGGGTCCACAGGCCCCGATGTGATCACCCTGCAATACCTGTTGGATCTCATCTCCGAATACTATCCCGAGATCCCTGCTCCAGTCCAGGACGGGATATTCGGCAGCAAAACCCGGCAGTCGGTCATTGCTTTCCAGAAAGCCATGCAGCTTGATACAGACGGGATCGTAGGCTCCCGCACGTGGCGCGCCCTGTATGACACCTACCAGGGAATCACACAGAATATTCCTTCTCCCGGTCCCGGAACCGGAAGCTTCCAGTATACTATACAGCCCGGTGACACCCTCTGGCTCCTCTCCAGGAAGTACGGCACTACCGTAGAAGCCATCAAGCAGTTAAACGGATTGACCGGCGATACGCTGTACGTCGGGCAGGTGCTTAAGATCCCCGCCCCGCAGTCAGAACCTTACATCGAATACACGGTAAAGTCCGGCGATACCCTCTGGCTTCTCTCGAGGAAATATCATACCACCGTGGACGCCATCAAGAGACTCAACGGATTGACCAGCGATATCATTGATATCGGACAGGTGCTTAAAATTCCCGTAGATTAATCCCTCCCGCCTGCAGGCATAAAAACACCCTGGCAGGAATGCCGTCTCAGACATTTCCTGCCAGGGTGTTCTATTCTAATATCAGCGCACACGCTCCAGAGCCTTAAGCCAGCTTGCTGCACACGCGTCGCTCGGCATCCTTAAATCTCCCCTTGGAGACAGCGCCACCGTCCCCACCTTCGGCCCGTCCGGCAGACAGGAACGCTTGAACTGCTGGGTGAAGAATCTTCTTATGAAAGTCTCAAGCCACCGGTAGATGGTATCATCCTCATACTCCCCGGCAAATGCATACTTCGCAAGCCGATAGATCTTGCCCGGCTCATATCCGAACCGCAGCAGATAATACAAGAAAAAGTCATGCAGCTCATACGGCCCCACCAGATCTTCCGTCTTCTGTGCGATCTCCCCGTCCTTAGGAGGCAGAAGCTCCGGACTCACCGGCGTATCGAGCACATCATAAAGCACCGCCTTAAGTTCCTCATCCCCGCAGGTATCCGCATAATAATGCACCAGATGGCGCACCAGCGTCTTGGGAACCGAACCATTGACCCCGTACATGGACATATGATCCCCGTTATAAGTCGCCCACCCAAGGGCAAGCTCCGACATATCCCCTGTCCCGATCACAAGGCCGCCGTTCTGGTTCGCCACATCCATAAGAACCTGGGTACGTTCTCTCGCCTGGGCATTCTCATATGTCACGCTGTGATCCTCCATATCATGCCCGATATCTTCAAAATGCCGCTTCACCGACTCGGCGATCGGGATCTCTCTTAACGAAGCTCCAAGCTTCACCGACATCTTACATGCATTCCGATAAGTTCTGTCCGTCGTGCCGAAACACGGCATCGTCACCGCCGTGATCCCCTTCCTGTCTAATCCAAGCATATCAAACGCCTTCGCGGACACCAGAAGCGCCAGTGTGGAATCCAAGCCTCCTGAAATCCCCACCACTGCATTCTTCGCATGGGCATGGGCAAGCCTCTTCTTAAGCCCCATGGCCTGGATCATCAGGATCTCCTCACAGCGCACGGCCCTGTCTTTGGCATGCTCCGGTACGAACGGCCTAGAAGAGATCTCTCTGGTAAGTTTCGTCTCCTCTATCCGGACCTCAAAGGGGATCCTCCATAGCACAGGATCCTCCATAGCCTTAAATGTCGTATTCTTCCTTCTCTCACTTAACAGGCGGTCAAGGTCGATCTCCGAATAGATCGCCCCGTTCACGAAACGCCTGCTTGCCTTCAGTACCGTACCGTTCTCCGCGATCAGGTTATGTCCTCCGAATACCAGATCCGTCGTAGACTCACCCTCTCCCGCGTTGGCGTAGATATAACCGCAGATCAGACGCGCAGACTGTCCCTCGATCAGGCTTCTCCGGTACAGATCCTTCCCGATGGTCTCATCACTTGCCGAACAGTTGACGATCAGAGTCGCCCCTTCCCTTGCCGCCTCTATGCTTGGCGGAACCGGCGACCATACGTCCTCACAGATCTCAGCGGACACGATCAGAGATTCCATGGATGCGGCTGTAAATAAAAGCTTAGGTCCAAACGGAACCTTCTCCCCTTCAAAGAGGATCTCCCTTGTCCTCTTTGGCCCCGGACAGAACTGCCGCATCTCATAGAATTCCCCGTAATTCGGCAGAAATGTCTTGGTCGTAAGCCCAAGGATCCTCCCCCGGTTCAGCGCCGCCGCCACATTATACAATTCCCCGTCAATAAAAAGCGGAACACCTACGAAGAATAATGCGTCCTTCTCCCTGGTATGCTCCGCGATCTTAAGAAGCGCAGCCCTGGCATCCTTCAGCAGGATATCCTGTGTAAAGAGATCTCCGCAGGTATACCCTGTCACACAGAGCTCCGGGAATGCAGCCACCTTCGCCCCTTCTTCTGCCGTCTCGTCGATCAGATCACATATCTTCTCTGTGTTATAGGCGACGTCCGCAACCCGGATATCCGGTGTTGCAGCCGCTACCTTAATAAATCCATCTCTCATTTTGCATGCCCGCTCCCTTTCTTCCAATATGATCTACTTACTGCGTTTTATGATCTCTCTTAGTTCTTCCACCGTATACCGGTACGCCGTATTGCAGAAATGACATTTGACCTCAATATCCTCTCCGTCTTGGATCATCTCCTGGATCTCCTTCCTGCCAATACTCGCCACCGCATGCTCTACGCGCTCCTTTGAGCAATTACAGCAGAACTGTGCCGGCACCGTGTCCGTGACCTCAAGCCCCAGACCCTCAAACAGCACCTCCAATAACTGCTCCGGCGTATACCCCTGATTCAGAAGAGACGTCACAGAAGAGACCTTCTTCAGATTCTCCTCCAGCCGGCAGATCGTCTGCTCCCTTGCGAACGGCATCATCTGTATGATAAATCCTCCCGCACAGCGCACCGTATTATCCTTCTCCATCAGTACGCCAAGTCCCACAGAAGACGGTACCTGCTCCGAATTCGCAAAATAATAGGTCAGATCCTCCGCAATCTCACTGGATACCAGAATCGTCTGCCCCGAATACGGCTCTTTAAGCCCCATATCTTTGATAACGATGAGAAGTCCTACGCCGACTGCTCCGCCCACATCCAGCTTCCCGTTCCTGGGCGGCAGCATTACGTCCGGATTCCCCACATAGCCCTTCACATTGGCATGGCTGTCCGCCGTAACCGTGATGCCTTCGATCGGCCCATTCCCCCGAATCTGCAGGGTCAGCATGTCCGTATCATTCTTCATCATGCTGCCCATCATCGCGCCGGCAGTCAGAAGCCTCCCAAGCGCCGCCGTAGCCACCGGGCTGGTATTGTGACGTACTCTCGCCGTCTCCACCACCTGTCTTGTAGTCGCGGCAAACGCCCGGATCTGGCTGTCCGCCGCCGTAGCCCTTACAATATAATCTTCCATCCCCTCTTACCTCTCTTCTTACTTCCCATACTCCTGCGCGATCACACAGATACGCCCGCTGGTATACATGGGCGCCTTCTTCGTATAAGCGTCATAGGCCGCGACATAGCGAAGCCCTGCCTTCTCGATCAGCGTCTTGATCTTCTCAAGCGTATAAGCCCTCTGATAATGTACCTCCTGGTATCTCCGATACAGGTCTTTATCTTCATTACTCTGCACGAACAGAGTCAGTTGATACTCATTCATCTTATCCTCCGGGCTATAATAATTGTCCCAGATAAAGCTGCACTCTTCCCGCTCCTCCGCGATCACCCGGTCGCCAAGAAGCTCCCGGTACTTGTATTCCGTATTAAAATCAAACACAAAGATGCCACGGGGATCCAGATAATTATTCACAAGGCTGAATACTTCCTTCAATTCCTTCTCATCCGTGACATAATTGATGGAATCGCAGACACTCACGATCCCGCCGACCGTACCATATAATTCAAACGCCTGCATATCCTGCAGAAGATACAGGATATCATGGCCGCTCTTTTGTCTCTTCTCCATGGCAATCTCCAGCATGACCTCCGAATTGTCCACACCGATCATATCATAGCCCTTCGACGCCAGCAGTTCCGTCATATTGCCTGTCCCGCATCCAAGCTCCAACACCATGTTATTGGGAATATGGTATTCCTTAAGCATCTCATCGAGATAATCTGCCCATTCTTCATAAGGTATATTATCCATAAAAATATCATATACCTCCGCAAAACTCGTATACGCCTGCATTTTGCTCTCCTTTGTTCTCAAATATCATTATCAATCTATCCGATTACTGCCGGCAACAGATCCTCCACCGGCGGTTTACTTCATAAAAGTGCATCCCTGTCACCAAGGATACACTTTCTTATTATAGCATGGGATGATATGTTTTTCAATATCTCTCGATCTTGCAGGTGTGTTTCTTTGTTTTGGCGTCATAATTGATGCCGATCAGCAATATTTCCCCCTCATAATCAAATCGTCTGGCAAATTCTATATAATTCCGATCCTTAATCTGCATAACAGCGCCTTTCGCACTCTTATTCCACTTCAATTCGATGAGTAATGCCGGTTTTGCCGAGGTTTTCTCCGGCACGAATAAAAGATCCGAATATCCTTTCCCGCTTGCCAATTCTTCAAACCTCATATAATGATCCAGGCAGCTTAGATACGCCATGATAACCACCGAACGAAGCGCCTGTTCATTATTATAGTTCTGAGGAGCCGTATTTTCCCCATGTACTTCTTCTAATATATCCGCAACTGTATCCGCTTCCATCTTAAGCGTTGCTTGAAGCAGTCGGTCCGAACGCTGAATGACTCTCACAAGCTCCTGTCTCCTTCCGTTCTTCAATGCCCGGATAAACTCCTCACGCACCTCCTCATTGGGAATAAAAACTTCTTCCTTGTCACTGTCATATGCAAGATAACCCAGATGAACCAGCAATGTAAACACATCATCCTTACTGTTCAGCGAAGTCATATCATTTTGGAATGTTCCCGTATCAATTCTAAAATGTCTGCCGCCGAGCATATCCACAAGGGCGTCTTTTAATCCGTCAAAATTCAAATCAATATATGTTCTAAGTGACTCATAGGTCTCTGTCTGCGTCCAATAATTATTGAACTTCTGATTAATCACAGCTTCTATGATAGACTTTGGATTATAGATATGTCTGGTCTTATCAAAATAATACCCGTCATACCATCTGCGGGCCTCATCAAAATCAAGTCCATACTCTTTACACAAATCTCTGACCTCATCTTCCGTGAAACCTGCAAATTCTGCTAACGGCCCTGGCTCCAGCATGGTAAATTCACAGAAATCTGTCAATGCAGACTGCGTTCCGTACTTTTTAACAGGTAAAATCCCTGTCATATATGCCCCAATAATCATCTGTGAGGTCTGACTACTTTTAAACAGACTTCGCAGAAGTTGTATATACGCATGCTGTACTTTCTCATTATCTTTCGCTTCCCGAAAAAGCGCATCCCACTCATCAATAATGACAAAAAATTTCTTCCCCGTTTTCGAATGAATCTGTAAAAGCGCCTTGGACAACGCCTTCACTCCTTCTCTGATACAACCTGGAAATGCTTCCCTAAGTTCTTCGATCACTTCTCTCTGTATATCATTTACTGTTTCTTCAATATCCTCTGCCGTTGATATAAAAGACGTAATATCCAGAAACAACACATCACATTGATTCAGATATTCTCGAAATCTTCCATTTTTGCCGTGTGCAATCTTAAGATCTTCAAATAACGTTTCGGATTCCGCCTCGCTGGAATAATAGGCCGAGAGCATCCTGGCGGAAAATGATTTGCCAAAACGTCTTGGACGACTGAAACAAGTCAGCATCCGATCACTTTCCAGTACACTATTCGTGTAAGCGATCAATTCTGACTTATCCACGTACATCCCCCTTTTCAGGATTGCCCGGAATCCATCTGACGGCGGATTGAGATAAATCCCCATCTGTTACACACCCCTTTCCTGCCAAATCCAATATGCTTTCTTGATTATACTATACAAACCATCTGAAAACAAGCAGTTACTATTCGCGGACGGAAACAGAGGATGCCGCTCAAGACTAGTAATCATTTCATTACATAATTTAAACATTCTGTGCCAGAGAGGTTGTCCTTTTACTGCGAAACTGATATTATAAAACACGCAGAAGAAAGTAGGTGAGCAAATGATTAAATTTGCAATTTGCGATGACGAGCCGATGATGGTACAGGTAATTTCAAACCAGCTTTCACAATACATGAATGGGGAGCATATTACATCGTACTGTATCAATAGCTTTTCAGACGGACGTTCCCTTTTAGAAAGCGGTCGTGACTTCGATGTGATTTTCCTTGATATTCAAATGGAACATCTAAACGGGATGGAAACCGCTAAAATACTCCGCCAAAGGAAAAATCACAGCCTATTGATTTTTGTGACCGTTCTGAAAGAGTGTGTATTTGACGCTTTTGAAGTGGAGGCATTTGATTATTTGGTCAAACCATTAGATAGTGGTCATTTCAAAAGAACAATGAACAGGATAATCAAATCTATACAGCAGAGAGAGATAAAAAGTATTGTTGTCCAGAGAGGAACTTCCTGTGATGTTATTCTGTTAGCCGAAATCGTGTATTGCGAGGTGCAGGGCAGAAAAATCTATATCCACCAAAGCGACGGAAAAATCACCGACTATTATGATAAGCTGGATGATTTAGAGCAGCGTATTGATGGACGTTTTTTCAGATGCCACAGAAGTTATCTTGTCAATATTGAATATGTTCGTGGATGTAATGCCGGACAGATCATGCTGTCACAGGGCGATAAAATCCCTGTTTCCAGACTGCGTGAGCGAGATTTAACGCAGGCTCTTTTGCGTTATATGAAAGAGAGGGATTTTTGATATGGACTATTTCAGCCTATGCCTTGACGTTCTTTGCCTGCTTGGGCAAAGTGTAATGCACATTGCTTTTGTCAGCCGTCTGACCGGGAAGAAACAGAAAATACGGCACTTCGCTATCTACTTTTTTCTGCTCTGTACCATACAATGGTTTTTCACTACATTCGACTTTTCCGATGTGTTGCCCATCGGTGCGGAGCTGCTTCTATTATACAGTGTGAGCCGTCTGGCTTTGCGGAACCGGCAATCTGTATCTTGGACCGCTGCAATTTTGGCAGTTTATATTTCTCAGCTTTCTTTCGGTATCATCAACTCAGTAGAGGTAATACTATTCCCCCGTATGATCGGGAAAACACTGCTGTATCTGTTAATTCTTTTAGCAACGCTGACCGTTTTTGCAGTCTGCGCCTGTTGTTGTGGTGCGGTATTGAAATTTCTATCTCTGACAGAAGATCGTCAAATGCCGTATGTCGGTTTGTTACTATTTCCCGGACTGTTTTTCTTTGCTGCTGAACTGTATATTCTGCAAACTTCATACAGCGTCTTACCTTCGTACATTTCGTTAAGGGAGACCGGAAAACACAGTGCGTTATTAGTCTTGCAAATCCTGGGGCTGGCCGCGTTACTTTGCACACTGTATGCCTACCAACACATCTGTCACAGCTTTCAAACACAGGCGGCGTTACAATCTCTGGAGCAAGCAACCCGAACACAAAAAAACTATATTGCCGAGGCCCAAAGACGCTACGAGCAAACGAAAGCATTTCGCCATGATATTGCTAATCACTTGTCTGTACTGAATGGGCTGTTAAATAATGGAGAACTGGATGAAAGCAAAGCATACTTGAACAAGCTGAAAACAGTTTCGACTTCCCTGTCCTTTCCATATCAAACAGGTAATCCAGTGGTAGATATTTTGCTAAGTGAAAAGCTGGGACTGGCAAAAGAAATTACAGCAGAGGTTTCACTGCTCCTGCCAAGGCCCTGCGGGATGGATGATTTCGATTTGTGTGTAATTTTTGCAAATGCGTTGGATAACGCAATCAACGCGTGTCAATCCGCTACGGGGACGAAGTTCATCCGTATCAGTGGGGAACGGCAGGGTGATTTTTATATGCTGGCGTTTGAAAACACCTGTTCAGATGAACCGCTGCCCCCAGCGGGAACAGGGCTTTCCAACATCAAATCGGTGGCAGAAAAATATCATGGCGCGACACTGGCAGAAAAAGTGGGACAGCGATTTTCTTTGAATGTGCTGTTGAACATTTCATTACATGCCAAATAATCTGTCCTTCTGCAAAAGGACAGATTATTTGTTGCATTGCAGGTATATACGCGGCTCATCTGTCATTCCAAGCCGCTTTCGCCCTCTTGACAGACTGTCTAAAAATTCATTCCAGACAATCCGCTGATAAGTCCGGGCGCTCCTATATCCAACCGATGATACGCCGTCTCCATCTCCAGTCTCCGAAGATACGCCGCCTCTTCACTTTGTCTGAGATATGCTCTCTTCCTCTCTGCCTTCGCTTCCGCCTCGGCTCTCATCTGTGCCTCGATCCTTGCCCTCACCTCCGGCTTCAGATCACCGCTTACATAATGCGTAACCGTACCGTCCGAATGGATCACAATCCCGGACGAATGGATCTCGTGTCCCATGAGTGATAATTGCGCCTGACACGCCGGCAGCGTATCATAATAATGCTGTATTTTCCCTTCGTAGTAAGCTGCTTTCTGCGGATCATTCACCATCTGCTCTAGGATATTGGGCGCGATCACAACATTCCCTGTTCCGGATGTTCCCGCCCCGATGCTGTCTATACTTCTCTGGTCTTTCCCAACATCCTGAATCATCACATTGCCATATCTTCTCTTTAGATATTCCTGATATATCTCCTTTTTTGAAATATTCCTGACATCTCCGGCTTGTTGTAGCAATTCCATAAAGTCAGTCGGACTAACCTCTGATTTCTGCGTTCTTCCAGCATGCAGATACATCCCTGCCAGCATATCCTGAATCCCTAAAATACCCACAGACATTCCCCTCCCTCCTGTCTCTTTCAGCCCTGTATCACAAGCTGATTCTGTAAATAGCGCTGATTCTCATGCTCCTGCATTCTATGCCTCTCTGCGCTCTCTTCCATAATACGGATATATTTCACGCGCAATCGATACTTCCTTTCCTGCTCAGCCTCGATTAATTCCCGCTCCTCCTTTGTAGGACCTGTAACTTCGCCGCCGCTGCTGGTAACCGTACAGTTTCTTACGTCTCCGTTCTCATCTAGGTCAAATACATAGCTTTTACTGGCCTGATGTTCTGCCACATCCATTCCATAAGAAGCTGCCACCGTGTTGTCCCAGCGGTCGTAATCCGCCTTCCATTCCTGCAGCTTTGCCATGATCTGCCGGGCGTAGGCAGGATCTTCGTCCATCTTCTTCTGCAGGCTCTCCGGCACAAGAACCGCAATCCGTCCGGGGCCGATACTGCCGTAATTCCTCTGCAGATCTCCTCTGGTCTGAGGCGGGTTCGGGCCAGTGGGACGCCAGTCATTCAACGCATCCGCGCTGGTGTCCGACCGGAAATATTTCCAGAAGGGGAAATCATTTCTCTGCCAGTTGGCAGAGGATATATTGGCATTTCCCACATGGGTAATGACCTGATACTGCGAAAAGGCATCTGCAAAATTCGCCGCGCCTGTGATTCCGGAAGCATATGCCTTGCTGACCGCCGATATATAATCTGTACCTCCTGCCATCTTCATCGCATAGGCCTGCCGGAACGCGTTCGCAGCATTCTGATCCGTAATCTTGCTTAGGCGCTCCTGATATGACTCGCCCATGTAGCTTCCGGTTTTCCCTTCTGTTCCATCCGGCTGCTTTCCCTTGCCCTCAGATGCTCTTGCAGCCGCAAGCTCTGCGAAGCTCATGCCCCTGATCACATCGGATATTCCTTTGCTCCGATACAATCCTGCCAATTCACGCCAGCTCAATTGATCTGTTACTCCAAGATCCATTCTCATCTCTCCTTTCATTTTCGTCTGACATCTATTATATCGGCAAAAATCCGTTATTCCCATGAAAAATGGAACGAAAGAAGGGGTTTGAGGGAACGAAAAGCTATTCCGTTGCTGCTTCTTTTTCTTTGGGATCATGAGTTACAATATATTCTATCAAGCCAAGTATTTTTGTATCACTCATGCCGACTTGTCTCAATTGCCGTATAAGATTTACAATTTCTTTTCCCGTCACATTTCTCACCTACTTTCTACACTGTACCGTTTCCCTTGATATTTTCATAATATCAATCATTGATTGTGATGTAAAGACTTTTTCGATCATAATAAAAGCCGCCTTCATAACGACAAGCGGCTTTTCATTTATATCTATTTGACACCTTCTGTTTCTATGATAAATTTGGTGCTTCCGTTCATTCCTTCCTTGATCCCGGCGAAGGATTTGTATTTCTTGCCAAGCTCTGACATAGTATCGATCCTGGATTTCACAGACTGGATATCGTTATGGAATACATCTGTCAGTTTATCGATACCGGAAGTCTTGAATTCTGACATACCGTCAGCAAGCTGCTGATTGCCGTCGGCCAATGCACTTGCCCCGTCTGCCAACTGTTGATTGCCATCCGCAAGAGCTCCGGCTCCGTCCGCAAGTTTCAGGCTCCCTGCCTCTAAGGTCACGGTTCCGTCCGCTAACTGCTGATTGCCGGATGCAAGAGCACCGGCTCCGTCGGCCAACTTCTGATTGCCTGCCAGTAATGCGCCGGCCCCGTTCGCTAACTGCTGATTGCCATCCGCAAGGACGCCTGCCCCGTCGGCTAATTTCTGATTGCCGGATGCAAGAGTACCGGCTCCGTCGGCCAACTTCTGGTTGCCTGCCGCCAAAGCGCTGGCTCCGTCTGATACTTGCTTTGCTCCATCCGCCAACTGGCTGATTCCCTTGGATAAAGTCGGACCGCTCTGCATAAGCTTCGTTGCCCCTGCCGTTAACTGTCCGCTGGATTGGTTCAAAGCTGTAACGCCAGATGCCAGACCTGCAGCGCCCTCTGATAAACCGGAAGCTCCGGAAGCCACAGAATCAGCTCCGGCACTGATCTGATCAAGCCCTCCCTTAAGACCTACCGTTCCTTTATACAATCCGCAGAAAGCTTGTGATAATGTAGTTGTCTGCTGTGCCGCCTGATCCGCCGCGCCGCTGGCGCCTGCTACATGACTGCTTGCTTCGGATATCGCACTGGCCGCACTGGCGATCGCCGCATTGGCCTCTGCCGAATTATCAACGGGTGCTGCCGGTTCTGCATAGATACTGTAAATTGCCGCACGTACTACGTTTTCATCTACAACGTCTCCGTATGCCGCCATAATCGCCTGCACTGCACTTTCCTGGCCGATAATATCAGGCTGTTCTGCTGACGCCGGTGATACTCCTATATTCTCCAGAATACACTCTGCCTCATATAGACGTTCTGATGCGATTCCAAGTTCATTCTGTGTGCCTGTGTCTGATGTAGCCGTACCCGCCAAGCTTTCATACACAGGTGCGTATCCCTGAACCAACTGATCAGCTTCGCCCTTGGCTCGCTGTACGGCTCCCTGAAGATTCTTTGCTCCTTCTTCCAGACTGGCTGCTCCGCTGCTTACCTGTGCCGCTCCGCCTTCTAACTGCCCCACTCCCTGCGTATAACTGGTTACTCCATTTGCCAAAGCATTCATCCCGTCAATCAGTTCCCCACTCTTGTTATTCAGTTCATTGACTCCGTCTGTCACAGTTTTCGAACCAACTGCAAGCTCCTTAGAACCATTTGCCGCATCCTTCGCCCCGCTTGCCAGCTCTTTCGCTCCGCTCGCCGCGTCGTTCGCTCCGCTCGCCAGTTCTTTCGCTCCTGCCGCCGCGTCATTCGTCCCGTCCGCCAGTTCCTTCGCTCCATTCGCAGCGTCCTTAGACCCTGCCGCCAGTTCTCTTGCTCCGCTTGCCGCCTGGCTCGCACCGTCCACCAGCTTCTTCACGCCGCTGACCGCTTCTCTGGAGCCATCAGCCAGTTCCCTTGCTCCGCTTGCCGCATCCTTCGAACCGTCTGCAAGTTTCTTCGCCCCGTCTGACGCGTCTTTGGAACCATCCTCAAGCTGTGCGGACGCATCCTCAAGCTCGCTTAAGGAATCCTCAAGACTCTCGAAATCATTGACGTCATTCAGGTTGAAATCATTTATTAATTCCGCGGATACCATGGTAACCGTCGGCCCTACGGAAGCATCCTTTACATCCGCAGTGATCGTCACGCTCTCCGGGATATCCATATCCAGTTCCTCAAGCTTCAAGTTCTCGGTAAGTCCAGGGAACCCAAGCCCTATCACGATATTCTTATCCGCATCCGACATGATCTTGCCGTGATCGATCGTCACATTCCTGTACTCGTCTGTTGGAAGCATCATAGCAGTCACCGTGGTAAACGGTGTGTACATCTCGGCCTTCTCCCCGTTAACTTCCACCGTCTCCTTCGCATGATTCGTATAATCAATATGGATCTCAACCTTTCCGTCTTTCCCTTCAAGGTCTTCTGCCTTAATTGCCTTTCCGTTTAATTTGTAGGAAATATTCACATCCACCGGCAGCTTCCCATTCGACGTCCCCTGGTAGTAAATGTCATTGCCCTCGGACTGCCATTTCAGGTCCTTGCCGCTTCCTTTGGTGAATGCTTCTTCGCCCTTGATATTCTTAATATCCTTTAAGTCTGAAGTATCCTCTAATTCTCCGTTTTCCGGATTCTTAAGCCACTCCGTAACCGTCGTGCTGTTTACATTGCCTGCGGCATCCGCCTTCACATAGACAGATTCTTCCTTGAAGATGCCGCCCTCGTCTTTGCCGTCTTCTGTATCTGCATCCCCGGCAACCTGACCGCCTGCATTCTCCTGATCCGTAGCCTGACCGTCCGCACTCTCCTGACCTGCTGCCGTCACGGTTCCTTCTTCACTTTCAGATGCCTGATTCCCTTCCAATACCGCACTCGCTGCCTGCGTCAGCATCTCCGTGGTCTCTTCCTCTGCCATCACCACCGTACCGGAAGTCTGATAACTGTATGCTCCAACCACACTTGTCGCCACTGCAACTGCCATTGCCCTTGCTACCACTTTTCTATTTCTGTTCATATATATACCTCCTGATCTCACACAATACCTTAACTGTCTATCTCATACACTTCATATAATATCTACCTGTATCCGCCAGAACCATATACCGGCCATCCGCATGATCCTACTGCATACACTCTGTCATAGAATCAGAACCCGTATGCTTCTCTTTCTTCTTATCCTGCGAACGCTTTGGCAGGAAGCCTCTGCTGGTCTTCACGATCACCCGGTCAAATACCATGAACATGGACGGAAGGATCAGCACGACAACCACCATACTGATGATCGCTCCTCGCGCCATTAAGATACATAAGGAACTGATCATATCAATGTTCGAATACAGCCCCACGCCGACGGTCGCCGCGAAGAAGCTCAGCGCGCTCACCATAATAGACTGTGCAGACGCCTGGTGCGCAATCGTGACCGCGTCGTATTTGCTCTTGCCCTGGCTCCGCTCCCGCTTATATCTGGTCGTCATAAGGATCGCGTAATCCACCGTCGAACCTAACTGAATCGTTCCGATCACGATGGATGCCACGAATGGCAGCGTCGTCCCTGTATAGAACGGAATCCCCATATTGACGAAGATCGCGAATTCTATCACACCCACCAGGATAAACGGCAGCGATATGGACTGAAACAGTATTAATATGATGATAAATATAATTCCGATGGATACCACGCTTACCGTCCTGAAATCCTTATCCGTGATGGCGATAAGATCTGCCGTAAGCGGACCTTCTCCTACCAGCATCGCTTTCTCGTCATACTGATCCATGATCTCATTGATCTCGGCAATCTGCTGATTCACCTCATCCGACGCCACCTTATACAAAGAGTTCACCATTACCATCTGGTATTTATCCGTCTTCAGCATACTGGTGACCGACTCCGGAAGCATATCCGAAGGGATCCCCGGGCCGACCAATTTATCCAATCCAAGCGCCCATTTGACACCGTCCACCTTCTCAATCTTCTTCAGCATCTTTCCCACATCCGATGACGGCACAGAGCTGTCAAGAAGGAGGATGTGCGTCGTATTCATCTCATAATCTTCCTTCAGCTTCTCATTTGCAATAATGCTGGGAAGCTCCTTAGGAAGCGTCTCATCCAGATTGTAGTAGACCCCTGTGTGGTTATTTCCATAAACCGCAGGAAATAACAGTATCAGAAATGCCGCCACATACCAGAGATAACGCTTCGTCACCTTCTGAGACAGCTTCCCGATATCCGGGAGCAGCGGTTTGTGCTTCGTCTTCTCGATCACTTTGTCACAGCACAGAATCATGGACGGCAGAACCGTCACACAGGCGATCACGCCGAACACCACACCCTTCGCCATGACCACTCCGATGTCGAGCCCCAGGGTGAAGCTCATGAAGCACAGTGCGATAAATCCTGCGATCGTCGTGACCGAGCTTCCTACTACCGATGAAAATGTGTGGGAGATCGCATGTGCCATCGCCCGCTTCTTATCTCCGTGATACCGTATCTGCTGCTCTTCATAGCTGTGCATCAGGAATATGGAATAATCCAGCGTCACTCCAAGCTGCAGCACCGCCGCCAGAGCCTTCGTAATATAGGAGATCTCTCCCAGGAAATAATTGCTTCCCAGGTTATATAGTATCGCCATCCCGATACTTAAGAGGAACAGGACCGGCACGAAGAAGGATTCCATCGTGATGCCAAGCACCAGCACCGCCAGCGCTACCGCGATCAGTACATAGAGCGGTGTCTCCTTCTCGGCGAGATTCTTCGTATCTGTCACGATCGCAGACATACCGCTTAAGAAGCACTGCTTCCCTGCCGTCTTCCTGATCTCTTCGATGGCATCCATCGTACCGTCCGCCGAAGTTCCTTCATCGAAGAAGATCGCCATCATCGTACCCGTATCGGAATTGAATACCTCATAGAGTTCATCCGGGAGCATACTCTCCGGAACCGAGATATCCATCACGGAATCATACCACAAGACATTCTCCACATGCTCGATCTTCTCAATGTCTTCCTTAAGCTTCACAACATCCTTGCTCTCCATGCCATCCACGATGAACATGGAGAAGGCTCCCGTTCCGAAATCCTCCACCATAATATCCTGCCCCTTCATGGTCTCGATATCCTTCGGAAGATATGTCAGAACATCATAATTCACTCTGGTATTCACATATCCCAGTACAGAAGGTATCAGCAGCAATATACTGATGATCAATATCGGTATCCGAAACTTTACCACCTTTTTCCCAAACTGAACCATAATCACCTGCTCCTTTTCTCTTTTACTGCTTTTATGACTGTTGGTCATTTCTTACAATATGCACTATACTACAAAAATGACTATCAGTCAATACTTTTTCTAATAATTTTGACTTTTGGTCATTTTTGTCAAAATCACTTGAAAATGCAGACATTTTATGGGTATAATATGTATGATACCGAGGTCAGGGACTCGCTATATTCCAAAGAGAATGAGAGGATTATTATGGGGAAAGTCGATGAAAATAAGAAAAAGAAAAAAGAGACACTATTTAACAGCGCCTACGAACTATTTATTACAAAGGGAATCAATTCTACCGCCATCTCTGATATCGTAGAGAAGGCCGGGGTCGCAAAAGGCACTTTCTATCTGTATTTTAAGGACAAATACGATATCCGCAATAAGCTCATCGCCCACAAGACTCATGAACTGTTCCATGCGGCGAAACTTGCCCTTGACCAGGCGCCGGATCCGGTAACCGGGCTCGACGAACAACTGATCTTCGTTATGAATCATATTATAGATACACTGGTACTCAATATTCCCCTGCTTAACTTCATTTCCAAGAATCTGGTCATGGGGGCCTTACGCTCCGTACTCCTGACCGGAGAACGCACAGACAATGATTTCTATGAGACATTTCTTGAGATGGTCCGCCAGGACAGCTATGAATATCAGGATGTGGATGTGATGCTATTTACCATCGTAGAACTTGCCGGTTCCGCAGGCTACAACTCCATCCTGTATCAGGAACCGCTTCCCATCGGACAGTACAAGCCCTTCCTGTACCGCTCTGTCCGGCTGATCATCGACAGCCACCGGGTAAAATATTAGAAGGAGGATTCCATGCAGCTATTGTCGCCAACATTAAAAGAACTCAGCCTTCACGGCACCAAATCCTTCCCCTGCGCCATCTATCAGACCCGCTCCTTAGGGAAAGGTCCCCTAATCAAGCATCACTGGCACGACGAGGTGGAGATCTTATACTTTTTCGGCGGGGATTTCCGTCTGGAGATCAATATGGAGCAGTTTTTTGTCCATTCGGAGGCTCTGTATTTCATCAATCCCGGAGAACTGCACAGTATTTATACAGAAGAAGCCGGAAGCCCCGGTGAAGATGCCATTGTATTTTCACTTGGAGCCTTAAGCTTCGACTCCTATGACGCCGCACAGATGCAGCTGATCCACCCCATCCAGAACGGGAAGCTTCTCTTCCCCCGCTGCCTTCTGCCTGACCATCCCGGGTTTGCCTCCATCCGCGAGGCATTCTCAGAGACCATGCGTTCCTTCGGGCATCCGCTAGACGAGAAGAATCCTCTGGAATACGGCGCTGTCACAGATGACCTGACTAACCAGTTATTCATCAAATCCTACCTTCTGCGCATTCTTGCCATCCTCTCGCATTATCAGCTCTTTACACCTACCGAGAGGAATCTGGACAAACGTGTAGAAAGCCTCAAAAAGGTACTTACTTATATAAGGGAGAATTATAAAGAGAAGATATATATCCAGAACCTTGCCGATCAGGTCCATATGAATGAGCAGTATTTCTGCCGCTTCTTCAAGAAATCCATCGGACGGACACCTATGGAATATATCAATGAATACCGTATCAAGCAGGCCATGCGCCTGCTCGAAGAGACAGACCTGCCCGTCACGGAGGTCTGTTTGGAATGCGGTTATAACAATCTTGGGAATTTCCTCCGTGCATTCAAGAAATACACGGAGACTACCCCGCTGAAGTATCGGATCCAAAAAGTCAATATTTCGTAATTTTTAATCAGAGAAATATAAGACATCGCACCTCTTCGCCGCTATAATAGAATCACAAAGATTTTTTTCAGCGGAGGTTATGACTATGACGAAAAAATGGTGGCAAGACAAAGTCGCTTATCAGATCTATCCGAAGAGCTTCTATGATTCCAACGGTGACGGAATCGGAGATATCCCGGGTATTATCAGCAAACTGGATTACCTTAAGGACTTAGGGATCGATATTATCTGGCTCTCCCCCTGTTACTCTTCCCCACTGGCTGACGAAGGCTATGACATCTCCGATTACTATAATATCGACCCGCGCTTCGGCACGATGGACGATATGGAACAGTTGATCGCCGAGGCAAAAAAGCGGAATATGTATATCCTGATGGATCTGGTGGTAAACCACTGTTCCGACGAACATGAATGGTTCAAGAAGGCCTGCAAGGATCCTGAAGGCAAATATGGCAATTTCTTCTATCTGCGCGATAAGAAGGACGGAGAGCTGCCCACCAACTGGCGCTCTTATTTCGGCGGTCCAGTCTGGGAAGACTTACCGGGAACAGACAAGCAGTATCTACACGTATTTCACAAGAAACAGCCGGACCTGAACTGGGAGAACCCGGAGGTACGGGAAGAGGTCTATAAGAATATCAACTGGTGGCTTGACAAGGGCCTGGGAGGATTCCGTATCGACGCGATCATCAATATCAAGAAGGCACTGCCTTTCAAGAACTATGAGTCCGACCGCGAGGACGGTCTTTGCAGCATCCATTCCATGTTAAAAGAAGCCAGCGGGATCGGCAAATTCTTAGGCGAGATGCGGGACCGTACCTTCAAGAAATACGACGCGTTCTCTGTCGGGGAAGTATTCAATGAAAAACCGGAAGAGATTCCTGATTTTATCGGAGAGAACGGATATTTCTCCAGCATGTTTGATTTCAACGAGACGATCTTCGGAAACAGCGCCAAGGGATGGTACGACGCACGTCCCATCACGCCGGATGACTACAAGAGATGCTGTTTCGAATCACAGGCTAAGATTGGAGAGACCGGTTTCCTCTCCAATATCATCGAGAACCATGATGAACCCCGTGGTGTCAGCCGTTATATCCCGGAAGGCGAGTGCAGCGTACAGAGTAAGAAGATGCTTGCCGCACTGAATTTCATGCTGCGCGGGCTGCCGTTCATCTACCAGGGACAGGAATTGGGAATGGAGAATGTTCCCTTCTCTTCGATCGACGAGATCGACGACATCTCCACCCTGGACGAATACCAGGTTGCCTTAGATGCAGGCCTGACACCAGAAGACGCGCTGAGAGCCGTAGCCAAATTCAGCCGCGACAACGCCAGGACGCCCATGCAGTGGTCAGATGCAGATCACGCAGGCTTTACCACCGGTACGCCATGGCTTAAGGTGAATCCGAATTACACTTCCATCAATGTAAAGGATCAGCTAGATGATCCTGATTCTGTGCGAAGCTTCTACAAGAAATTGATCGCACTGCGCAAAGCGCCGGAATTCAAAGAGACGGTCGTGTACGGTACATTGGAGCCATACCTTGAAGAACAGCATAATCTGATGGCCTACTACCGCAAGGCTGATAAAACTCTTCTGGTGATCGGGAATTACCAGAAGGAAGCACAGGAAGTGAAGCTTCCCGGAACTTACAGGCAAGTATTATTGAACAACTTTCCTGACCTTACAGAAGAATATAATATTCTGAAATTGCACGGATATCAGGTTATTATCTTAGAAATGTGATACAATCATGATACAGGCGGCTCGAAGCCGTGTAGTTCGCCTGCAGAAAAGCATCGCTTTTGAGACACGTAGAATAGAATATAGCAGAAAGGACTTACATTTATGAAAAGAACATGGTGGAAAGAGGCTGTGATCTATCAGATCTACCCTCGCAGTTTTATGGACAGCAACGGAGACGGCATCGGAGATATCAAGGGAATCTCAAGCCGTCTGGATTATCTGAAATACCTGGGGATCGACGTCATCTGGCTCTCCCCTATTTATAAATCACCAAACGACGACAACGGTTACGATATCAGCGATTATCAGGCGATCATGGACGAATTCGGAACCATGGAGGACTTTGACGAGATGCTTACAGAAGCTCATAAGAGAGGGCTTCGCGTAGTCATGGACCTGGTGGTAAACCACACCTCCGACGAACATCCATGGTTTATGGAGAGCCGTAAGTCTAAGGACAATGATTACCGGGACTACTATATCTGGAGGGAAGGCAAAGACAACCAGACACCACCGAACAACTGGGGTTCCTGTTTCGGCGGCTCCGCGTGGCAGTACGATGAAGAGACGGCCATGTACTATCTGCACTTATTCTCCAAGAAGCAGCCAGACCTGAATTGGGATAATCCGAAGGTCCGCGACCAGGTCTTCAACATGATGACCTGGTGGTGCGACAAGGGAATCGACGGTTTCCGCATGGATGTGATCAGTATGATCTCCAAGACGGAAGAGATGCCGGACGGAGAAGTAACGGATTTTTACGGCGATTACTCTCCATACTGCGTACATGGTCCCAACATTCACAGATATTTAAAAGAAATGAACGAAAGAGTATTATCCAAATATGACATTATGACCGTAGGCGAGACTCCCGGCGTTACCACCGAACTAGCTAAGCAGTATGCGGGAGAAGACACGAACGAGCTTAATATGGTATTCCAATTCGAACACGTAGATAACCACGGCAAATATGGCAAATGGGATAATAAGAAATGGCAGCTTACCAAATTAAAAGCCATCTTAAGCCGCTGGCAGATGGATCTGTACGGCAAAGCATGGAACAGCTTATTCTGGGATAACCACGATCAGCCAAGAGCTGTATCCCGCTTTGGCGATGACAGGCCCGAGTACCGGGAAGCTTCCGCCAAGATGCTTGCCACTTGCCTCCATATGATGCAGGGCTCCCCTTATATCTATCAGGGCGAAGAGCTTGGCATGACAAACTATCCGTTCCAGAGCCCGGATGATTTCCGTGACATCGAGAGCATCAACGCCTACAAAGAATGGTGCTTAAGCGGGCAGGTTTCTCATGAAGACTTCTGGCCATGTATCATTTTCAGAAGCCGTGACAATGCCAGGACACCGGTACAGTGGGATGACAGCGAACAGGCCGGTTTCACCACCGGTACCCCGTGGATCGCAGTCAATCCGAACTACAAAGAGATCAACGCCAAGGCCGAGACCAAAGACCCGGACTCTGTGTTCCATTATTATAAGAAGCTGATCGCTCTGAGGAAAGAGAATCCGATCATGGTATATGGCAAATACGAGCCTCTGATGGAAGACAGCGAAGAATTATTCGTCTACACCAGGACATTGGATGAACAGAAACTCTTAGTAGTCACAAACTTCACCGACCAGGATACCGCATTTACCATACCGGAAGAATTCACAGGCGCTCCCTGCCTGATCTCTAATATGGAAAATGATTACGGCGAGAGCAATATTATAATAAAACCTTATGAAGCTTTTGTGCTAATAAGATAAATATATGATATGATATGATAGATCTGTCTGATAAGCAGCTAATTAGAAACCGAACAGCTTCTCTGAGTTGTTATGCTAATTATCAGATGACAACATATCAATCAGGCAATCAACGCCAAATGTTCCAAACAGATACGGACATTGGGCTTATTGCACGTCTAAGAACACACAAGGAGAAACAACATGAAAGCAGCCGTATATTTAGGAAAAGAAACTATCGAAACCCGTGAACTGGAGATTCCTTCTCTCAAAGACGGAGAGATCCTCATCAAGGTAATGGCATGCGGCATCTGCGGCACAGATGTCCACATCTTCCACGGATCTCCCGGCGCCACAGAAGCTACCGTACCCGTAGTTCTCGGACACGAATTCTCCGGGGAAGTCGTTGAATGCGCACCCGGAACCTCCCGGATCAAGGTCGGGGACAAGGTAACCGTCGACCCCAACATGTACTGCGGGAACTGTGACTACTGCCTGAACGGCAAGAAGAATTACTGTCCGTCCATGAGCGCCGTCGGTGTTAATCAGAACGGAGGTTTCGAAGCCTACTGTGCCGTACCGGAGAAACAGGCAATCCTGCTGTCACCGGATGTAGATTATGAAGAAGCAGCCATGGCAGAGCCGGTTGCCTGCTGCCTGCGCGGCATCGACAATATCGGCATTACCCAGGGTGATACGGTCTGCATCGTCGGCGGAGGAGCCATCGGACAGATCATGGCACAGCTTGCAAGGATCAGCGGCGCCTCCAAGGTCGTTGTCAGCGAGCCTGTAGAGATGAGAAGAGATCTTGCCATCTCCTTAGGCGCCGACGCGGCCGTCGACCCTGTGGCAGGCGACCTTAAGGAACAGCTTCAGTCAACCATCGGGAAAGACTATGCCGACGTCGTTATCGAATGTGTCGGCAGGCCGGTCGCCGTCGGGCAGGCTGTCCATATCGCCGGAAAGGGCGGCAAGATCCTGCTCTTTAGCGTACCGAATCCTAATGATACCTTCGAACTGCCGTTGATCGATGTATTCCAGAAGGAACTTACTATCAAGGGATCCTTCGTTAATCCGGATACACAGTACCGCGCAGCCAGCCTAATCAGCGAGAAACGCCTGAACTTAAAGCCGCTGATCACACACCGGTATCCGACAGAACAGTTGGAAGAAGCTATCAAGAAGCAGATGGCGAACGATTCCGTGAAGGTAGTCGTACTGCCGCAGAACTGATCAACTAGAAACGTAATAATCAGTTGGGGACGTAGTAAAATGCAACTTTACTACGTCCCCAACTGCGAAATGCGGTGTACCTGATGACCATATCGGGCTACCTAATTATACTCAATCTTCACGATACTGCCGGTCTTCCAGGCCTGTGTCGTGGCAAATCCAATCTGTGTAGACTTCGTCCCATCATATACCGTGACTTCCGGTTTCTTCCCGTCAGCGACACAATCGACAAATTCCTGCATCTCCAGCAAATAGGCTTCTGCGAATCTCTCCGGGAAACCGCTGACACACTCTGTCACCGCACCATTCTTATCATAGATCATACACAGATTCTTTTCCGGTACCGGACTGATCCAAAGCGACCCTTCCGTCCCGATGATCTCCGTCTCTATATGGTAGCCATGGGCCGCCGTTCGCCCTACATGGATGATTCCAAGCGCGCCGTTGGCACATTTGTACATAGCTGCTCCCGTCTCGTCGTCTCCCGCTTCCACGAATTCAGGATGCTTAAAAGTAGCTCCCGCCGCGTACACTTCTACCGGATCGGAGCCTAAGAACCAGCGCATCAGATCTATATCATGGATCGCCATATCTATGAAGATACCGCCGCTTGTCGCCGCAAACCGGATCGCACCTTCCACCAAAGCCTCCGGATCTATCCCCGCAGCCTTCACCATGTAAGGAGTCCCGATCACTCCTTCCTCGATCTTCTTCTTCGCATAAGCATAAGACGGATCGTAACGGCGCATGAAGCCTAAGAAAAAGACGGACTCCGGATGCCGCTCAACCGCAGCTTCGGCAAGCCTGCACTCCTCTACCGTAACTCCCAGCGGCTTGTCGGTAAATACATGCTTTCCCGCATCCAACGCCGCGGCGATCTGCCAGCAGTGCTCGCCGCTCGTGGTAACGATCGCGACCGCGTCAATATCCGCCCGTGCCAACATCTCCCTGTAATCCTCGTAAACATCCGTAACGCCCAATTCCTCCCTGGCATATTCCAGTTCAGCCGGTACGATGGAACATGCCGCCGTCAATTCTGCATTGGGGATCTTGAACGCAAGATTGCGCGCATGTACCTTCCCTAATCTCCCAAGACCTGCAATACCTACCTTTACTTTTCTCATGATGTATGTCCTCCGTGTAAACTTTTCGAATTATATAATCACACTTGCTGCTATTTTGCCTCATATTTGACAATACTGCATGTATGCCTTCTCTTGCCGGAAGGAGCATTTTTCTCGTAATTAATCCCAACTAGTAAAATATCTGTTCCAAAACGCTCCGCAACATTCGCATACTTCTTATTCAAAATCTGATCAATGGCCCCTTGAGCAGATTTATTCCATTTTAATTCTATGACCAAGGTTGGCCAGTCCGAATCGTGATGCGGAAAATAAACCACATCCGCAAAGCCCTCACCGCCGGGAAGTTCCTCAAACTGCACATAATGATCCCGATATGTGTAATACGCCAGCTTGATTACACTCCGCAGGCTATCTTCCTTGTTGTAGTGTAAAGGTGCGGTTTCTTCCAAATGGATCTTCTCAATCTGTGCGGCAACTGCGTCCGCTTTCTCATGTATGGTATCCAGAAACAGTTGATCGCTTTCTTCTAAACGTTTCATCGTAGCTTCATGCTTTACTTCCCGGACAGCCTTCTGGAATTCCAGCTTGATCTCCTCATTCGGAATCCTGACCGTCTGATTCTCGGAGTCATATGCCAGATAACCAAGATGAATCATCAAGGTCAAAACATCATCTCTTCCTCTAAAAGTTGTAAGATCATTGGCAAACCCGGTAATGCTGACTTTTACCGCAACACCGCCAATCAACTCGGCGATAGTCCTTGTAAGATCCTTATATCCCCGGCTGATATAATCCATCAATCCTTCTGCCGCTGAGGTTTCCGTCCAGTAAGAATCAAAATCATCATAGCGGATTGACTTCATTACAGAGTTTGGATTGTACACAGATCCGACATTCTTGAACGCATATCCGTCATACCAATGCTTCATGGTCTTAAAATCAACTCCGTTTTCTTCGCATAGACAGTGAACCTCATCCTCAGTGAAACCAACATATTTGCCGAAAAACAATGGTTTGACCATGGAATATTCTTCGAATTCAGAGATTGCCGACTGGGAACCGTCCTTCTTGATTGGAAGAATCCCCGTCATATAGGCAGCCGCCACAACCTTTGGGGTGAATTGGCCATTCTTAAACCACCCCCTGAGGAAGGTCAGGAATTTTTTCTGCGCCTCAGGATCGTCTTTCGCCTCCCGGATCACCGCATCCCATTCATCGATTATGAACACAAACCGCTTTCCATCCGGCTGCCCGACGATACGCAGAAGATTATTGTTCAGACTATCTCCATTCTGAACCTGGAATCCACACTCTGCCAGATCCTTTAGAATCGCCTCCTGAATCATGCCGGGAACATCACGCATTGAACGATTCTGCATCTGGGCATCAGCTGTAAAAGCTGTGATGTCCAGATAGATTACGCTGTACTTGTTCAAGTGATTCCTATAATCCGATGTCCCTGCAATCTTCTTATCAGCAAACAACTCATGAGAATTACAAGAACAATCGTAATATGCTGCGAGCATTTTCGCGGCATACGATTTGCCAAAACGCCGCGGTCTGCTGACACAAGTGAGCTTGTCCTTTTTCCCGACCGTCCGATTGATCTGTTCGATCAACATCGTCTTATCCACATAATCCTGATCATTGATTTCGGCAAAACCGCTATTTCCAGGATTCACATATATACCCATTTCCTGTCTCCCTTCAATTACTCTTCCTCTAAATCCTCTCTATCTTACAGGTATGCACCTTTGTCTTCTCATCATAATTAATTCCAACAAGTAGTATATTACTGACAAATGGTTTCAATGCGGCAGTATATTTCTTATTCTTAATCTGCGCAATGGCGCCACCTGACGTCTTATTCCATTGCAGTTCAATGACCATTGCCGGAAGCCCGGATGACAAAACCGGGATAAAAACAACATCCACTATTCCCTTGCCCGACGGCATCTCTTCTATCCTTACATACCGTCCGAACGCAGCAATATATGCATACTTTACAACAGCCCTTAATGCCTGTTCATTGTTATAATACTGCGGTGCATACTGCTCTCCTCTGATTTCCTCCAGAGCAGCCGCTACATCGTCACTATTCCCTGCAATCGTATCGTCCAGCAACCTTTGCGAACGTCTGATAAGTGTTATCCATCCTGTATTTACCTTCTTCTGAGAGAGAAATTGTCTGAACTCCATTCGAACCTCTTCGTTCGGTATCTGAACAAGCTGTTCCTCCTCATGATAAGTCAGATACCCCAAGTGGATCAGTAATGTGAGTACATCATCTGCACTTTCAAATGTCTCAAAGTCATTCTGAAACCCATCAGCACTAACTTGAATCTTTTCTCCGGCAATCAAACGGGCAACCGTAGCCTGCAAACCTTCAAAATCCATGTTAATATAGCTCTTCAATGATTCCGCTGCTGGTGTTTTTCTCCAATAAGATCGGCATTTTCTCAATTTTAAAGCATTCATAACAGAATATGGATTGTACACAGCCCCAACTTCAGGAAAGTCATACCCGTTATACCATGCCTTGATCTCCTCATAGTCCATGCCTTTTTCCGCACATCGATCTACAACTTCTTCTTCCGTAAATCCCACATATTCCGCAAAATTAAATGGGGCGAGCATAGTGAACTCATCAAATTCAGAAATAGCCGATTGCTTCCCGTCCTTTTTAATCGGCAGGATTCCTGTCATGTAAGCTGCCGCAACGACCTTCGGTGTAAAATTCCCGTTCTTGAACCACTCTCGCAGCAAATCCATGTATCTTTTCTGTGCGGTCTCATCATCTTTCACTTCACGGATCACTACATCCCATTCATCAATAATAAAAATAAAAGGCTTCCCACCACTCTTTTCAACTAAACAAATCAGCAGATCAGTCAGGTTCTTCCCCTCCGGCAGCCCCGGATTTATAGACAGAAGTTCATCCTGCAGAGCATTGACAATCATATTGGGAACTTCCTGCAGAGAAATCCCTTGTCTGCGTGCTGATGACACAAAGCTTGTTATTTCCAGATAGATTACGTTATATTGATTCAGATATGCAGAATACGACTTCGAATGCGAGATCATCTTATTATCAAATAGTTCATGAGAATCACAGGAACGATCATAATAAGCTGCCAACATCTTCGCCGCATAGGATTTGCCAAAGCGGCGGGGCCTGCTGATACAGAGCAGGTTGTCAGACCCGTCTATTCTCTGGTTGACCAACTTGATAAGACCTGTCTTATCAACGTATTCACCTCTGCATATCTGTTCAAACCCACTGTTCCCCGGGTTAAGGTAAATCCCCATTAGCAGACCTCCTTCCTAGTATTAGTTGATGCGATGCAATATCGGATTGTATACCCATTCGGGCATCCCGTGATGCATGCCCCTGCCGGGGCGGGCGGACTGTCGTCCGGTAAAGTATGTTATCACAACTGATACTCCCTGTACATTTCCTCACGTAATTTCGTATCATTGGCCACCTTGATGATCATATCCTCTTTCCCCTCATCTGTAAGAGAAATAATCAGTCGGCTGTACCGCTGCGCTTCTTCTCCTCTTCCTTCTTCTCTTCCTTCCTCTTTCCCTAAATCCACTAACATCTGCCCTAATTTCGTCATTCGGATTTCCTCCTTGATCTCTTCCATCTCCACCCGGCTTAAAAACTTATCTGCCATAACAAACACCATCGCCTCAATCTTCGCTTTATCTTCCGTATTCATTCCTTCCGCTTTCCTGGTAATGTCAAATGCCGATTTTACACGGTCCTTCTGGGACATTGCCCCGTCCATCAACAGACACAAAGACAACGGAAGCAAATCCTCTCTGGTTAACGACTCCCCCCTATCTACTTTCTGCCGAAGATCCGAGATCACCCGGCAGAGAAACATCCGTAAGAATACTTGCTGAAATTCACCTAATCGTAACAATCTCGTTATAGTTCTACTATAACAAAAAATAGTAATGCAAACAATAGTATAAACTTAATTCAGGTTATTTTTCGATTATTTTCACAATACTTGCTTAGCCATGGAAATCTCCCGGAAATCGGGTATGACTGTTTAGAAATTTAAGAACTATAAATCGACTTAAAATGATAGATTAAATCTGGAATTATGACAATTTCTGTGAAATATAGTCTAAAGCATAAGGTCGGGGATGTCAAGAAAAACTTTTCTTGACATCCCCGACTGTTGTTACTATTCACAGTCGATTTAAAATTATAAACACCAGTAGACCAAGGGATTTGAAATAGTCTCTTGGTTTGCTGGTATTATGAACTGACAGTTTATGCAAAGATTTCTTCAACAGTGTAAGGAGCTCCGGCACATAATCTTGAAAGTGCCTCCATTTCGTTTATGTGATTCTTTCTGCACGTTTCCACATAGGTCTTCACTGTCGCATAATACTTTGCGGTTTTTTCGCTGTCAAATTGTCCTGAGATCTTCATATGGGATTTGATTCCGCGCAGCCCTCGCTCGCTTAAATTATCTGTTGTCGGCAGGCGGAAATCCTCTACCCATCTGAAATAATTCTCCTGATATTTTTCAATCCGATCCAAAACGGTCCTTTCGAAGGAAACAGCATACTTGTTTTTGGATTTTTTGTTCTCTTTATCCCCTTTCTTCAAAAAACGTTCCACTTTCGTTTTAAAACTTTTTATCTCCTGATCCGGAAAGGACTCTATTCCTTTCAAGATCAGATCCTTGCGCTTCTTTATTGTCGATGATATCAGTCCTTTCATACCAATTGCCCATTTATGGGTCGGATTATCATCCGCTATCTTTTGAAGGTCTCTTTCCAGATGCTGGTTGCACTCAATGTTCTGAAAACAAAAAAGTTCGTTATAGTTCACCCTGTTATGGTCATGCATGACCGTTGTTTCCGGAGTGAGCGCTGTAAGGATCTGGTCATCAAGCATGCCCTCCAGATCCTTATGCTCATGGGCGGTATAGTACGAGATTGTTTCGTCTCCATAAAAACGCATACAGGCTCTTTTCGTCTGTATCATGACCACAGTGTCATCCCAGTAAAGGAGTGCCCTTGTAATCAATACCCTTTTCAGGTCAGACATAAATGCCTGAAGATTCCCCGAGGCCCTTTTATACAGCTTGCAGATAAAGCCTTCACTTGGACACATCAGCCCGTCCGTCATACCACTGACCAGCATACGCGCCTTATTAACCGCTACATTTCCGGTAGCCATCATAGAAAGGGCCAACGCCTGTACACGGCTTCCATATTGATTTTGTTCTTTCAGACGTTTCTCAATCGGCAGGCGTACTGTCGCGCCGCAGTCCACGCAACTGTAAATACGGTATTCATGCCTGCGTTTCACAACTTTGATCTCTACATCGAATTCGTCTTTTGTAATGGACTCCCCTGTATCTATGAGTTTCCCACCACAAAAATCACAGGTTTCAGCAGACAGGTCAAGCTCATGGGAAATGGTCTCCGTAATATCGGAATCTTCAAATTTTTCCATCCCATGCTTCTCATGGCCCGGCTGTCCGCCCTTTTTCAAACTGCTTCCACGCCTGGAATTGGGGATCACTTTTTTCTTGTTGATTGGCGTAGTAGCAGTAGACATTCCTGTGTTTGTGCCGTCATGAGCTGCTACAGCTTCAAGATGCAGCACCTTATTTGTTAGTTCCTTGATGAGCGCGTCTCTTTCGGAAAGCATTTCCTCATAAGCGGCTTTCATTTTTTCTTTTGATTTTTCACATCTGGCCAGGGCATTGGTGAGGGACTGGCAGCGTTCCTGATAATCCTGTATCCTGTCTTTTAGATTTATGATTTCAGCGGACATTCGCTCCAGGCTGACACGTTTGCTGTTACTGTAGATCACGATAGTTGCTCCTTTGATTACTGGGATTCCAGTTTATTCCTGAGTTCCCTGTTCTCGATTTCCAGGCGTAATATTTCCTGTTTTAGCTCAGAAATCTTCATGCCTTTTAACCGGTTTAAAATTTCATCCTGTTCCGTCAGCTGTACGGTTTGATAAGGGCTATTTTTTCGGCATCGTCCGTCTGTTTTTCTGATCTCGCCGGTTTCCGGGTCAACCCTGCCGATCAATGTTCTTTTAGAACGGGATTGCTTTTTTTCGCTGTCCCAGTATGCTTTCGATTCATAAGCATAAGTAATTCCAGATCTTTTGTCCGTTTGATAAACAATGCTCATGTAATATTCCTCCTCATATCGGTATGTGTTAATTATAACACATACCGATATGAAATGCAAGAAGAAAATCGCTAAAAACAACATTTTTTTCATTGTTTTAGCGACTTTCTAAATAGAAATTTTCTTGTTATGTTTGTACTCAAAATTTCTAGTGGATAAGCCTTGGGTTTATATCAACTGTGAATAGTAACGACTGTTTTGATGACATTTTATTACAATTCACTCTTTACAAAGGCCGATCATCATACCACTCATCCAACAGTTCATATGACAACTCGCCTTCTTCCTCCATAATGATCTTCTTTTCCACCAACTGCTCCCCAAGTTCATTATGAAAAACGCACGGTCACAAGCAATCTCCAAATTCCTGACGCTTGTTTCTCAATAGCACTACCAAAATATTGCATTGTTTCACCTGTTTCTGGATTATTAATCTGCAATGAACAGTATTTTATTCCTATTACAATATTTAAGGAAAAAACAAAAATTAGAAATTCAATTAAAATACATATAATCTGTAAAGCATTTCCTTTTACTTTTTCTACAATTGTATTGTTAGATTTATTAGTCCATTTTATCGGAATAATTGTTATAAGAGCGCACAGAATCGGCACCAATATAGATACCACCATTGGATTCAAAGCAGTTACTGCTTTATTAAAAAAATAAAACTTCGTAAAAAACGAAACATTAATAATCACCAAGCTAAAAAACAACAGCATTGTCATTATAAGTAGCGGTATATATGGCTTAGCTTTCGATATATTTATCGGATTCATCCATACAAACCGACATTTACTTCCACATTCAGCACATTTTTTATCAAAATGATTTTTATAGTCATCTCTGCTGTAGACATGAATTTTTTTACACTTGCCACACTTAACAATTATGTGATTATCATCCCCTCCCAAATAACGCATCATTTCTATCTCTCCTTTGTTACTTTTCACACCCACGCCAGTAATAGGCTTTTTAGAAAGTATTGGTAAATGTGCTGAAATTGAAAAAATTTTTATCTACAGTAAATGATACGTTTGAGGACAAAATGTTAATAATATTTTGTCCTCAGGTATTTCTTGTGGATAACATTTTCTCCTTTCTACTACAATATATTTATGGTTAATCTCCCTTACAGCCAGTAAGGAATTACCCATCTTGTTGCTTAAGCTGTTAGAATGTAGAGAGCAATCGGTATATCGGATCCTTTCTTGGACTTCGCGTCCGTAAAACAGTCTGATAACCAGCTCCTCATTCGCAGCATTCGTTTTATGCAGGTTGAACCACCCACAAAGGTGCGTCCGCGTCACACCACAGTAGATTGAATAGGCAATGAGTAAAACTGGTCCTTACCATTGCTTACAAAAGAAGGAGTGACATAACATATGAATATGAACGCTATCGGTATTGATGTTTCCAAACGTAAAAGCATGGTTGCCATCCTCCGCCCAGGCGGTGAAGTCGTGGCCAAACCTTTTGAAGTATCTCATTTATCCAAGGATCTCCGATCATTGATTCATCGGATCAGATCCCTTGATGGAGAATCACGTATCGTCATGGAGTGTACCGGACATTACTATGAGACCATTGCCCATGAGCTTGTCTCTGCCGGTCTGTTTGTTAGCGCTGTAAATCCACAGCTTATACGTCATTATCAGGACGAAGACAACTCCCTGCGGAAAGTAAAGTCCGACAAAGCAGATTCCCTTAAAATCGCACGCTATACACTTGACAGATGGTCAAAATTGAAACAATATGGTCTTATGGATGAATTACGCAATCAATTAAAGACCATGAACCGCCAGTTTGGCTTCTACATGAAGCACAAGACTGCCATGAAAAACAATCTGATCGGCCTTCTTGACCAAACTTATCCCGGTGTAAACACCTATTTTAACAGCCCCGCCCGCGAAGACGGAAGCCAGAAATGGGTTGACTTTGCGGACTGCTACTGGCATGCAGACTGTGTCCGTAAGATATCTGTGGACGCTTTTGTTGACCACTATCAGAAGTGGTGTCACCGCAAGAAGTACAACTTCAGCAAAACAAAAGCTGAAGAAATCTATGAAACAGCCCAGGAACTGGTTTCTGTACTTCCAAAAGATGTCTTTACCAAACGTATCATCAAACAGGCGGTTGAGCAGTTAAATACTGCATCCCGAACTGTTGAACAGCTCCGTTCCCTAATGAACGAAACCGCAGCCCAACTTCCAGAATACTCTGTCGTTATGGCGATGAAAGGCGTAGGCCCCTCCTTGGGTCCACAGCTAATAGCGGAAATCGGAGATGTGTCACGCTTTACCCATCGGAACGCTATTACCGCATTTGCCGGTGTTGACCCAGGTGTAAATGAATCCGGGGATTACTCTCAAAAAAGTGTCCATGCATCAAAACATGGTTCTCCCGCGCTCCGTAAGACCCTATTTCAGGTCATGGACGTTCTAATTAAGACCAAGCCACAAGATGACCCCGTGTATTTGTTCATGGATAAGAAACGTGCGCAAGGCAAAGCTTACTATGTCTACATGACAGCCGGGGCAAATAAATTTCTCCGGATTTATTACGGAAGAGTCAAAGAATATTTGGCTTCCCTTCCACAATAGCAGAAATTACATAACTCTAGCAATTCACAAAACCAGCGTTCTACGGTGGTCTGGTTGTTGTACGCATTTTTCCTACATAAAATTTTTTCAAAAAATATTCAATTTTCTATTGACTTTTTATTTGCAGGCTACTACAACTACTCTTACACTTTTCTCTAAAGTCGTAGTTTTTCGTAATAATTCATATAGAAAATTTTTTATGCAAATATAATAAAAAAAGGGGATTAAGTTTATTGACTTATTGTCGATAGTATATTTAGAATGGTTAAGAATTTACAGCAGATCTCCCATTACGAAAACCTACACATTTTCGTAATGGATTTTTTTATATTTCACAAAATCTAATACCATCCGGCAGATTGGGAAAAATAGAAAGAACCCCAAAGAATCTAAGCGCCGTATCATCCAACGGCAGCCCGGGAACATAAAACAGCGAACGCCCGTGCTTTTCTACCGACACAGGCGTCCGCCCCAAGAAAATATATAATTTTAGCAGGTTATATCCCTCCCTATTTCCATAACTTTTCTTCCTGCAGTATTCTTTGAATCCCCTTTTTCACCGCCCCGCACTTTGCTCCCTCCAAATTTGAACACATCTTCAAGTCATTTTGCCCGCCTTAATGCACAAACCAGCTTACTCAATTCAATTTACCGCCCTTTCATTATTAGAAATTGCTGCGATGGTTGAAAATACGCTATCATCACATTTTAATCTCACGGTTCCAACATATTTCTCTATAGATTTTGGGATACTCCTTAAACAAATCTTTCTTTTTCTCTATTCGCCTGCCTGTTCTAAAACCATCTGTTCAACTGCATTGCTAACATAAAAACCTTTTTGTCTCATTTCCGCCAAAAGCGGACGTACTTCTTTTATGATCCCTTGTCGTTTTGCTTTCACTAAAACACCTAATGTTCCAGTAACAGATAGTCCTAAATACTTAGCAGTCTTTTTTGCTGCATTGTCATCCAATATCACCAAGTCTGCTTTCCGTTCCTGCGCAAGAATCATCACTTCTACTTCTCCATCGTGAAGTTTTGCCTTATACATTTTCTTCTCGCTGTGATCCTTAATATGTTCTACACGAATCCAATCTCCTGCTGACTGAAGCTGAATACACGCAGAATCGGTTTTTCTGTTACTTCCGTGTATACCGCAGATGGAATTATGATTTCCTCATACACTTCTTTTAGTATATTCAACTTCCCAATTCCGCAAAGAATAATCAACGGTGTTGAATTGACAATTACTTTACGCATGTTCCAATTCCTCCAAAAATTCTTCCTTATCGTCGAATTGGAAGACGGAAATTTCATTCTGCCCTAAGTATTTTATAAATTCTTCTTCTGTCATTCCGGCAATTTGTGAACAGTATCCTATAGATACTCCGTTTTGTTTATAAAATCCCAAGGCTGCATATCTTCTTGCAAACTGATTCGCTTGTTCTCGGTTCATTTTTATATCGAAAAGGACTTCATCTGGTACACTGAACGCTATCTGACACATCATCATCCCTCCTGCTGCTTCACTTCTAAATGTTTCTTTTATTCTTATAGTCTACCACATCTGTCAGAAATTAGCCACTATAACATCTGCTTTCTCTGCTCGCGAAGGACGCACAGATGTGAAGAACCAGAACGAATCCGGTTCTATATTCCTCTACTGCAAAAAATTCTTATCCGCATACACCACCTTAAATCTCCCCTTATTCATATGAAAGAAAAACGTAATCAAACGCTCAGATAAAAATCCCGGATATCTGTTCTGATATCCATCCTCCTTTTGCCCGCCATGCTCCGCCGCCTTAAACAGTATGGGAAACAGCCATCCGCACAGCTCATCCAATACCTCCCTGCGCGCAATGAGCATATTGCATGGAGAATACAAGTTTCCCTTAAAAAATTCAGCCGCCTGCCGGTACATCCTCATATCCTGTTCCTTCACGCACTCCATCATATACTCCCAATCCGAAGCCTCATGACGCGCTTTATAGTTCTCTTCCAGATCAGGCGCCACATACAGCGGAACCGGCAGGATGACATCCACCTGATTACAGAGCATCCTTTCCTTCCAGTCTTCCGGCAGTATAAAGTGCCTGCGGTAATGGGCCAGTCCAACGATATCTTCCCTGGCATTCTTCCAGATCCAGTACAATGCCGTCAGTTCACAGAATTGTCTGTTTCTGTCTGAGATATTGTCTCCCCCGGCATCCGTCAGGATCCCTTCTGCCAGCCGCTCTGCAGTAAGCACGGCGCCGGCCTGTATCTCCTTCTCGTAAAACACCGGCTCATAAGGCGCCTTAAGGGGACGGTCGTATGCCGACCTTGCCACATATACGACTGCAGACGGATCTTTCCCTGCATTCTCTAAATTTTCAATCTTAGCAAATTCCTCTCCACTGTCGGCAAAATATTTCTTCAGATATTCATTGCGGATCCGCAGGTCCAGTTCCACTGTAACTGGATATATCTTTTCAAACCCAACGTTTCTCAACCGTTCCGTAAGATCTTCATGATAGATTCCCCGAGTCCCTATGTATATCGGAAATTCCGTACACAACTTCCCCTCATCTAAAAATAAAACTGGAATGCCGCCAATCTTTTTAGGGTTCTTTTCTTCATTATTATACAAAAATGCTTCTATCTTCATTTCAGGATACAAAGCCTGCAGATACACTGCCAGCGTCTGTGCCCGGGAATGTGCGCCAAAAATATAGATCTTCTCATCCATATCCCAATCTCCCCTTAATGGTATTTTCCTGAGCCCATACATGCTTTGACCATTTCCAGACAGGTATGCCCATATTTCTGATCCGGCTCCAGATAGTTTCCCTCCCCCCATTCATTCCATGCATTTAAAAACACATAGCCATTCCCTTCTTCCTGGCTTTTCTGAATGGTTTTTTCAAGATACTTTCTAAATTTCCGTGGCGAAGCGCCTCTCGTTACGACTGCTCTGGCGCCGCGCCTGGGCGAGTCATCATAATCAACAAATACAGTACGGAATTCATTCCTGCCGTGCTCCGTATTAAGCATCTTCCGGTTTACCGCATCATACTGGATCGATCTTACTGCAAACCGGTTCAAGAAACGTGCCCCGTCCTCCTTATATTCCATGGATGTACTGCTCTTTAGCATCTCTGATTTTGTCTTGTTCGGTTCAAAATCAACAGAACCATTTACCCATATGCTCTTTGCCACATGCTCCCGGCATACGTTCATGGAAATGATAAACACACCGTCAAAGCCTTCCCGTCTTACCCGCATATTCCAATGCCGGATCATATCATTAAAATGCGGGATATTCCGCAGCCTGTATATAAGAAGCATAGGACAGTTCTCTTCTTTTATATACCGCTCATCATGGAAAAAGGCTGAAAAATAATCATAATGCCTGTCCCACTCCTCTTCCCTCCCATAGGTCTGCGGGATCAAGATCTCCTTATCTCCGCCTGCACCGTGCCAGGTCTTCGTCCACGGTTCATTTGCCCATGCAAAACAATAATGAAAATCAGGAGTTCCTCTCTTAAGCAGATTCTCTGCGGGCTTCTCCAATACCAGCCTGCCATTAAACCAGTAATGGTAAAAGCAGAATCCATAGATACCAGATCTCCTCGCCAGGTCCATCTGCCAGTCCATTACACCCTCATCCAGTAAATTATAATAATTATCATGCAACGGGACTCTGGGCTGATAATGCCCCGGATACAGCGGTTTACTCTTTACTACATTGGTCCACTCGGTAAACCCCTTCCCCCACGCGTCGTTATTCTCTGGGATCTCATGAAACTGGGGTAAATAAAATGAGATCAGCTTCATATCTTCACACACTCCAAACCACTTCCTCTATTGAGATCACAGGGCAGTCCACTTTCCCTGTCAGATCCTTCTTGATTCCTTCAAATGCATAATACGGCGTCACGATGACGGCATCGGCTCCGGGGAGCCTGTCTTCCTTCGGGGAATATACGTCTGCGATCCGGGAAATAGAACAGCCCGCATCCCGGTCGATGCCATACACGATCTCAATCCCGCTTCCCTCTAATTCTTCCATGAGCCGGTTGGCAAGCTCTGCCATCCCGTAGACCGCGATCTTCCTGTAGCCCATCATCTCAAAATAACTGCTCAGGCTTTTTCCCTCATTTTTCAGCTCCAGCCAATGGTTCAGCAGCTGGTAATTGTCCGAGAGTTTGTTATTTTCAGCTGTTAACGATCCGTCCTTCTCTCTGTCCTTCTTTTTCTTCCATATAAAAGCTGCCGCCAATACGCCCATGACCGCCGGATATAAAACATTTTTTCCATACTTTATAACATCTTCTTTCATTCTTTTCCCTTCGCTTTCTTTTTTCTTCCGCTGAACAACTCTTCTCTTCCACTTTCTTCTTTCTGCCACTAATCAAATCTTCTTTTATTCTGCCTTCCGCTTTCTTCCGCTGACCAAAGTTTCCGGCTCTTCCCATATGATCTTTTCAGGCGCGATCCCCATCTTAAGCAATGCACTTTTTATCCCCTCTGCATGATTCCTGAACTTCACTGCTATGATCAATTTGTCAAAGGGCTCCGTCTTAAGCCTCTCAGGATTTTCGACCTTAAGCCCTTCCTCCTGGTATTTTCTATACTGCCTGTCCGCCCACAGCACTGCCTGTCCGTGGCGCGTCAGTTCAAAAAAGCGGTGAAAAGATTTTCCCACCTCACCTGCTCCATAAAGAACGACTCTATCACTGTCCCCAATCTGTTCGAAGGGGGGCACATAATAAGGGATCTCCTTCCTTAATCCCAGTCCCATCATATGGTTCAGCCCGTACAGTGCACGGTCCGCAAAGAAAAGATCCAGGCGTTCCAATAATTCTTCTGAAAATCCTGACACTTTTGGATATATCAGACGATAGAAGATATTTAACTGCTCTAAATACGACTGATCCGTACTGTGACAGGCAGATCCTTTTCTCTGCCGGTAATAATAATACGCCTGGTCCCTGATCACAATCCCGTCTGCCTCAAGCATACAGAACAATGCCAATGTTATATCTTCAAAATAACGCAGCCGCCGGTCAACCTTTTCATAATTCTCAAGTACCAGCTTCCTTACAAACAGCTTGTCATAAAGGTTCAGGCTGATCCCGGCCTCTGCCCCGATCTGATCAAACAAATGATGCCGGATATCCGGATGCCTGCAGTCAGCATACCGCCCTTCCTCTATCACTGCGCTCTCGGCATAACAGCCTCCTGTGGTATCGTCATATATATTCTTCTGACAGATCGCTGCCTCTGCATTTTGGCTCTTCATGGTCTGGTACAGATCCTGATACATCCCTTCCGCTATCCAGTCGTCCCCGTCGACAAATCCCACATATTGCCCGCGGGCCTTTCCGATACCCGACGTTCTCGCAGCCGATACCCCTTGATTGTCCTGGTGTATCACGACAACGCGGGGATCCTTCTTTCCATATTCATCACATATGCTCCCGGAATGATCCGTTGATCCGTCATCTACCACTATGATCTCAAGATTCCGGTATGTTTGTCCCAGTATACTGTCCAGACATTTGCCAAGATACTTCTCCACGTTATACACGGGGACCACTATGCTTATTAATTCTTCCATCCTATCACTATTCCTATTTCTATCCTTATCCCTCATAATATACCGCCAGTTCCCTTATATGCGCTTCCATCGTGGTCAGCTTCGGTGCGCCGTTCCAGTAATCCGCCAGCTTGTCCGGACACTCCGCCAGCGCCGAAAGTCTGCTGATAAAGTCATCCACATCCCCCGCGGCAAACACAAACTCTTTTGATAAAGTAAGCTCCTTTGCGCCTCCCGCATCACTGGCAAGCAATGGGATCCCCTGCGCTCTCATCTCGATCGCTACCTGGGGCAGATTATCTTCCCACAAGGGCGGAATGATCCCAAGCTGAACATTCTCCAGTATCTGAGGCAGTCTGTCATGTGTATAACCGTCATAGACCGTAACCCCTGCGAGCCTTTTCCTCAAACCTGCGATGCGCTTTTTCATTGTCTGGTCTGTTATCTTGGCCGCAAGTGTCAGATCTATCCTCTCTGCGGTCTGCTCCGGCATTTTTTCTAACGCTTCTATCAAAAAATGAAATCCTTTTTCCTTTCTCATATATCCAAGATAACAGATACGCAGTATGTTTCCATCAGACGGATAAGCGCTGGCGCACTTCTGGTTTTCGGCCGCCTCCGTTCCGATATAACTTACAATCACTTTTTCTCTCTCCTGCCCATGACAGACTGCTATCTCTGCCGTCCTTTGGGAAACGGCAAGGATCAGATCCATATATCGGTTCAGATATGTCACATTTCCTTCCCGGAACCTTCTGAGCGCTTTGATCAGTCTCTTCCTTTTCTTTACCGAGATCTTCCCGCCCCTTCGGCTGTCCCATACAGCACATGCCTTCTCTGCCATACGCTGTACCAGCCCCCAGGCCGGACTGACCTGCTCCCCCCGCTGTTTCCTGTAATTTATCCACTGGTTTAAGATCACTTTCCATCTATGTACATCTCCCGGCATACAGCCTATACAGCCCTCCCCGCATCTTTTCTCCCTGCAATTATGTGAATCAGCCTTCCACAGTGTGACGCCGGGGCAAAACGGATAGTAATTATGCAGGGAATAGATGAACCTTGTACCAGGGAACTCCTCCTTCAACGCAAGCACGCCCAGAGACAGGCCTTCCAGATTCTGAAAATGTACGATATCAAATCCCCCTTCTTCCAGAAAAAACTGTCTGACGACCTGTTTCAAGATAACGTCTTCATTTTCCCTCCAAAGAGACGTAAAGCTTAACCTCGCCGAAGACAGCACAGGAGAATTGACGATCTGAAAACTACGGCATTTATCTCCGAATATATTTTCCGAAGGCTCAATAAAAGTCCCCTTTTGCCGGATATCGTATGCCCTTCCTGAACTTAAAAAGTAAACTTCCAGGTCATCCCGGCGGATCAGATGCCGGATCAGGTTCTTGGTATATACGGATACTCCCCCTCCTTTATTCTCCGTCTCATCAAAAGGAACCCAGTTATAGATCAGAATCTTTTTCATAGGCTTTCTGTAAACAGCCTCCCTCCACGCTTCTCCAGTTCCCACATATAATAATTTTCCACCACATTGATCTCGTCTGCTTTATGGGCATACTGTATCGTCCCCAGGTCTGCGATCCTGCTCTGCATCACCGGATGCGCAAGCACCTTCTTCAATTCCGGCTTCGGCGTGATCCCGTCCGGCTCCATCATGCTGATCCCCGAGAATTCCTCCGGCGTATAGGTTCCCCAGTTCAGTATCTTGGTGAAGAATATCTCATCTACCCCCAGTTCTTCCCCCCACTGTACAAAAGGTATCATTTCCTGGTAATTTTCTTTCTGCACTACGAAGTTCATGCGGAAATAGCTGAGTTTTCTGCGCTTTCTTAGCTCTGCTGCAAACTCCATGTTCTCCTTTAGTATGTCAAAGCTGCCGTTTCTTCGGATCCGTTCATAGGTCTGCTTCGTGGCGGCATCTACAGAGACGGTCAGCATGATCTTCCCGGTCTTTCCTGCAATGAAACACTCCCAGTTCTTTGGCGTAAACAGCGTCCCGTTAGACAACAGACGTATATACTTTGGATCGCACTGGCCGGATTCGTATACCGCACGATAGGAGGGGCTTGCAAATACTTCCCCGTCCCCTGCCATGATCAGGAATTTGCAGTGAGGCAGATACTCTTCTTTTACCTGTTCTGCAACCCGGTTGACCAGCACAAGCTCCTGTCCCTTTGCAAAGTGCACTTCCCTGCGGCAGGTACTGCATGAAAGATTGCAGGAAGGATCGTATCCCAGCGCTAATACCTCCGGGTATGGAGACATCTGTGTATATGCCTGCTCTTCTGCTCCTGTTCTGCCGTCTATACCTTTATCTTTATTTGCTACGAACAGAGGGCACATGCTTTTATCGCAGAACGTATATGTCCGGTTCTCTGTTGACAGACACATGATCTTGTGCAGGCTGGAATTCCATACCTCCTGTACATTCTTTTCCAAGATATTGTCCAAGTCCTGGCTCACGAAGGTCGTACAGCAGCATCTGGTATTCCCTCCATTCAGGATCTCCAGATGGTTCAGCATTGTCCGGCAGTCTAACTCATAAAAGGACCTGTCAAATATCGTCTGCCTCAGCATACGGGAAGGCTGTCCTATGATCTTCTGGTAATTGACATAATCTTCCCCCTGTATCAGCCCCATCGCGTCAAGCTGGGCTTTAATCTCTCTGTCTTTTACCACTGCAATGATAATGAAGTATTCCTTCCAATCGGATATATGGTCCGGAGACAGAACCGGAACGCCCTGGAACTCCTTCTTTGTCCGGTTATTATCGATATGCACGTCAACCTTGTATTCTAAGGCTGTACGGCGCCACTGGTCAAAAGATAACGCGACCTGTCCTGTCCCCCATACCGCCAGCTTACGGCCAGATGGGATATGGAATTCATCCAGGCTTTCAAAAAAATCCTCTTCATAGAGATAATCCTGGTTTCTCCGTAATCCCTTTTCCTGAAGTCTTTTTTCCTTGTCTATTTTGTCAAAGTCACAGATGATGATCTTGTCATAAGAATCATCCTCTAAGGCTTCTTCTAATCCTTTAATCTGATGTCCAAGAAATTCCTTCGGCGTCTGTCTGTCCTCTGCAAAATACAGAATTTCCAACTGATCATATATATATAAGAAATCCTTTGCAACCCTGTTCACTCCGTATATAATATATTTCATTTGCCGTCTCTCCTATTCCGGTATGCAAAAGTAGTTCTGCATTCTATATTTCTTTAAAACGGGCAACACTTGCTTCTGATTTTTTTTATTAAGACACAAGACCACTCCGCATTGTTTCGGATCATTGATCTCTGACAGGTATTTTATTGGAATACCTTCAAAATAATCAGCCTTCTTCTGCCCGTCTGATACGATACATGCTTCAACATTTAACAGCATATCTTTATATCTTCTCGCATAATATCCTGCTCCGTATATTAATATTCTGGTATATTTACTGCAAAATTCCTTCAATACTCCTGACAGAATCTTCTCTTTCATCCCCTGAAAATCCTGAAAATCACCATATGTGTTTCTGATACAGCCTGCTATCTCCTTTAAATAGTACGATAAGTTCACTTCATCCATGGCCGCATAATCCGGGCTTTCTACAATCCCGGAATAGTAACCCTTATCCTGTACCAGATAACTCCAGAGATATGGCATATACTGGCAATCTTCTATTTTTACCCTCTCAAGCTGCCTCAAAATATTTCCTCTGATCCAGAAATCCGACGTTACTCTAAAAGGCGGCAATTCATCGGATAACGGGCATTTTAACTGCAGTTCTTTCACAATTCTTTCAACACTTTCATAGTTCCCATTCCACCCACAGCCCAACTCTCCAAAATAATCCGCAAAATTCGGCTGTGGAGACGCAAGAAAACCTAACCTTTCCTCTTTTTCAAACATTTCCAAAATTCCCTGCACATGATCTTCATCCTTAAGAAGATTCTCCCAAATACAATAAAAATAAGACTTTCCGGTACAACTTGGTCTGACTTCTGACGTTACATCCGTATCATGTAAGACACATACAAAATCATAATCTGATACTTCCATCAAATCATAGTTCCGACCTTTGGCAAGCGTTCTTCCGCAGATTCCCTGCTCCTGATAAGCCTTTATGACATCCTCATTTTCTGATACTACCAGAAGAAAACGATTTGAAGCCTGTTTTAATCTGTTCAGATAATCCCCGACATACGCTGCTGCTTCTCTATATGCTGCACGGATTATAATCGCTATTCTTTTCTTCATAACCAATTTATCATTTTCAACCTGCCGTTGTTTTTCGGAAGCGATGATATACTGAAGATGAAGACTTCTTTGCAAATCCGTCATATTCAAAGTTCGGATAATGTTATCCCATATAAGATTCACATCATAATCCGTTTCTTTATCTATGTACTGAATTGCTTGAAACAGATTCTCCTGAGTCTGGCTAGATAAAGTATTGTAGGCTATCTGCTGTTTTTTCAAAAATGGGAAATTTCTCTTTTTTATTAATTCATAGGATATCGCTGCATATTGTGAATAATTATTTGCCAGATTAATCTTTGAATCATTTACTTCCATATCTGCCAGAACTTCGCAGGTATATCCCAAACTATTAAAATATGAAGTAAATCTCTCCTCATGCCAGATTACTACATCCCAGAATTCATGATAAAAAGGTATATTCTCCCAATATTTTTTAAACTCGGCATCATGCAGCATATCAGAACGAATAACTATAAAATAAGATTGTATGTATTGAGGAAAACAACGTATGTCTATTCCTTCGCGAGCACCCTGTCCTGCTAATCCCCAAAAATCTACAGAACGTTCATCCATCTCTGCAAATATATCCTTCATCGGTCTAAAGGGCCCAAACATAGAATCGTTTACCAGTACTAATTCATCATATTGTAAGACGGTATCCCATCCAATAAATCTACATAATGCCTCTTTAAATCCACCTGCATCAAAACCGGTATTTTCCCGAAAAATTATTGTATCTGCATGTTCTTCTATAATTTCTATGCCGGAAAATATCTCTGTCATGTTGCAAATAACAACCAAATGCTGTACACAGCTTTTAAGCTCTCCAAGCATCTGCCCTATATATTTGTCTACGATCCCTTCTTTGTCAAAAACAAGATAAAGACATAAACGCTTCATCTATATATCTCCTATTCCGGTATGCAAAAGCAGTTCTGTATCCCATAATTTTTTATGATCGGCAACACCTGTTCCTGATTTTTTTTGCTGAGACACAAAACCACTCCGCATTGTTTTGGTTCTTTGATCTCTGACAAATACTTTACAGGAATACCTTTAAAATAATCCGGCTTCTTCTGTCCGTCCGATACTATACACGCTTCAACATTTAACAGCATATCTTTATATTTCCCTGCATAATCTCCCGCACCATAAATGAATATCCGGGAATATTTACTGCAAAATGTCTTCAACGCCCCTGACAGTATCTTCTCTTTCATCTCCCGGAATCCTCGAAACTCACCATATCCATTCCTTACCCAAGCTGCAATCTCTTTTAAATAATATGATAAATTTACTTCATTCATAGCTGCATAATCCGTACTTTCTACAATTCCGGAATAGTATCCCATATCCTGTGCCAAATAACTCCAGAGATATGACGTATACCGGTAATCTTCTGCTTTCAGCCTCCTAAGCTGCTTCAAAACATTACCTCTGATCCAGAAATCCGAAGTTATTCTGTATGGCGGCAATTCTTCGGAAACCGGACATTCTAACCTCAGTTCCTCCGTAATTCTTTTGACAGTTCCATAATGCCCATTCCATCCACTGCACAACTCTCCAAAGAAATCCGCAAAATTAGGCTGTGGAGGTGCAAGAAAACCTAACCTTTCCTCCGTTTCAAACTTCTCCATAACTTTCTGCACATGACTTTCACATTTAAGAAGATTCTCCCAAATACAATAAAAATAAGATTTCCCGGTACAGCTTGGTCTGACTTCTGACGTTACATCCGTATCATGTAAGACACATACAAGATCATATTCTGATACTTCTGTCAAATCATAATTCTGACCTTTAGACAAAATCCTTCCACAAATTCCCTGCCCCTGATATGCTTTTAGGATATCCGCGCTTTCTGAAACTACCAGAATGTAATAACCTGAATCCTGATTTAATTCTGCCAGATATTCTTTAATATACTCTGCAGCCTCTCTATATGAGGCATAGATTATAATTGCTATATGTTTCTTTCTCATTAATTTATCTTCTTTAGATGTGATAATATACTGCAAATGGAGACTTCTTTGTAAATCTGCCATATTCAAAGTTCGGATTATGTTATCCCATATAAGGTTCACATCATAGTTCGTTTCCTTATCTATATACTGAATCGCCTGAAATAAATTCTCTTGTGTCTGAGTTAGCAACGTATTATAAGCTATTTGCTGTTTTTTTAAAAATGGAAAATTTCTTTTTTTAATCAGTTCATAGGATATTGCTAAATACTGAGAATAATTATTGGTATAGTTTGTTTTATCATTATTCACATCTATATCCGACAAAACATCATATTTATATCCTAAAGAAGAAAAATACGATGTAAATTTTGTCTCATACTGACAAATCACCTCCCAGAAATCTAAATAATAAGGTAAACTATCCCAATACTCTCTAAAATCAATACTGTGCAGCATCTTAGAACGTATAACCAGAAAATATGTCTGAATATGTTCGGCAAATATTATTTCCCCATTCTCCTTCTGTGTTCCATGTTTTGCCAATCCCCAAAAATCTACGGATTTATTTTCCATCTCCAAAAAAATATTCTCCATTGGCTTAAATGGACCAAACATAGAATCGTTCACCAAAACCAATTCATCATATTGTAAAACGGTCTCCCATCCAAGGGAACAGCATAATGCTTCTTTAAATCCCCCTGCATCAAAACCAATATTTTCCCGATAAAATATTATATCTGCATATTTAGTCAAAATATCTGAGCCCCGAAATATCTCCATCATATTGCATACGACAACTATATAATGTACACAACTTTTAAGTTCTTTAAGCATATACTCTATATATTGGTCTATAATTCCTTTTTTATCAAAAATAAGATAAACACATAATCGCTTCACTTACATATCTCCTCGTATCTCGACTTCTGCCATGATCTCATTTATCTCCATAAACAATTCCACGCCTTAATTCTCCGGTTCTCCAAACCTCATTATCATGTAAAAAAAGCATATATCCTGTCGAAACTGCTGTTTGATATCCATAGCTTTCTAATAAAGAACGAATTTTCTCCTCATCTTTACTCCTATGATAACAACATACTGAAGACTTTACATTATTTCTACAAAAAGTTTGTTTCGCACCTATAAGTGCTGATACTTCTGCCCCTTCTATATCCATTTTTATAAAATTAATTTTATGATTTAATACTATATCATCTATTCTGCATGTAAGATTTGACGCTCTATCACCAACTTCTTTATCAATAAACGTTATCTTATTTTCATATTCTTTGAATGTATACTTTAAAGGTTCTCGCCAAACTGGATCCATTTCAAACAAATAAATATGAGATACAACATCGATATACTTCAAAGCAAAATTTCCTTCACAAACTCCTACATCGACTATCCTATCACCATCACATATATCATGATTCTTTTTTGTATATAGGTGAGGCGAACCTGCACTTTGCTCTTTTATCAAATTCCATACATAAAATGATCCATCTTTTTCAGAAAAAATATAATTCCTTGGATAATACATTGGTTTCTTTTTACCCTCAATCGTTTCAAATTCAACATAAGGCAAATCGATTCGGGCATCCCATTTTACTTCATCGTATGTATCATCCCCATCTATGAACTGATTATAAATTGATATTTTATTATTGGAAATATAGTTTAACGTTTCTCTTATTTCTCTATCATTACTACCTTCATATTTTCTTTGAATCAATAATCTTAAAGGGAAATAATATTCATGAATCAAATTAGAAGGTATAAACTCTGATAATTGCTTATAAACTATTTCATAATCACCAGCATTCATCAAAAAAACTAATACTAAATCACAGGGATATTCTCGCAAAATATCAGGTCTATATATTTTATATTTTCCAAAAAACATTCCGACTTTATTTACATCATTATCCAGGAAGCCCATAATTTTATAATCGCCTAAAGACTTTAATGTAATTTCGATTTTATCCGCATACACTTCCGCACAATTACCTGTTCCAAAAAAATATACTCTTTTCATAGGTTTTCCTTTCAAATAATCTTTGCAATAATCTGATCAAAATATTCTGTCTCTCTCTCTATTTCAAGCGTTTGTTCTGATGAAATTTCTGCAACCATTTTCCCTGGAATTTCTACTCTTGTTTCAACATCTCGTATATACCATTCATATTCATTATCCAACTGTCCAATATCTAAGGCCTGATATCCCTCTCCTGCCAAATCATACGCAAGTACTGTTGCACTTGGTCCTAGAGAAATACATATTAATGACCCTTTTGGTACAATTTTCAATATTGTGTCAAAAATATCTTCATATTTATCCCAAGCATTTTTAGAAGGACACAATATACGCGAAACTGATTCTGCATCTTCCATTAAATCATTTCCTACCCCAATCCTTGAAAATTCTCCTTCTATAATTACTACATCTCTTCCTTTCCAAATTTCCTTAAATAAAGGAAATATTTCATCCGCATTCTTTTTATCTTTGAATATAATATATGGTCTAGTAACGTAAGTATCGTAATATATCCTGTTCTTATCAAGTAACCTGAGTATATTTTTTCTTGTATCTCCAAACATATATTCTCTAATGATATCTGCTGACTTCTCCTTGTATTTTTCAAGCTTAGTGAAATTTTGTGCAATTGCTATATTTATCATACTATTTTCAGACATCAACACTTCCTTTAATCGCTTACTTAATTCTGCATTAGGTTTTTGAAACCAGGGACGTTCTTTTTCTCGAATCAGCTCAAACTCTCCATCCCCAAAGCGGCATAGACTACTGTGATCATTAATAATTTTTTTCAAAAGGTCTGTTCCTTCACGAATTCTTGGGGATAATTCCACATTCCATTCATACGGCGCACTATCTAAACGATATTCAAGAACTCTTATCTCTTGTAGTAAATTTTCAACTCGATTTGCTCGTTCTTTAAACAAATCGTTATCATAATATTTCTTCCAATATGATATTATTTTTGAATCATCAATACCCCAATTTTTACACTCATTCTCAATAATTTCATATCTTTTTACAGATATAATCAAATGGTCAAACTCTTCCTCTATGATATCCATCGGTGATATCACAGGAATTCCATACAACTTCATTCCTTGTTTCTTTTTATCATTATCGATAATCCCTAATATAATTACTTTAGTATCATCTATCTCTTCTATTACCTGCCTAATATAGTGCCCTGCACCCCAAATATATATTTTTTTCATCTAAATTTCTTTCCCCATACATATCACACAAAGAATATTCTTTGTTATAACATTTATTCCACAGTTTAAATACTATAATGCTTCTCAATAAATACAATCATCCTATGAATCCCTTCTTGTAAAGAGATGGGGTTTAATTTTCCATAAACTCCTTCATACCTTGAAATATCAAGAAAGTTTTCGACTACATCGACTTTTCTCTCCGGTTTAAATATAATATTTAAATCCTTTTTTAATATTGAATGAATAAGTTCTAATAATTTTTTTATACTTGTTCCATAACCACATCCAACATTAAAAATCCGATATTCTTGTTCTCCTTCTACTATATTTGATATAGCTCTAACTGCGTCGTCAATATAAATAAAATCTCTAATTACAGAACCATTACCATAAACTGTAATCTTTTCACCTTTCATAGCTTTATATGTAAATGTAGTTACTGCACCTAAGATACCATTCGGTCTCTGATATGGACCATATGGATTTGATAAACGAATTATCCTGTAATCCAAGTTATATATATGCCAATATAAATACAACAATTTTTCAATTGTTATTTTTTGTAATCCATAGGAACATATCGGATAAGTCGGCATTTCCTCCGATACTGGGCATATTGCTCTAGTTCCATACACTGTTCCTCCTGATGAAAAAAAAATTATTTTTTTTACACCACAACGTACACAAGCTTCCAACATATTTACTGTAAACAATACATTTGCTTTTAATTCTAATGGTATTTGCTGATTCGATGTTATCGGAACAGTAGTACTAAGCAAATGATACACGATATCCTGCCCATCCAACAAACGATCAAAATTTGAATTCTCATCAAGATTTTCTTCTTTTATCACTACATTCTTATTTAAATTTCCTTCTATATCAGAAAAATACTTTTTTGATTTATCCAACAAAATAATATTATCTTCTGCATTTTTTTGTAATTTAAGAACTAAATTTTTCCCTATGAATCCTGCCGCTCCAAAAAGAATAATATTCATCGATATTCTCCAATTTTATCTGTATTCCCAACATTTTTTAATCGCATTTGATTCAATTCATATTCTATATAAGCATCATCTAACATATCATAATAAATTCCCTCTTTATTTATATATGTTATTATCTTTTCTTCTGTAATTCCCAACTCTATCAACTGAGAATTTATTATCTCAGAACTACGTTGACTTGTAATAATCCATAGAGCTTGGGGGTATTTTCTTTTCAATTCTTCTACTGTATGTATAGTAATCTCAATATTACTCAAATCACGTTTTTTCTTAGAATTATCACAAAAAAATATTTCTGCCATAACATTACATTTTTTTAAAGATACGAAGACATCTACACCTATACGCGAATAACCTACAATGATTATTTTTTTCTCTCGTATACAACGATTTAATATATACGTCCAATCATTCTTTTCAGTTAATTCTTTAACCTGAAAATATAATTTATTATATTCATTTTCCTCCAATGCCTCCTGTGCCCATGCCCACCATTCTTTTGCGTATCGTATTCTAAGATTATTCCAAGGTTTATACTCTCCTGCGAAATGCAATATTTTCCAATTTTTTTCTATCTCACATCTATTTTCAAGTACTTTTATATTTTTGCCTCTGTTAAAATAATTAAATTCAGAAGCTAACAATTTAACTTGTCCATCACACACCTTATTAAGAATATCCTGATCCATATATGGATAATAAGTTTTCAAACATTTCAAAAATTCCAGGTGAAGATGTCGTTCTCTCAATTTTGCGATATTAAATATTAAAACACCAGCATTTACATAAGTATTACAAGATCTAAACCCATACATCTTATAATGTTTCAACGCTTCGTCTGGATCACATAGAAATCCCTCATCTCTCACACCCGCTATATATACATCCTCTACATTTTCCAAATATAGTTCTTGCAAATCAACATTTACAATAATGTCCCCATCCAAAAACAAACATTTTTCATCTTGTTTGAAAATCTCTGGAATTAATAATCTATAAAATGAAGCTACAGGAACATGTGCTGATACCTTGGCATTAATAAAAATCTGAGGATCAACTTCATGAAAATTTATTTTTAAATTAGTCAAAATTGTTTCCAATTCCTTTAATCTATATCGGGATTTCTTATCTAGTTGAGGAGTACAAAATATTGTAATATCTAAAAAAACTTTTTCATCACTATTTTTTCTCATTGTCCAAATAGCAACTCTGGTTTGCAAAACATAGTTTTTATCTGATACCATAACAATCGGAATTCTCATCTCAGATCCTTTCGTTTCTAATATTACTTAAATGTTTAACCTATAAAATATTATCAAATCCCGCTTTTTTCAAATTTTGCAAGACAAGTTGATAATATTGTTTACTAATAGCAAGAACAATAGCACATTCTTCCTGTTTATATGGTAAATCTGATAAAAAATAAATCGGCACCTTTATATCATATTCAGAAACCTTTTCCTGTCCATCAGAGATTACTAAAGCATCTACACGCAAGTTATTTAGCGTTGCCCACTGATAATATAAATCTGAATAACATCCAGCGCCATAAAGTATTATGATTTTTTCTCGTTTCCATTTCATCTTCAAATAATCGGCTTGCTTACCATAATGCTCCAATATTTGTTTTTGCAAATATGTATTTCTTTGCAAAATTTCAATTCTATCAAATAGTAGCGTGTACTCATCGCCATAATTTTTTTGTATCAACTCTCTATATTTTTCTTTTTCCCTATCCTTCAACAAATATCCCCATGATATTGTCATAGCTGAAAATATATCTCTTACATTCTCTTTTGTTTCTTTTCCTACCTTAAACGCTGCTATATTGGGTAATCCACTTAAATTGATTTTTTCTTCCCACATATAATATTTCTCGTCAGCTCTTACAACATCAAACAATAGTTTAGTTGCAACTTCCGTGTCTCTACAAACCAAGTGGTTCTCTATTGTATCATGCATAACAACTACACACCCTTCTTTTAAAAAGGGAAGACTAACAATGAAATCTAAATATTCTCCTGGCAGTGTATGCGTTGTATCTAAAATAAGAAAATCAATATTATTTCCAATCTTCTCTAAAAAAAAGGGAATTGAATTCCCCACTAATAGAGAATGATAAATTTTATCTTTCAAATCTTTTATCATTTTCTTTGCTGCAAATCCTGTTTCATATTTTTCATTTTGATACCATCTCTTCATTAGATCAACTGAGTACATCTCCGCTTCTACATTTAACATTTTTAAACATTGAAGTATTAGTGCTGTAGTTCCACCTGCTGATACTCCGATCTCTACTATTTTCCTTGGCTTTTTTTCTTTAATAAGTCCGCAAAGAAATGAATGCTGAAATGATGTCATTTCTGAATAGTGCAATTCTACCATTTGTTCCATTTTCTTTTCCGGTTCATTATATAGTTCTACTTTACTATACATCCTCTTACCTCCATTTAAAAATTATTTTTCTAAGACATTAAATGTTTACTTAAAATCAAACAAAAATGGACACAAATAATTTTCAGCCTTACACTGATTTAATGAAAACAATATATCATTCCATATAGTTGGATTAATTCCTATTATAATTCCAGTATCCTTTAACTCAAAAGGCATACAACTTAATTTCCACACAGGTTTACCCATATAATTACTTATTAATTCTTGTCCATCAGAAATAACAAATCCATCAAAAAAAATATTATGATTACTCATTTGTCTTTCTAAAATCCCAGCATATACTCCCGCTCCCATAATGACAGTTCTTTGATATTTGTTAACAAAACATTTTATATTTTCATCAATATATTTATCATCAAATAATTGTAGCCATAATTTCTGCAATGGTTTCGATACCCATTCATATGTAGCTTCCATTTTTTTCATATGTTCCATACACTCTTTTGAGAAATTTTCTAACGACTCTTTAGCACACAAATTAATAACATCTATAGCGCTTCTTTGTATCCTGCTTATTATATAATCCTCATATTTTCTACCCGTATAAACATTATAATTCTTTAAAAAATTAATCATCCGTATACTATGGGTAAATCTTGTATTTTCCTCGTGTAAAAATGAATTCGACCAAGAACCTTCATGATTCTGACGATATATAGACATAATCCTGCTAAAATAATAAACGTAACCATTTATAATAGAATAAAGTAGAATAGGATAATCTCCAATTCCAACTTTAAGATAAAAACCATTCATACCTAAAACTTCTCTACGATATACCATTGATGCTGTAAACAAATATTTTTTTTGTTCAATAATATCTTTTTCTGAAACTATACAATCCTCTTCATATATACTTCCAGAGTACATCTTCCAATTTTGACAATCCACATTAACCGCATCATGAACTGTCATAATGCATTTGGGATGTGTCTCCAAATAATTTACTTGCACCTGAAGCTTCTTCATGTCTATCCAATAATCATCTCCTTCACAAGAGGCAATATATTTCCCATTACAATTATGAGCCTGTATCTCCCATAACCATTCTACACTTGGTTGATTGCACGCAAACTGATTTTCTGTTTGATAAATACCACGTATCAAGTTTGGATATTTCTGTTCATACTCTCTAATAATATCCGCTGTTCTGTCAGTAGATGCATCGTCATGGATAATAATTTCATATTTAAAATTTGTTCTCTGTGACAAAAAACCTTCAATCGCATCTCTGATATATAACTCATGATTATATGTAATACACCAAATTGATAGTAAAATATCATCCATATTTTTTCCCCTTAGATTATTGGCACTTTTCAAATCCTTAGTATTCTTTAAAATCCGGTTCTTTCAAAAAATCATAATATCAGCTAAAATATTATATTGTTCCATAATCATCATTTCTCTATATCCTGTCGTTTTGAAATTTCTGCATACAATACAGTCTCCCATATACACGAGCAATAATGTCTGATATAAAACTTATACTCTGGCACTAACCCCAAAATATACAATGGCAGTTCCAAAATATCTTCTGGCTTATGATAAATACAAATAGCCAATCTTGGTTTACTATTTCTAATTGTATTTTCTGCTCCTTTTAAAGCATTTAGTTCGCTTCCCTCTATATCCATCTTGATATAGGTAACCTTCTCGTCTTTGACTATCTCATCAAGACTTATACCTTTGACAATAGATTTCCCTTTTTCAGTAACATAAGAACCAGCTTTAGCTTCCGTAAAAAGTAAATCCTCTTTTTTATTCCATAAAGCATTATTATATAATTCAACATCTATAAAATGCTTTTTTATTACATTCTTTTTTATTGTTTGGAACATATCAGACATTGGTTCAAATACATACACCTTTTTATATTTTCCGCCTGACCAAGCAACGAAATCAAACAAAGTATCTCCATTATACCCCCCCATCAACAAATACTTCTTCATCTTCTGGCAAAAACATATCAAAATACTGATTTCCACATTGTGCTACTATCAATCCGTATTTAGGATACAAAATTTTCTCTATCGGAAACTTTCTTTCCAGCAGAGAATCATACATTTCTTCTGCATACTTTTCGGAACCTAACACAATTAAATAGTCATTATATTTCTCTGTTAGTTCATCAACAGAAATAACATCTAACCCCTCTACATTACCTCCAATCTTGTCACTATCACTGTCACAAAAATATGAAGTCACATAATTACACTGTTCTAATATTTTTCTGGTTCGTTTGCCGCCATAACCACTTCCAAAAATTATAATTCCCTTAACATCTACTTTTTCCAAAACTTCATTCAATTCCTGGCAATACCAAGTATCTTCTAATGTATCAATTACATCATAAAATTGTTGAACATTTCTTGTAATCATGTAATCGATTTTCGCATCAAATAGAATTCTTGACTTTTCATCTAACATTGAACTTCTAACTCTCTCAAGATTTAATAATTTCTCATAATAACCCATATGTTTTAATCTCCTGTCTTCGTGAAAATAATGATACTCTCTATCGCAAGTGGTAGAATATTCTACTCTATTTTCTTAAAAAAATGCCATAGGAAATATAAAATCATCCCTGTAATAGATCAAATGATTTTATACACTCCCAAATTTTTCTATCTCCAGAAATATGATTTTCATGTTTCTTTTTTACAGGATTTTTTTTCAAATGAGACAAAATATCATCTATAGTATATTCTGATTCATAGAGTAATTTTCTATTATAATTGATATATACATCTCTATATTCCTCATAGGACGGTATCCTTGTTTTTATCCATTCTCCAACTCCATCTTTTTTATTTACAGTAAAGATATAATTGGCAGAACGCATTGCAAAATAATACCAGCTATCATCTTCACAATACCCATAGTATTTACTCCAAATTTCCGGCCCGCAATATCGAAAGTCTTCTGGATAGGAATCATATTTTGTAATATCTTTTGAATCAAAATCTATATAAAAAATGTCTTCACTTATTGATGGTAATAAGAAAATTCTCTTATCCGTTACTGCTATTCGTGAAAAAAAAGAATCCGATTTACTAATATTTCTACAATCAACCACTTTTTCTACCGCATCATTTGTCATATTCCATCGATAAATTTCCCCTTCAGCACTTAATATATATAATTTTCCGGCATATGTTGCCACATGTACGCACTCTTCAATTTTTATGGAAAGTTCGTATCGCCTCCAAGTATCAGATTCCATATCGTATGCAACAGCCAAATTCCCACATCTTTGAAAAAGCCATACTTTATTTTCAAGTTGACATCCACACACACAAAATGTAGGTTCGTTTTCTTTCCTATTCTCTTTCTTGTATTTGTTTATATCAGTATATAAATTTTTCTTTTTTTGCACTCTCCCTGATTCTAAATCAATTTTAACCAATGCATTTTCATAAATCGGAAAGACATATATATTTTTCTTATAATACGCAAATGCCGCATAATTATCCCAATTTTTACTATCACACCCTATATTAAAATAGCTGCAAATTCCTTCTTTTACATTAAATTTCATCAATCTTTTTCCATTTAATTCTAAGATAAATATATCATTTCCAATACTTAACATATTGTCCGCATTAAATACTGGATCATAATTTACTAAGTTTTCCACTAAGGTTATTTTTCCAGTGTGTAAGTCTCCTACCATTGGAATTCTCTTAAAACTAGTAAATGAAAACACTTTTCCCTGAACCAATACACATGTTGAAAACAATCCGTCTCTTTCTATAATTTTTTTATCTAATGATTGATTTGTAAACATTTTTAGTATTTCTTACTCCTGTTCCAGTTTTTATGGCTTCGCTTTCAAAACGAATCTCCCTTGTCAACCTCTCACTCAAATTCTCCCGTCTTACCCATAACTGCCACCGTCTGCAGTTTTGCATTACATACAGGTGCCAATTCCATAACATTCTCTAGCTATACTCAAGAAAGACTCCCTAATTCCCATGGTATTCCTGTCGAAATCCGCACACTTGACAAAGATTTTCCCCAAACTCTTTTTACGAAACTGCTTCGTTCGCTAACCACTTCCATCCGCCTTCAGGTATTAGCCCCCCCCCTCAGATAAATACGCCTCCATGCCATCTTTCTTTATACTTAAAAGCTCTTTATAGAAATACTGCCAAATCATAAAGGTGAATCCAAAGATAAAAATAGGTTCTCCTTTATGCCGTTCAAAAAGACATTATTCCATCTACATCTAACTTCGTGTCATCATTCAATGCATACAGCTTTTCTCTACCAAAAATAGAAAAATCAGTATTCCCCTGCCTCTCGCGTTAAACTTTGCCCAATCCTTTATTATTGACGGATCTGAAGTTCTTGACGAAGTGATAACTTTTTCAATATCTTCTGCTAGAACACTCTGTAAATCTAATTTCTTGAAAAAATGCACAAGAAGAAACGGCAGTTTATAATTTAAGAGATAATTTTACTTAAATCTGTCAATTCAAATAATACATTTAAACAATTACGAAGAATTCAATTCCTTTTCCTGATACCATTTGCTAAAAGGCACATATCATTCTGCCATGATCAGTAGTAAATCAATATTTGCAAGTATGTTCTTCTTCATTTAGGAACTCAGTAATATGCTTAGGCAGATAGTACCTATTAGACATTACTTTATAATAATCCGGAAAACCTCTCCTCCAAATTTTACCTATCCCAAATAATCCCAATATTAAAAACCCCTATTACTTATACGGCATATAATACTGTTTCAACCCCATAAGGACTATGATTCCGAATATAAAAATTATAGTCTTCTCTAAGGTTATAAATGTATTCTGGTATTTTAATTAAATCTTCTGGTTTGTGATAAATGCATATTGCCATTTTGGGTTTATGCTTTTTTATTGTTTCAGACGCTCCCTGAAGTGCTTTCAACTCCGCACCTTCTATATCCATCTTAATATAGGTCGCCTTTTCCCCTTTTAAGATTCCATCTATAGTCTTTACTTTAGCACGTTCTTTACCACTGTCAGATATTCGAGTAGTTCGTTCATGACCTCCATTTATATATATAATTTCTTCTTTATCCCACACACCGGCAGATATAATCTCTACATTTTCATATGTCTTTAATACTTTTTCCATTTCTATACAGTTCTTTCTATCTACTTCCAAGCATATGATTTTTTTATAGTCTATTTTCTTATTCTGTAATTGCGTTATAAATTCAACTGTAGATTCTCCATGATACGCTCCACAATCTATAAAACATTCTTGCTCTTGAAAACGAATAATATCACTTGGAAAATACTGATTTTCTTCATATTCATTTTTCATGTATCTTCCCGAAGCTTTTTGATTTATATACTCTTCCAAAGCTTTTCGAGATTTCTCATCAGAAAGATTTCTGTCCAACCACTCTAACTTTTTCTTGTTTTTTCTTAGAAAATCTAAAGGAATCGAACTATCATATCCCTCCATACATAATATCCCTATGAAATCAAGTACATATAACCTATGAATATTATTTTCATATTCTTCTGCTTGTCCCTCATAATATTCTCCAAACCCTACTATCAGATTACATTTATTCTTGGATAAATAATCTTCCATTATATAAATTGGCAATCCACATAATTTGCTTTCTTTTGTGTTACAATATTCGGCATTGATCAGAAATCCTTCAATCTTAATTTCTTTTCCTTTTAAATACTCCCAAATTTTTCTTGCAAGTTTTCCTCCTCCCCAAATAAAAATAGAGATATTTGTCTTTTTTAATTCAGCAAACATTTTATTAATCATATTTTCCGGTATATTGTTCTGCATAATATTCGTTTTTCCTTTAAACCATATATTTCTCTAGTAATTTTTCCCGGTATGGAGACAAGTTAACTGTTGAAGCCTCCATTGGATATGTACATGTTTTACATATTTCATAACAAACGTTTCCCTCCAATGCACCCCTTCTTATCTGAAGCAGCCTGTCACTATTCCATATATTTTTTAATGACTGGGTTTTTACATTACCTAAATTTTCTTTTTTGTATTTATAATCCACACAGCATGGACTTACACTACCATCACTATGAACTAAGAGTTCATAAAACATCTGTGGGCAGACATTACATGAAACCTGTTCATAATCGTCCTGGTTAACAAGCTCATACATTGTCCCTCCCACACACTCATTCAATTGAATATCCGACCATACATTAACAATATGGTCAATATTTAATGTGTCACTGTAGTTCTTAAATAACTCAACAAAATGCTCCTTTTCATCTCTCGAAAAATATTCCCCATTTATTTTCACATGCAAATGACATTGTTTTCTAATTTCAAAGAAATACTTTATTTGTTCATATATTTCATCAAAAATTATCCTTTTCCCAACAAATTTTTCAAAATGATTATCTTTAATTCCGTTTAAAGAAATAGACAATCTATCTAATCCTGCATCTATTAATTGCCTTGATAACAATTGATTAAGTCTGCTTCCATTCGATGTAATTGCCACTTCTTTCGCTACACCTTTATCTTTCAATATCTCTACAAAATCCGGTAAATATGGATTTAACATCGGTTCTCCCAATCCAAACAAATGCACCACATTAATCGGAATATCAAATTCAGATAATTGTTTAACAATTATCTGAAATAATGATTTAGGCATAACTGTTCCCGTAAATTCTTCATCATAACTTTGAAAACAATAACCACACCTAAAATTACATATATCACATGGGTCAATTAATATCCTCAACGGCTGAGACAATGGCAATAAATCATGAAGCGGCTTTCTATCATTTCGTATTGGTGCTTTTAATAAATTCCTATACATTTCACACATCTCCACATTCTCCCCTAAATATATTCTCCTGCTGTAATTCGAAATGTACTCCCTGTCATCATTGAAGAATTATCTGACATTAGGTATATGAGTGCATCCACATAATCCACTCTTTCAAGCATTCTCCCCATTGGAATAATTTCTGCTGCTTGCTTACGCAATTTTATCTCTGATATTCCCTGTGTTTCACGAAATGATACTTCACCTTCCGTAGGTGTCCATCCCAAAGTAAGGTAATTACACCTAATCCGTTCGGTTGCATAATTATGTGCTATGTGTTCCATCAATGTCAGCAAAACCCCTTTTGAACATGCATATGCAGCCCTGTCTTTCTGCCCTCCCCACGCATGCGCAGAGCCCGTCAAGACAATGGATCCACCACCATTCTGCCGCATATGCTTTATTGCATGCTGACAGCAAAAAAAACATGCTCTAAAATTAATATTCATTATTCTATCAAAAGTTTCAACATCGCAAGTTTCTAACCCAGATAACGGGGTAATTCCTGCATAATTAAAAAAGCCATCTACTTTCCCATATTTTTTTACAGCTTCATCAAATAACTTTTTACAATCTTCAACTCTTTCCAATTCCGTGTGAACAAAAATTCCTTCACTGTTATATGTACGCATAATTTTAAGTGATTGAAGTGCTGCCGATTCATCTCTTCCACCGATAACTACTTTTGCTCCTTCGCGAGCATACTCCTCGGAAATTGTACGACCAACCCCTTTTGTTCCCCCAGACACAACTATCACTTTTCCCTTTAATCTTTTATCCGTCATATTATTCTAACTCCAATGCCTCTTTTACATTAAACTCACGAAGCCGCATGTTATTTCCCTCTATATCAGTAACCAGAATTTTTTGAGAATATTCAAATATTGCATCTGCCAACTCTTTTTTACTATCACATACAAAATACATTCTTGTCATAACTTGTTTTTCTGTTCCTATCCATTCTACAGGTATTTCATCTCCTTCATGTAATCTTTGAATGTTAGCAACAATACGTGAATCGTTTTCAATATCTTCAAGTCCTTTTATTTTACAGATTTTCCCTTTCTTTAATAAAACCCAAACTGTAGCCGCCCACTTTCCTCGAAAATATGGGTCATCCACTTTCATTAAATCCATCTCTCCTGCTGAACCTGTCAATGCAAAATTAATCAACATTTCCCTTTGATCAAAGCCATGAATCGATTTCATTAGTAAATGCGGTGCCTCTCCCTGAAGACGGAAACCTGTATCATATACATAAAATTCTCCATCCTTAAAAAATGCTGAAAGCATTAAAATTCCATTCTCAATTCCAATGGCTTTAAACATTCTGCAGGCATTTTCATGCATACGTTCAAAATATTCTTTAATATGCTTAGAAGGATATGTCCCTCCCAGACACACTCGGCTTACTCCATCTTGTTCATTCGTTGTATACCTATCATATACACACGATGCACTGCAGCTTCCATCCTTAAAAGTATAGTAAATACCCATGTCTTCACATTCCATATATTTCTCCACAATAAATCGTTTTGCTCTTGATGCTGCGAGTGCTTTCTTCACCGCTTCTCCTAATTCTTCTTTATGAAAACATACTGACATTCCTATACCACTATAACTATCCACTGGCTTAACCATAACAGGATATTCAATCTTATCTATATCGCTTTTTTTCATCTCCTCATCTAAATAATATTCAGGAATCCCATGAATACCATATTTTTCGCAAGTCGCCTTAAAAACATCTTTGTAAGAAAATACTTTTACGATCTCACGTGTCGCATAACAATGAAAATCTAAAGCATCGCAAACTTTACAATATGCTGGTACTAAAATATCTGCTACTCCAACAAGGATTCCATCTACATTTTCTTTTCTTGCAAGTGATATGATCCCGGAAACATCCAGACCATCAACGTCAAAACTTTTCCACGCATATTGCTTTGCATCATCTGCCGGATTATTACTCGTTACCAGTGTCTTAATTCCCATACTGTTTGCATAATGTACAAGAGGACTCGTTTCTGCATTTGCCCCCAAAATCAGTAACTTTTTCCCCATAAGTGGTTTATCCATTTAGCCTTCTCCTTAAAGTTATAATTTTATATGGTCTCCCATTGTCATCAGATAATATTTGTTTTGAGGACATTTCTCAATCATCTTCTGAACAAATAATCCCGGATCACCACCATGGGCTGCAAACATACCATAATGGCTGGGAATTGTTAATTTAGGTTTTAATATGCAACTCAAATCAGCACAATCCTGTTCATCCATATTCCCAAAAGCACCATTAATTGGTGCGATTAAAATATCGATCGAACCCCTTTTAATATATTTGTCTATCCAGTCAAGCCGTAATCGGGTATCTCCTGTTATACAAATTTTTATTCCATCTACTTCAATCACTATCCCAACTGCATCTAATGCAGCCTCTCCATGGTCACAGCAGATAAAATTCAATATATAATCCCCTATTTTATAATGATCTCCCGGTTTCACATACATAACATTTTTATGAGATATGTTAAGTTTTTCTATTATTTGTTTACATCCCACAGATGCAAACAAATGATTTTTTTCATTTGCCATCAAATGTGGAATTGCATCCGCATCAAAATGATCAAAATGTGCATGCGTAGCCACAATACAATCAAATTTCAAGTCATCTAACTCCAAAATTTTAGGTAATAATCTTTTATATCCAATATTTCCCTCTATTCGTTCTACACAATCCGTAAGATATAAATCTATTCCCAACAACTCTCCTTTTCTATTTTTCAAAATATAGCCTGCTTGTCCGACCGAAAACAAATATGTTGCACCTGGCTTTGCATTTAATACTGTTAGTGCAAAATCTTTCATCAAAATTCCCTCAATTATTTTCTTAAATTATCCATACTCATACTTTCACCGGAATTGCATATAATACTGTTTCATATGCACTGTTGGAATGATGTCTCAAATACAACTGGTATTTTAAATCGCTACTATCAAACCGTTTTATAAAACGATACAAATTTATAATATCATTCTTCTTATGATAACAGCATATTGCAAGCTTGGGCATATTTTTTTGAATTGTCATTTTTGCACCTTCCAGAGATTCCAGCTCACTGCCTTCTACATCCATCTTAATAAAAGTAACTTTTTCTTCTCCTACAACTTCATCAATTGTTGTCACCGGAATTTTTACTTTTCCTTTTTTTATAATTTGCGAAGCGCTTCCTTTTTCTTCAAATTCCAGTTCTCCTTTTTCCTTCCAAGTACCCTTATTTACAATTTTCACATTCGGCAAATGCTTCACATTTTCTTCAAGTTTTGCAACATTATCTAAATTGGGTTCAAATGCAAAAATTTTTTTATATACACCGCCTGTAAATGAAGCATATTGCTTAACAGTATCTCCATCAAAAGCTCCACAATCTACAAAAACCTCTTCCTTCGAATTTACACAAAATGTCAGTTCATTAAAATATTGTTTTCCATCTGCCAATTCCAACATTTTTCTACCAGATTTATTTAACTTTGCATTAATTAATTCATTAAAAATTTTCTTCGAATGTACATCACTCAAACTCTCATAGACGCTTTCTAATGCATCATAATTTTCCTCAATATACTCCCTATTCCATTCATATGCCACATATGGTTCCCATAACAAGTAAAATCTAGTTCTTAACAACTCCATATTGTTCAATAAACATTTGCTTCTATCTACATTACAAAAACCTATAACAATATTATATTTTTCAATTTCGGGCATATAATCCTCGATATTTTTTACAGGAACCGATTTAATATATTGATTTTTATTAAAATATTGACAATCTACAATAAATGCTTCTATTACAATTTCATGTGATTTTAAATATTCCCAGACAAGTTCTGCATGGTTTGCGTTCCCATATATTAAAATTGGCCGATTGCTCTTTTTCAATTCAATAATTATATTTTCATCACTGTTTGTACCTTTATTATCTATTTTTAATTTCATATCTCTATAATCCACTATATCCCTCTATTTCTTACATATTCTGATTTCAATCCATTATATTTTCTACACTTATGATAACCAAATCACCCTTCTATAATTTCTGTGCTTCTTTTTATCTCTTGTATACTTAATGATTCATACAAAGGTAACACCAACACCTTTTCCGCCAATTCCCTTGCACAATCCAATTTTGTTCTCTCAAATCTATTCTCAAAACATCTCTGATCCGCTGTCAACGGATAAAAATATTTCCTCACATATATCCCTTTCTTCTTCATTCGTTCATATAACCCATCCCGGCTCAGCGGGTACTCCTCTTCAACCAAAATCGGAAAATACCCATAATTGCTCTCCGCATCCGTCTTTTTCTCAAACATCCTGATTCCATGCACATCCTTAAGCCGTTCTTCATATTCTCGTGCCAACGCCTTCCTATGCCCGATAGCTTCTCCTACATGGATCAGGTTGCACAGTCCCATAATCGCACAGAACTCATTCATCTTCGCATTGGCTCCTACCTCTGACACCAATTCTTCATTACGGATTCCAAAATTTTTCAGATTATATAATTTATCATATAACCACTGTCCAGAAAAGACCGCCGCCCCTCCCTCTATCGTATTGAACACTTTCGTTGCATGAAAACTAAACACTGAAGCATCCCCATAACTGCCAATCCCTTTCCCTTTGTAAGTCACACCAAATGCATGTGCCGCATCATAGATGACCTTCAGGTTATACTTATCTGCAATTCTCTCAATTTCTTCTACATTGCACACATTTCCATATACATGTACCGGTACAACCGCTACAGTACGTTCCGTTATCAATCCCTCTAGCTTTGTCTCATCTATAGTCCCGTCTGATGGCTTTACATCGCAAAACACAGGTTTCAAATGGTTTCGCACAATTGCATGTGTCGTGGAAATAAAAGTAAATGGTGTTGTGATCACCTCTGCACCTTTTGGGAATCCCATTGCCTGGATTGTAAGCTCCAATGCCATATGACCATTTACCATCAGGGAAATTTGCTGCACATCCAGATAATCCTTCAATTTCTGTTCCAGTTCCTGATGATACTGTCCCATATTTGTGATCCAATGACTGTCCCATAACGGCTTTATGGCTTCTATGTATTCTTCGTAAGGTGGCATCGAAGACCGTGTTACAAAAATCTTTTGATTATCCATACTGCATTTCCTTCTCATATAATTTCTTTCATCTTTAATCAAGAAAGCGAGGAGTTACTCTGCATATCTCCTCCCCCTCGCAATTAATATAATAAAATACATAAACTTTATATTTCTCCTACTATTTTATATTCCTCAGCACTCTTCCAATTTTAATAAGGCATATTGGTCATCTTTAAAAAGATGATGCAGATTTATCCGCTTCGCTCCCTGCTACGTCATGACTCGTCACCATCGAAGAATGATGACCGCCTGCATATCAACGCAATCCCACATGTTCACAAGGTCTTGGCATACCCAATACGCAGATATATAAAGTGGATCTCTTTTTATCTGCCTTCTAATGCCGTAAATTATTTTATATAACAGGCATCACACCTGCCTTATCATGAACGCACCTCTTAGTCCCTGAAACCATTCAGAATTTTCCATGATCCTCAACAGTCCACAACGGTGAAACCCTGGCTCATCGCCAGTGCTTATCTAAATGGCTGTTCTTATGACTGATTTTTCTGCCAGATTAACCACCTGCTTTTTAGCACATATATCTGTTCAATACAATATCCCGTCCCCCTGCCCCCGTTTCTTCACATTACGGGCAGTATTGGTCTTCTCCGCTTCCAGATATCCGCAGACCGGACAATGGAACATTCCTTCTGCCTTCGTCCCGGTTTCCCCGCACTTACTGCACTCTTTGCTGATATCCTTACCAATTACTTCCACAACCTCGACGGCCTGTTCTTTACATTTCTGCATCAATCGTTTCCTGATGTATCCTCTCTGCCACTGGGCAACCGAATAATTAATCTTCTTGTTATATCCACCCGCCTTTGGTTTGGGAAGTTTCGCAATATAAATTGTCTTAGGCTTCTCCTTTGCCAGAAATTGATTCAGTTCATGGTTTATATAGCTGTGAAGCCCTTCTTCCAATCGACGCTTCTTTGCGGCATATTTCTTACGCCCTGGATTATCCTTTTTATTTCTCCGGTAGCTGTTGGTCTGTTCCCATATCCATTCTGAATATGCCGACTGATATCTGCCTAATTCTTCTCCATATTGATGCCCTTCATCTGTCGTCAACATCGTATAGAAACCAACTGCCACCCCTACCTGCTTCTGATAATCAACATGACTTCGAACGGCAACATTTACCGGAACCTTAATCTCAACACGGTTCTCCTTGGAATACAGTTTAATCCGCAGCTGGCATTTGTACTGGTTGTTATCTGTCAATGGAATGAATACTCGTTTACGTTTCTCTTTAATGGAAATGTAGATTCCATGATCTGCATAACGATATGCCCGCTCTGCTATAGAAAACACATCTGCTGCATCCGTATGGAGCTTCACAAGATATTTCCTCACCTGCCTGCACAGATATCTATGCAGCTGTTCTGTATCTACCTGTTCAGCCAGCTCACGGTATTGTCTGTCAACCTTTGCCGTTAACTCAACCGTTCTCTGATTCAATACTGCCTCAAAAGCATTACTAACTTTTAATAGGAAACGAAGATAATGCTTTTCTTCTTCTGTAAAGCTTTCATTCTTGTTGACCAGCCTCACAAGCTTAGATTTTGTCCTTGTCCACTGGCTCTTGATATCTCCCAGCGCATCAAAGACTGCCAGATAGAAATAAACCGCCGGCATTCCCAAGGTCTCTCGGTAGCCGCTTGCTGTCATCTCATTCTGCACAGTATACCCCGGATAGATCTTGGAGAGACTTCCAATCCCGCCGAACCGGACATACACGTAGTTCTTAACCTTCCGGTAGTCCTCCGCAATATCCAGAAGCTTTTGCATCTCCTCATCCGGAATCGGCTCTTTATTGTATTGATGAACGGTCTTACATATCTTGTCTGGCGGCATCTTCATTCCCTCATCTGAAAGATCTCGCTTAAAATATCTCTGGAAACCTGGAATTTATAGCCGATACATCCAAAACTGACACAATTCACTGTCCCTTATAGCACTTACAAAGCCAGTAAATACGGGATTCTTTTACCGAAAACCCATTATCAAAAAGTGTAGTTTTTCGTAATGGAAAACCTGCTACAAATTCTTAACGATTCTAATATACTATCGACAATAAGTCAATAAACTTAATCCTCTTTTTTTATTATATTTGCATAAAAAATTTTCCATATGAATTATCACGAAAAACTACACTTTTTCGCAACAATTTTTTATCTGTTTCTTATAAAAATTCTCATATTATTCAGAACTCTATATCGTCTGCATCTCTTTGAATCCAGCCATATCATAATAATCCACTATCATTAATCTTCAATATATGTTATACTTACAGCACACTTGGTGCTCCATTCGGAATCGGCTTGTTCATTACGAGCGGTTTCGGAAACTCAATAGCAAATAGGCAGAAAGGGTTCATTTTCAAAAATGAGCAGGATAAGGACTGGATAATTGTGGAACCTAAGCGGTTTAGAGAGCATAAAGAATAAAAACGGGCATGGCTTTTAAGCCTGCCGGAAAACAGGCTGGAAAGAATCCCGAAGTAGGAAACATAACTTATGTCACTGCCTGTATCTGCTGTTTATAGCGGGCATCCAGATGGATGTAGACGCCAATCATGGTTGTCCTGAAAGAATAATGCTTCTTTGTGTGTATGAACATACGGTGCAGGCCGTAATCATTGAGGATGCGGTTGTTGATATGTTCCGTGGTGGTGCGTTGGTTATAAATCTTCTTATAAGCATCTGTGCCGCGGGGAACATCGGTGTAAAGGCGGATATCCCATTCGGGCCTGGTTTTGACGATCCTCCCATATTTGGAATCCGTACAGCTGTTTTTACATTTGGAACAGTGTTCTTTTCCATAAGGGCAGCGCCGCATGAGGAACCGCTGGAACGGTCATAGCCATTAGGCTTCATGCGCAGTTTTTCTTGGCATAGGGGAGTTCCATCCTTGTCAATGGTGATGGTATCAGGAATTGTTTTTGGGCGGCCGCATTTGTCGTTGAGGTCGATGAACGCCCGTATTCCCCTGTTTTTAAGGAGCCAGTAAGAGGGGTAATTATCCATTGCAGAGTCCAGGCACATGTTCGTGGCGAAAACTGCCGGCATATGTTTTTCCAGTTCATGGAAAGCGACAAGGAAGCTGACCGAATCATGCCGCCTTGCGCTGGTAAACCGCAGGAGAAGCGGGATGTCTGCCCTGAGTTCCTTGTTATAACAGGATAACTGAAACATAGAGTAGCCGAAATAATATTTTTCCATGTCGCTGTCCCACCCCCACGAAGCATCCGTATCGGAAAAATGCCGTAGGTTTTCCGGCGCACCATCCCTGTGATGTCCATATGGGCAGGCGTGGGTATGTACGGCGATGCCGTCGCCGGAAATGGTAAGGTGTTCTTTTGGTATGGAGCCGCCTTCCATGGAAGGCAAGACGGCCACATGATAGAAGAAGCGCTGCAGGCGCTCTTCAAAGTTAAAAGGGATATCATTCCCGGTCATAAGCCGTTTTTCGATAAATTCAGTGATTTTGGGCTTTGTTTCCTGGGCTTTCTGTTTTTTCCCTTTCGGCTTAACAGGCTTTTTTCTGTTTCGGGAAGCGGGAAGCAGTTTATCCTGGGCGTATAAGTCCGTTGCCGGAGCAGTCCAGAGCCTGTCTATGAAATCAAAGTAAGAGCCAAGCGGGGGAAGGGAATCCTGCACACAGCCGATGAGGCTGGCAAGGAGGCGGTCATTTGAGAACCTGTCGACCCAAAGGGTGAGGGATGGCTTGGCCAAACCTTCTGAATATAGAAGAAAGAAAAGGATAAAAGACCTTAAGATTTGCGGCTGGTTCTTAGTATGTCTGCCGGTGTTGGAGTAAAAGAGCAGGAGGAACTCCATGACCTTATCAGTATCGAAGTGTACCTCCTTGTAGTTATTATGCTGTGCGTGGGGCACAAACGCTTTCTGACTACAAGGGGGCGCGTTTGGGGTTATATGTCAATAGTATTTGATAAATTTTATGATGTTTTTCTCCGGAGCATGGAGGAAGATATAAAAAGACAAACAAAAAAAGCGGAAATATAGGCTTTAAAGAGTTTCCGAGATCACTCATTTCTTTAATAGCATTCTGGTGATATGTCAAGAACTTTTTTAAAAAGATTTTGATATGTTTTTCAGAAAAAAGGGTAACTTTAACAGACCTTCGGTATATTTTACGAAAAACCGAATGTCAGTTCGACTCGGTATTATATTCGGTGTCCAGCTTTTCGCCGGTGTACAGTTGGTTTTTGACCAGCAATCCAAAAACGAGTCGTACAAATTTACGAGATGTAAGCGCGAGTGCTCTTTTGTGCTGATGTCTGGTTACCTCAGCATATTTTCTGGCATAGAAATCAGCATATTCAGGGATGTGCTTCCTGACGCTGTTTGCCGCTTCGCCAAGATAGTAGCGAAGATAAGGATTTCCGGCTTTCGACATGTTGTTGTCCTCAGAAGTGAAATTTCCGGAATCACCTTTAGGCCAGTAAAGCCCGGCATATTTGGCAAGGGCATCGGACGAATGAAATGCTGTTATATCGCCTATTTCTGACAGGATCCCGGATGCCCATACCGGACCTATTCCAGGTATGGATCTGAGGATGATCAGGGCATTAGGGTTCATTCCGTTGATGCATTTCCCAATCGCCTGCTCTATCAGCCTGATCTCTTTCTGATAGGCGTGGATGCAGTTAAACGAGCTTGCCAGTGATATGTTCAGTGGTTCGTACATGCACTTGTCTAACCGGTAGGAATCCCTGGCTGCCTTCCGCAGAAGTTCGGAAGTTTTTGATATGTCAGAGATGCGGTTCCTGCTCTTTTCCGCAAGGAAAGCAAGCAGATCCTCTTCCGGCATATCAATGATCTCCTGTGGTGACAGAAATTCTGTCAGGACAGCTGAGGACGTGGCGCCATAGAGGCTGCCAAAAGGCTTATCATCACCTTCAAGGAGCTGAAGCTCACTAAACTTCAGATAAAGATTAGACACCATATAAGTCTTCTCCCTGGTGATGCACTCAGAAAGGTGCATACGGTGCCTTGTAAGGCGTTTCAGGGCTATGAACTGCCCGCCGCGCCATGGCTCCAGTTTTTTCGTACGGCCTACCCTGCCAAAGTCTGCAATAAGATATGCATCTGTGGGATCGGTCTTTTCCATTCCAATATAGGACTTTCGGTAATTGGAAGTGGCCTTTGGATTCACACAGAAGACGTAAGGCTTGTAGGGCATGAGAACCTCACTGGTCGACAGGAAGTTGGAAATATGCACGCTGTACACAGAAGTGGATTCCAGCACGATAAGAAGGGTATCCAGGTTTTGATGCTTCTGCATACACTCCGCAATCATATCCACAAGCTGATCGGCACCCGGCTGATTATTGCCAAACGATGATGAGATGTATTTGTTTTCCTCAAAGTCCATCGCATAGACAGCATTGGTCTTTGAGCTTACATCAATACCTACAAACAAGGTGGACATATAGTTGATCTTTAACATGATATCACCTCCGTTCTGATCGGGATTTGTGAAGCCTGAAGCAAAAGGGTTATCCTGTGCTGCATACGGTGACCGAAACCTCGCGCAATGAGCATGCACCCAGTCAGCCTTTCTTGCTGGGGCTAACGGCTGGGGATGAAAATTCTGTGTCAGCGGAATATGCCGTATGTGCCAGGCTGAATGCTATCGAAGCAGTCTCGGACTAAGCCGGCTGAAAGGAGGAACAGCAGTGCCTTCGGACATCAGACTCTGCCTGATATCATACCACAGGATAAACAATTATGAAACTGGGTTGTACAGGTGATGAAAGGGTGGGAGGGGAATCCTCCTGATTGCCTTCACCTATATCATTAAGAAAGGATTATCAAAGTAACTGTTGACAGTATAGATGGGATAGGATGTGGGGAAGATTCTCCTTCTGAATTATCCTTCATCTATATCACAAAAAAGAATAAGTCCATAGCCTGTTTTGATTGGCTATAAACTTATTATACGAGGAGGATAATCTATGGAGATCGTAAAAGCTGTTGGGCTGAAGAAATACTATATCACGGACACCTATGAAGTCCGCGCGTTGGACGGCGTGACATTTTTTGCTGAAGCCGGAGAATTTGTGGCGATCGTTGGGACTTCCGGGAGCGGGAAGACGACGCTTCTGAATATGATAGGAGGGTTGGACGTACCGACAGAGGGAGGTATCTGGATCCGCGGGAATAGCCTGAAGGATATGGAGGCCGAGGAGCGGACGGTGTTTCGCAGGCGGAATATCGGCTTTGTGTTCCAACAGTATAATCTGGTGCCGGTGCTTAGTGTGTATGAGAATATCGTACTTCCCCTTCGTCTGGACGGCGCTGGGATAGATGGTGCGTTCTTTGACGAGGTGACGGCGCTTCTTAGTATCAGGGAGCAGTTAGACCGTCTGCCTCAGATGTTATCCGGTGGTCAGCAGCAGCGGGCGGCGATCGCCCGGGCGCTTATGACCAAGCCTGCGATCCTTCTTGCCGATGAACCCACCGGGAGCCTGGATTCGGTTACCAGTATGGAGGTTGTGGGGCTCTTGCGCTCTTGCGCAGAAAGATTCCATCAGACGGTGATCGTGGTGACACATCAGGAAGAGGTTGCTCAGATGGCAGACCGTGTAGTGCGGATAGAGGATGGAAGGATTTGCGGCCATGAGGGAACAGTAACGGAGGAGGAAGGCATTTCCGGCAACATACCGCTGATACGAGGGAGGGATAGATGATGAACGGAATTCAATTTATCCCGAATAACAATTGGTCTGTGATCCGCATGCTGTCAAGAGAATACGAACGTTATAACAGAGGAAGAAACCGGATTCTCATGGGAGCGGTCTGTCTGTGTATTATCACGCTGACGCTGGTGTTTGGGATTGCGGTAGGCAAGGTGCAGGCGGAGTATTTGAAAACGACAAGAGCGACGGGAACGACGGCGTCCGCCAGTATCGGCGGTGCAGGGACTTCCGTCTATCAGAAGGTGCGCTCTCTTGGATATGTAAAGCAGGCAGGGAGAAGAGTGTCTGTCGGATGGGCTTCTGCCGCGAAGTCTGCTGAAGGAGACGGAGAGATCACCATTCAACTGTTGGACGGACCCGCATGGGAACGGATCATAAGTCCCGCGTATACGGATATCCACGGACATTACCCGGCAGAAGAGCAGGAGATCATGCTTCCTGTGCGGGCAATGGAAGTATTAGGAATTGACGAGCCCATAGAAGGAATGAAAGTCGGACTTACGGTTAATATCGGGTTGTTTCGAAAGGAGCAGGAGGAATTCATCTTAAGCGGATGGTACATGGATTATACAGATTCGGCAGCGTATCGGGGAATCGGATATATATCGGAAGCAAAATATAAGGCATGGGGTTATGATATCGGGAATGAATCGGACATTCTGATCTGCCAGTCTGACAGCATGGATTGGCGGGAGACGGAAGAGCGGCTTTATCAGGATGCTGTAGGGAAGGGGTCAGATCTTAGGGTTACCGCCTGTAACACCTTTGCGGGGGATGCGGTGAACCGGATGACTGGAAGCTATGAGATGGCAATACTCGGCGCGCTTATCATCTTAAGCGGTATGTTCTTCCTGATCCATAATGTGATGCAGATCTCTATGGCAAAAGATGTGCGGCAGATGGGTCTTCTCAACACGATCGGTACAACGAAAAGGCAGCTTCGCAGGATATATTTTGGGCAGATTTTAAGGATTCTGGTTCCGGGCGTGTTATCGGGGGCGGTATTGTCAGCGTTTATCCTGTTGGTTCTGATTCCTGAGATGTTAGGGGGACAGTATTTGAGCAATTACGGGGGAGCGGAAGGTCTTCGGATCTTCCGGCCGGGAATCCTGGCGGCGGCAGTTGGATTCTCGGTGCTTCTCACCCTTCTAGCGGCGGCAGGCGTGATCTGCCGCGTGGTAAATGTATCCTGCGTGGAGAGCATGAACTATGTGCCGATAAATGAAAACAGACGGTTCAAAAGAGCAAAAACGATGCCGGAAACAGTAGGAAGCAGGTTTGGGAAGCCAGTCTATCGGAAGAGAAGCGCTGGCAGAGAATTATGGTATATGGCGTGGCAGAATATAAGCAGAAATAAGGGCAGGTTTTTGCTGACCGTTTTTTCCCTGTTCCTTGGTTTGGAAGCTTTTCTTGGGACGATCGTCATTACAAAGGGCATCGATTACAGCCATGTGATCGAGAGCCGGCCGGATTTCCTGATCGCGGGAGAGTTCAGTGATTGGGGACAGGAAGAAGGCTATGGGAATGAATATGAGACGAGAGACGCGGGAGAAGATCCCCTGGAGACGGAAGGGGATAACTTCGTCTTGCTATATGGGAATCGGTATGATGAGTTCTCCCCCATTTCCCGGGAAGCAAGAGAGAGACTTTTAAGTCTTGACGGAGTAGACCGCAAGAAGTCCTATGTGATGGAAGGGGCCTATATGTCTTCAACGATGTCCGGGAAAGGAATAAAACCGCTGACCACTCCTGGTATATTGGGGATTGCGGAGACGAAAAAGGCGCGTGAATCGGAAGCTTCTATGATGGAAGTATTCTCAGAAAATGTTGTTCAAATCCTGCATGATGAAGAGCTTCTTGAACTGCGTCAATATGTACAGGAGCGGGAGCTTCCGGTAGATATGGACAGCCTGGCAGACGGAACGGGGGTGATGATCCTGCATGATCATCGGCTGACACCGAAGCAGGAGAAGCAGGCAATGGCAAGTGTGGGGGAGCCGGTGTATTTTACGACCTTGCAGTCCAAAGAAGACTGGATCCGCTGGAATCAGGCAACCGGCGAAGAGCGGGATGTTATGGAGGATACGAGAAAGCAGTCGGAGACATTGACCTTAAGCGGCTATCTGGATAACCGTGAGGAAGGATTCCCGCGGATACGGCAGACCTGGCACGGTTCGGAAGGAACCGTCTATTATCTGATCGGCGAGAAGGGATTTGAGAAGCTGCCCACAGAGCGAAAGACACTCTATATGGAACTGAATGCGGACGAGGAGAAGGAAGCGCAAGTAAAAGCAGGGATCCATGACATCATATCCTGGGAGAATCAAAGGCGCAGGAGGAACAAGACAGTTCTTGGAACGGGCAGCGATCAGGAGGAGGTGGAAGAGGCCGGAATCTTCTGCATCAGCAAGTCTGATATTCGCTCTGAGGCGGCAGATACGATCAGGGGCAGCAGGCGGATCCTTGGATGCATCAGCATCGTTTTGCTTCTTGCGGGATTGACGAATTATTTTAATGTGATGGTTACGGGAATATTTGCGAGAAGAAAGGAATTCGAAGTCATGGAGAGTGTCGGAATGACACAAAGGCAGAAACGAAGGCTCCTGATCGCGGAGGGGATGTATTATTGTATGATTGTGGGAGTCCTGCTGCTTACGGCAGGAAGCGGCATATGGAAGCTGATCAGCCTTTATATGAAGGGAAAACTCTCGTATTTTGCATGCGGCTATCCGCTTTGGTGGGTGACCGGAACGATCACGGGACTGGCGGTTATCTGCATTGGTCTGTCAGCCGTTATATCTGAATTTGAATAACTCCGTAACAAAAAGTATATTGAAATTTCATAACTCTGCGTGTATATTGAAGACGAAAGGTTGTTTTTGGGAGGCAGGAACTGCTGATAAGAGAGAAAGCTATGAGATGTTGGAGGTATGAAGAGTTATGGAAATGGTTATGGAACTGGCGGCTTCAAGAAGGAGATTTTTGCCCTGGGAATGTATTGTAAGAAGCGGGGTGGTGCTGACGATGATCGGGCTGCTGTGTGTCGGCAGCAGGAGTTATGCGAAGGACTGTACGGCGAAGCCGGCGGGATACATTGTGAATCCTGAGGCAGGAGAGAATATCTTAAGTCCGAAGGCAAGAGAGTGTGAACAGAATACCAGAAAAGCGGCTATGAAGCTGGGTGATGAGACTGGAATTTTAGAGTATACCTGGAAGGAAGATATGGTAAATGTATTAATCTTGCCGGACAGGGCGGCAGATACAGATGATGTCATAGAAGAGAGAAATGCAGAGAATAAAGAGTTTGTTGCTAAGATAGAAGCGGAAGAGCTGCCGGTGATCACAGAGTTGAAGCCGATCGGTGATGATTTTGACGTACTGGAAATGCTGTATCCGAGTGAGAATGCTGAAGCAGAGACGGATGCCGGAATCACATCGGATGCAAAGGAAGTACCGATTATAGTTCCGCCTGTTCCCGCAGGGGATGAAACGAAGACAGATATTCCGTCTATATCTGTGAAGGAGGAAGCGCCGCTGGTTGAGGAAGACATGGAAACGGATATTCCGCCTGTCGGTGCGGAGGATGATAAAGCAGTTGACGAAAGTGACGGAAGTGAAGAGGAAGGTGCAGAAGATTACGGACTGAGAGAGTTCGCCGGTTTTCTGGTAGATGAGGAGGGATATATCGCAGGAGTTACAGAACGTGTCGATCTGACCGACGGCATCCTGATATTAATCCGGGATACGGAGTGCATCGGAGTCCGGGAAGGCGCGTTGTCAGAGCTTGCAGGGTGTGTGGCGGAGATCTATATTCCGGCGAATATCCGTGAAATCGAACCGGGCGCTTTTGATGCATTTGCATCAGCGGCATATATAGAGGTTGCTGGGGATCATCCTGGTTATTACAGCGAGAACGGAAGCTTATATCCCCGGGAGTAAAAAGGAGAACATGAAGAGAATCGGATTGGTCGCAAGTTCGGTTGCGGGAGCCGTAAAGGTATGATAACCTTTGCGGCTTTTTATGATTATTTTTGAAATTTCCTGTGGCTGTGGAGATTTTGGGACACCTGGTTTGATAAACTAAGGAAGAACAAAAGGAAGAAGTACAAAATTCAGCAAAAACAGGAGGTGCAGATGATGAAAGGATATTTTGTAGATAATGGTTATATGGGATATGTGGATGGAAGCTATCTTCTGTTTGCAGACGAAAGTGACTATCGGGAATTTCTGGAGGAAGAATAATGAGAGAGATATTAGGTTTTGTGTACGATTATAATAATGACGAGGATATGAGGGTATTTGATAAAGTTACAGAAGTCTTATTCCTGGCAGATCCCGTCAGAGAAGATAAGACAGAATTTGAATTGTCAGGTTTGATTGCGGAAGAACTGGAAGTGATGGGCGGAAAGGAACGGAGAGCGGTTATGATGAGGGCGGGATTGAATCCTGATGAGTATGATTTTTAGATTTGATATGTTATAATCTACCTTGAGAGAAGTATATTGCTCTTGAGGTATTTTTTTGGAGATAGTAAAGCTTATAATTGCGGAGGAGTGCAGATGGCAGTTTCACAGGTAAAACTAAGAATATTGTATATTATGAAGATACTTCTCGAGAAAACAGATGAGAAGCACACTATGTCGGCGTCGGATATTGACAAGGAGCTGCGTAGATATGGGATGTCGATCGACCGGAAGACCGTGTACAATGATATTGAGACATTGAAGGCATTTGGGATGGATATCCTGCAGGCGAGGGGGGCTAACAGCGGTTACTATATCGGCAGAAGGGATTTTGAATTGCCGGAGCTTAAGCTTCTGGTAGATGCGGTGCAGGCATCCAAGTTCATCAGCCGGAGGAAATCCGAAGAACTGATCGGGAAGCTGGAGGGTCTTGCGGGCGAGCACGATGCAAGGAAGCTTCAGAGGAATGTCTTCATCTATAATCGTCCAAAGACCGGGAATGAGACGGTCTATTATAATGTGGATCAGATACATACTGCCATTATGGAGAACAGGCAGATTCAGTACCAGTATGCGGAATGGACGATGCAGAAGGAATTAAAGCCAAGGAAGAAAGGGGACGTCTATACGGTCAGTCCATGGTCGCTTACCTGGGATGACGCGAATTATTATCTGATCGCATATGATGAGGATGCAGACTGTATCAAGCATTACCGGGTGGATAAGATGCAGCAGGCTTGTGTGATCAGGAAGGAACGTATCGGCAAAGAGAGATTCCAGGATTTTGATCTTGTAGAATTCTCTAAAAAGACGTTCTCCATGTACGGCGGTCATGACGAGGAAGTCACCCTGCAATGTGATCAGGATATTATAGGGGTGATTCTGGACAGATTTGGTACGGATGTGATGATCGTTCCCGCAGAAGACAAGCAATTTCGGGTGCGCATATTGGCGGCGGTCAGTCCGCAGTTTTTTGGATGGGTCACGGGGATCGGAAGCAAGCTGTGTATTGCCGGGCCGGAATGTGTAAGGAGAGAATATAAAGAGTATCTGAAGGACATTCTGGAGAAGTATTGAATAGATATTGTAAATCTATTATACTGTTATTAGGAAATATGTCAGTAAATGTAAAGGAGATTGAGATGGATTTTGTACAATATAAGTGTCCCTGCTGCGGGGCGGCGCTGCAGTTTTCTCCGGAAACCCAGAAGCTTTCCTGCAAAAGCTGCGGAAACCATTATGATTTGGAGACGATACAGCAGTATGAGCGGGAAGAGCAGTCTAAGGGAGAGCAGGACTTGACCTGGGAGTACCGGCAAGGAGCGGAAGGTGCGAAGAAGACGGAGGACGGACGGTATATCTGCCCTTCCTGCGGAGCCGAGATCGAGGCGGATGAGCAGACGGTAAGTACGGTCTGTCCTTATTGTGATAATGTGGTAGTGATCCGGGCTGCCGCGGCAGGAGATTTGGAACCGGATGTCATGATCCCGTTCCGGGTGCAGGGGGACCAGGCCAGGCAGATGTTAGAGAAGTTCTGTAAGGGGAAGCATCTGCTGCCGAAGAATTTCCGTGACAGGAGTTATCTGAAGAATCTGAAGGGATGCTATGTTCCGTACTGGCTGTTCGACTGTAAGGCAAGCGCGGATATGAGCTTTAACGCCACGCGCGTGAGGGCGTGGAGTGACAGTGATTATGACTATGTGGAGACCTCATATTATCTGGTACAGAGGGCGGGAACTATGGAGTTTTATCATGTGCCGGTGGATGGAAGCGTAGAGATGGATGATGATACGACGGAGTCTATCGAACCGTTCAACTACAGTGATCTGACTGAGTTTCGTCCGGAATATCTGGCGGGTTATGAGACGGACAGATATGATGTAGACGCGAAGACGGCGGAAGTCAGGGCCAAGGAGCGGCTCTATAACAGTGCGGAGCAGGTGCTTCGGAGCACGGTTCAGGGTTATCAGTCCGTGAGTGTCAAGAGAAGGCATCTTGCGTCCCAGAGAGGGCAGGTTCAATATGCGCTGCTTCCGGTGTGGCTGTTCGAGACGGTTTACCAGGATAAGAAGTACCAGTTTGCGATCAACGGACAGACGGGGAAGATGGTAGGAGAGCTTCCGGTGGATAAGGGAGCCTTTTGGAAATATTTGTGCGGATTCACGGCTATTGGAACGGCGCTGTGTTCCATTCTTGGAATCTTGTTGTTTGGGGGTGTGTTGTAATGGGATACTGGTTTAGAGATGTCTGTGCCGGGAGGAGCGCTGTGATGGGAGCCAGGTTCGGAGACATCTGTGCCGGGAGGTGTGTTGTGATGAAGAGGCCTAGACAGAAAAATGCTGCTGCAGGGATGGTATTCATGATAATGTTTCTTGTTTCAGCCGTTCTTTCTGTCATTTACCCCGGTATGTTTGGCGCAATAGGCGCCGCTGAGGTATCTGCGGCAGGAACAGCGCCGAAATTTACCGGGTGGGTGCAGGACGATGCGAGTTTGCTGTCATCGGAGGAAGAGGATGCGCTTGAGAAGGAGTGCGCCAGAGTGTCTGAGGTGCACGGAATGGGAGTTTACATTGTCACAACGCAGGATTTCGGCGGAGGGGATATCAAGAACTGGCAGCGGCAGATATTTACGGAATACGGACTTGGTGCCGACTGTGCCGACAGCGGCGTAATGCTTGCCATCAGCATGGCGGCGCGTGACTGGGGGCTGGTTGGCTTCGGAGAAGCCCAGGGAGCATTCACTACATATGGAAGAGAGCGGATGGGAGAATTGATTCTCGACGATCTGTCTGACGGCGAATTCTACGATGCATTTGCCCGGTATGTATTTATGGCGGACGACTATCTGACGGCATACGAGGAAGGGAAGCCTTATACAGAAGATCATCATTACGGAGAGGGGTGGAGGATCCCGCTCATTATCGGGGTATCTTTCCTGTTATCGCTGGCGGTTTCGCTAGTTATTGTGCTGACCTGGAAGAAGAGTATGAACACGCGTGTCAGAAGGGACGGAGCGCTGGAGTATATGCGGGAAGGAAGTTTTCAGCTGTCGAATCGGACGGACCGGTTCTTATATCATACGGTGAGCAGGACCAAACGCCAGAAGGAGAGCAGTTCAGGCAGCGGAAGCGGCGGGATGCATTCGGACCATTCCGGAACCAGCGGAAAGTTTTAATATAATGTCAATAATACTATAAGAAGGAGACAGATATTATGGGATTGATCAAAGCAGCATGGAATGCGGCAAGCGGAACGCTTGCAGACCAGTGGAAGGAATATTTTTATTATGACGCGATGGATGCGGACGTATTAGTGGCGAGGGGAGCAAAACACGTGTCAGGCCGTTCCGCCAACAGGAAGGGCGAAGACAATGTGATTACGGACGGCTCTCATATTGCCGTGGCCAACGGGCAGTGTATGATTATTGTAGAGGATGGTAAGGTGATCGACGCGTGTGCGGAGCCGGGGGCATATACTTATGATACCAAGACCAGTCCGTCTGTGTTTGGGGGCTCCTTCGTAGAAGGACTTAAGGGAGTCGCCAGGGAAGCATGGCGACGTTTTGAATTCGGAGGCGGCGCAGGGAGAGATCAGCGGATCTATTATGTGAATATCAAAGAGATTCCTGGGAACAGATACGGTACGCCGAATCCGGTGCCATTTCGGGTAGTGGACCGCAATATCGGCCTGGATGTGGATATTTCTATCCGCTGTAACGGAGAGTATTCTTATCGGATCGTGAACCCGATGGTATTCTATGCCAATGTCTGCGGAAATGTGGGTTATGTCTATACCAGGGATCAGATTGATTCTATGCTGAAGTCAGAGCTTCTGACGGCGCTGCAGCCGGCATTTGCAAGAATCTCGGAGATGGGAATCCGTTACAGTGCGCTGCCCGGACATACGATGGAACTGTCAGATGCATTAAATGAAGTTCTGTCAAAGAAGTGGACGGAGCTTAGGGGGATTATGGTATATTCTCTTGGGGTCAACAGTGTTACGGCGTCGAAGGAAGATGAGGATATGATCAAGCAGCTCCAGAAGTCGGCTGTGATGCGTGATCCTAATATGGCGGCGGCGACACTTGCCGGCGCGCAGGCAGATGCCATGCGCATGGCGGCAGGCAACACAGGCGGAGCGATGTCAGGCTTCATGGGGATGGGTATGGCACAGCAGACAGGCGGAGCGAATCTGCAGAATCTGTATGCCATGGGGCAGCAGCAGGCGGCAGCCCAGGGAGCAGGAGCAATGATGGCAGGCGGCGGATCGGCAGTGTCAGGAACAGGAAATGCGGCGGCACCCTGGAGTTGTGCCTGCGGAGCAGGAGGCAATACCGGTAAGTTCTGCGTGGAATGCGGCGCGCCAAGGCCAGGCCAGGCAGCAGGATGGACCTGCGCTGCCTGCGGGACGATGAATAAGGGTAAGTTCTGTTCGGAATGCGGCGCTCCAAAGCCGGCGGGAATTCCGCAGTACCGGTGTGACAAATGCGGCTGGGAGCCGGAAGATCCGGCGAAACCGCCGAAGTTCTGTCCAGAGTGCGGGGACCCATTTGACGACGGCGATGTAGTTGGTACATTGAACAGTTAACGGATATACCGTGTGAGAAAGAGGGAGGGCTGTGATGCACTGTGAATGTCTGATCATTGATGATGAGAGAGTGCTTGCCGATAGTACGGCAGAGTATTTTAACCTGTTCGGAGTTAAGACGTCAGCCGTATACAGCGCCTTGGAATGCAGGAAATTCTTCGAAGAGAACGAGACGGAATTGGTGCTGCTTGACATTAATCTCGGTGACGGCAGCGGGTTTGAGTTGTGTAAGGAGCTCCGCAGGAAGACAGAGATCCCGATCATCTTCATCTCTGCGCGGACGAGTGACGACGACAAGATCATTGCGCTGAATATCGGAGGCGACGATTATGTACAGAAGCCCTATTCTCTCGGCGTTCTTCTGGCGAAAGTAAGGGTGGTGCTTAAGCGTTACGGGCAGAGTGCAGGCGGCGGATATTCTGAGCAGGGATATTCGGATGGGAGGCTTGCGGTGGATCCCTATGCGAAGCAGGTGACGGTGGACGGGAAGCCTGTGAAGCTCACGGCGCTTGAATATAAGCTGTTGTCTTACTTGATTCGGAATGCGGACAGGGTGGTCCCGAAGCAGGAGTTATTCGAGAAGGTGTGGGAGGACCGGTTCACGGGAGACGGAACGCTGAATGTACATATCCGTAAGATCAGGGAGGCTATCGAGCGCGAGCCCGGGAACCCGGAATATATCATCACGGTCTGGGGAGATGGATACAGGTTTCACGGAGGAGGACAATGAAGAAGCAGATATTCCTGATCAGTATGTTGGTTATCTTTGCGGCAGAGATTGCTGCGCTTGCCGCCTTCGTGTCAGATGATTCAGACTTTCTGCGGGATGTTGTGAAGATGAATGAAGCGGTGCATTCTGTACAGGAAGACTGGGACAGGATGGAGACACACATCAACAAGACAGAACTTGATTATACAGTCCTTGATAAGAACGGAAAGCTTGTGTTTTGCACGAGGCAGGGCCTGAGCGAGAGTGTGAATTCGGCTGCTGCTCACGGGGATACGATTCTGGATCTTGAAGTGCAGGGAGGAATAGTTGGAAAGATTATCATTTATAATGACAGTGTACGGATACTTAAGGAGCAGAAACAGACGGCAGCCGCTATCATGGCGGCTGCCATCATCTTGCAGTGTGCAGTCTGTGCCGGATACATGGCTTATCTGAACCGCCGGATCATCAGACCTTTTCGGAAGCTTGAGGGATTCGCCGAGCGGGTTGCCGGAGGGAATCTGGATATTCCGCTGGAGATGGATAGAGAGAATCTCTTTGGTGCATTTACGGAGAGCTTCGATCTAATGCGTTCTGAGCTTAAGAAGGCGCGGCTTGCCGAGGCGAAAGCCAACGAGAGCAAGAAGGAGCTTGTGGCGAAGCTTTCTCACGACATTAAGACGCCTGTCGCGAGTATCAAGGCGGTTTCGGAAGTGGGGATCGCGCTTGCGGGAAATGAAAAGGACAAGGGGAACTATGGGCAGATCATCTCCAAAGCAGATCAGATCAATTCGCTTGTCACTAATCTGTTTACGGCGACATTAGAAGAACTTCAGAAGCTTGCGGTAACTCCTGCGGATATGGAGAGCAGAGAGATAGAGAAGATACTTAAGGGAGCGGACTATCTGAATAGAGGAATATTTTCAGATGTTCCAGATTGTCTTCTGTATGCAGACGGGCTTCGCCTGCAGCAGGTGTTCGACAATATTTTTATGAATTCTTACAAATATGCGGATACTGAGATCGAGGTATCCGTGACGAAGGAAGAGGGATATCTCGCTGTCGGTATCGAAGATTATGGAGGCGGCGCCGGCAGTGATGAACTGCCGCTGCTGAAAGAGAAGTTCCGGCGCGGCAGCAATGCTAAGAACAAAGAAGGAGCGGGGCTTGGACTCTACCTGGCGGATTATTTTATGAAGGAGATGCGGGGAGGGCTTTCCGTGGAAAATGGACGGCGGGGGCTGCGGGTAACGGTGAGGATCAGGCTTAGCGGGAGGATTTAAGGAATATTTAAATGAAATAGATTCTCAAATAGCCTTGAAAATACGGTAAAATGTGCGTGAATCCCTCTGTTTTCAAGGCTTTTAAGAGATTTAGACACATATGAAAAAACAGCTAAAAATATGAATAAACATGAACCGTTAGTAACACGTTAGCGACAAACTTTTATTTGTTCGATTTGCTTCCTCAGTTCTTCTAATTCCCGATGTCGGTATACTTTATTTGTAACGTCAGTGAAGGCGTGACCTAGCATTGTCTTTTTATCGTTTTCGTTTACGCCATATTTATCACAAAGCATCGAAAAGGTGTGTCGGCAGTCATGGGGAGTGTGCTTTTTGATTCCTAAAGACTTCAAAATTCCATACATAGCTTTACGGAAATTTGAAACACCTGTAGGAAGATAGACATCATATCTATCTAGTCTTTTATGTACCAATGGTAAGAGGGCGCTGTGGATCGGAACGATGCGGTCCTTCCCTGCAGCTGTCTTCACACCGCCTTGGAAATATCTTTCTTCCAGATTTGTCTTCATGTTCTCATAAGCTGAGATCCGGAACCCGGAATAGCACATGATCAAGAGCATTTCAACTACTTCATTTTCCTGGTGATTCCATAAAATTCTAAGATCATCTTCGGAGAACGGCTCTCCATGTTCATCATCATCTACTTTATTGATTTTCACGAATTTAGAATAGTCCTTGTCTGCCAGATCATTGGCTTCTGCGTATGCGTACATCTGGTGGAAGAGGATAATAATCAGTTCCAAAGAAGAATGCTTTTTAGGGCAGTTATCTACAACTTCCTGCAGATCGTTGGCCGTAAGGGAGCGGAATGATCTGTCATGGATGGAATTGCAGTTTTTGTAAGCGGCGCGCATACTGTTTTCCATTGAGGATTTCTTTTCTGTATGGTCATGCGGCTTCTGGAACTTCCAGCGGTAGTATTCCTGATAGATTTCTTCAAAAGTCTTCTGATCGGCAATCTCACGTTGTCCTTGGTTGTACTTTGATAGGATCCCGATAATCTGCTTCTTTAGTTCTTCAGAATCAGATGAAAGCTCCTTTTCACGGCCCTCATAATATTCCCCGTTCCGGTACCAGGTGAGCACAGTGAAGCCCTTATACCAGTCATCCACATAGCAGATAGCCTTTTGCGGTACTGGGATGCCGTTTTCGTCGAATTCTTTCACTGGAGGGTAAACTCCATAGGGATTGGTGCGGTTCTTGCCTGAGAGTCGTTTAATGCTGCCGTAGCCGTTGGGGAGCTTGGGGTATTTCTTGCGTTTTGGCATGGTATCATCCTCCTTAAAAATGAGTACAAAAATAACAGCCTGTATCTTGCAGACCGTCAGCGGATTTGTTATACTTTAACTTGCGAGGGAAAAGTATAACTGTCCGCATGGTGGTTATACAGGGACCGTTCGATGTTGATAGCGTCGAGCGGTTCTTGACATTTGAGGTATATTTGCTATAATATACTTAACAAGACAGCCGACACGATAGAGCAAACCTATCCGTTCCCGGCGAAGTTTTCAATGATTAGAGATAGCACCTCAAACTTGGCCAGAGCAGGGGTGCTATTTTCTATGTGTATAATTCAGAATTGCTATTAGTAAACTACAAGCTGTCAAAATAATCATGAATTCTTCATAAGTACTCATATTAACCACTCCTTCCTGCAAGACTCGGAAACGGTGGTATACACCCTGTCGGCTGTCTGGGTAAATATATTGTTGTCAGTGTGCAGAGTGTGTCTGGCGCGATCGGCGCTGGGCTGACGGCCAGACATTATTATAAATTTTTCATTTTTGATTGATTTTTATTCTTGCCTGTGGAATACTATAATTATAAGGAGGGCAAAGGTATGTTCAATCGAAAACAGTTATTATCTCAATATGCTAAAAATGCAGAGACATATGATAAAAGGCATTCTTCTACTCAAAGTAAAATGGAAGAGAGAAGAGTAGAAGCCGCAAATATGAAAAAATTATATATGGAGAAAACGAATTCTCTTACTCGGCTTCGAAATAAAGGGCAATAGGTTTGATGACTTTATCGTTGTCATGTAGCATATCAAAATTTGAGAGCATTATGTCAAACAATATTGATGAAACTTTATCTAAATCGTTGGATTTAAATTGGCTGTATATTCCTTGAGGATGAGTTTCGTTTTTTATAGCAGATACCACCCCGAATACATGAAGTTTTCTATTAGACTCATTCTCAAAAGATATTTGTGCTTTATTTAAACGAAGTTTGTTCCGCTGTTCCTCTCTTTCTTTTGTTCGACCTTACATTGAGAAATTTATATAAACGCCGGAGCGGTTATACTTTTTATCAGGCGTACATTAACCGTCCTTTAGGTTCAGGAACTTCAAGCCCTCTTTCAAGAGTGACTTCTATCCATTCTTTTATAATGATTTCAGCATTGGCAATTGCTTCTTCAATAGTTTTGCCATCTGCCATACATCCGGGAAGTTCAGGTACTTCCACGATAAAGGAATTGTCATCATTAGACCAATAAATAATTCGTTCGTATTTGTACATACGGTACCTCCTAAAATCTGATTTGATATTTTTGTAAGAAGTTTCTAACCTGCTTAACTTGGTAAGGTTTCGCCATATTGCCAGAAGGCTGTATATTTATATTCTCACGAAAATTATCGTAAGAATATATGAAGTGATCGCCTCTTATGCGGCAGTCGAATCCCAAGATATCTAATAATTTTTGCAAATCTTTGAATTTTATGTTTTTGTCTTGTAATCCGTTTATGATTGAAAAATATAATTTTTCGGTTGTAGACATCTATATTATACTCCTTTTCTATGGAATAAACGCCGAAGCGGTTATATAATTTTTATTACAGCGAGATTAGGAATGAAGTATATCATATAATTGTCAACGCTCTTCATTTTCCCGTATTTATCCCGGTAACATTCGATACATTCCAGAAGATACTCTTCTGTTACACTCAGGTAGTCCGCAATTTCATGTTGGTTTTGGCATCCGGATTCATAGGCTCTGACTATACCGATCAGCCCAATCATGCGGTTATATCCGTTTAACCTTGCCTGCCGCTCTTGTTTTCGGTTCCATGGGTTGGACATATCCAGAATATCGCCAACCATGGTTTCATAGTGGCCAATCTCTTCTGCCAGGACACAGGCTTTTTCCGTGATAGTCATATCTTTGCGGATGGCAATTCGATTTCCCTTTATTCGTCCATTATTTCTTGATAAATTTTTTTCTTTTACCAAAAGTCCTTTTTTATTAGCCGTATCTAATAATTCGTCGTATGTCAATGAAATCACTCCCATTCACTATCATCGTTCATAATCGCATCGTCATGAGCCTGATCTTCGTCGGTAGGTTCTATATCTGTACGAGCGTGAGCGGCGTTTACTTCCAAATGTGGCTGGATGTCTATGACGGTGGAGGGCGGAATGGATTCCAGTTCTTTCATGCGCTCAGCTTCTTTATTCAATACCATGCTTACCATATCTTTACCATGGGTGTCCAGAGTACGGTATTTCTCCACTAAGTCAATTTCATTTATATTGAGTTGAATACTTCCATCATCCTTATATCCGCCATAGCCAAAAGTTGCTAAAACATCAGTTATGCCATATTCTCCACACATGATAAGAAGTGCTCCCGGGGTGGGTTGGCTGTTTCCGTTTTCCCAACTATAAATAGTTGATTCCGATGCTTTAAATCCTTCTTGAGTTAAAATGTCGGATATTTGTTTCACTGACATATTTGCTTTATTTCGACTCTTTTTTAAAATCATTCCAATATCTGACATTATCCAACACCTCCTTATAGTAGAATGATATCACAATATTTTTATGAGGTCAATAAAATATCACAAGATTCTAATAAATACTATTGACACCATAAGAAACTAATGATATTATACAAATATCACAAGATTCTAATGAAACGGAGGGAGAAAATGGATATTCCAACAAAGAACTTATCAAGGTATGTAAAAGATAAGGGAATTAATATTTCTAAAATGTCTAGGGATACGAAAATTCCTTATATTTCGCTATATGACAGCTTGATAAATGAATCGAGAGATAGAGATTTAAGAGTTGGGGAGTTTTTTACAATCTGCAATTTCTTAGACGTTAAATGTGAAGACTTTGCAGAAAAGAAAGGAGAATAGTATGAATGATATTTTCAAAGAAACATTTGGTACGGCAGATACCAGTAAGCAGACACCGATTGAGATCGCATTAGGTGTTGACGGACAAGGGATGACTACAGCAAAGAAGCTGTATGAATTTCTTGAATTGGATGCAAGTAATTATGCAAAATGGTTTAAGAAGAACATTATTGAAAATAATTTTGCGGAAGAAAACACGGATTATTGGGTTTTCGTACCAAAAGACGAAAACCCCCTTGGCGGACGTCCTACACAGGATGCAAAACTCACAGCTAGTTTTGCGAAGAAACTTTCTATGATACAGAAGAACAAGAAAGGTGAAGCGGCAAGGAATTACTTTGTTGGCATTGAGAACGGCGCAAAGAAATTATTTGAACAAATCTCCTCAACAGAAATCCAAGTAGGGGAGATTGCCAGTTATCTGAAAGCAATGGATAGAGTTGCTGTTCGGCAGAACCTTGCACCACACAAGATTGCAGAGAATTTCAAGAGGGTGTCAGAACAATTCGGAATACAGCTTACGAATGATTTTGTAAAGATTCCAGAGTATGAGCAGATGCATCTGACATTAGAGTGAGGGGGGGGAGGAAACGTATGAAATTTGTTAAAGATTTAGATAAGGAATATGAGAATTATTGTGAAAACTTTGCAAAGGGCTCTAAAGAAATTACGGATGCATACCAGACAATGCGTAGTAGCTTTGAAGAGTACCTTTGTGCCATTGAAGAGCATGCGTGGAAAGAGGGGTTTAATCATGCAATGCGCTTGATGTTGGGAGATGGAGCCAAGTGATAGAAGAAGATTACATAAAATCACTCCAAGTTTGCACAGATCATAACTTGATTTGTTTTGAGTTCCACCGCAGGCACAGGAAGGAAAGGAGGCGATACAGGAGTGTACGAGATTCTGAATGCGGCGCAGACTGCCAGGGTGATCGGCTGCGGTCCGCAGAAGGTCAGGGAACGTATTAAGCGTGGAATCTGGACTTTTGGCAGTGTTGTAACAGCAAAGCAGTCGGGTAATACCGAGAATTCTTATGAGATAAATAAGGGAGCTTTAGCGGAATGGCTGAAGATCCCAGTTGAAGAGGTGGAAAGGAGGGTGACAGGTAAGTGAAACTGAAAACTCACAAGAGAAGGAAAAAGTTATGCCGGATCCTGCGGAGAATGACGGCAGAGATTATCCGGATCGGGATGCTCTGGACGGTATGGATGTCCTTAAGCATCATAGTTGGTATGTCTCCGGCCCGGCATGCGGGCTGGGTACTGGCAGGCGTAGTCACTGTAACGATAGGCTATGTGCTTGGGCGTACTGTCAGATACCTGGAGAAGCGGGGCATGTTTTTCCGCAGGATAACAAAAAAGAGCGCTTGTAAAAGGCGGCAACCTTAAAGCGCTCCAATGAGTAACTACCGCTATTATAGCGGAAAAGGAGGAAGACGTCAAATGAAAAATAAAGCGGTGAATGCACTGATAGAGATGGGGATGCCGGCAAATGTCAAGGGCTTCCAGTATATTACAGATGCTATGGTCTTGTTTGAAGAGGACAAGGCGTGGCGGTCAAAGCTTACGGCATTGTATCGGAAGATTGCCGCAATGAATGAGACTACCCCATCCAGGGTAGAGAGAGCAATCCGGCATGCGTTTTCGATCGTGCTGACATCCGGGTATCTGGATGCTGTAGAGCGATATCTGACGTTACAGAGAACAACGAACGGAAATCTGTTATCTACGTTTTTTTTGAGGCTGTCACAGGAAGGATAACGATAAATTTGAGGAGGATGGAGCAGTATGGATAGCATTAAAATCAATAAGCTAGAGATTGAAAATGTCAAGCGCATTAAGGCGGTGAAGATAGAGCCATCAAGAGATGGGCTGACGATTGTCGGTGGTAATAACAATCAGGGAAAGACTTCGGTTCTGGATTCTATTGCATGGGCATTAGGCGGGGAGAAATATCGCCCATCCCAGGCAATGCGTGAGGGGTCTGCGATACCGCCGAACCTGCGTATTGTAATGAGTAATGGACTGGTGGTGGAAAGGAAGGGAAAAAACAGCAGCCTGAAGGTGACAGATCCGAATGGAAACAAGAGTGGACAGCAGCTTTTGAATGAATTCGTAGAGCAGTTGGCGTTGGATTTGCCTAGATTTATGGAGAGTTCTGGAAAGGAAAAGGCACAGACTCTTCTTAGGATCATCGGGGTAGGGGAACAGCTTGCAGATTTGGAGAAGAATGAAAAGGAGCTTTTCAGCCACCGTCATGCGATCGGGCAGATTGCAGATCAGAAAAAGAAGTTTGCAGATGAGCAGACTTATTATCCGGATGCACCAAGAGAATTGGTATCTCCGTCAGAATTAATCCGGAAACAGCAGGAGATTCTTGCCAGAAACGGGGAGAACCAGAGGAAAAGAGACCGATTGAATGAGATTACAGCTGGTAAGCACAGGATTTTTGATGACCTGAACCGCATTGATGACCAGATTGCGGAACTACAGGTGCGTAAGGATAAATTAAAACTGGAGTATGATCAAGCGGTTTCTGATGAAGAGATTGCAATGAAAACAGTTCTTCAGTTGCAAGATGAATCGACTGCCGAATTGGAAGCGAATATTGCAGACATTGAGGAGATCAATCGGAAGGTACGGGCGAATCTGGACAAGGATAAGGCAGAAGATGATGCAAGACAGTATAAGGATCAGTATGCAGCCCTTACCAGGCAGATTGAAGATACACGAAAGGCAAAGACAGATCTGCTGCAGACGGCAGATCTGCCGCTTCCGGAATTGTCAGTGAAGGATGGGGAACTGGTTTACAGAGGGCAGTTGTGGGATAACATGTCCGGATCGGACCGGTTGAAGGTGTCTACAGCAATTGTCCGAAAACTGAACCCGAAGTGCGGTTTCGTCCTTCTGGATAAGCTGGAACAGATGGATATGCAGACTTTGAATGAATTTGGCCAGTGGCTCCATCAGGAAGGGCTGCAAGCGATCGCTACCAGGGTGAGCGTAGGTGATGAATGTAGCATCATCATAGAGGACGGTTATGTGAAGGGACAGGGAATTCTGGAAGAAAATATGCGGGAGACGCAGAAAACGCCTTCATGGAAAGTGGGTGAATTTTAATGGAGATAACAAGAGGAAAGGTCAAGAGCGCTAAGAAGGTTGTGTGCTACGGCCCTGAGGGGATTGGGAAATCAACGTTTGCTTCCAGGTTTCCCAATGCAGTATTTATTGATACGGAAGGAAGCACGAAGGATATGGACGTGGCAAGGCTGCCGCGTCCGAGCAGCTGGGAATATCTATTGCAGGAGATCCAATATGTAAAAGATAATCCGGGTATATGTGGATCTTTGGTTATTGATACGGTTGACTGGGCAGAGCAGCTTTGTGTGGAGCATATCTGTGATAAGCACCGTAAGGATGGAATTGAAAGTTTTGGCTATGGAACCGGTTATGTATATACGAAAGAAGAGTTTGGACGGTTTCTGAATAAGCTGGAGGATCTCGTGGAAGCGGGGATCAATGTTGTATTGACGGCACATGCACATATTAAAAAGTTTGAACAGCCGGATGAAATGGGGGCATATGACCGATGGGAATTGAAGTTAGGTAAAAAAACTTCTTCCCAGACAGCGCCGTTAGTGAAAGAATGGGCGGATATGTTGTTGTTCGTCAATTATAAGACTTATTCTGTTGCAGTGGATGATAAGGGGAAGAAGCACAAAGGCCAGGGCGGGAAGCGGATCATGTACACATCCCACCACCCTTGCTGGGATGCAAAGAACCGCTACGGGCTTCCGGACGAATGCGAGTTTGAATACGGCGTGATCCGCCATATCGTAGAGGGTTCAGCGGCGGAACGGGACAAAACTATGAAACAGCCGGAAGAAAAGAAGGAGAATAAGCTGCCGGATTTCATGAGCCTTCCGGAAGCGGATATTGATGAAGAATTGGATTTTGACACAGGGGAAAAGCTCCAGGAAGGGAAGAAGGAACAAAAGGAAGAGAAACCGGAGGAGAAAGGAGCAAAACCGGAAGCTGATATGTCCCGGAGCGAGGTGTTCCGTCTGAATGATTATATACCGAAGGCGCTGCAGGATCTGATGTATGTCAATCTGGTGTCGGAAGAGGAATTGCTGGAAGCTGTTTATCAGCGTGGTTTCTTTCCACGCAGTACACCGTTCCAAAACCTTCCGGATGAATTTATTGACGGCTGTCTGATCGCGGCATGGCCAAAGGTAATGGCAGTAATCAATGAGATAAGGAGTAAACAGGAGATTCCATTTGATTAGAGAAGGAGAATAGATGTATGAGTGAAGATTGTAGAGGAAAAGAGATTGGCTGGGATGAAGAAGTAGAAAAAGGAAGTGAGTACACTCTTCTCCCGGCAGGAGATTATGATTTTACCGTGGAAAGCTTTGAAAGAAGCAGATATGAAGGTAGCGATAAAGTACCGCCATGCAACCGGGCATTATTAAAGATCCGCATAGATGCTCAGGAAGGGACAACTGTTATGAATGAAAGTCTTTTGCTCTATGATAAGATGCAGTGGAAACTTGCAGAATTCTTTCTGTCTATTGGTGCGGAAGAAAAGGAAGGCAGGGTAAAAATGAATTGGCAGATGGTGCCGCAGTCTACAGGAAGGGCAACCATTGAGGTGCGACCAGATAAGAATGATCCAAATAAAAAGTATAATCATGTTAAGAAGTTTTTGCCGAAGCCTAAAAAACAGTTTAAGGCAGGTGAGTTCTAATGGAGCTCAGACCATATCAGAGAGAAGCGAAAGAAGCCATTTTTGAAAGCTGGGGGAATGGAACCAAGAAAACTCTTCTTGTGCTGCCTACCGGATGCGGAAAGACGATTGTATTCGCTAAAGTAACGGAAGAATGTGTCAGGAATGGAGACCGGGTATTGATCCTGGCACACCGGGGCGAACTCCTGGAGCAGGCAGCGGATAAGATCGCACGGTCAACCGGGCTTGGCTGTGCAACGGAGAAGGCAGAAGCAACCTGTCTTGGTAGCTGGTTCCGTATCGTGGTCGGTTCGGTACAGACCATGATGCGGGAGAAGCGGTTGATGCAGTTTCCGGAAGATTATTTTGATACGATTATCATTGATGAAGCGCATCACTGTATCTCTGACAGTTATCAGAAGGTGCTGCAGCATTTTTCAGAGGCCAAGGTACTTGGTGTTACGGCAACCCCGGACAGGGGGGATCTGAGAAATTTGGGCAGTGTGTTTGAAAACCTGGCTTATGAGTATGCGCTGCCAAAAGCCATTAAGGAAGGATACCTATCACCGATCAAGGCAGTTACAATCCCGCTTAAAGTGGATCTTACAGGCGTTGGGATGCAGTCGGGTGACTTTAAAGCAGGGGATCTGGGTACAGCCCTGGATCCGTACCTGCACATGATTGCGGAAGAGATGAAGGGGTACTGCAGGGACAGGAAGACGGTTGTGTTCCTTCCGCTTGTAAAGACAAGCCAGAAGTTCAGGGATATCCTGAATGAAAATGGGTTCTGTGCTGCTGAGGTGAACGGGGACAGCCAAGACAGGGCAGAGATCCTGAAAGATTTTGAAGAGGATCGATACAATGTGCTGTGCAACTCTATGCTGCTGACAGAGGGGTGGGACTGCCCATCTGTGGATTGTGTTGTTGTTCTCCGGCCGACAAAGGTCAGGAGCCTTTATTGCCAGATGGTAGGACGGGGAACCAGGTTAGCGCCAGGAAAGGATCATTTATTACTGTTAGACTTCCTATGGCATACGGAGCGCCATGAGCTGTGTCATCCGGCACACCTGATCTGTGAGAGTGAGGATGTTGCCCGGAAGATGACAGAGGATCTGGAAGAGGCTGGATGTCCAATAGATATCGAAGAGGCAGAACAATATGCAGCAGAGGATGTTGTAGCACAGAGGGAAGAGGCGCTGGCAAAACAGCTGGCGGAGATGAAGCGGAGGAAGAAAAAACTGGTGGATCCGCTTCAATTTGAGATGAGCATCCAGGCAGAGGATCTTGCAGGATATGTCCCGGCATTTGGCTGGGAGATGGCACCGCCGTCTGACAAACAGAAAAGTACTCTTGAGAAGTTGGGTATCCTTCCGGATCAGATTGATAATGCCGGTAAGGCATCCAAGCTATTGGATCGTCTGGATAAACGGCGGCAGGAAGGATTGACAACACCAAAACAGATTCGTTTCCTGGAGGGAAAAGGATTCCAACATGTGGGAACGTGGCAGTTTGAGACTGCGAAAAATCTGATAGACCGGATTGCGGGGAATGGATGGTGTGTGCCTCCTGACATCAATCCGCAGGAATATATAGGAGCGTAAATATGGAGCGGCAGACAGACTTAACAGAAATCATTGAGCATATAGATCCTTCCGGATGTGATTACCAGGAATGGGTGAATATTGGAATGGCATTAAAGCATGAAGGATATCCGGTGTCTGTCTGGGATGCCTGGAGCCGCAGGGATATGGGCAGGTACCATGCGCAGGAGTGTGAGAAGAAATGGCGGAGTTTTCAGGGAAATGCATCTCCGGTCACCGCGGGAACGATCGTACAGATGGCACTTGACCGTGGATGGAAGCCTGCTCATGGAGGGCATGAGTTAGATTGGGATGATGAGATCAGCGCAGAGGATTATAGGGTTGTAGACAAGAACTGGGTGGAAGAAAAAGAAGTGCATGAGCCTGATAAATGGGATCCCGCAAAGCAGTTGATCAAGTATCTGGAGATATTGTTTGAAGCATCTGAGAGAGTTGGCTATGTGACCCGGACCTACGAAAGGGACGGCAGATTCCTGCCGTCAAAAGGCTGCTGGGATAGAACTGCAGGGCAGTTGATCCAACAATTGAGTAAGTGTGGGAATGATATTGGTTCAGTGCTTGGAGACTATAATCCGAAAGCAGGGGCATGGATCCGTTTTAATCCATTGGATGGCAAGGACTGTAAAAATGAGAATGTCACGGAGTTTAAATATGCACTTGTGGAATCAGATACGATGGAGATTGAGAAACAGAATGCGATCATCAGAGAACTGGAGTTGCCAGTAGCATGTCTAGTCCATAGTGGAGGCAAGAGCTTGCATGCCGTTGTGCGTGTAGATGCATCGGATTACAAGGAATATCGAAGCCGTGTTGATTATCTGTATAAAGTGTGTGAAAAGAATGGCCTGAAAGTGGATAACCAGAACAGGAATCCTTCCAGGTTGTCCAGGATGCCAGGTGTGACTCGCAATGGGAAAAAGCAGTTTCTGGTTGATATGAATATCGGGAAGCAGTCATGGGAGGAATGGCATGAATGGATTGAGAGCATCAATGATGATCTTCCGGAGCCGGAGCGGCTGGAGGATGTATGGGATCAACTGCCACAGTTGTCTGCGCCACTGATTGGAAATCTTCTGCGGCAGGGGCATAAGATGCTGATTTCAGGGCCATCCAAGGCAGGAAAATCGTTTGCATTGATAGAGTTGAGCATTGCGATTGCGGAGGGTGTGAAGTGGTTGGGATGGGAATGTACCCGGGGAAAGGTGTTATATGTGAATCTGGAACTTGACCGTGCGTCTTGTCTCCATCGTTTTCGTGATGTATATGAAGCATTAGGGTTAAATCCAGGTCATTTGGACAATATTGATATCTGGAATTTAAGAGGGAAAGCGGTACCGATGGATAAGCTGGCCCCCAAACTGATCCGGAGAGCAGTAAAAAAGAACTACATAGCAGTAATTATCGATCCGATCTATAAAGTTATCACGGGAGATGAGAACAGCGCTGACCAGATGGCAAATTTCTGTAATCAGTTTGATAAAGTTTGTACAGAGCTTAATGCGGCAGTGATCTATTGTCATCATCACAGTAAAGGGAGTCAGGGAGGTAAACGTGCTATGGATCGTGCGTCGGGATCGGGGGTGTTTGCCCGGGATCCTGATGCGATTCTGGATCTGATTGAGTTGGATGTGACGGATGAGCTGTTGAAGCAGGAGACGAATAAATATATCTGTGATGCCTGTGCGGCTTATTTGAATGGTTTGTATGAGGACTGGGAAGATGATGTGTCCCAGGATGATCTGTGCAGCCAAGTGCAGATGATGACGTATTGTAAGAAGAAGCTTTTTAAGAAGCAGTATGAAGAACTGAATGAGCGGGTTCGGCTGGCAGAGCAGCAGGCACGGGCAAGGACAGCCTGGAGAATCGAGGGAACATTAAGAGAATTTCCGAAGTTTGAACCTGTCAATGTTTGGTTTAATTATCCGGTACATTGTATCGATCGTGTAGGTGTACTGAAAGACATCCAGCCTGAAGCGGAGAAGGCGCCGTGGCAGAAAGCAATCGGGAAGAGAAAGACGCCTGCGGATAAGAAGAAGGAGCGGAAGCAGGCGATAGAGACCGCTTATGAGGCTTGTGGGATTAATGAGAATGTGACAGTTGAAGACTTAGCAGAGTATATGGCGGTCACGGAAAAGACCGTCAGAAATCGTCTGAAGGAGCATGGAGGATTCGTGATCGAGGAGGGAAATGTAAGGAAAAAAACATAATTTTCCCTTTCCCTCACAGGGAAAATCTGAGGGAAAAAAACAGCACGTATTTTCCTTTCCCTCTGGGAAAAAGTGAGGGAAATTTTGAGGGAAAAAAACAGCACGTGTTTTCCGTTTCCCTAGGGAAGAAAATGACTATATATACTACGTATATATAAAAGCGTTTCTTTCCCTGACGGTCAAGGGGGAAAGTAGTCGTGCGGTAGCTTACGCACGACGACTCCTTCCCCTGGTCCTTGACTTAAATTGATTTTCCCTTAAATGAATTTCGCACGTTAAAGGAGTGAAGTAAACATGATTGAGTTCTTTATGCCGATGATACCGCCTACCTGCACACACCAGGAGAAGAAAGTGGCGGTCATTAAGGGGAAGCCGGTGTTCTATGATCCGCCGGAAGTAAACCAGGCAAGGATTAAGTTGTGCGGGCATCTGGCGAAGCATAAGCCAGAGAAAATGTATAATTGTGGAGTCCAGCTGGTAACAAAGTGGTGTTTCCCGAGGGAAAAGCATCAGCAGGGGGAATACCGGATCACGAAGCCAGATACGGATAATCTCCAGAAACTTTTGAAGGATTGTATGACAACAGTTGGATTCTGGAAGGATGATGCATTGGTGGCATTTGAGATTATAGAGAAATTCTGGGCGGATCCACCAGGGATTTATATCCTGATCAGGGAGCTGGCAGAGTTATGATAATGGGATTTAGAGAAGCATCCCGTATGTTTCGGGATGTATGGAGCCTGTATAAGGGATATGCAGCTAAGAGATTGACTGGGACTGAGCTGGGGGAATTCATGGATAAGGTCAGCGGGGTTTATGAGAAATATAAGACACCTTTTGCGAAGGAGATTCTTCTGGCTGTGGTCAATGAGATTGAACGCGCTGCCAAGTTTTATGACAGGCAGAAAAAGAGGGAATGAAGTCATGGGTAAAAACAGAGAAGAGCAGGCACGCCTGGAAGGGATGGCGCAGGCCTTGCGGATTGCAAAGGAGAAGGGGATAGAAGGTCTGGAAGCAGAGATCCAGATGCGTAACATTACAGATCTACCGTGCGGGGTGCCGCGGAAGGCAATGGATGAATGTATCCGGAACATCAAGAACAATGTGGTGGATACATTTACTGTCCTGGTAGCGTATACCCTGCATCACAAGTTTGGATATGGTAAGACCAGGCTTGCACGTTTTGTGGAAGAGTTCAACTTCCAGGCGGAATGTCTGGCAGATGATTACTGCACTTGAGATGACTTGATTAACGAGATGCGGGAGGAGTGCGGGATGGATCTGAAGATTCGGAAGAATGACAGGGATGTGAGGATATAGGGTTATGGAGAGATATACAGAATACCATGCAGGCGTTCCGGTAATCCGGGATAAGGAACTTCTGCCAGGGGCAATGAAAAGGCTGGCGGTGTTAGAAGATCATTTGGAAGAGGTTATGGAGAAAATGTGTGATGAGTATTGCCAATATCGGGCATCAGCGTTAACGCAGGGGATGCTGGATCGAATCTGCGGAGAGTGCGAGCAGGCAAAATTGTTTGAGGCGTTGAAGTGAAAATGGAGAAGTGTAAACTGAATTGTGTTTTGAAATATCCGGGGAGTAAGTGGAGGATCGTGGATAAGCTTGTAGAACTGATTCCACCGCATCATACATACTTGGAGCCATACCTTGGAAGTGGTGCAGTATTCTTCAGGAAAGCGCCATCAGACATAGAGACGATCAATGACCTGGACTGGGATGTGGTGAACCTCTTCCAGTGCATCAGGGAGGATTCGGAAAAGCTGTCGCGGTTGATTATGACAACGCCGTACAGCCGGCAGATGTATGATGATGCGTTTAAGAGTGATCCGATTATGGAAGTGTTGTCGGAAGGAAATAGATTTCTCAAGGCTTG
>CAJTCH010000011.1 GCA_910574715.1 Lachnospiraceae bacterium | reverse complement strand
TTTATTCTTTATGCTCTCTGGACTGCTCAAGCCCCATAATCATCCATCCCTTATCCCTCTCATTTCTGAAAATCAACCCTTTCCTGCTTATTCTCTATTGAGTTTCCGAGAGTGCTCATCTGTACTTCTTCTCTTTTCCTTTCCGGGAAAATCGTATATGTCCCTTCCACATATCCGTGAAGATCAGTAAGGATTTGTACCTTTTTCTCATAATCTTCAAAATCTAATGGCAATTCCGCTATTGCTTCATCCATATGCCGCAATAAGCCTTCCTGCCCTTCTGGATTGTTCAGAAGACTCACCACATCGTCCCGGTGGGTAAACATATCCGGATTTCCCGCCCAGGGACGTATCATATGGTCTGGAAGATGGTGATAGAAATTGACAACACGCCCCGCCATCCTTTCCCGTTCATAAACAGGCATACGGGAATAATCGGACGGTTTCAGGTAATTGCCGTTTTCAATCAAAGCCACTACCCGTTTTGCCACTTTCGGCCATCTCAATAAGATTTCCACATCCGGCTCACTATAAGAGCCTCTCGCCAGCTTCAACCCCTTCCCGCTGTAATCTGCATGGGAATTGTCAGCGCCGGACAGCGCATGGCTCCGTCCGCCTATCCCATAGCTTTCCTTAATAAAATCCGTTTTTTCCTTATCAGTCTTATCCTGTATAAAAAATGCGTAAGTGGAAAGCCGCCCGTCCGAATATGCGCCCCCTCCCTGCAGAAAAGCGTCAATCTCATCCTCTGTGATGAAAACCGGGTGTTCTTCCCATGCAAACCCTTCTCTTGCCTGGTAAGGTACAGCCTCCTTTGCAAACTTCTGGAACTGTGCAAGAATCCGTGTAGGATTATATAATTGGAATCGCATAATCCCATGATTTTCTTCATACGCCTCTGCAAGGCCTTCCAGGCGTTCTATCAGGTCAGAGAGATATTCCGGCTGTGCGATCAGCTCTGACAGCCGTTCCACTTTATCAGGGAATCCGCCATAGAATACCTCCACATCTTCAAATACAAGCTCCGCAACGCCCTCTGCCATATCCTGATACATATAGGCAAGTGCGTTGGCGTGTTCCTTCAAAGCGTTATCCCTTGCGGCATCCAATACCACCTGCGGCGCATACTCCCCCTGTTTTAAAAGCTGGTGGATACGTCCGCACACATCTTCCCAGGATAAAAATACCTTATCCAGAATCCGGTCTGTCACCGTATGTCCTACGGCAATCTGCATCCCCAGCTCGTCATACCAGACAGAATATTCCTTGCCGTCTATGATAAGCCCGATGCCGCCTTTGCCATATTCCCTCCGGACAAATTCCGTATATTCCTCCGGCATCTGGTCTATCATAAAATTATAGATGATCCGGAGCTGGCTCCCATTCCGGTTGCCGCCGTTGCGCAGGACTTCATCTATCACCTCTGGAGAAATTGCAACCTCCCCGGCATAGAGCGCCTGCATCCGTCCCTCAATCTCCCTCTTCTGCTGTTCCACAGTCGGAAAATCGGGCAAAGATAAAGCAGAGGCTTCTTTCTCCTCTGCTTCACTCAAATCCTGTTCTGTTGATTCCTCATTTAGCTGTATACCAATTCCTTCAAGATGCTCTCTTCCGCCATTGCCGTCAGTCCATTCATGTGCGCCGCCCACGCCATCTGGTCTTTCTCCTTGTCCGGGGCCGGGTATTTCAGAAGCAGCCCTTTCATCAGGACTTCCATCCTCTCCGTCGCTGCCTGCTCGATCTCCATCAAGTGCCTGTCCAGTTTCCCCGACAGCATCATGCTCTGATACCATCCCTTCCGGTTCTCTTTCAGGTATGTCCGGCGCAGCATCCCGTACTTCCCGATTGCCGCCTCTGGTTTCTCTATGGTCAGGTTCGGGAACAGGTAATCCCCTTTGCGGTGGTAAGTCAGTTCCATGCTCATTTCCTCCTTCTTTGTTTTTGCTTTCACGCTTTAAAGCGTTAAATTCATTATAGCCGATTCCATTCTCTTTTGCAACCGTTTTCTGGGATTCTTCTATGAGAATCTTACGCACTGTCCGTCCAATGTCCACAAGGACAGGCTCCACAAGCTGGCTTGTGGCATTTCCCAGGAAGGTAAGCACAGGCAGCGCATTGTAATCGGTGATTGCCGAAAAATCTTCTTCCTCCAGATACTCCATCGGGTCAAGGCCGCAGCGGACAGCCAGCGTATAAAAAGCGCTGTTCATCAAAAGCCGCCGGAACTCCACACGGATCGTGTCCTCGTCCAGCCCCTCTAAAAATGTCCCCTCTGTTTCATACAGAAGGCCGTCCATCACTTCCTCTAAGTTTTCTTCCGTCAACTGCCGGGAAATTTCGGATAAGGCAGACGGCAGGTCTGCGCTGTCTGTCTCTGACAGTCCGTAAGCGTCCGCCAGATGGTCAAGGATATCCTTTTTCTGTGCATCCTCAATCTTCCACAGGTTTGGCGTCCTGCCGCCACGCACCATATGCGTGTCGGAAATATCGAATACATACCGCAGCCTCCGTGTCGGCCCGGTATCGTCAATCAGTGCAATCCCCTTTGCCCCACGGTTCACCCACCGGTTCATCTTCCCATTCCACAGCTCCAGCGACGCACAGGCAGTCGCATCCGGGCGCTGTGCATGGATCAAAAGCGTATCTGGGAAGGAATAACGGTACAGCTTCGCCGCCGTGTCCAGATATCCCATCCAGTCCCGTGGGGAACTGGTGACAGCCTTTGCCTCATACTCCGCAAGCCCACGGATTTCATTTAACATTGCCATATAAAACCTCCATATAAAATACCGCCCCTGTGCCTGAAAGTTTTTTATCCAACAATACTTTTCCAGACACAAAAGCGGCATGTACCCTTATTCTGCTTTTTATTTCTGTTTTCCACTGCCTTTGCCGGATTTCCCGCTTCCCTTTTTCTTCGGAAATTCCAGGCTGAAATTCGCACGTCCATCCTCTGCCGTCATCAACAGGTCTGCCGCAAAGGTTCTCCCTGTTTTCTGTGAATAGAGATCCTTCACATGGGTACGCCCCTTCTCCAGCAGCTCTGCCGCCATCTTCTTATCCACCAGTTTTTTCATACCGGATAGATAGCGGTTCTCCTTCCACAAGGAGAAAGCACATTGCCGGTTACTGCAGTAAAAGTTCTTCTTTCCCTCATACACAGGATTCCCGCATACCGGACAGATTCCAACACTTTCCCTCTGATGGAAACGGCCCTGTTCTTCCCCGGAAATGGCGCTGCAGCCTGCAATCATCGTATCAATCAAATCTGTAATCTCCCGCAAAAACTCCCGGCTGTCCATCTGCCCTTTCTCCATCAGGAGCAGTTTATTTTCCCATTCCGCAGTCATAGATGCAGATTTTAGATAATCCGGCAGCACCGCAATCAGTTCCTTCCCGTCTGCAGTCGGGAGGATCTGCTTCCCGTTCCGCTTTGCATAGCCGGAGGAAACCAGCTTTTCCAGAATGGATGCCCTGGTTGCAGGCGTGCCAAGTCCCTTTTTCTCTGTATCTTCATCAAAATCCTGATTCCCGGCCCGTTCCATCGCTAAAAGCAGTGTGTCCTCGCTGTACGGCTTCGGAGCTGATGTGAAATGCCTGCTCTTCTCTGCACGGACTTCTGCAATCTCCATCCCTTCCCGCAATCCTCCCGGAATAGAGAATGTGTCATCTGTTTTGCCTTTATCCGCTGGCTTTCCTTTTTGCACAGCATTACGGAAGGCTTCTTCAATGCCTTTAAACCCAGGCTGGACTGTTGCCTTCCCTTTTGCGGAGAACTCATGCCCCTCACACAATGCTGTGACTGTTGTTTCCTCATAAATGCATTCTTCGGATACTGCCTGTGCCAGACGCTGCCCGATCAGACGGAAGATATTCCGCTGCCGTTCTGATAATTCTTCAAAATCCTGCCCCAGCGCCTCTTTTGTCGGTAACAGTGCATGGTGGTCGGAAACTTTGTCATTATTGATAATGCGCCCTATATTCTCCCCGATAGATTCTCCCTGTAAGAAAGGCAGTAACTCAGGTAACAGCTCTAACAATTCTAAAGCTGTCTGCTCCATATCTGCTGTAATGTACTGGCTGTCCGTCCGGGGATAGGTGACTAACTTTGCTTCATACAGTTCCTGCAGCTCCCTTAATGTTTCCTGCGCCGTATATCCAAAGAAACGGTTTGCCTCCCTCTGCAGCGTGGTAAGGTCATAGAGTTTCGGCGGCTGGTTCTTCTTCTGGATTTTCTCCACTTTGCGGATAACTGCGGATTTCCGATTGCATTTTTCAGCCAGGGCAATGCTTTCCGCTTCATCCTTAATAGATTCTGATATGACACGAATCCCATCCCCCTCAACCGCCACCTTGTAATAGGCTTCCTTCACAAACCCGTCAATGGCATCCTGCCGCTCCACCAGCATTGCCAGCGTGGGTGTCTGGACACGCCCCACCGTCAATCGCTTATAATATTTTGTGGTAAATGCCCTGGTTGCGTTCATTCCGATCAGCCAGTCCGCTTTTGCCCTGCATATGGAGGCTTCGCAAAGGTTCTTGTATTCCTCCCCATCTTTCAGATTGGCAAACCCTTCCTGAATTGCGCTGTCCTCCATAGAGCTGATCCACAGCCGCCTGACCGGGATTTTACTTCCCGACAGGTCATAGACACGCTTGAAAATCAGTTCCCCTTCCCGGCCTGCGTCACAGGCATTCACCACATAATCCAGATCACTCCGGTTCAGCAGCTTTTTTAAGACTGCAAACTGCTTTTTCTTATCTTTTGCAACGGCCAACTCCCACTGCCCTGGCACAATGGGCAGGTCTGCAAACTCCCATTTCCCATATCTGGAATCATAATAATCAGGGGAAGCATACTCGGCCAGATGCCCCAGGCACCAGCTTACAATACAGTCTTCCCCTGACAGATAGCCGTCCTCCCGTTCCGTAACGGAAAGAATCCTGGCCAGGCTCTGTGATACGCTCGGTTTTTCGGCAATGACCAAAAACATTATTCATCCTCCTCCTCTTCTTCCTCAGAATCGTCCTGCTCCTCATTGACATATGCACCGCCGTAAAATTCCAAATCCTCATTGTCTTCCCCATCCTCTTCCTGCCTTGGTTTCACCACTTTAAAATAATAATATCCGCCGATGCCGCCAGCCAGAAGCACAATCACCGCAAGCAGGGCGCCCGTATTCGTGCCGCCTTCCTTTTCTTCCGGCTCTGTCTCCGTTTCTGGTTCTTCCGGTACAGACGGCTTTTCTGTTTCCGGAATGATTACGGAAGGCTGCTCCTGCTTTGGATCTTCCTTTGTGTCCCCAATAAATTCTGCCAGGTCATTTTCATCAATCATGGACAGCATATAGACATTCTCCGTATTGTTGGAGCGGTCTAACACCATGAAAAAGGTATTGCCGTTCTTAGTCTGCACAGTTAAAAACTGCTTGCTTTCATCGTCTGCCATATCGTCCACCAACTGCCCGTTCCCAGGCACAGAAAACGGCGTCCCCTGCACCCTGCCCTGTGATTCTCCCTCTTCTGGTTCTTCTGTGTCTGACGGTTCCTCTGCAATCGGCGCATCCTCCGGATCTCCGTTTTCCACGCTGCTATTTCCTGTCGCTGTCCCAACATTTGTGGTGTCGGCTTCCGTCTGCCCTGCACTGCCCGTATAGGCAAATGCAGGCATGGCCGCAGAGAACATCATCCCCACGACCATCGTAATTACCATCAGATATTTTTTAATCTTATCTTTCATTATATAAATCCTCCCTCCGTTGCCGCATCCTCCGGCAGTCCCTGTCCTGCAGATAACTCCCCTGCTATGTTTTCTGTTGTTTCTGCCGCATTCTCCGTTGTTTCCGTCATGCTTTCTGCTGATCCGGCCAGTTTCTCCGATTCCATGCTTTCTTCGCTGCCAGAATCCATATCTGTTCCCGGCTTCTCGGAAAATACCACCGTCCCCTGCTGTATGCCCTCCAGGACAGACAGCAGTTCCCAGCTTCCAAGCCGCATGGAATGGACGCTCTTTAATATCTCCGCATCCTCCAGCATTTCCCTCTGGACGTTCAGCTCTCCCAAATGCTCCTGCCATGCGGCAATCTTCTTTTCCGTTTTCTGGATTTCGTCCAGGACACGCCGCAGCTTTTTGTTCATATCGCCACCCCATTTTCTTTATCAAATATAATTGTCATTGTTCATGCGTTTTTATCAAACTTTATTGTCTCTCCAAAACTGTATTTTTAAGGCAGCCTTCCAAATCCGAGTAGATGTTGCTGCCAGTATGCAGAACTTATGTTTGTATATTGGATTGGGTCGCCGCAGTGGATCATCATGTTGTTGCCAACATAAATCCCCACATGGCTTGCTCCAGATGTCGGGTAGGTGTTCTGGAAAAATATCAGATCACCCGGCTTTGCCTGTGAAGATGGTACATGGGCACAGCACCCTCGCAATCCTTCTGCCGTCTGCCTCCCTACGTTCCATCCATTCCCGCAGTTATTGATGACCCAACTGACAAACCCGGAACAGTCAAACCCGGTACTTGGCGAAGCTCCGCCCCAAACATAAGGACGGCCTAAATATTTTTCCGCCTCATGGATCATCCTTGCAAACTTTTCATCCGACAATGCCTCGGACGGGATTTCATACCCATATCCATCCGCACCGCCGCCACCGGGCAGGCTCCCCACGTCAAATAAGTAATTCCGGTTGCCGTAAGTCCCGTTGTAAAGGTTATACCGCTTTTCCTCATTTTCATCCATACGGCTCCGCAGGACGGCATCCAGATTGTGGTTCGTAAGCGTCACTTCCAGGCGGTTGATTACTTCCGTCGTGGTCACTTCCACTTCCTGATTGCCGTTATCGTCCGCAATAAACGCTTCCCAGGTCTGATGCCCATGTGCGGACGCAGCGGAATGGCTGTCATAATAAACATCAAACTGCACCCCATACCGGGCAAACGCTCCTGTGTCCTCCACCACATACTCCACGCCGTTCATCACGACCTTCGTACCCATCGGCACAAAGGGATTGGCGGCATCCACCGCTATCGTATGGTTTGCCGTTGGATATACGCCGCTGGCCGTCGGCCCTCCTGACCATACACCGCAACAGATGGAACAGTTACAATACCCACTCGTCACCACCTGTCCCAGGGATTCCCCGACACGCACGGTTTTTGTCTCCGTCACCGTATCGTTGACTTCGTCCACATACAGGCTGTACTGTTCCCGGAAAATCTCTTCCACCTCGTCTTTTACCTGTTCATAAGTAAACTCCCCGTATTTCGCAGTGAAATAGGAAATCAGATGGTAGGGATTGTGGGAAAGCTCGTCTACCTGGTACCAGTATTCGTCATATCCCGGATGTGTGGATTCCATGTTGTTAATCTGTCTGTTTAAGCCAGCTTCCAATGCCGCATACGCATTTTCCGTCTCATAAATATCTTCATCCGTGCTTGGATAGGTAGAGCCAATAATACTGGAAGATGTTCCCTCAATCATAGCGCTGCAGCTTGACAAGCCTGCAGAAAGCATCAAAAAAAGCAGCCCTAAGACTGCCGCTGCCCCAAATATCCCTTTATTATTTTTTAAGACGGACGTCGCCTTACTTTTTATTTTGTCAAATACGGATTGTGTGGCTTTTGCCGCCTCCGCTGTTGTTTTCTCACCCCTCTTTGCCGCCTGGTAGGATTTTTTAATCCGCTGTTTCTGCCAGAATTTTTTTCGGATTGTTTTCTCTGCCTGCCCCGTTTCTGCCAACTGCTTCCCCGCCGATTCTGCCGTTTCCTGTGAAGCTTCAAACTGCAGGCGGATTTTCACCCCTTCCCCTTCCAGGGATTCCCTCCAACGGGAGAGCTTCCGCTGCACCATCCGGCGGGAGGTACGCATGGCATTCCGCAAAGAATGTTCCGCCATGACCTCTGCCCGGTGTGCCCCCTCTGCCGCAGAATTATCCTGCTCCGCTTCATGCACCTTCCCGTGTGCATAGGCTGACATGGAATGTGATGCCGCAGACGCAGCTTTTCTACCGATCCCCATACCTGCACCATGCACCATAACGCTTTCATCGTCACCGAAGGAAATCCTGGATTCCTGCTTTTTCTGCTCATTATGCAGCCGCTCCCGCTTCTGCTTTTTCTTAATATTTTCACGGACAGACTCTAAGGTTTTCCCTGCATCTTCCGGCGTCTCCCTGTAATGGGCATCATTTTTCCGAGAATCCTTACTGCCTGCTTCGCCGCCTGCCTGCTGTCCATCCCCTTTACGGAACTGCGCCTGCACCTGCTTTTTCTTCCGGCTGTGGCTTGTTTCTGCCACAGCTTCCACATAGTTCCTTCCGCTGGACGGATGCCCCCGGATACTCTCCATGCGTGAGGAATGTCCCGATAATCCCCTGGCTGATTCTGTCTCCGGGATTTCCGGTTCTGTATCTCCGTTGCCGTCCGGCTCCTGTGCGAAATATGTATGGTTTTCCGGCTGCACGGGCAATCCGGATAACGGATCGCCTGCCTGCTCAGACAAAGGATTTTTTGTATGTGCTTCATACAGCCGCCGCTTTTTTGCGGACTGCCTTTGCTGCCTGCTTGCCTTTGAGGGATTTTCCGCACTGGAAGAAATGCTGTCCTTCTGCCCCCGTCCAATAGAATACGCTTTTTCCCTTTGGAAATTGACAGAATCTGCCGCCTGCCCCGGCAGTGTCAGATTATCCAATTCCCTCTGGCTTATCCGGACAGAATCTTTCTTCTGCAGATTTTCCTCAACCAAACCGTCACGGCTCATTTTATTGACTGTCTTATCTCTTGCTTTAAACTCTTGTTCCCGCATATCGCTGTTCCTTTCACCATCCAAGTTTGCGACACGGTGTCGCAAAGTATCAGGATCTACCAATCTGTTTCTTACTGGCTGATTTTTTTCGCCATTACCACAACCCTTCCGTTCCTCTGGGAATACTCACAGGTGGATAACGTCAGCAGCTTATCCCCGAAAACTGCTGAAATTCCTGTATCGTACAACGCACGTTCCTTAACTTCTTTGATATATTCCCGATAATCTGCCGCATCCTCCGCCTTTGTAAATGTATAATAGGGAAAATCATTTCCTGTATATACCGGCGTACAGAATACAGCGAAAACCTGATACGTTTCACTGCCATGCAATGTGTCATAGGAAATCAATGGATGTTCCAGATAAAATGCGCTGTCCTTGTACTGTTCCAGTGCCGCAAACATCTTCCCGCTGTTCATATGGTGTCCGTAGATAATCAAGTTATCACTTGTAGCTGGATTGCACAGCTCGGAAAGAAACAGACAGCCGTTTGCAGAATACTCCCCATTAAAATCCCGATGGAGATAATAGTTTTCTTCCGATGGACGGTACATAACCGGATAATCAATCACTGTACCCTCTATCTGAATCCATCCGATACAATCTGGATTTTCCCTGTGCAGCGCAAGCAGGCCCGGATGAACCGGAGAAGAATCTCCCCCGGTATCCCTACCTCCATCATTTGTTTCTTCCTCTGATAACCCTTCCGTCTCCCCATTGCCAGACTTTTCATATATTTCTTTCAACTGCTCTTGCAATGCATCATCCTTCCTCTCCTGCATAAGCATATCTGCGAGAAAATACCCACTGATGCTTAGCAGGAGCAGGGAGCAGAGCAATATTTTTCTTGCAATCCATTGTTTCATGCTTCGCCTTTCTGATCTCTGGCAGGCCGTTTTTCCCGGCTTTCCTCCAAATCCGACAATTTTGTTGTCATCAAAGCATAGAGGCGTAACGACTTATCGAATTTATCTTTAAAAGGGATTATGGTACTCCCGTAAAAAATCAGTCCTTCACCTTCTCCACTGTTCGTCACATAAGATAACTGATGTGGGGAAATATTGAGCTGCTTCGCCAGTATCTGCCTGTCCCCCGCCGCCTGGTTCAACATATAAATAAAGTCCGAGTTTTCAAAAATGTTCTCAATTTCCCGGCTTGACAGCAAATCTTTTATGTTCTGTGTTATTCCCGTCGGAATGCCGCCCCATTTCCTAAAACGCTTCCAGATCTCCACTGAATAAGCCGCCGTCTGTTCTTCTTTTAAAAGCAGATGGAATTCGTCAACATAGTATCTGGTGGATTTTCGTGCAGCACGGTTGACCGTCACCCGGTTCCACACCTGATCCTGGACAATGAGCATCCCCAGCTTCTTCAACTGTTTCCCCAAGTCCTTAATGTCAAAGCAGATGATACGGTTCTCCAATTCCACGTTTGTCCTATGGTTGAATACTTTCAGGGAACCGTTCACATAGATTTCAAGCGCTGTTGCAATCCGCTGTGCCTGCATTTCCTTCTGATCCCGGAGGCATTGGTACAGATCCCCAAGTACCGGCATATTCTCTGGAATCGGATTCCCAAAATATTTCTGGTACACGATTGGCAGACAGCGGTCAATCACCGATTTTTCCTCCGCTTCAATGCCGTTCCTTGCCCCCATGATCAGCTCACACAAGGATAAGATAAAATCACTCTTTACGCCTAGTGGGTTATCATCATCCGAATAGTCCATATTGATGTCCATCGGATTAATATAGTCCCGGCTTGTGGCTGAAATATGGATCACCTGCCCGCCTAACGCATGGACAAGTGGATAATACTCGCCCTCTGGATCTCCAATAATGATGTCGTCCTGGGTGGCAAAGAAAGCATTGGTAATTTCCCGTTTCGCTGAAAAAGATTTTCCAGATCCGGGCGTACCAAGTATCAATCCATTCGGGTTTTTCAGTTTCTTCCGGTCTACCATGATCATGTTGTTGCTCAGCGCATTTAAGCCGTAATACAACGATTCCCCCGCCATAAATAATTCCTGCGTGGTGAACGGGACAAAAATTGCCGTGGATGTGGTAGTAAGCGCACGTTTGATAGGGATTAGATTCAATCCCAATGGGACGCTGCTCATCAACCCCTGCTCCTGCATATAATCTAATCGGCGTAATGAGCAATTGTATTTCTGTGCAATACCCGCCGTCTGGAATACGGCGTTGTCCAGATCCTGTTTTGTCTTTGCCGTGTTTAAGAACAGCACCGTTACAAGGAACATCCGCTCATTCCTGGACTGCAGATCTTCCAACAGCCGCTTCGCTTCCCCTCCGTAGGTATTGAGGTCAGAGGGGATGATGTCCATATCGTACCCTGATCGTACCGCCTTCTTCTGCTCCTCGATTTTCATCCGGTTAATGTCCGTTACCTTGCTTTTCACCAGCTTGATTGCCTTCATCTGGTCTAAGGACTGGATATGCAGATTCACCATCAGGTTCCTGTCCATATCCAGGAACTCCGCAAGCATCTTGTCCGTCAGCTCCGGGGCCAGTATCTGTAAGTAGGATGCCGCCCCAAGGGTATCCCCCATCTGGAAGTCCTTCCCATTCTTAAACACAAAACTGGTGGGCGCAATGAAATCCTTCGTCCCCATCCCGGTACGCAGCACACTATCATAAGAAAACTGAAACGGTGTCTTGTCATCCGGGTTAAAGGTTTCATACAGCACCTGCAGGCGTTCCTCTCCATTTAAGGGATAAGCAGATACGCCAAGCACCTTAAAGTTGTTCAGGATATCCGCTTCAATCCGTTCCAGCTTCGGCTTTGCCTCCCGGATGTTGTCAGCTTCAATCCCGAATGTGATGTATTTGGTACGCACAAGCCCATTATTACCTTTCGCAAGTTGGTTTTTCAGCATCTGTGCATACTCCATCCGCACATCGTCAAAATCATCATTCTGCGGCTTGATCTGGATAATGGATTCAAACTCCTTCATGTTGCTGTGATGGTTCACAAAAGATAACTGGAAATGTATGGTACTGTCAAAATAATTAAGGAAATCGCACCAATTTTCAAAAATGGCATTTTTATCCTCATTCTGTGCCAACTGATAATTAATATCATAGAACCGGATGGTCTTGGAATAATATTTATCCTGCACCCGGCAGATCCCGTCCTTTGCCATCTCCCGGTAGGGAATGGACTGCTGTGCGGAAACCTGTTTCTCCTTTGTTTTTTTCTCTTTTGCTGTATCCCGGCCTTTGTGTACTGCGGCATTTCTTGTACCATATTTTTGTACTGCCGATGCCGGATGTGCTTTTTTCTTTGAAACACCTTTCTTTTTCTCCGCTTTCTGCCTTGCTGCCTCTCTCTTTGCCGCTTTTTCTGCTTCACGGGCAGCTTTCAATTTTGCTTTCCGGTCTGCTTCCTCCTGGATCTTCCTTAACTTCTCTGCCTCCTTTGCAGCCTTTTCCATTGCTTTTTTCTCACGGCGGGTGAGCTTCCTGTTTATTCCCATGCTGCCGCCCGTCCCGGAATAAGCGGGATTGTCCTCAAAATCTATATAATCATCCTCCGGCCCATCCAGCCAGTCATCCAGGTGGATCGCACCCTCCTTGCCCGTCACCCTTCCTGGCTGTCTATTTGCTCTTTTTCTTCCCATGCTTTCCTCCCCCTTTCTTCTGTTTCGGCACGGTCTTTCTTTCCTCCATCTCATAGATATTTTTTATCTCATACCGGCGGACTGCCGGCTTTTTCAATTTCACATTGATGATATTGAAGAGAACTTTCTCAAGCGGCATCCCGTCTTTCTCATACATGGCGAACAAAAAAGCCGGGAGCATCAGAAGCACCATTCCCGTTGCCGCATTACTTGTCCCAATATAATTTTTCGTGAGGAAATAAAAAGGCAGCCCTACAGCCGCCGCAGCCACAAGGCAGACAAGCTGCCTCTTTGTAAGGTTTAAGACCACCTTATTCTTAATCTTCGTCAAATCTTTCGGCACACTGACAAATGCCATCTAAACAGCCTCCTTCCTGCCTGCCTGCGGCATAATCCGCAAAATCCTTTACTGTATAAAATATCCGCTTGTTGTTCACCCAGCGCTGAAGCTGACGGGTAATTTTCGGCGCACTTGGACGGTCATAAACCATCACATATGGCGAAAATCCCATATCACGCAAGGTTTCCACACGGTATAAATCCTGCTCATGGCTGCTCCCATAATTCGTAAGCACGTAGACCTGCCGCTTCCGTTTATCCTTCACTGCCGTCAGTTCCAAAAATCTCTGGAAATATCCTGTCAGATCCTCGTCCGGGTTATCCCATGCAAAATGCACCATCTTTGTGCGTACTTGATTCAGCAGGGAAACATTGTCCGGGTTTATCAGGCGGATGTCCAGCCCCTGGGAGAAATCCACCCAGGCACGGCTTTCTGCAAGCTGCTGTATCAGCTTTTCATGTTCCGGGCAGGCCAGGAGGTTCGCATCCATCAGTTTTATCTCTTTCTGCCCGTCCCAAAATTCAGAAAGATCAGTGACCTGTACACTCCTTCTCCCTTCCTTGCCGCTGACAATACAAAATCCGCAGTTCCGGGGGCATCCACGGCTTAAAAAGCCATACGCCGTATCGGGAAACTGCGGATATAAACTGTAATCCGGGTAACTATGCTCGACAGCATCCGGCAGATTTTCTTTCAAACCATAGCCTGTGCCGCCCCTGATTACTTCCCCGGCGTTTTCAACCATAAATGTATCTTTGGAATATATGTCTGTAAATACCCTGCTTTTATAAACCACATCATACCAGCCTTCGGGCTTCCACCATTCCACAGAATCTCCCTGCGCCTTATGGTAAGCCGATAACTTCATCAGACACAGGTTCGGCCAGTTATGGGAATCCACGTCTATCAGTCCAATCTTCAAAAAATCCTCCTTCCTGCTGTCTAATGTGCATTGAACACTGCCTTGCTTAGTCCGCTTGTTTTCATCAGGCTGAAGCATAGGATTACGGTATATGCCGCCACCCCGAACAGCGCCGAGTGCATGTTGTCTGAAATCTGAATGGTTGACACCAGCACCGCATAAATGCCGACGCACACCATCATAAAGAACCCCTGGAACCCAAGCGCCAGAAGCCCACGGAAATAGTTGTTCCCCACCTGCCCCCATTCCCGGTTGGAGAAGGTGGCAAAAGGGATTGGCGCAACCGAAGTGTAAAGGTAGATCTCTATCATACGCCCATACAGAAGCACCGTGATAAGCACGGACATAATCTTCATGCACAGGCTGACCAGCATGGTTTCCAGGGCCAGCACTACAAGCTCCCCGATCTCCATAGATTCCATCGCCGTTTCCATTGCCTCTATCATGGTATCTATGTTGATGGCGGTCTGTGCGTTGATGGCGCCGCCTGCGGCGCTCACCACATGCTGCCCCACGTCAAAGACCGCCATCGCTATGGTAAAAGTATTGCTGACCAGATACACAGCCACCCACATCTTGAAAAAATACTTGAAAAACATCCATGTATCTATTTCATGCATACTGTTTTTCTCCGTCAGCATGGAGATCAGCTCATAGCAAAGGACAAACGTAATAATCATGCCTGCAATCGGCACGATCACCGAATTTGAAAGATTCTGTATCAGGCTGAAAATACTCCCGTTCCATCCCTGCGGCGTCTGTCCAACCTGTGCGGCAATCTCCCCGGTTTTCTCATTTACATCCGAAAACATTTCCGTCAGGTTGGACGTTACCATCCCGGTCAAAAGCTCCCTCATCCACTCCTCGATTGCCTCAAAAATGCCATCGAACATGAATGAATCCCCTTTCCTTTATTAGCTGAACAGATTTCCAAGAAGAGGGATCAACTGTGTACCAATGAGGACAACCCCACCTCCGGCCATAAGTTGCTTGATCCCTTGCGATTTTGCGCCAGGGTTATCATTACCATAACCTTCCAGAAGGTTAATCACGCCCCAAACTGCAAGCCCGGCTCCGATCGCCACGACCAATGTTTTTAAGATTCCGATTGCTGATGTAAAAAATGCCATATTATACCTGAAACCAAAATCAGAATTTCACGGATTTTACCGTTTTGCACAAACAAAAAAACCGCCAGTATCTCCTGACGGTTCGCCCTTTCCAATTTGGTTTATCCTTTCTTTTTTATTGTTGTATTATTTTCTTTGTGCAATGGGCTGTTTTCCCCAATCATAGGCTCTGCCCGGATTGGCTGCAGGATATGTTCCTGACCTACTGCCTTAATAGTAAAAACCATTATCTCCCCTTTCTGACTTTGCGACACGATGTCGCAAACTTTCTCTTCTGGATATGCTTCATACCTGCGCCTTACAAAATCCACTTTACGACACCGTGTCGTAAACTTTTTTGTATGCTTCAAAATCTACCTTGCGACATCGTGTCGTAAAGTTTTCTTCTGCCAAGTTTCAAACGAATATTTCTGCATGGAACCCACTTTGCGACATCGTGTCGCAAAGTTCAAGCCTGACATACAGCAAAAAGAATAGCTTCCCTGTCTATGCCCCCTGCCGATCCCCGTCTGCTGGCTCCGTTGTTCCCTCTGCAGTTTCCTCACTTCCGTCTACTTCATATAGATCAAATTCCTCCTTCATCCTGATTTTTAACTGGTGTTTCATATACGCCTCCACATCAAAGGCATTCTTCTTGTCATAATCCGACAACTGCTTGTACCGCTTATGCCTGGTAATATCGAACTTGTCACTTAGGAACGGGCGAACCCCACGCAGCTGTAGGATGCACTTATTCCCGTCCATAACGGCAAGCTCATCTCTGCTCATCAATTCTTTTCCTGTTTTTTGATAATTTAATCCATAAGAACGGCTCTGCCCACGGGTATCTGATGTGTTGTAAAGATCTATCGTCTCCTTCCCTAAATTTTCAGAAATCTCCTTTAACGTGGAGCCTTCCTTGCCCCCAAGGAATAACATGGTGTCGCAATTACCTAAAATTGTCTCGGCAGCATCTTTATAGATGGTTTTCAACTGGCTCTGCGACTGTAAAATAATAGACGCTGATATTTCCCTGCTCCTTATCGTTGCGATCAGCTTGTCAAACTTTGGGATCTGCCCGATATTGCTGAACTCATCCAACAACAGCCTTACATGGTAAGGAAGCCTGCCGCCATGCACATCGTCCGCCCTGTCACACAATAAATTAAATAGCTGGGTATACATGATTGCCACAAGGAAATTGAAGGTATCGTCCGTGTCGGAGATGATAATAAACATTGCCGTGCGCTGATCCCCGATCATATCCAGTTCCATTTCATCATAAGAAGTCAGCTCCCGCAGTTCCGCAATGTCAAATGGCGCTAATCTGGCTCCGCACGAAATAAGTATGCTTTTTGAGGTTTTGCCCGCCGCAAGCTTGAATTTCTTATATTGCCGTACCGCAAAGTGTTCCGGCTTCTCCTGTTCCAGTTCCTCAAACAGTTCGTCCACAGCATTTTTAAATTCTTCATCGTCCTCCCTCGTCTCCGAAGCATTGATAAACTCCAGTAACGTAGAGAAGTTCTGTTCTTCCTCTGGCGCTTCATAATAGATGTAGCCAATCAATGCACAATACAAAAGCCGCTCTGCTTTCGTCCAGAAATCTTCGGAAGATTTTTCTCCTTCCCCCTTCGTATTTGCAATAATAGTGTTCACCAGCTTCAAAATATCTTTCTCCGAGCGGATATACCGGAACGGATTGTAATGCATACTTTTGTTGAAATTGATGGTATTTAAAACCTTGATCTTATACGGTTCATAAACAACTTTTCCATCCTTATCCCGTACCGCTTTCCCGTCTTTCATTTTCGGTGTGCCACGCCTCAGCATCTCCCCACATTCGACCAGGATTGTGCCTTTCGGATCAGTGACACAATAGCTGACATTCGGCGTCATCTGCATGAGCTGCGGCTTCACATAGAACCGTGTCTTGCCGCTTCCACTTCCTCCGATAATGATTACATTTTTATTCCTGGCATACTTTGGCTGCTTCGGCCTGCTGTTCATGGTAAGGCGTTCCGTCTGCGTTAAAAGGATGTTATTCTCAAAGACCGGATCTATATATGGGGCAATGTCTTTCGACGTTCCCCATCTTGCAGATCCATACTCCACTCCCTGCCGGTACTTCTTTGCATTTTTGCCTTTCAGATATACCATGACCTTTACTGCCACAGCTCCGATTACTCCGGCCAGCAGATCACCCCCATGAATACTCGGAACCGGATTCTCAAACGCCAGTTGGAAATTTAAGAACAGCGCCATCGACTTTTCTATCAGGGAATCCCCTACACAATGGCGGTACAGCCACGCTAATTTATCCACCAGATAAAACACAATTCCATAGGGGATATTCAGCATTACCAGACGTTTCGTATCTACAGGCGGCATTTTCTCCCAGATCATGCTTTTTAATTTTCCGGACAACAGCACAGATTTTTTCTCTGCTGCAGGTTTCTTTTTCTGTCTCCCACTCAATGCTCCGGCCCCCGTTCCTTCTGTTTCGTCTTTTCCCGCTCCCTGTGCTTTGCAACCCGCTCCTTCGCCAGCTCCAGCTTCCTGCGGACGGATGGTTTCTTGCTTTTACTCAACGACTTCCCGGTATATTCCTTGAATGCCGCCGTCATGACATCCACATCCTTTGCCTTGAAAAATACAAAATAACGGGGCGGGGAGATGGATGTGTCTTTTTTCAAGCTGAAATCAATGCTGTATTTCCGGGCACATTTCTCAAAGGATTTGATATTGCCGTCTGTCACTTCAATATTGGAAAGCTGGCATCCCTGATTCATCAGCTTCTCCATGCTCTGTTTCCCGTGGCTTTTTGCAGCTCCTTTCTCCGCTTTCTGCACTGCCTGTTTCTCCATTTTTTTCTGCTTCCCGTTCCGCTTCTCCTGTTCCATCTTTGCTAACGCTTTCTGCATGGCGGCTTTCAGAATCCTTGCGGAGATCTTGCCGCCATTGACGCACAGCGATACGGTTTTCTCATTTACCTCGTCCTGCAAGTCGTTCCCCCTCCTTTCCTGCGGATTGTTTTTTCTCCCCCATCTCCTGTAAAATTTTTTTCAGACAGTAACCGATGCATGGGGAATGCCTGCCGTATGGACATCCTTGACAGCCGCCACCGCCATTTCCGCTAAATTCCTGCGGCAGAGGATTTTCGGAAACATCCACTGATGCCGGACTCTCCTTCGGGAGAAGGTAATAACATTCCTCCTGGCTGCAGCCTTTCCGCTTTCCTTTCCAGAAATAGCAGTGTTTACAGTCACCCGGCCTGTCCGCCGCATATCTCCTGTTATCCCTCGCCCGGTTCCGGCTGTCTGTCCTTCCTGCCTGCATCCCATTCCCCTCTCTGCCTCATTTCCTCCATCCGCTGGTCCTCCTGCGCCCCTGCCCGGATGCACGAGTACAGCGTGACCGCCACAAATACGCCTGCGGCGGCAATGATTCCTTTCATTCTGCTTCACCCCTTTCCATATGGGGAACTGCCATACATCAATTTCTGAGTGGATACATTCCCATTTAAAACCTGTAATGGACAGTTCCCCATATACAAGCATAAAAAAACGCTTACAGATTCTTTCTGCAAACGCCCATATGTCTTATTAAATTATTATTGTGTTGCAATGAGCGTTTTCTTGGATTGCTCCAAACGCTGTCAGTCCTCCTTCCTTTTTCTGCAGAATATAATCACAGAGCTTGCTATCCCGCAGACTGCAATCCCGGCCAAGGCAAGCCATAACCAGAACGGCCTGTCATCCCCTGTTTTCGGAGTCTCAGCAGACGGCGTTTTCGGTTTCGGTGTTTCCTTCGGCTGATCCGGTTCGCCCGGCTCCGCTTCATCCTTCATCGAAACCTTCTGGATCTCCCCGGTATCCTTAACTTCAAACTTCACATCTTCTGCCACAAGATAGCCGTCCGGCGCACTTTCCTCATGCAGTGTGTATTCCCCGATTGGCAGCATTTCCATATAATGCGGCTTATTCCCGGAAGTCCAACTTTCTACTTCTTTCCCGTCTTTATCCAGAATGGAAAGTTTTGCCCCTGGCAGTTCCTTCCCGGCTATGTCTGTCTTGGAAATCTCCACCTTTGTCACATCATCCTTCATATCCACCTTCTGCACTTCTCCTGTATTCTCCACAACAAACTCAATGCTCTCCGCAGTCACATAGCCGTCTGCAGGCTGTGTCTCTGTCATGGTATATTTCTTACCAACTACTAATTCTTTGATGATATGCGGCTCCTTGCCGGAAACCCACTCATCCACAAGATTGCCGTCTTCATCCGTTACCTTAAGCTTCGCACCCTCTACCTCTTTTCCATCTGTAAGGGATGTTTTGGTAAACTCAAATACCGTAGGAACATTTTCAAAGGCAAATTCATAGGAAATGCTTTCTTGCTCCGCATCTTCATAGGTGAAGTCAAATTCCTTTGTTTCACCTTCGCTGGTAAATCCCGGAGCAGGGGCCGTTTCTTTCACATAATAAGGGAACCCAATCGGGAGGGCAGCCGCAAATGACAGCTTCCCATCTTCGTCCGTGGCTTTTTCCTCAATCACCGTATCCGCCTCCATGATCACTTCGCCATCTTTATTGGTGATGTCCTCTTTCGCACAAAGGGCGAATACCGTCCCTTCCACTGCACGGTCAGAATCTTTCTCCGTCTTTATTACATTGACTTCTGCTTTCTGGCGGTTATTCTGCCAGTCCGTAGAGAACGTGACAACCGCTGTGTCCTGATCACGGTAAGTCAGGTCAATCTCCCGGATTTCCCCGTCAAGAACATAACCCTCTGCTGTTTCTTTCTCCTTCACATAATATTTCCCAAGAGGGAGATTGTCCAGTTTTGCAATCCCGCTATCGTCCGTGGTGATGGCAGCTATCAGCTCATCCTTTTTATAATAATCCTCACTCTCCCCATCTGCCGCTTTTATATCCTCCAGGGCATACACTTCAAAGACAACATCTTTCAGTGAGCCGGTGACATACTCAAACAGATGCGTGATCCAGCCGCCAATGCTGTCCAGCAACGATACATTTTCTAAAAACTCCCCTTCTTTGTTGATCAGGAGCGTACCTGTCGGCACATCGTCCTTCATCTCCACTTTTTGGATTTCAGCCGTATCTTCCACGGTAAACGTGATTTCTTCTGCCTTTAAATACCCATAAGGCGCTAATTCCTCCCGGAGCGTATAAGTTTCTCCGACGGTCAGCCGCTTAATGATATGTTCCTCTCCTTTGACGGATTTCCATGTATCTACGATATCCCCGTCTTTATCAAGGACAGTCAATGCTGCCCCTTCCAGTTCCACGCCTGTTGCAAGGTCTGTCTTTTTAATGGAAACGGTTGTCGGTTCATTTTTAAATTCAGACACATATTCTGCAACTTCTACATCCTGCCCCTGGTATGCAGCAGATACTTCAATGGTTTCATCGGAAGATACATAGCCTGCAGGAGCCTGTTCCTCCCGGATGTAATATTCCCCGAAAGGCAGATCCAGGTCAAAGACTGCCCTGCCATCTTCCCCTGTCATGGCTTCACCAAGCAGCATATCCGCTTTAACAATCACTTCCCCATGTGCGAAAATATCAGCCTTCGCATACAGTCCAAAGACTGCCCCCGCTACCACAGATTCATTCTCTGCATCTTTCTTCACCACTGCAATCGCCACCTTCTGGCGGTCATTCTCAAATGTGGCTGTCTGTTCAATGATTGGCGTGTTCTGGTCTGTGTAAGCAAAGGTAATGGTCTGCGCCTCTCCATTCAGCACAAACCCTTCCGGGGCTTTTGTTTCTTCTACCCGGTATGTGCCAAGCGGAAGGTTTTCAATCGACGCTTTCCCGTCTTTATCTGTCACCAGCGTATCCACCAATACGCCAGAAGCATATTCAAGAATCCGGTTCCCGTTTTCATCCTTCTGGAAATCAGCGGTGTAAATATCCTCTGCCGCATAAACTTTGAACTCTGCACCCTCTAATGTTTCCACCTCATACCGGAAATCCTTATCATCGTATCGGTTCAGCACTTCACCCTTCTTCACGATATGCAGCCCACCCTTTACCGGATGGTTTTCATAGACAACATCAATGATAACGTCCCCCGACACATCGTCCATTTGGTACAGCGTATCGGAATCCACAGACACTTCATAATAATTCTCATTCAGCGTATAGCCAAACGGGGCATTGACTTCTTCTATCCGATAATGACCGATTTTCAGGTTCTGCGGCAAAATCAGATAACCTTCGCTGTCCGTGAAATAGGATTTATGTATTACCACGGTCGGGTAAGTCGTCACCTGCTCCACATATTTCTCGTTGTCCAGGTCATATACCTTGAACTCTGTGTTTTTCGCAAGCACAGCCTTCTTCGTTTCAACATCCTGCTTCACAATTCTCAGCTTCGCTTCAAATTCATCGTCCAGAAGCACCCGCCATACCTGCGGCGTGTCCGGCTTATGCTCCGTGATACGCACAAGGAAATCCCTAACCGGCGTATAATTATGCGGTGTGGTTGTTTCCCTCACAATGTACGTCCCAAACGGGAGCGGGATGCTGCAGGCATAACCCTTTTCATCAGTAAAGATTTCCGTTGCCCCGTTCTCCCCGATTTCCACAGGTTCAGCGGAATCAAAATCATATCCGCCATCTTCCTTTGTGTCCAGGGAAGATACCAGCCATGCCGTAAACCCTGCACCGGATAATAAATCTGCATCGGTTTTCCCATTGTCCGCTGCCTTAATGATCTGGAACGGCTGCTTTTTCACCTGCTCCGGGGATGTGCAGTCACGTTCTACCGTAGACACCAAATCCCCCTCATAGCTGCAGGACAGGTCATACTCCGTTCCGTCCGCCAGATAGCCCGTGGGCGGCGTGATCTCTTTCACAAAATACTCCCCAAGGTATAAATCTGTAATTTCTGCCTTGCCCTCTTTATCCGTAGTCAGTGTTCCCACCTGTTCCCCGGCTTTATAAAGGATGCCTGTCTTTTTATCTGGGTGCAGGATGTCATTCCTTGCATACAGTCCGTAAACGGCGTGTTCCAGTGTTCCGTCCCCCTGTGGGATATTTTTGTTGGTTTCCTTATCCTTCTTCTGCAGCCGGATTGTGGCGTTGACACGCTCATTAGCAAAAGTATGGGAGAATGTCACTTTCGCTTCCTGGTCATTGGTGTAACCAAACCGGAAAGAATACACATCTTCCATATTCCTAAGATACCCCTCCGGAGCCTGGATTTCTTTTACCTCATACCCAAACCCAACCGGAAGGTCTGCCAAAAATGCTGCATTGCCATCACCATCCGTTGTTGCTTTGTCTATCAGTGCGCCTTTGGATACAACAACATTCCCGTCTGCTTTAGTGATATTTTCTGAAGCATACAGCCCGAAAATTCCCCCCGCAAGTCCATTTTCCGTATCCTTATCGTTCTTTACCACACGCACATCCGCTTTCTGCCTGTCATTTAAAAATGTTGCATTGGCAAACGCCGCCTCCGCCATCTGCCCGGCATAGGTGATCGCCACATCCTTTGTTTCCCCTTTGTTATAGAAATTCTTCGGAGCCTGCATTTCCTTTACCCGGTATGTGCCAAGATGCAGGTTTTTCAGCGTCACAGAGCCATTGTCCCCGGTCACAAGGTTTTCCGCCACCAGATCCCCGGCTTTATAGACTACCGAGCCATACGGCGTAGTAATATCCTTTGCCGCATAGACATTGAATACAGCGCCCTTCTGTCTACGGCTTTCATAACGGAATGCTGTGCCGTTCTCATTGGAATCCGCACCCGTCAAAACCTCGCCTTCCTTGTAAATCGTCAGATTCCCAAGCTGCTCCACATCCGGGACAGTCGTGGAAGCTGTCTGGTTCGCTTCCAGAGTTACACGGTAAGCAGTCGCATTATACCGGTATCCTGCCGGAGCCGTAATCTCTTTCAGATACACCGTATTCTGTGTCATGACAATTTCCGCTTCCGACGCACCATTACTGTCCGTTGCAGGCATCCTGGTAATCAAGTCCGTACAGTCCTTATCCCGGTAAATGCCGAATACAGCGCCGGAAAGGTTTGCGTTGGCAATGGAATCCACCTTGATTACCTTCACTTTTGCACGTTCCAGCCAGTCCACGGATAGGCTCACGGAATTGCCGCCTTCTTCCTCATAATAACTCCCAATATCCTGTGTGGCGCTCCCTGTCGGAACGACAAGCGCCTTCCATATCACCCGGATGCTGCCTTTCATTGCTCCGGTATTCCAGTCCCCATTGACCGTCACCGGGGCAGTAAAATAAAAACTTGTCCCACCGGAAACACGGACAGTTCCCCCTGTCTGCTTGCTCCCGTCTGTCTTATTATGGAATGTCACATCCTTTGGAAGCTTGATGGTAATGGAATTTCTGGAATCACCGTTCAGCTTCGTTGTCCCCGTCACCTGCTTCGAGCCATCATAGGTTGCTTTCAAAGCGGTCTTGCTCAAACTGATCTGTGGATCGGGCGGCACAGGCAGGCTTTCCAGATAATTGATCCAACCAAGCACCCCGCACTCCCGCAGATCATCCATCGTGCATCCGGCAAACCCATCCATGCCGCAGTAAAAATAACTGGCCGCGATATGGGTGAACACATACTTTAAATCCTCTCCAAAGGACGGCATATAGCTTGCAGTCACATCCCCTGTGCCGCCATAGCCATAATAAAGCGTTTTCTGCAGGTTCGGATTCCCGTCTATGATCTGGGCGGCGTAGCTCCCGGTATCCGGGGAACCCTTTGCAGACTCCAGGCAATATGCGATCTTCCCATTTACCGTGAAATAACAGGTAGAGTAATTTCCCAGGTTGCCGGGATAATAAATCTTCCTTCCCTTTACCATTGTTGCGGAACCAGAAGCCCTTGCCTTCTTCCTTGCTTCTGCAAACAGAAGGATGCCTTCTTCCTCTGCAATCATTTCCGCATCCTGTCTTGTATCTTCTGCCTGTTCCATGCCCTCTATGACCGCTTCCATCTCGGATTCTGTCATGGATTCCTTCGGGATTTCTTCCCCATCTGCCGTCTGCCCCGGCAAATCTCCTTCCCCATCTGCTTCCGTTCCTTCTGAATCATCGGAATGGCTGTTTTCGCTTCCTTCTCCATCTGCCGTCCGCTTTTCAGAAGATGATACAGATATTTTTTCCTTTACAATAATGTTCCTGCTGACATGGTAAGATGGATTCTTACTGGCCGGCTCTACAAAGTAAACCGCTTTGTAAGTCCCTCCCTTCCCAATGTCAATCTTTTTCCCATCTTTGTCCGTTGCTTCATAGAATGTGATTTTTACTTTATCCGGCGAAAACTCTATGCCGGAAAAATCATGTTCCACGTCAAAGCCACTGTCAATCTCCACGATATGATCTTTTGCAGCCACAATTTCATCCGCATCCAGTTTTTCTTTCACCTTCTCAAAAGCCGGGTACTCCGCTTCATAAGCCACAGTCTCCGGCACTGCCGCATAAACTCCCACCGGCTGTAAGAAGGCTGACAAGACCGTGACCGCCGACAGCAGGCCGGATACAATCCTCTTTACGTTTCCTTTCAATATAGTTTTTCCCTCGCTTTCTTCGTTGCGCAGCTTCATAACTGCCATCATCCTGTCTTTTCCGCTTATTTCCTATCTTCCCATATGCCTGTCTCCCTTCGTTTTATTTGCACTGCCAGCCGATAACAGCACATCAATACAGGAAAACCCCTGCCCCGGCATATTCAAACACACCGGAACAAAAAGGCTTCCCTGCATGGCATCTGCTGTTATCCAGCCCGGTTCCCCGGACTGGTCATATTTATTGAGCGTTTTCCTGTGTCCCTCCCAGACCCGTTCCCTGTCCCGGCTTCTCTTTCCTGGGGCGTTTTCTCCGGCAAGGCACGCTAAGATGCACACTCAATGCCGGGTATCAATCTGGGCAGGCTATGAAATTTTCAAGGTACGAGTGAAAGGGAAATCTTTGAATTGTGATAGTTGGAAATTTTTCAGAAATGTTACCCTTTCACTAATAGCAGGCTGGAAAGGGTAAAATACAAGCAGATTTGAAAACTTTTTTATTTTTTGTATACGAACTGAATATTGGGTAAAAGAACTGTCTGGATATGATAGAATAAAAGCATTGAACAAATTAGAATTTTTACGAAATAGTAAATCTTGATTATCGGATCAGCAATATTTGTGATGATATTTACATGAAAAAAGATTGGAGCTGTTTTCTATGTATAAAATTTCTACTGATAAAGAGATAAACTGCACAAAGATAAGAATACCGCGAAAAGACAGAAAATCTATATCTGCGCTTTTACTATCGCCTAAATCCCCAAAAAAGAATGCCCCAGGAATCCTATGGATTCATGGAGGCGGTTATCTAACTGGAATGAAAGAAATGGTTCATATGTCCAGAGCAGTAGATCTGGTAAAAAAATATGGCGCTACCGTGATTTCTCCCGGCTATAGGCTTTCTTTTATAGCGCCATATCCAGCTGCTATAAATGACTGTTACGATGCGCTTTTGTATCTTAAAAAGCATACGGATGATTTGGGGATAAATAAAAACCAGATTATGGCAGGCGGAGAAAGCGCTGGCGGCGGTCTGTGTGCGGCTCTGTGCATGATGGCAAGGGACAAAGGAGAGGTCAATATTGCTTATCAAATGCCTTTATATCCAATGATTGATAACTTTGACACGGAATCCTCAACGGATAATCATGGAAAAGTATGGAATACCAGAAGGAACCACTTGGCATGGAAAATATATTTAAGAAAACACGCCAAAAAAGCTGTATCGCCTTATGCAGTGCCTGCAAGACAGAAGGATTATTCTGGCCTGCCACCTGCATACACTTTTGTTGGCGATGGAGAGCCTTTCTATTCTGAAACCTGTACATTCGTTGAGAACTTAAAAAAAGCAGGCGTAGAAGCTGATATAGATATCTATAGGACAAATATACATGCTTTTGATATGGTAAAGCCTAAGATGCCGCTTAGCCAAAAGGCGGCAATACAGTTTAATGCTCATTTCGAGTATGCTTTGAACCATTATTTTGCATCAAATGAATGAATTAGGAAATCCTGTGCAGAACCACTTAAATAATAAAAGGCTATGGTACATGACTTATCCCATAGCCTTTCATTCCCCATATTTTCTTCTATTATCTGTAATCCCCAATATATAATCGACACTGACATCATACCGTTCCGCCAGTTTCATCAATGCCCATAGCGGTATCTCACGTGAACCATTTTCGTATCTTCTGTACACTCCTTCATGGCACCCTAAAAATTCAGCCACATCTATCTGTCTTAAATCATGGTCTGTCCTTAAATCCCTGATTCTCTTGTAATGCATACTACACCTCACCGTTCGGTTTGATCTATATTTCAATCTTATCATCAGATAGGATATTCTAATCAAAACCGTACTATTCGGTTAGGTAAATAGAAGATGGCCAATATTTGAAAATGCTCAAAGTATTAGATATAAAACATCCTGCAGGAGAGCATGATGCAAAAAGAGTTATGGCATGAGAAATTAATGTGCCATAACCCTATTCACCATATTTTCTTCTATTATCTGTAATCCCAAGCATATAATCAACACTGACATCATACCGTTCTGCCAGCTTCAACAATGCCCATAGCGGTATCTCACGCACCCCATTCTCATACCTTCTGTATACACCTTCATGGCAGCCCAAAAATTCAGCCACATCTATCTGCCGTAAATCATGGTCTGTCCTCAAATCCCTGATCCGCCTGTAATACATATCGCACCTCACCGTTTGGTTAGTTTTACTCTTTCAAATTTTATCACCAGATGTTATACTTTATTCAAAACCAAACCATTTGGTTAGGTAATTGGAGGTGACGGGAAATGAAAAAAACAGGACTCTTAATTTTATTATCATGCGGAATGATATGTGGGTGTTCCAAAGAATATATTGAAATGGACATTCTCTCTTCCAATAACACAACATCCGGTAACTGGTATGAGCTGGATATTGATGTCATTGCCGATAAAGATGACGTATCGGATAAAGAAGCATGTTCCAGGGAAATCATACAGCATATCCTTGACAATGATTTCCACAGTACACGCTTTTCGTTTGATATAAACGGATATCCTAACAATGTATCCGTAGATGTATTCACTTCTGAAAAAAATGCACAAAAAGGTAAGGAAGCTTATTCTTTTGAATACGTTACAGAATTTAATACAGAAAACCCTGATGTACAAAATAATATCAAAGACAATCCAGGAGAATTTGAAATACAATACGAATAAAATATACCTGATGGCAGGACTCCGCTTTGCGACACGATGTCGCAAAGTGGAAAACCATGTGCTTTCAGAAATATCCCCCTTGAATTCCCTGATCTTTCATTTTCCGGCATAACTCTTCTAATATCCGTTTCCGGTGGTTCTGTATCGTTTTCCGGCTGCAGCCAAAGAGCTTTGCCGTATCTGTTACCGTAGCTTCCGCAAAATACAGCAGCTCAATCAGCCTGGCGTCCTCTGCAGGCAGTTTTTCCAGAACTTCCCTCACTTTATCCCGGCAGATATTTCGCAAAACCGTCTCCTCCACCCCCTCTGCCATATCCTGGAAATGCCCTGAACCATTCCCCCGGACCTCTAAGCTGTCCAGACTGCATATGCCATGTTTCCGGTTCCGCTCCTTCTGATACCGCTCCCTGCGCCGTGACCGATACCATTCTAAATAAACCTCCCTGGTCACATCCACTAATGTACCGTCCGCCATCCGCAGCACATAATGATCCCGTTCCTTCGGCTGTTTCCCTCTCATGCCCGGCCCTCCCCGCAACATATCCTGTAATCAGGGCAATTCTGGGAAGCCTGATAATTTTTACGGATGCTGCGGACTGCCTGGGAAATCATTGCGGATACCGCCTGCTGGCTGATGCCTAATTCCTTTGAAATCTGCTCCTGTGTTTCTCCCTGCAGGTAATATTTTTGAATGACATATTTCTGCCTTGCCGATAAAATCCCCAATATTTCTGCCACCGTCTCTTGCCTTGTCAAATGCTCTAACATGGATTCTGTCAGGTTTTCCATTGCCAGCCAATCTTCGGATACAGCGCTGTAAGAAACATTCCAGCTCCGTTCCTTTTCTTCATGGTTCCGGTTCAGCCGGTCTTCGCCTTCCAGTACAAGCCGCAGATACCATTCCCTGTTTTCAAAAAATTGTTCCGGCAGGATAACCGTCTTTCCATCTGCCAGATACAGATAATCCCTGCATGAGTGAAGTAAAAACACTGTGAAATATTTTTCCACCTGATAAAGCACATAGCCGCTCTGATAAGCGGATATTTCCGAATCCAAGCCAAGCCTTTCCTGTGCGATTACCGAACTGGATGCCCTTAGCTGCTTTGCCGTTGGAAGTTTTACTCCAAAACCTGGCACATCCACAATTCGTTTCAATTCCTGCAATGTCAGCATATATAGCCGCCTTTCTGCCCGAAGGCTGCGGGCGGCCTGGAAAACTGGCATCACAGGGATTGTCCGATACAGCAGGAAGGCAGTAAAATAACGCTCCCGGCTCACCCGTTTTTTTTAACGGGAGCCAAGAACCCCTTTTACCGCCTTTACCAGTCCATAACTTTATCCTTATATTTTTCTGATAATCCTGGTCTTTTTATCTGCCTTTCTGCTATCCCCCTTCCATCATCGTTTTCTCCTGTGGCTGTTTTCCTCTGATGTATCCAGTTTAACAGCCGGCCCTTCCGTTTACCTCAACATATATGTGGAGATTCCCGGAAAGGGCAACATATTTGTGGAACTTCAAGAACTGTGGTAAATCACATCACCTGCATTGCCGCAGTCCATCGACCAATGCCTCCATCGTCTGTAAAACCACCGTCTGCTCACTCTGCTTCAGATGCCGGATGCGGCAGAACATCTTCCGGCACTGCCCATCCTCCTTCGTCTGGCCGCTTACGCCAAGAAGCTCGTTCGCATCCACGCCGAGTATCTGCACCATTTTTATAAATATCTCTATGGACATCGCAGACTGCCCGCCCTCAATGCGGCTGACGGTGTTGGCGCTGATCCCTGCCTGTTCCGCAACCTTCTCCTGTGACATGCTGATCTCATTCCTCCGGTCTCGGATACGGTTGCCCAATTCAATCAAGTCCTGCGACCCTGCACGATTGCCCAATATGCACCTCCTTCCTGGTCTGAATTTTCTCCCGGAACTTTCCGTCATCGTGTCGTAAAGTGCGCAGCCCGCTTTACATCCGCCATTCCGTCAAGCCCTGTCCCCTGACTTTGCGACACCGTGCCGTAAAGTTGGACAACAAAAAAACAGCCGTGTATCAAGCTGTTTTTACGGATTGTTATTCAATTTATGCCTGTATTGCCTGTCCTTTCTGTTTCTTTCTATTTCTTTCAAACGCCAATCACGCCCTGCAAGGCTTCCCAGCCATTTTTTTCACTGTCCATCTGCTCACTGCCACGACTGCTTTCACCAGATATACTGCGGCTGCCAGCAGTCTCCAGACAAGAACGATCCCTCCAATCATGCCGCCCACAAGAACATTGATAAACAGGATGCCCACCGTGCTGCCAACGTCATAGCCTTTCGGGATAATCCAGAAAAACATCCTATATATGCCAAATGGAATACCCATGAACCACCACAGGTTCAAATAATTGCACTCCCCATTCTCCATGCACAGCGGACGGAACAATGCCGCCAAAAACAATGCCGATACAACCGGGATTACCACTTTCTTTACAAATTCACTTATTTTCATACCTTCCTCCAATCTGTACCTGCATCCAGTATATCACGCCTGGCACACCGAAACAATTTTATCGCCAATATTCCCCGTACTTTTTCATCCGCTCCCATATAGGTCATGGTTCACTTCCGCTGTGTAATAATTGCTTATGGTCATCGGGGCATTATACAGAGTTGTCAGAAGGTATGCCTTGATATTTCCCACCTTCGTCGTATTTGCGCCCAGGCAGGTAAGGATATACTCCATATGCTCATGGTTCAGCTTCATAAACCGGTTCTTGACAACCGCCGCCGGCTTTTCCACTCCTGCAATCCGCACTGTGCCATTGTCCGGCAGCATCATCACTTCCACCATCAGCTCCACCAGTTCATCCACGTCCTCCCTCCGGTGATAGCGCCCGTCCTGGAAACACTCGTAAGATATGTGTTCCCGGATGATGTCTCGGTAAGCATCCATCTCTCCCATCACATCCGGCTCTGTTCCTGGGATAGATGGATTAGACAGGATAGGATTAGGATGGATAGCAGACACACCGGATTCAGGATCATTAAGATCAGGCTTACTACACTCCGTTTCACTAAATTCAGTCTTACTTAAATCAGTCTTGTTAATATCAGTCTTATTAGATTGTGATTTTGGAAATTCTTGAATTGTGATTCCCACCATTCCAGAAGTATGATTTTCACCATTCTTGAATTGTGATTCTGGAGATTCTTGAATTGTGGTTTTCATCATTCCTGAATTGTGATTTTCACCATTCTTGAATTGTGATTCTGGAAATTCTTGAATTGTGGTTTTCACAACTCTTGAATTGTGATTTTCACTATTCTGTGCATTTATAGGCATTCCACCCTGTTTTTCCTCTCTTTCCTTGTCCTCTGTCTGCCGGATAATGAAATTTTTCACGTATATGACATTCGGCTTTCCAAGCCCCAGGCGTTTCTTTTCAATCAGTCCAATTCCTTTATCTGCATCCAGTTCTTTCAGAAGCCTTACCGCTTTTTGTGTACCACAGTTCATAAGCTCTGCAATTTCTTCCACTGTAAAAATGATATACACCCTGTCCTCTTCATCAAACCACCGGTTCTTTATGCTAAGGCTCATACGGTCTAATAAAAGACCGTATAAAACCTTCGCTTCACAAGAGAGAGACTTGAAGCATTCTGCAGTGAACAGAACCTTCGGAATCCGGTAAAACGTGTACTGCTCCGCTTCCATGCCCCGATAATAATCAAACTGTAATTCCTGCATCCGTTGTCCCTCCCTCCTTCTGCTTCCATTCCTCCAGAAGTGTATAGATCACATCCTCAATCTGCTCTTTGGAATATTCCGTCGGGAAATAATTGCGGATTCTCTTTGCGGAAATCGTCACATTCACATTTTCCTTCTCTTTCCGGATTAAAACCGCATATACATTCCCTTCCGTCAATTCCCCTGTTTCACTGCTTTCCTTTAGCTGTTCTGCCTGCGCTTTCGATGGGAATATGCCGCTGTTGCCGATGGCGTCCACAACCCATGCCTGTTCTTCTGCTTTCAGATAAGACAGTTTCTCCCCGGCCACCATAGGGATTTTATTTTCATCCACATAATCCATCAGTTCTTCCGCCAGTTCCGACAGCCGGATATAACGCTGCACTGTCCTCCCGCTGTCCCCGGCAGCTTCCCCGATGGCATCCGCAGTATATTTCTCCCCTTTGCTGCCCTGGTGCTTCATTGCTTCGTATTTCATCCGATATGCCCTCGCCTTCTCACTTGGCAGGATGTCCTCCCTCTGGATATTCGTATCGACCATCAGGACTACCGCTGTATCATCATCCATTTCCCGGATAATGACAGGCATTTCCGTAAGTCCGGCAAGCTCACAGGCCCGCCACCGTCTATGCCCTGCAATAACCTCATAGCCGCCTTCCGGATGCGGGCGCACAATCCCCGGCATCAACACGCCATACTGCTTTACGCTTTCCACCGTTTCCTGCATTTTTTCATCATCCAATACCCGGAACGGATGGCCTTTAAACGTATGCAGCTCACTTAGGGGAACGGAAGTGACCGTTTCGCCCGTTTCATCTATGCCAAACAAATCATCAAAGCTGTTCAGCTTTACCTTCTCTGCGCTCTTACTTTTCATCCGCAAGCACCTCCTGTGTCAGTGAGTGGTAGCCGCCTGCCACAATCCCCTTCGGATCATGAAGATAGATGCTTTTCCCCTCTGCCGTGGTTTCCGCAGCCTTTACAGATAACGGGATGCAGTTCTCAAAAATATGTACCCGGTTCCCATATACCTCCCGGATCTGCGCTGAAATGTCCCTTGCGAAGTTTGTTCTCCGGTCTACCTTTGTCAGCAGAATCCCCATAATATCAAGCGCTGGGTTTAGCTTTCTATGTACCCGTCCAATCGTCTTAATAAGCTGCTGAAGCCCTTTGACTGGGAGATATGCCGCCTCTACGGGAATCAGTACGCTGTCCGCCGCTACAAGGGCGTTTATCGTAATCATGCCAAGCGAGGGCATACAATCAATAATCGCAAAGTCATACTCCCCTTTTACGCTGTTGAGATACTGGCGCAGTATCGTTTCCCTGCTCATAACATTTACCAAGGCCGTTTCCAAGCCTGCCAGTTCGATATTTGCCGGGATAAAATCAATCCCTTCCTCATGGTGGATAATGCCCTCACCTAACTCTGCATCCTCGTCGTTGATTACCTTTTCCATGATGTTCACTAACGTCACATCCAGCTCGTCCGGCTCCGCAATCCCCAGGCTCACCGCCATGCTGCCCTGCGCATCTGCCTCTACCAACAATACTTTCTTGCCTGCCCTGGCAAGCCCAATCCCTAAATTCACACACGTTGTAGTCTTGCCGACTCCGCCTTTCTGGTTTGCTACTGCGATCACTCTGCACATATATACTTTCCTCCTGATTCTCCAATCTATTTTTCTGTTCTTTCCACTTCCGCATATACACGGAAATACTTATTTGTCCCTTTGTTTGCAAATGGTTCCGACACTTCTTTCACATCCACGCCTTCATGCCGCTCCAAAAGCCGCCGGAACCAGTGAAGGTCTTTCTTTGTCCCCTGCATCCTGATTTTAAGCATATAAATCCTCCATATCCACGTAAAAACAGTATTCCGGATAGCGGAGCTTGACTGCCTCCCAAAAGTATCTGGCATAGCCGCAGCAGAATAAATCTTCCACTGTATAACAACGGAACTCCTTTAATTGTTCATCCACATCCTCCGTATCATAGACACTTGGCGTTCCATTACAATAGAGGTTAAATGCCATCCGTACAATTTTCGCACTTCCGCTGGTCTGCCATCCTTCCCGCAGGCATTCCGTTTTCACGCATCCTGTTTTAAAATCATAAATTCTGTTCACATTTACCCTAGTATCCTGACCAATCCCCAGGCAGTACACCAATGCTTTATGGTATACATCCTGGTATCTGCATTTCTGCAGGTACTCCTTATAAAAATCCTTATGTTCTTTGCTCTTGAAAGTAATTGTGCGAGTATCTTTGTTTCCTGCACCTTTCGCTGTATTCGCTGCCATAGCTTGTCCTCCTTATCTTATCTGCTTGTTTTTTTATATTCTTGGGAGCTACACTCCCAAACCCTTGTGGATTCGTGCTGCCAGTTACCCAAAATACGGCTAACTGTCAACCCGAATTTGCTTTTGCCCCGGAGAACGGTTTTTCACTCCTGACCTTAACGCTGTGTTTGCCATTTCCTTTTCCTCCAATTCAAATTTATTTTTTGACCATAACAAAAAAGGACACTTCCCTAAAATTTCTTTTAGAAAAATGTCCTTAAAGTGCTTACTGTATTAAGTTGGCTCATGTACCAATCAACGCATTATCAGGCATTATCCCGCATTATGCGTTGCAAATTTGTTGCAATTTTGTTGCAAAATCTGAATCGAAGTACCGCAAACCCTTGAAAATACTGGCTTTATTTGTCCAAAGACTTCATAGTCGGGAATAACAGCACATCCCGTATCGCCGCCGCATCCGTCAGCAGCATACACATCCTGTCGATCCCGAACCCAATCCCGCCTGTCGGCGGCATACCGATCTCCAGCGCATTCAGGAAATCCTCATCCGTAGTATTCGCCTCTTCATCGCCCTGCGCCAGCAGCTCTTCCTGCGCACGGAACCGCTCTCTCTGGTCGATCGGATCGTTCAGCTCAGAATAGGCATTCGCCATCTCCCATCCGTTCATGAAGAACTCAAAACGCTCTACATAATCCGGGTTCTCCGGTTTCTTCTTCGTAAGCGGCGAGATCTCAATCGGATGATCCATGACAAACGTCGGCTGGATCAGATGCTCTTCTGCGAATTCTTCGAAGAACAAGCTCAGGATATCACCCTTCTTATGTCTCTCCTCGAACTCTACATGGTGCTCTCTTGCAAGCGCCCGTGCCTGTTCAAGCGTCTCTACCTCATTCCAGTCGACGCCCGCATACTTCTTCACGGCATCTATCATCGTGATACGCTCAAACGGCTTTCCAAGATCCATCTCCACACCGTTGTAGGTGATGGTAGTCGTTCCAAGCACTTCCTGCGCCACATGGCGGTACAGGTTCTCGGTCAGATCCATCATCCCATTATAGTCCGTATATGCCTGATATAATTCCATCAGGGTAAATTCCGGGTTATGCCTGGTATCCAGTCCTTCGTTCCTGAACACGCGCCCAATCTCGTAGACTCTCTCTAATCCGCCGACGATCAGACGTTTCAGATATAATTCCAGGGAAATACGCAGCTTGAAGTCTTCGCTCAGCGCGTTGAAATGCGTCTCAAATGGTCTTGCAGCCGCACCTCCCGCATTGCTTACCAGCATGGGCGTCTCCACCTCTAAGAACCCTTGTCCGTCCAGATATCTACGGATCGAACTTAAGATCTTCGAACGCTTGATAAATGTATCCCTGGCTTCCGGGTTCATGATCAGGTCCACGTACCGCTGACGGTAACGCATATCCGTATTGGTCAGGCCGTGGAACTTCTCCGGGAGTATCTGAAGGCTCTTGGACAAAAGCGTTACCGCAGCCGCATGAACAGAGATCTCTCCCGTCTTCGTCTTGAAGACCTCCCCTTCAATACCCACGATATCGCCGATATCCATCTTCTTAAAATCCTTATAAGCCTCTTCTCCTATACTGTCTCTTGCCACATAAGACTGGATATTGCCGCTCTGATCAAGAATATTGCAGAAGGAAGCCTTGCCCATGACACGCTTCTGCATAACACGCCCCGCAAGCCTTACCTGCTTCCCTTCCATTTCCTCATAATTATTCTTAATGTCTATAGCATGGCATGTCGTATCATACTTCGTGATCTCGAACGGATTCCTGCCGCTGCTCTGCAGCTCCGCAAGCTTCTCACGGCGAACCTTCCTCAACTGGTTAATATCCTGCTCCTGTACCTTCTTCTGCTGTTCAGCCACGTCTTCCTCTCCTTCCTTATAATGAACGGCTGATATGCAATACTTCGTATTCCATAACTCCCGCCTGAGTCTCTACTTCGACCTGGTCTCCCACCTTACAGCCGATCAACGCCTGTCCTACCGGAGATTCATTAGAGATCTTTCCTTCCAGACTGTTGGCCTCTGTGGAGCCTACCAGCTTAAATTCCATCTCTTCGTCAAATGTCTTGTCATAAACCTTTACCGTACATCCTACATTGATCTTATCAAAGTCTACCTCATCCTCGACTACAACTTCCGCATTCTTAAGAATACCTTCCAATTCTTCAATACGCGCCTCGATATCTCTCTGCTCGTCCTTCGCCGCATCGTACTCAGCGTTCTCGGACAAATCACCCTGTTCTCTTGCCTCTTTGATCTTACCGGCAACCTCCTTGCGCTTTACCACCTTCAAGTGCTCCAGTTCGTCCTCCAGTGCTTTCAAGCCCGCATAAGTAAGTAATCTTTTCTTAGCTTCCATGTGTCTTGCTTCCTTTCCTTCTCAACTTTCACAATTCAATTATTATACCGAAACGCCATAAGTATGTCAATGACTTTGATGCCGAAATCCCGCGGAAATCTTACTATTCACGTAACAGTTCAGGCAAGCCCGAACTGTTACCTGTTCACAACAGTTTTGCCTGACTGCCGCTGCTGTCCGCAGTCATTTTACATACATACGCAAAATCAGCCGGCGAAGCTGACTGCGCCGCTTCCCTGACCCGTTACAGTATATGCATGATTTCATATCTTCATACCTTGCAGAACGATCATACGCCCGCCCTGCAAGGGACATATTTCACAGGACACTCAATACTCTATATCCCGCCAAGAAGCTCCTCAAGCTCCTCATAACTCTCCACTCTGTTGATCGCATCTCTTAACTTCGCAGATCCTTCCATCCCTTTCGTATACCAGGATACATGCTTTCTCATCTCACGGATCCCAAGATAGTCTCCCTTGAATTCGATCTGCAGCCTGGCATGCCTGAGCATTGCCGCCCTCAGCTCCTCTTTGGACGGCCTTGCGGCGGTTTCCCCCGTCCGCTCATATTCTGCGAGTTCCCGGAAGATCCAGGGATTCCCCTGTGCGCCCCGGCCGATCATCACGCCGTCGCAGCCCGTCTGCCGCATCATAGCCTGCGCCGTTTCCCCGGAAACCACGTCCCCGTTTCCGATCACAGGAATCGATACCGCCTCCTTCACCTGACGGATGATCTCCCAGTCTGCCCTGCCCGAGTAATACTGCTCTCTCGTCCTCCCATGGACGGCGACCGCCGCTCCTCCGGCTTCTTCTATGATCTTCGCGATTTCCGCCGCATTGACCTGCCCGTCGTCGAATCCCTTACGGATCTTCACCGTTACCGGTTTTCTGATCGCCTTTGCCGTCCGGTTTACGATTTCATACACCAGCTTCGGCTCCTTCATAAGCGCTGAGCCTTCACCGTTCTTCACGACCTTTGGAACCGGGCAGCCCATATTGATATCCAAGATCTGGAACGGAAGTTCCTCGATCTCCTTAGCCATCTCACTGATGATATACGGATCCGAACCAAATAGCTGCAGGGACACCGGATATTCTTTCGGATGGATAGCAAGCAATGCTTTTGTATTCTTATTCTTGTACTGCAGCGCTTTGGCGCTGATCATCTCCATACACAGAAGCCCCGCCCCCTGTTCCATACACAGCAGCCGGAACGGCAGATCCGTCACGCCCGCCATGGGAGCCAGAATATATGGATTTGCAAGTTCTATATTGCCGATTTTCAATTCAGGTACACCCCTTAAGTCAAATTTGGGGACGCAGCAAAACCGAATTTCACTACGCCCCTGTTATATTTTAATAACATCTACCGTTTGTTTTTCTCATAGATAAACCGCAGTCCCTTTAACGTCAGCTGCGAATCATAGACATCGATCACATCCGTCTCCTTCGCGATCATCTTCCCCAGACCTCCGCTTGCGATAACCTTCGCATTCAGATATCCCGATTCTTCCTTGATCTTCTTAACAATATACTCCGTCTGCCCGATCTGTCCAAAGACCAGTCCGGCCTGCATGCTGGCTACAGTCTCTTTCGCCAGGATAGATTCCGGCTTCTTGATCTCGATAGCGGGCAGCATTGCCGCCTGTTCCGTCATCGCCTGAGCCGCGATCCTGATTCCGGGCGCGATGACCGCTCCTTCAAAGGTTCCGTCCGCTCCTACGATATCATAGGTCGTCGCCGTGCCGAAGTCTATCACGATCACAGGTCCGCCGTACAGCGTATACGCCGCCACCGCATCCACGATACGGTCCGCCCCTACCTGCTTGGGATTCTCCGTCACAATGCGGATCCCTGTCTTGATCCCGGCAGATACCACCATCGGTTTGATCCCGAAGTATTTGATAAATGCGCTTCCGAGAGAATGCATGATATCCGGTACTACAGACGCAACGATCACAGCGGTAATCTCGGTGCTTCGGATACCCTGGCGTTCTACCAGCTCCTTTAGGGTGATCCCATATTCGTCCGAAGTCCTCGGAAGCTTCGTTGTCAGCCGGAATGTACCGAGCAGCTCTTCGCCTTTGAATACTCCCATTGTAATATTCGTATTTCCTACGTCGATCACTAACAGCATATCTCTCCTCCTTATACGTCCTCACCCAGAAAAAAGACCTTATAATACATCTGCAATGCTTCCAGAAGCTTCTGCTTCTCTCTTTGAAGCTGCTTGATCTTCAACTGACTCCCGATCTCGTCGAACATAGGGTCAAATTCCTCCGCAGTCACTTCAAAGCACAGTTCTCCGTCTTCATCATAGACCAGCGTAAGAATACCGCCCACATCATTGACATAGAGCACGCACATGATCTTCATCTCGTTCTTGACTGCCTCCGGAAGCTGCTCAAAATCCGGATTCAGATAATACTTTTCCTCATAAGAATTGGCGCCGCAGAGCACCACCTTCCCATCATACATATCCATATACTCCTCTCACAGACACCTCGCCGGCATAGACCGCCTTCTCCTGACCGTCCTGCATCCTGACTATCAGCTCTCCCGCGTCATTGATACCGAGCGCGCAGGCTTCATACTCATTGCGCGGCTCTAATACCCTCACCTTCTCGTCCTTATTTACCAGAAGGGAATTATAACGCGCCTTCAAGACTGACAGATCTTCCGTCTTAAGAAATGTCTTATAGCAAGCCTCGAAGCTCTCCATCACCGCCGCGATCAGTTCAGAGCGCCGTATACTGCCGCCAAGTTCCGTCTTCAAGGATATGGCCCGTTCTCTGATCTCCTCCGGAAATGTCTCCTGATTCACATTGATCCCAACCCCGATGACCACATGATTGATATAGTCGATCTCTGTACTCATCTCCGTCAGGATCCCGCAGACCTTCCTGCCGTGAAGCACGATATCATTGGGCCATTTGATCTGACAGTTGATTCCCGTAACCTTGCGGATTCCTTCTACCACGGCAACCGCCATCAGAAGCGTCAGTTGGGGCGCCTTGGCCGGCAGAATAGCCGGACGGAGCAAAATCGTCATATAGATACTGGTCCCGGCAGGCGATTCCCACCCCCGGCCCCGGCGGCCCTTCCCTGCCGCCTGGCGTTCCGCCACGAATAAGGTTCCGTGCCCGCAGCCCTTATCCCCGGCTTCCTTGGCACGGTTATTCGTAGAATCCGTCTCCTCATAATAGACGACTTGCGCCCCTGCCCATCTGCCCTTCGTCAGACTTTCGATCTCTGCTTTGGACATAACGTCAGGGCTGTCTATGAGCCGATATCCCTTATTCCTCACCGCCTCTATCTGATAGCCTTCCTTCTTAAGCTGCTCCATGACCTTCCACACTGCCGTCCGCGATACCTGGAAGCAGTCACAGAGCTGCTGCCCGGACAGATATCCCTCATTCTCTTTCAGAAGCCGCAGAATCTCTGACTTCATAATATCTAACCTCCCATTGGCAGATTCACATCAGCCGTTAGCCCAGCGTCGCGGCCATGACTGCTTTGATGGTATGCATCCGGTTCTCGGCCTCGTCGAACACCTTCGACTGCTCAGACTCGAACACCTCATCCGTCACTTCCATATCCTCGATTCCAAAACGCTCATGGATCTCCTTGCCGATCTTCGTCTTCAGATCATGGAACGCCGGCAGACAATGCAGGAAGATCGCGCTCTCCTTCGCATTGGCCATTACCCCGGAGGTCACCTTGTACGGCGTAAGCTCCCGGATTCTTTCCTCCCATACCTCGTCCGGCTCTCCCATGGACACCCATACATCCGTATAAATCACATCCGCGTCCTTCGTTCCTGCCGCCACGTCTGAGGTCAGCGTGATGGTCGCGCCGCTCTCCTTCGCATAGCCCCGGCAGGTCTCCACTAATTCTGCGTTAGGGAAATAATTTTCCGTAGTGCAGGCAACAAAATGCATTCCCATCTTGGCGCAGGCAATCATCAGGGAATTACCCATGTTGTATCTGGCGTCTCCCATGTACACCAGCTTTATGCCTTTAAGCTCCCCGAAATTCTCCCGTATAGTCAACAGATCCGCCAACATCTGTGTGGGATGGTACTCATTGGTCAGTCCGTTCCATACCGGAACGCCGGCGTATCTGGCCAGATCCTCCACGATCTCCTGTCCGAAGCCCCGGTACTCGATCCCGTCATACATCCTTCCAAGCACCCTCGCCGTATCCTCAATGCTCTCCTTCTTCCCGATCTGTGAGCCGCTTGGGTCAAGATAGGTCGTCCCCATCCCCATATCGTGCGCGGCTGCCTCGAACGCGCACCGGGTTCTGGTACTGGTCTTCTCAAATATCAGCGCAACGTTCTTTCCCCTGTAATTATCGACAGGCACGCCGTTCTTCTTCTTTTCCTTCAGATCTGCAGCCAGATCCAGCAGATACGCAATCTCCTCCGGTGTATAGTCCTTCAATGTCAAAAAATTTCTTCCTTTTAAGTTCATCGTCAATCCCTTTCTCAATCCAATCAATACATGGACGAACCTCGGAAGGTTCATCTGATCACCCAATGCTTCATATTTCTTATATACTATATCATACAACTGGTCAACCGTGTATATCTGATACTTGGGGATGCGCAGTAATTTGGCCGCCGCCTCCAGCATACCCATGAACAGCTCCTTCCCCTTATATCCCAGCGGCAGCTTCAGCACGAATGCGATCTCTGCCTTTTCAATCTCCCGGATATCCGCAAGAAGCTCTTCGTAATACTCATCCTCATGGGACTGCTCCAGATAATATATCGTCCCTTCCAGACCGTACAGCATCCTGCAGGCGTCATAATAACCGATCACAAGATTCTGCCGGCTGCGTTTCCCCGAGAACTCAATGATACTCCCAAGCTTCACCCGCGGCGCGATTTCAAGCTTCTCGCCCTCCTCGGGCATCTTGACGCGCGGTTCACGGCCCGGGCCGTAGATGCGCACCTCTATGATAGTCTCGTATCCTCTCTTCACCAGTGAATTCAATGGTACATTATTCACCACGCCGCCGTCAATATATTTCTTCCCCTGAATCTTCTCATTCTTGAAACCGATCAGATATGCGCTTGCCAGAAGAAAATCCTCCAGAAGCCCCTCCGGGATATCCTCTATACTGAGATCCAGCTCTCTGAACTCCGACAGCGAGAACGTCAGCAGGCAGAACTCCTTGCCGCAGTTCCGTATGGCCTCCTCGTCTACCGTCTCGTGGATCAGATTGCGCAAAGGCGTGATGTCGACCCCGCCCTCTTTAAGCCGCTTCCAGCCTTCATTCAGGAATTCCCTGATGCTTGTCTGCTTCTGGAACAATCCTTCCATCCACTCGTCATCCACATCCATGACCCTTGAAAATGTCATCTCATTCCAGATCTTCTCTGCCTTCCCGATATCGCCCATACAGATCAGCGCGCCGTTCAGCGCTCCCACAGAGGTTCCCGCCACCGCATTGATCTTCACACCTGCTTCCGCAAGAGCCTTCCACGCGCCGATCTGGTATGCTCCGCGTGCTCCGCCTCCGTCCAGTACCAGACCATATTCCTTTGACAGGTCAATTACAGGCTTCATATCACCACGCCTTTCTTATATATATCTATATCCGCCTTCCTGACATCCGGCGCTGCCTCGCCGCCTCAAACATCAGCACTGACGCCGCGACCGCTGCATTCAGGGACTCCACCTGTCCCTCCATCGGTATCCTGATATAAGTATCCGCAAGCCTTGCCGTCTCCTCTGTAAGTCCGTTTCCTTCATTTCCGATCAGAAACCCGCAGGGCATGCTGTAATCTTCCTCATCATAAAAACGCTGTCCCGCAAGATGCGCCGCATAGATATGGATCCCCATTCCCTTAAGCTCCGTGACCGCGTCATGAAGATCCTCCGTATAGCAGAAGGGCATACGATAGACAGAGCCCATAGTGGAACGGATCGTCTTGGGATTATAGATATCCACACATTCCCTGTCCATCACGATTCCTGTCACTCCGGCGCCCTCCGCCGTCCGAAGGATCGTACCCAGATTCCCCGGATCCTGCAGATGCTCCAGCACAATGATGTGCGGGCAGTTCCCTCCGGTCGTCTCCCTAAGCTTACGCTCCGACTGTCTGGCAACGCACAAGATCCCCTGCGGCGTCCTGGTATCCGATACATAGCCGAACACCGTATCCGACAGGATCTCCGGTACGATCCCGCTGCCCGCAAGAACTTCCCTGGCCGTCTTCTTGTCCTTCCGGTAAAATGTCTCCGACATATATACCTCTCTTAATATCTCAAGCGGCATCTCCCTGAACATCCTGATTCCTTCTACCAGAAATACCTTCTCTTCGTCCCTCGCCTTGCGCTTCTTCTTAAGGCTTACCAGACGCTTAACCTTCGCATTCGATGTACTTGTTATCATGTAACATTCTGCCCTCTCTCACCGAATAATATTTAGAGTTGATGCACGCTCACGCTAGTGTATCAGGGCATGCATCAGCGTGCTACATATTATAACACAATTCATACGGCATATCTACATAAAACTCCTTTTGCATCCGCATCCATACTTCTACATGCAAAAATAATGATACCCTCCGTATACCCGGCGGCTATATGCAAAAAGAGATACCCGCTAAAGGTATCTCTGGTATCTCTGTATATCCCTATGCCCTCATCGCACCGTCCACAGACAAGATCTCGCCCGTCACATAGCTTGCCATATCGCTTGCCAGGAATAAGAACGCATTGGCGATATCTTCCGGCTCACCGATCCTGCGAAGCGGTATCGCGGCGATCATCGGCTGGATCATCTGATCCGGCAGAGCCGCGACCATATCCGTCTTGGTGATTCCCGGCGCTACCGCATTGACGCGGATATTGCTTGGGCCAAGCTCTCTTGCCAGTGAAAGCGTCATACCGTTGACAGCGAATTTGCTCGTCGGATATGCCACGCCGCCAGGCTGCCCCGAGATGCTGACCATGGAACTGGTATTCAGGATACAGCCGCCGCCCTGCTCTCTCATAATCTCTACCGCCGGCTGGATCGCATTGAAGAGAGCATTGACATTCAGCCTCATAACCTTGTCGAACTGCCCTTCTTCGTATTTCTCGACCTTGGTACTATCGGACATTCCGGCATTATTGACCAGAATATCAAGTCTTCCGAACTTATCCTTTACCTTCTGGATGGCAACCTTCACTGCCCCTGCATCGGACAGGTCCGGGTAATCCCCTTCCACTTCCCAGTCCGCATTCTCCGCCTTAAGCGAAGAGAGCGCCTTATTCACCGTCTCCTCTCTGGACCCGAACAGCACGACCTTCGCACCGTTCTCCAGATACTTCTTCACTACCGCATAACCGATTCCTCTTGTACCGCCTGTAACGACAGCCACCTTTCCTTTTAACAAATCCTTTACCTCCTTTTGTAAAATACATCTTACACCTTAAATCTATATCCGACCCCCCAGATCGTCTCAATATACTGAGGGTTCGAGGTATCCATCTCCACCTTCTCGCGTATCTTCTTGATATGCACCGTCACCGTCGCGATATCCCCGATCGACTCCATATCCCAGATCTCACGGAACAGCTCTTCCTTCGTATATACATGGTTGGGATGGCTTGCAAGGAAGGTCAGAAGATCGAATTCCTTCGTGGTAAATGTCTTCTCCTCTCCGTTGATCCACACCCGTCTCGCCGTCGTGTCGATCTTGAGCCCGCGGATCTCGATCACCTTATTAGCCTCCACCGCGCTTCCCGTCAGACGGTCGTATCTGGCAAGGTGCGCCTTCACTCTTGCCACCAGTTCGCTTGGGCTGAACGGCTTCGTCATATAATCATCCGCCCCAAGTCCAAGCCCCCGGATCTTGTCAATATCATCCTTCTTCGCCGACACCATGATGATGGGGGTATTCTTCACATCTCTCACCTGGCGGCAGATATCAAAGCCGTCGATGCCCGGCAGCATCAGATCCAGGATAAACATATCAAAGTCTTCCTTCAGCGCCTTCTGAAGGCCGGTCGCTCCGTCGTTCGCCACCTCCACCTGGAATCCGCTCAGCTCCAGATAATCCTTCTCAAGATCGGCGATCGCTTCTTCATCTTCTACAATCAATATCTTACTCATAAATCGGCACCTCCTGATATTTTCTAAGGACAAAATACATCGTCGTCCCCGTATCTTCTCTGCTTGTAGCCCAGATCTTGCCTCCGTGCTCCTCGATGATCTTCTTCACGATCGAAAGCCCGATACCGCTTCCCCCCTTGGATGAATTCCGCGAAGCATCCGTGCGGTAAAACCGGTCGAAGATGTTCGGCAGATCCTTCGCCGCGATCCCTCTGCCGTTGTCCTCCAGTTCGACCTGCACGAAGTCTCCCACATCCTTGACCCTAAGATTGATCTTTCCTTTGGGCTTATCCATATATTTGAGCGAATTATTCACGATATTGTGAACAACACGCTTGACCTGCTCTGCGTCGGCGATTATCTTCACATCCGCTTCCACATAATTAAAATATCCGAACTCCACGCCTCTGGACTCAAGCTCCACGGAGAGATCTTCCGCACAGTCTTCAAAATACGCCTCCACCGACAGCGTGTTAAAATTATAAGGGATCCTGTTGGTATCAATCTTCGTATACAGGGTCAGCTCGTTGATCAGCGTGTCCATCTCGCTGGCCTTATTGTAGATCGTCCGAATATACCGTTCCATCTTCTCCGGCGTATCCGCAACTCCGTCCATGATCCCTTCCGCATATCCCTTGATGGCTGTGACCGGGGTCTTCAAGTCATGGGAAATATTGCTGATCAGCTCCTTGTTCTCTTTGTCGAATCTGATCTTCTCTTCCGCGTTATCCTGGAGCCGCATACGCATCTCCTCCAAGCTCTGACAGAGCTTCCCAAGCTCGTCGTCCGCTTCTGCCTTAAGCTCAAAATCCAGATTCCCATCCTTGATATTCTGAGCCGCGACCTGCATCTTCCCGAGCGGTCCCATGACTCCTCTGTATATCCATAAGATGAGAACTGCCGCCGTCAGAATCAGCACCACGACGATTCCCACGACAACCTCCATATATAACCGCTCCACCTCCGGGATCACGCCGTTAACATTTACAACGACAAACGCGCTGCCTTCCTTCTCATCCGGATATAGAAAATCCACCTGCTTCACAAGCGCCTGAGCCTCGCCTCCCAGATAAATACCGCTCTCCGACATCATCTCCGTATCTCCGTACCCCGGCAGGCGGTCGATCACCGGCTGAGCATCCTCCATAGCCGTACCGACATAGACCAGGATATGCCCCTTACGCACCAACAGATATGCATTCTTTCTTCTTAGGCTCTGGTTAAAATCCTCCAGAAAAGTAGCGTCTTCCATCTGACGCGGATTCTCCTCTACCATCTGGGACAGTTCTTTATAAAAACGCTCCGTGAGCCTGGACATTACTCCGACAGAATTCGACAGATTTTCCGTCGTCATCCCCGTGATCTCATAGGTCTTCTCAATGGCGCTCATCTGATATTTGCCAAACAGATATGCCAACATAACTGTCAGCACGATCGGAATCAGGATCACCGTCAGAAAAGCTATGATCAGTCTCGTCTTTAACTTCATCTTTGTGCCTCACACTTCGGATATCATATGTATTTAAGTATAGCACGAAAAAGGACGCTTCACATCAAAGCGTCCATAAACTTATTATAAAATTTTTATAAATAGCTTTATAAATACTTCTTCAAGATCTCCGCCTTGTCAATCTTCTCCCATGGCAGATCCAGATCGGTACGTCCGAAATGCCCATACGCCGCCGTCTGCTTGTAGATCGGTCTTCTTAAGTTCAGCATCTGAATGATGCCCGCCGGACGAAGGTCGAAGTTCTCTCTGATCATATCTACCAGCTTCTCATTGCTGATCTTCCCGGTTCCGAAGGTATCCACCATAATAGACGTCGGATGCGCCACACCGATAGCGTAAGACAGCTGGATCTCACATTTCTTAGCAAGGCCCGCAGCCACAATATTCTTAGCGACGTAACGCGCCGCGTAAGCCGCCGAACGGTCTACCTTCGTGCAGTCCTTGCCGGAAAATGCGCCGCCGCCGTGGCGTGCCATTCCGCCGTAGGTATCTACAATGATCTTCCGTCCGGTAAGACCGCTGTCGCCGTGAGGCCCGCCGATCACGAAACGTCCCGTCGGGTTGATGAAGAACTTGGTCTCACCGTCTACCATATCTGCCGGGATCACCTCATCAAATACATGCTTTTTGATATCCTCGTGAATCTGCTCCTGCGTTACATCCGGGTCGTGCTGGGTGGACAGGACTACCGCGTCGAGCCGCGTCGGCACTCCTTCCTCGTTATACTCAACCGTCACCTGTGATTTCCCGTCCGGCCTTAAGTACGGCAGCGTGCCGTTCTTGCGCACCTCGGTAAGCCTTCTTGCCAGCTTGTGTGCCAGTGCGATCGGATACGGCATAAGCTCCGGCGTCTCATCTGACGCATAACCGAACATCATTCCCTGATCCCCTGCGCCGATCGCCTCGATCTCTTCCTCTGACATCTTGTTCTCTTTGGCTTCCAGAGCCTTGTCAACTCCCATGGCGATATCGCTTGACTGCTCGTCAATTGCCGTAAGTACGCCGCAGGTCTCCGCGTCAAACCCGAATTTCCCGCGCACATAACCGATCTCTTTGATCGTCTCTCTCACGATCTTCTGAATGTCCACATACGCCTTCGTTGTGATCTCTCCCATAACCAGGACAAGCCCTGTAGTGGTACTGGTCTCGCAAGCCACGCGGCTCATAGGATCCTGCGCCATCAACGCATCCAGGATCGCGTCCGAGATCTGATCACACATCTTATCCGGATGTCCTTCTGTTACTGATTCTGATGTGAATAAATGTCTTTCCATTATCTTCCACTCCTTTTCTCTTGATGACCGCATACTTTCTCTTTGCTGTTCAGCATGCTAAGACGAAAAAACAGCCCGCACTAAGCGGACTGTTTTATATCTCATAAACCAATCCTCTTATTGTTCGATTGCTCGCTCAGGTTGGCACCTTCCCAGACCGGGGGTTGCCGCAGCTTCATAGATCCTTTGTATCTCCACTGCTCTGAATAAGAGAAAGTCTGCATTATTTAGATGTAATCCATATATAAATATACTCGCTTTTCTATGTGTTGTCAATACGATGGTGCAAATTTCCAGGATGCTCCTCATCGAATACCCTGATCACATCCATGAACCTCTCCCCGTACTTGCTGTACTTATTCTCCCCGACGCCAGATACCGCGAGCATCCCCTGCTTATCTCTCGGGAGCTTAACGCACATGTCGATCAGCGTCTTATCGCTGAACACGATATAAGGGGGCATCCCTTCCTCCTTCGCAATCGCCGTCCGAAGCCCCTTAAGCCTCTCGAACAACTGGAATCCTGCGCCGGTGAGGGCGTCCGTGCTCCGCGCCTTCTTCCTGGCGGCGGCCGGGATCTCCTTCTCCTGAGACTTCCGGATCATCACACGGGCTTCTTCGCGCTTCAACCCGCTGATATCACCCATCTGGAGGACGCGGTATTCTCCCGACTGAACAATATAACCGTCCATAATCATCTGGTCGATCAACGTCTGGACATCCTTCTCATTTACCTGCTCCAAAGCCCCGTAGGATCTGTACGAGGTCGCTCCTACCTCCCGAAGCCTTGCGCGGTTCGCGCCGACCAGCGTTCCCGACACAATATTCTTGCCGAATCTTCCCCTGGTCTCCGCGATACAGTTGACCACCCATTTGGCCGCATCCGTCATATCCATCTCTGTAAAATTACCGTGACAATTCCCGCAGTTACCGCAGGGCTGGCTTATCTTCTCGCCGAAATACTCCAGTATATAATTCCTGAGACAAGCGGCCCTCTTGCAATACCCCTCCATGACCTGAAGCCTGTAGGTGTCCCGCTGCCTGATCAGTTCAATATCCTCTTCATCCATATCCTCGAATTCCTTCTGATCCAGAAGGAATCTCGCGATGATCACATCCTGGGCGGAGAACAGCAGAATACACTGGGAATTCTCCCCGTCACGCCCTGCACGCCCCGCCTCCTGATAATAATTCTCCATGCTCTGAGGCATGTTGTAGTGGATCACATATCTTACATTGGACTTGTCGATCCCCATCCCAAACGCATTGGTGGCCACCACCACAAGCGCCCGGTCATAGATGAAATCATCCTGGTTCTTCTTACGGATATGATTGTCGATCCCCGCGTGATAGCTGGTCACCGGGACACCCCGCTTGAACAGCTTCTCATACAGATTGTCCACATTCTTCCGCGTTGCACAGTAGATGATCCCGCTCTCTCCCGGATGCTTCTCGATATAGTCAACGACGAAATCATCCTTCTTCTTTCCCGCGATATGCTCCACGCTGTAATACAGATTCTCCCGGTCGAATCCCGTCACCGTCACATCGGGGCGCTCCAGGCGAAGAATGCACTCGATATCCGTCTTCACCTCCCCCGTTGCCGTCGCCGTAAATGCGCTGATGATCGGACGCTTCGGCAGATCGTCTATAAAATCAACGATCTTCAGATAACTCGGTCTGAAATCCTGCCCCCACTGAGAAATACAATGGGCCTCATCCACCGTCACCATAGAAATATCGGCATTTGCCGCAAACTGCAGGAATCTTCCGCTCTCTAAGCGTTCCGGCGCCACATAGATAATCTTATATATGCCCCTGGCCGCAAAATCAAGAGCCTTGGATATCTGAGCCTCTGTCAGTGCAGAGTTGATAAATGCCGCGTGGATCCCCGCCTCATTCAAGGACTTTACCTGATCTTGCATCAGGGATATCAGAGGCGATACCACAAGCGTGATACCGGGGAGCATCAGCGCCGGTACCTGATAACAGACGGACTTGCCGGCGCCGGTAGGCATGATCGCCAGCACATCCCTCCCCGACAGGATGGAGCGTATGATGCCCTCCTGCCCCTGACGAAATGTATCATATCCAAAATATTTCTTTAATATCTCTGCTGCGTTCATGCGCTGCCGCTTCCCCCTTCTGACTCTGATATCCTGTACCTCCGCCGTTCTTAAATCGTATCGAACTGCTTCCGGTAACTCACCGCACCTTCGTACTGGTTCGACTGCAGACACAGCCGGACCGTATTGTATACACACCATCTAAGCTCCCGAAGCGTCAGGCTTCCGTCCTCAAGCGCCCGCCGTATCTCCTCGTGATCCTGATGTGTTCCCGGCATGATCATATCATTCCCGGCACGGATGCATCCCGGCGCGGTGCAGATCCCGCCCGTAGAATCCGTCGTAGTCGTCCAGTCAGTCATGATTGCTCCTGCGAAGCCCCATTCGTCTCTCGCCGCCTTCTTGCAGATATCAAAGGAATTCGCGGCGTGTACCCCGTTGATCATATTGTAGGACGTCATAATACTCATGGGCTGGGACTCCTTCACCGCAATCTCGAAGCCTTTCAGATAGATCTCTCTCAATGCACGCTCCGATACCACAGAATCCGACCCCATCCGGTTATCCTCCTGATTGTTGCACGCGAAATGCTTGATCGTCGTTCCCACGCCCGGATGCTTCTGCACTCCCAGGGTCATGGCAGCCGCCATCTTCCCAGAGAGCAGCGGATCCTCGGAATAATATTCGAAATTACGTCCGCACAGCGGATTTCGGTGGATGTTCATGCCCGGAGCCAGCCAAAGCGTCACACCAAACTCTTCCATCTCACTGCCGATCATCTCTCCGACTTCTTCGATCAATTCGATATTCCAGGTCTGCGCAAGTAACGTTCCCACCGGAATCGCCGTACAATACTGATAATAGGTCGTTCCCACACTCTCCGTCTCAGACATGAAGAATCCCTTCTCAAGAGACTTCATGAAGCTCTCCTTCACGATCTCTCCGTCCGCCACCTGATAGGTCTGGTTCAATCGCAGGCCCGCCGGACCGTCCGCCAATACCATAGCCGCAACATTCCACGGATCCCCAGCCGCCGCTGACGACGTCTCCGCCGCCGAACCCGGAACCGTGATACCGGCAGAGCCAAGCGCACTCTCCTGTCCTTTACCCGGATCCCCAGTCGCTAACTGGATCAACTGATCCGCCGACAGCTTCTGAACGATCTCTCCTGCCGGTCCCGGCAAAGTCTCCGGCATCTCTGTATATACGATCTCTTCGGCCTCGATCTCCCCGGCATGAACCTCCGCCGGAGGGATCGTAAGGCTTTCCGCCTTCGCAAGCCATTCAGATTCCTTCTTAGATACATTTGCCAAATCAGGCATGATCTCCGTAAGCTCTTCCTTAAGCGGGCAGATATGTCCGCACCGCACCGTAACGGCATCCCCGTCCAGATGGATTGCTCCGGCAAGCACGGCAGATCCAAGAGAGTTCCCTGCCCAGATCCCGTAGGTACCCTCCTCCAGCATCCAGACGGCACCCTCTTCATGATAAGAAGCCAACTGATCCATAGCAAAAGACAGACTCAATTCCTGGGATTCGCCCGGTGCAAGCAGCCCGGTCTTCGCAAACGCCGACAGACGGCGGAATTCCTTCACAAGCTTCTTCTGCGGGCAGGATACATATACCTGTACCACTTCCTTCCCCGCATAGCGATCCCCCGTATTCTTAACGGAGACATCTACCTCGATTCCCGGTTTGTCCGCATCCGTCCGCACCTTGCGCACCGCCCGCACCTGCGTCTCGAAGCTGGTGTATGAAAGCCCGTATCCGAACCCATAGAGCGCCAGAACATCAAACGTATCAAAATACCGGTATCCTACAAATATGCCTTCCTCATACTTCTCTGTCTCTGTATTGCCGTTCTTATGGCTGAATGTCTGCGCATTCGGATAATCCTCATAGCTCGCCGCCCAGGTATCCGCAAGCTTCCCGCTCGGCGTCACATCCCCTGACAGGACGTCCGCGAACGCGCTGCCGCCTTCCTGTCCCGCCTGTACGAACTGCAGGATCGCGTCAACATTGGGTAATTCCTCCGTGAATCCAAGATCGACAAGCCCTCCGATATTGACCGCCAACACGATAGACCTGTAAGACTCCGATATCTGGTTAAGCAGCGCCCGCTCCTCGGATGTAAGCTTATAATCCCCCGGCGTATCTCTGCGGTCTGCATTCTCTCCCGCGACACGGCTTAAGACGAACACCGCAATATCCGCGCCGTCCTGCTTCGCCGCCTCCGTGTCGATCCCCGGACCGCACGGAACCTGAAACGGCGTCGTAGAATATTCATCAAAAAACTTGGCTCCCGGCCTGTCCATCCTGCATAATATATCGTCCCTCCACCTTAAGCGCTCCTCCTCATACAGACGGTCATAGGCAAGGATCCAATCCTCACTGGTGATCTCATATCCTGCCTGCCGAAGCCCCTGATAGATGGAAATGCTGTCACGCTCGTTCACATCCCCTGAGCCCGTTCCGCCCTTGACGGTCCTCCCGGCTCCTGCGCCATACAGGGCAAGCCTGCTCCCCCTCTCTATGGGCAGTAAGCCGTCCTTATTCTTAAGCAGTACGAATCCCTCTGCCGCCGCACGCCTGGCAAGCTTTCGATGCCTGATCTCCCTGTCGGATATCTCTGCGGACATTGTACCCGGCAATCTACGTTCCTTGATCTTCATGAATTCTCCTCCTGTAACTAAAGTTATATGAAACATTTAGAATTATTCTAACACGATACAATCATTTTAACAATGCAAAAACGAGGACCGGCAGAATCAACTCCTGTCAGTCCCCTATTCCTGTTCTATTCTTAACCTACTTTCAACCGAAACTTCTGAATCTCCTTATTCGAGCCGACCCTCTCCATGATCGCCCCGATCCCGCGAAGCTTCTCCTCGAATCTCTCATATCCTCTCTGGATATATACAATATCATCGACGATCGTAATCCCGTCTGCTGCCAGGCCCGCGATACAGAGCGCCGCACCCGCGCGCAGATCTGGTGCACAGACCCTCGCTCCCGAGAAACGTTTGATCCCTTCTATCGTCGCCGAATTACCCTCAACCTTGATATTCGCGCCCATTCTTGCCAGCTCATCCAGATATTTGAACCGATTCTCGAAGATACTCTCCGTGATCGTACTTGTCCCCCGGCACAGAGCCAGCGTCACTCCGATCTGCGGCTGCATATCTGTCGGGAATCCCGGATACGGCAATGTCTTGACATGGGTACTGTTCAAATCCCCCTTGGAAACCACTCGCACGGCATCGTCGAACTCTTCCACCTCGCAGCCTATCTCTATCAGCTTCGCGATCGTGGCCTCAAGATGCTTCGGGATCACGTTCATAACCGTAACGTCGCCTCTTGTAGCCGCCGCCGCGAACATAAATGTTCCCGCTTCGATCTGATCAGGAATAACAGAATACTCCGAACGATGCAGACGCTGCACGCCGCGGATCTTGATCACATCCGTACCCGCGCCTCTGATGTTCGCTCCCATACTGTTCAGGAAGTTCGCCACGTCTACCACATGCGGCTCCTTCGCCACATTCTCCATAATGGTCAGACCTTCCGCCATAGTCGCAGCCATCATCACATTGATGGTCGCCCCTACGCTGACCACGTCAAAATAAATATGCTTGCCGACCAGACGGTCCGCCTCAGCGATGATCTTGCCATGTCTGATCTCAACATCCGCGCCAAGGGCACGGAAGCCCTTCAGATGTTGGTCGATGGGCCTGCTCCCTATGTTGCATCCGCCCGGAAGCGCAACCTCCGCATGCTTATACTTCCCAAGCAGCGCTCCCAGAAGATAATAAGACGCTCTGATCTTCTTGATATAATCGTACTCTATGTCAATACTGTCGATATTCTTCCCGTTGATCCTGACAGTGTGGCGGTCCACTCTGTGAACTGCCGCTCCTATCCCCGAAACCGCATCCAGTAATACATTGATATCATTCACGTCCGGCAGATTATCAACCAGTACAGTCTCATCTGTCATGATCGCCGCAGCAAGAATCGCCAAAGCCGCATTCTTTGCTCCGCCAATCTCTACTTCTCCAACAAGCGGATGGCCGCCTTTAATTATATATTGCTCCATCGTTGCACCTCAATATCTATTTTTTTATTACTCTCATTTATATTATCTGTATAATTAAAAAATCTACTCTCGGAAATCTCTGGTTTTTAATGCGTTCATATTATACCATAAATTTCGTATTTGTAAAATATTTTTTAATAAACATGTAAATAGTTCGTAATAATTATTACTTTTTCAACGCTTCTAACACCTTCTGAATGGTATCTTCAAGCCTCAATCCGTCTTCACATATGGTCAGATCGGCATATCTCTCACACAGCACAACCCTCTCATCATAGAGATCCTTCAAGGTCTGATCCTTCCTCAGTACGACCCCTCTGCTCCGCGCATTGTTCAGCCTCCTGTCGATCGTCTCGAAGGATGCCTGCAGATATACGATCTTACCGATCTCTTTATAATGCTTCATCGCATTCTCGCAATATATAACGCTCCCGCCCGGTGATATCACCGTCTTCTTCGTGTTCACGCGGGAATTCACGCGGTCCTCCACCTCGAGAAAGCCTTTGATCCCCTTCTCCCTGATGATATCCTTGAGCAGCTTCCCTTCCTCCTCCTGTATCAGGATATCCGTATCTACGAAACGATATCCAAGCCTCTTGGCGACAATGACTCCCACCGTGCTCTTACCCACGGCCGGCATGCCAATGAATATGATGTTATCCACCAGCTCTCCCCCCTTATCTTCTGCCGCTGCTCATGCAAAGCCCGACCGGTACACAGACCTTACTTTTGTTGTACCGATGCACCATGGCATAAAACAGGGCATTTATGAGGAATATTTTACCACACTTTCGGCTATCCGTCCACCCTTAGGAACTGTACATGTTATTCTTGCACAGTTCCTAAGATACACAGCCGTCCGCGAAACGTAACGCACCCGGATCAATAATATTTTCTCCGGTATTCTCTGTACTCACATCTCCTCTGGCACAGCTCATGGTACGCCATAACCTGTATCAGATCCATCAGCCACTCTCCCGCGTTCTCTTCCTCTTCCGCCACCTGGTCGTAGATCCGCCTGCACATCATACGAAGCTGCAGCTGATCCGGATATTCGTCATACATCATGCTCCCGCTGTACTCCATCCGGTCACATTCCTCCTCCACATAAGGGATCAGGCGTTTCGCCGCCATAGGATAAATACTCTTCATGTAATCCAGGTCTCTTCTCATGCTCCTGTCTTCTTCGTACAGAAACGGCATTGGATATGTCATATAATAAGGAAGTCGATTGTCCATTTGCGCTCTCTCCTAAGAAATAAGTATCTATCCTATCATATGTCTGTTTTAAAAATATGTGCCTTCCCATTCCTGCATACTATCCTTATTTCTGCATATACATATAAAAAACTTCAAAGGTCTGTTATGTCAAAAAAACGTTCGATCACCATCGCCTCTCTGCTTCTTGCGGCAGTCCTCCTATCCACAGGGCTGTACTGGCATTTCCGCGGAAATGAAAACCAACAGTTTGAAAATTATACAAGAAATCTATTCTGCCAGGAAGTTGCCGGAAGTACGATTTCCCTTCATTATACCCTTAAGGACCCGTCGGCCTACGGGATCGAGAATACTCCCGTCACCTTCGGAAGCTGTACCGCCGACACCGACGCCATCTGCGCTTCCGCCGAGAACGCGCTGGCCGCCGTAAGTTCCTTCGACCGCAGCCGCCTCTCCAGGAAGAACCGGCTGACCTATGACGTACTGACGGATTATCTTACCTCCGCCCGGGAAATGGCTCCCTACGCGCTGTACGAAGAACCCCTGGCGCCCTTGACCGGCACACAGGCCCAGCTTCCGGTGCTCCTGTCGGAATACCAGTTCTACACACAGGCCGATGTCGGCACCTATCTGGAACTGCTGACCAAGACGCCGGAGTATTTCCACTCTATCCTGGAATTCGAACAGGCCAAATCCGAAGCCGGACTGTTCATGGCAGATTATTCCGCCGACGGGATCATCAAGGAATGCCAGGCTTTTATCGATATGGGGGACGATAACTATCTGCACTCCTCCTTCAAAGACCGCTTAGACTCCCTGGAACTGCCCGCCGACAAGAGAAATGCATACATAGAGACCAATTCCGAATACATCCGGAATTACATTTACCCGGCATACGCTGAACTAAAGGACGGTCTTGCCGCCCTTTGCGGCACCGGGAAGAACCCCAACGGGCTCTGCCATCTGCCGGAAGGACGGGAATATTATGAACTGGTCGTCGCTTCCGAGACCGGATCCTCCCGGAGTATACCTGAACTGCAGCAATTGACCCAGAAGCAGATGATCTCCGATCTTGCCGATATGCAGAAGATCCTGACTCCCGTCGATGAGAACGTCTCCGTCTCCTCCGATCTGTTCAAGACTCAGGGCGCCTCACTGGAAACCTCGGATCCTGCCGCCATCCTCAACGACTTAGAAGACAAACTGGAGGAACATTTCCCCAAGCCCCCGAAGGTCAATACCGAGATCAAATACGTCCAGAAGTCCATGGAAGAATACTTAAGCCCCGCATTCTATATGATACCGGCCATCGACAACTCCGCCGACAACGTCATCTACATCAATCAGGGACATTTACCGGATGACCTGTCGCTATTTACGACCCTTGCACATGAAGGCTATCCGGGGCATCTCTACCAGACGACCTACTACGCCGGCAGGAAGCCGGACCCCATCCGCAATCTTCTGAATTACGGCGGCTATACGGAAGGGTGGGCTACCTACAGCGAGATGATGAGTTACTACTATGCCCCCATAACCAAGGAACAGGCGACACTGATGCAGAAGAATACATCCGTGATCCTTGGGCTCTATGCCCTCGCCGATATGGGCATTCATTACGAGGGTTGGACGCTCATCGAGGCGACCTCCTTCTTCCGGAGCTATGGGATCACGGATGTGGATACGATCGAGGATATCTATGACCTGATCATCGCAGATCCGGCCAACTATCTGAAGTATTATATCGGATATGTAGAATTCCTGGAGCTTAAGAGAGACGCGGTTAAGCAGTGGGGGAAGGGATTCTCCCAAGAGAAGTTCCATAAGGCGGTGCTGGATGTAGGCCCGGCGCCATTTGATGTGGTCAGGGAGCGGGTGCTGGGGGAGTAGATACTGCTTCTAGTGTGATGTCTGCATTATATCTGGTGAAACTCCGCAGGATATTCGTTCATATGCAAGGCGGATTTTCGACGGCGTAGCGGTGGCTACGGATAGAAAATCCAACGCGGCAGATGGGCGAATAGACAAGGAGGTTTGGCTGAATATAATGCAGCCATCATGCTAGTATCCGATCTGCACAGTTACTCCATGTATAATTCTTAAGCACTTTCTCATACCCGTTCTGAATGATTGCTTCCGCCTTATCCGGATCATGCAGCAGGCTCTCTGCAATCGCGGGGAGCCTGTCCAGATGCTTCAGGTCATACATGGCAATATCCTGTCCGTCTGTAAAATTCTCATCGATCCAACTGCTGCGGTCCGTGAGCGGCAGGGAATGCTGCAATAATGTATTAAATATCCTGTCGTGGGTTCCGGACTTAAACCATGGCATAACGTTAAGATTGATCTTCGCATCAGCCATATAGGACAATGTCTGCGCATACGGCACACGACCGTCGATCCGATGCACATTGGAATATCCCGAAGCGCTGTGATTCTCCCATCCGCGCCCCAGAAGATACAGTTCGAATCCCGCTTCGGCAAGAATCGTCACCACCTGCTCTCTCTGATACATGCGGATCGCCCAGTCCAGATTCTCCGCCCAGGCAAATATTACCTTCAATGTCTCTTCCGGAACCGCCCATCCTCCCTGCTGCATGGCGAGCAGTATCGCCTGTTCTGCCGCCAGGGCAGTGTTGCCGATCATATTCTGATACGCCATCTGATAGAGCTGCTTCATGCTCGTATTCCCCTCGCACATCCGCAGCAATTCTCCAAGCCGATCCTGCGGCCGGTAGTAGGTCGCCGTAAATAAAATATCGAACTTACGCTCCTCATAGGGAGACACCAACGCATCCTTCACCGGCGCCGCGCCCGCGTGGGGCATGAACGCCACATTCGGTACCTCCTGCGGGAAATACCGTTTCACGTATTCTACATGATCCCTGTCACAGCAGAAAAGCCGATAGTTCTTCGAATGCCGTTCCAGAGTCGGATGAAACCGAAACGGCGGATCCATCAGGATATCAACGACAGCCGTCTCCCATGCATCCCAGATCTCGATCAGAACTTCTTCCCGCACGCACATTCCGTCGAAGCAGACCGCCAGATCGATCTTACTGGCGGCAAATTCCATGAAATGCGCATAGGAATGGGACGTCTCATCGTACGGGTGCAGTAAGTCGAAGATGAAGGTCTCATGACCCCTGAGACAGAATTCATGGTCTAACTGGTCCATAAAAAAGTTAAAAGATTCTATATCCGTATAAAATAAAGCGATTCTCATGCCTGATCCTCCGTCATTCTTGAATAAAAATTATACGTTCTTTCAAAGACGGAATAACTGTATCATAAAAACGGCTGGTTTTCAATTAATTTCGAGCATCTGATCAAAGCATTTGCCCTCTGGGGAAAATGATGATAAGATAGTCTTAGCTGATGAGAGGAGGGATTGTTAAGATGCGAATTGCATTGTTTTATACTGCCGTTGAGTCATTTAATTTCTTTGCCGATCAGTTGGATCAGGAATTTAGGTCCAGAGGCCATGAGACCTTTATCCTTGACATAATGAACCCACCTGAAGAGTCCTTGCACTCTTTCGCTCATTTTGCTGAATTTGTTTCCGCAAAAGTTGATGCGGCGGTCTGTTTTGACGGGATCGGTGTACGGCAGGATGAATTGATCGAGATATGGAACTCCTGGGATACGGTCATCATCGATATCCTGATGGATCCTCCGCTGCGGTTCCATCCGGTCTTCGAAAGACACCCGAAGAATTACCATTTGTTCTGCTGTGACCAGGATCATGTAGGATATGTACGTAGATATTTCTCCTCCGAGGTTCCTTCCGTTGATTTTATGCCTCATGTCGGAGTCCTCCCGGAGCCGGATACCCCGGTTATCCCCTATTCCGAACGAAAATATGACATCTTATTCTGCGGAACCTATTACCGCCCTCAAGACAGGCTTACCGCCCCCAATCCTCTGTTGGAAGAGCACCCTTACTTACAGAACCTCTACCAACTCATGTACCAGAATCTGATCGCCGACAGCGATCTGAATCTGGATGCGGCTCTTCTACTCGCCTTAGACCAGACAGAACTGTCCATTTCAGAGGATACTTTGAAGCTGTTGTTCGCTTATATGGATAATGTAGACTGGGCGATCCGCATGTACCAGAGAGAACGCGTGATAACGGCGCTTGCAGAGGCGGGCCTTGAACTGCATCTTCTGGGCCGCGGCTGGGAGAACCATCCCTGCTCACAATATCCCAATGTACACCGCATCGACGACAGAATTCCGTATGCACAGACCCTGTCATACATGGCTGATGCCAGGATCAACCTGAATGTCATGCCGTGGTTCAAATCCGGAACCCATGACCGGATATTTAATACATTACTGCAGCATTCCCTTCCTCTTACAGACCGGAGCGCTTGGACCGAGAAATATTTTACAGACGGGGAAGATATTGTATTCTACGACCTGAAACATCTGGAACAGCTTCCGATGATCGCTGACCGACTGCTTAAGAATCCGTCAGAAGCAGAGAAGATGATTCAGAGAGGATATGAGAAGGTTGCACGTGACCTGACATGGACGAACTGTGCGGAATGGATACTGGATGCGGTACAGGCAGACAATACCCCTGGCAATCTACAGCCGCAGGTCTCCGAAGAATTCATAGCCTTCGGTAATCAGATAAAGCCTGTGATCCTGGGACTGATCGCAAATGAGCAATGGAATGAGGCTTACAGTATGACGGAGCAGCTTCTGGCACTCATGCCGGACGATCCTGAGGTTCTGGAAATGAAACAGGAGATTGTGAGGCATATCTCATAACATGATTTTAATGAACTGTCCATAAGGAAAAGGCTTCTTTGTGAAAAGAAGCCTTTTCCCATATGAAAATTCAATGAAATGTTATTCTTGGTGTAAGCCATCATCTCCTTAGCCATGTCTACATCACGGATACGGGACTCAGCAGCTGTGATGTTCTCTTCCTGAACACTTAAGTTGTTGATGGTGTGATCCAGACGGTTCTGCATAGCACCGAAGTCGGAACGCATGGAAGATACCATGTCGATGGCCTGCTGTGCTACGGAGATAGCATGCCGTGCACTGTTAGCTTCCGTCAAATCAATATTCGCAATAGTTACAGCCTTTTCTTTTGTACCATTAATAGTTGTAAAAGATCCCGTACCTAATGTTTTAACAAATTTAGAATCTGTTGAGTGAAGTCCAAGTGTTTTACTACTCATTGCCTGGAATGTTACTCTCAATTGATTCGCGGTTTCATGAGAGTCACCTACATGAAGAGTAATTTTCTTCGTCGCAACTGTACTAGAAGTGCCAGAGCTAGAGTAAGTAGCTCCATCTGCTGTGAACAGCTTCGTTCCGTTAAAGTTAGCGGTCTGACTAATTCTGTCAATTTCCTCATTCAAACGCATGATTTCCTTCTGCATCTCCTGACGGTTAGCAGTTGAATAAGTCCCATTCGCAGACTGTGTAGCCAGCTCAACCATACGATTCAGCATGGAGTGAACTTCTGTCAGAGCACCCTCAGCTGTCTGTACAAGAGAGATACCATCGTTCGCATTCTTCTGAGCGGTAGCAAGACCTGTGATCTGTGCACGCATCTTTTCAGAAATCGCTAACCCGGCAGCGTCATCACCAGCACGGTTAATTCTGTAACCGGATGATAACTTTTCAAGACTCTTACCTACAGAAGAGTTGTTGTTCGTCAAATTCCTGTGTGCATTCAATGCAGTAATATTATGTTGGATTCTCATATTCTTTCCTCCTTGAAAATAGTCAGGGAATTCCATTTCCCCGCATAATTATAAACAAATTGTGTATAAAAGAAGGTTTCAGAAAATCGAACAAACATACTCCTTTAGACCTGCCGGCGAACTGTCCGTTAAAGTACACGTTCACGGATTAGTCTGGACGGGTTTCCGTATTGACGTACACTTTGCATTGCGGTTTTTCTTTATCATGAATATTTCTCTATGATACACTGATGCTCTTTTTCCTTTTTGTCATAATTCAATCCAACAAGAAGAATACTTCCACTATAACTTTCCAATGCTTTTATATATTTTTTCTCTTTGATTTGTTTTATTGCTGTATTGGCAGATTTATTCCATTTAAGCTCTATTAATAATGCCGGATAATCAGGATATTCTTTTTTTGGCAGAAATACGAGATCGGCAAATCCCTTCCCTGTTGGGAATTCTCTGATAGGCTTAAAATAATATGCCATAGCGCTAAGATAGGCAATACTCAAAACACTACTCAGAGAATTTTCATTGTTATATTGTATAACAGAGACATAGTTTGCATGGATATCTTCAATAATTTCAGCAACGGTATCTGAATCCAGGTCAAGAGTTGCACACAAGAGTTCCTCTGATTTCAGCTGCAGTTCAATTAGCTCATTCCACCTTCTGCGTTTTGTTATTTTGACAAACTCACTACGGATTTCTTCATTGGGGATAAACACTGTACATTTTTTTTCGTTGTAAGCAAGGTATCCCAGATGGATCAGTACTGTTAATACGTCATCTTTATCTTTGAAGGTTACCATATCATTTTGATATGAACTCACATCAATCTCTACAGCCTCACCGGATAGCATCCTGATAATATCTTTCTTAAGCCCGTCAAAATCCATTTCAATTAGTGGAATGATGGACTCATAAGTGCCTGTCATGGACCAATAGCTTTTAAAATTTCCACGTAACATAACACTGACAACTGCTTTCGGGTTATATATATGCTCTCCATTTAGCCGATAACCGTCATACCAACGTTCCACCTCGTCGATATTTCTGTTGTACTTTTGGCATAAATCTCTGACTTCATTTTCTGTAAATCCTACATATTGTGCCAATAAATCTGTATCCAACATAGTAAATTCATCAAAATTGTTTAATGCAGACTGCGTTTTGATCTTTTTAATCGGAAGAATTCCAGTTAAATACGCCAGATAAAGGAATTCTGTAGGTGCAGAGCCCTTGAAGAGCCCTCGAAGCAGGTTGATATATTCATCTTGCACTTTTATATTTTCTGCTTCATCACGGATTAAACTATCCCATTCGTCGATAATAATAATAAATTTTTGACCGGTTACTTTATTAATTATGGCAAGCGCATCCGGTAAAGATTTTATATTATCAGGTATAATATTAGGGAAAAATTCTTCTAATTCTTTAAGAACATTTTCTTCGATATATGAAACCGTCGTCTCAGCTAATCTTGCCGTAGTATAGCACCATTGTACGTCGATACGTATCACATTATATTTATTCAAATGTTGTTGAAAACTGTCTTTTTTACTGATTATACAGTCTTCAAACATCTTTTTTGAATCACATCCCTTGCTGTAATATGCCACAAGCATATCTGCAGTAATTGATTTTCCAAAACGGCGGGGACGGCTATTGCAGATAAGTCCTTCTTTTGAACCAAGCACTTTGTTGGTATAACTCAAAAGTTCCGTCTTGTCAATATAAATCTCTGAATTTAATGCAACTTGAAAGGCACTGTTATTTGGATTAACATAAGTTCCCATTCGGATTTTCCTTCCTGTATTGATTCCTTTTTATCTTACCAACTATGATTAATCTTATCATTATTTTGTACAGAAAACAAGAAAACCATTAATTGAATCCTAAAATCCCGTATCAATTATACATATGTCAGCCGATGTTAAGCCCAAAGAGTTCAATAATTTCTTTTTGAAAGGCTGTTGTCGTTGTGTAAATCTGCTTACATTTCCCTTCAACAGAAACCACCCGTAGAGATTTCATCTCATCTATCACTTCCTGATTGTATTCAACCCTCCTGCCCCGCTTAGGAGTCTCTTTGACAGTAAAAAATCTTTCATAATCTTTCTGATGCTCTTTTACCATACGCCCTGAGCAGAACTCCTCATATTCCATCCGAATACGGTGGCTGAACTTTTTCTCATCCAGCGCGGCTCTGATACTGTTAAAATAAACATTTATCCATGACCATATGCAGCCGTTTCGCGTCAACGAGGTCGAGCTTTTCAAGGCTTTCATCCATCGTGCTGACATCGTGGATACTCCCGGGCACAGCCCTGAAGAATAAAGGAAGGCGGCTTGTGTGCCCGCTGACCATCAGGAGATTGACCCGCGGGAGTTTTCATACCTTATCTAAAAGAGAGGATACACCACAACTGTAAGTGAAGCATTTGGGCAGTTTCTGACTGTCGCCACGCCTGCCATTTGGCTGCATATCAAATACTTTCCTGTAAAATCTTGAGGGGTACCGAAAAGATTTCAATGTTTTTGATGAATATTCTATGATTTCTCCAGAAAATATAGGGAAATTATGAGAGTAATAAAAGTTGACGGTTGGGAGCTAAAAAACCTGCCATTGGCAGGTCTTTTAGGTATGAAAATTCAATAAATTCTGGAACTCTTTTCGATATATTATTTTGCAATTTTTTTTATAACAAGCAATTCCATATTTGTGAATCGTCTGTATTCCATTCTTACGTAAAAACTCTGTATAGTCATTAGTATCAATTTGTTTCATTGCTTCTGCGCAAGCCACATCAAAATGTCCGTCTTCTGTATATTTCATCTCAATAATACAGCCTGTTTTTTCTTGCGGAATCTCAATCAGAATATCTGTATATCCTATACCTGATTCTGCATTAGATTTCACAATCCAGTTTTCTTCTGCTTTTAGAAGACCAAGTAACATTCCGTGATAAAAATTCTCCTTCATCGCTTTTTTTACATAAGTATCCCGAATACTGATTGAATCAGACATAAATTCATTGAGCAATGCTTGTGTTGTTTCTGCATTTCCGGACTTTATAGCAATACAGAACTCCTGCCATTTTGTTGTATTGCCAGTAATTTTGATTTTAAACCACGAAAGAATCTTTTTTTCATAAATTCCCAAAATCTCCTGGTTAGGAATTGCTAATTTGTAATAACCATTTTCTAATCGATCAATAGTAGTTAAATAGCCGGTTGCAAATAGAACACTCCATAGATATGTCTGCCGAATCTCAGCGTCTCCACTATTAAGATCTGTATATGTTAATTCTGGTACTAAAGATTTTTCTACATATTCACCTGAAATCAGCGCTTCAATCTGGTCCCTTGTCGTATTTGATGCTGTTTCAAGAATATTCTGGATAATGATATTACTACTGCTGTTTTCCCAGTGTGATTCCATTAGTGCATCTTTTGATTCAAGAAATTTATCACATTGATTTAAAATATCCCATGGACAATATACATCTACATTTCCAAAATGATAACCATCGTACCATTCTTTCATTTGATCATATTTTTCTTCTAAGCCATAGTAGCATAGCATTTTTTGAACTTCATTATCTGTAAAGCCAAAATATTCGGCATAAAGTATATCCGAGATAGTTCTTACTTTAAAATTATTGAGTCCCGTAAAAATACTTTCCTTCGCAATCCTGAGACATCCTGTAATGACGGCGAAATATAAACTGTTGTTTGTTTTGAGAACTTGACTGAACACAGAACGTATGAGCTGTACCATCTGAGGATAATATCCATATTGATATGCTTTATCTAATGGGACATCATATTCATCAATTAGTACAATCGCCCGGGTTCCATAATGCTTAAAAAGCAATCGTGTCAGAAGCCGCAAACTATTATGAAGATACGCAGGTTTTTCAAAATCTCCCCTCATTAAGCGAATGAACTTTGATTTTTCTATTTGATTTAACCGGGAACTGTCAAGCAGGAAATCAAATCTGTCTGCTTCCTCGCTGATTATGATGCCCAAATTATCATAAGCCATCTCATAATCTTCACCTTCAACATCTTTCAAACTAATGGATATAACGGGGTATTTCCCCATATATTGTGTACATTTGGCTGTGTCTTTTGCAATTTCCAGTCCATCAAAAAGCCTGCTGTCTGTACCGATTTCAAAAAAGGTTTTGAGCATATCCATATTCAGGCTCTTGCCGAAACGACGCGGTCTTGTAAACAGGTTTACACTTCCGTAAGAATCTAAAAGTTGACGAATAAAACCTGTCTTATCCACATAATAAAAACCGTTGGTTCTCATGTCTTTGAAAAATTCGATTCCGATAGGCAGTTTCATTTTTGTTGTCATGCTTTTACACTCCTTTCAGGATACCGACGTTTTCTGATATTCCCATCTTAGCATAAATAACACGACATATCAAATACTTCCTGCAAAGTCATATAGGAACGAATGATGAGGGGAGACGTTCCGCCCGACATACACTGTCTTTATTGTATTAAAAATCATGGAGTCATTGAAAGTACCAAAAAAGGCTCCTTCCGAAAAAGAAGCCTTTCCCCATATGAAAATTCAATGAATTACTGAAGTAACTGAAGAACTCCCTGCGGTACCTGATTCGCCTGAGCAAGCATAGCCTGAGCGGACGGTACAAGAATGTTATTCTTGGTGTAAGCCATCATCTCCTTAGCCATGTCTACGTCACGGATAAGGGACTCAGCAGCCGTGATGTTCTCTTCCTGAACACTTAAGTTGTTGATCGTGTGATCCAGACGGTTCTGCATAGCACCGAAGTCGGAACTCATGGAAGAACGGTCTGACTAATTCTATCAATTTCCTCATTCAAACGCATAATTTCTTTCTGCATTTCCTGACGGTTTGTTGTAGAGTATGTTCCGTTGGCTTCCTGTGTAGATAACTCAACCATACGATTCAGCATGGAGTGAACCTCTGTTAGAGCGCCCTCAGCGGTCTCTACAAGAGAGATACCGTCATTTGCGTTCTTCTGCGCTGTATCATGACCTGTAATCTGTGCACGCATCTTTTCAGAAATCGCTAACCCGGCAGCGTCATCACCGGCACGGTTAATTCTGTAACCAGATGATAACTTTTCAAGACTCTTACCTACAGAAGAGTTGTTGTTCGTCAAATTCCTGTGTGCATTCAATGCAGTAATATTATGTTGGATTCCCATATTCTTTCCTTGAAAAAAGTCAGGGAATACCGTTTCCCCGCATAATTATAAGCAACCTTTAAGACCTGCCGGCGAACTGTCCGTTAAAGTACACGTAAAGGAATAGCATCTTCAAATCTCTGAGAAATTTCCAGATTGTATTTCCAAGGAAATAATGTTAGAATCATTTTAAACAAGATAAATATCCTAACATTTGCTGATATTTGGGGTATTATGGAAGAACCTTAATCAACAAAGATAGCATAAATGAGGTGTTAATCTATGGGAACTTATGTTAATTCAGGAAATATTGCATTCCAAGAAGCTGTAAATTCCAGAATCTATATAGATAAAAGTGAATTAATTCTATATACAAATAGTATTTTAAATACTACGCAAAAAAATATATGTGTCAGCCGTCCCCGTCGTTTCGGTAAATCTATGGCAACAGAGATGCTTGTTGCATATTATAGTAAAGGATGTGATTCTGCGAAGCTATTTTCTGGGAAGAAAGCCGAGAAAGATGCGTCTTTTCTTACTCATTTGAATCACCATAATGTAATTCATCTTGATATACAGCAGTTCTTAGAATCAGAACGTGATCTTGATATATTCATCAAAGAGATAGAGTATTCAGTTATAGAAGAACTAATGGAAGTATTTCCTGAATGTCAAGGTTTTGATATTAACAGCCGTCTTAAGACGGTTTTAAATAAAATATTTAATCAAACAAATTCTGGATTTATTTTCATAATCGATGAATGGGATTGCGTTTTCCGGCTAGCAAAGAATCAAAAAGATTTTCAGAAAGAATATTTAGATTTTCTGCGAGGTCTTTTCAAAGGACAGCATTATGTAGATATGGCATATATGACAGGAATTCTTCCAATTAAAAAGTACGGCGACCATTCTGCTATTAATATTTTTGATGAATATTCTATGATTTCTCCGAAAAATCTGGGGAAATATTTTGGATTTACAGAAGAAGAAGTTCAAAAACAATGTGTAGAACATGAACTGGATTTTGCAAAAGTAAAAGAATGGTATGATGGATATCAATTAGGCGAACTCCATATCTATAATCCAAAATCTGTCTCCGACGTGTTAACCTGGAAAGAATTCCAAAGCTACTGGACCGGTACCGAAACCTACGAAGCATTGAAGATCTATATTGACATGAATTTTGACGGACTCAAAGAATCAATTATTGAAATGTTGAGTAACGGACGCTGTATAATCGATCCCTCCACATTCCAAAATGATATGACCACATTTCAGATTAAGGATGATGTACTTACACTTCTTGTACATCTTGGATATCTGACCTATGATAAAGAATCACAAGAAGTCTCTATTCCTAACCAGGAAGTTGCTCAGGAATTTATGAGAGTAATAAAAGTTGGTGGATGGGAGGGACTTGTTCGAGCTATTGAGAATTCTGAAGATTTGCTTAAGAAGACTTGGATGATGGACAATACAGCCGTTGCGGGCGGTATTGCTAAAATTCATCAGGAAACTACATCCATGCTAAAGTACAATAATGAAAATTCACTTACCTGTGTGATACTGATGGCATATTACAGTGCAAAAATATATTATATGAATCCCATCATGGAATTGCCGTCTGGAAAAGGATTTGCAGATGTCGTATATTTACCGAAGAGAAATGCTGATTATCCAGCAATGATAATTGAGTTAAAATGGGATAAGTCTGCCGAAGGTGCTATTGCTCAGATCAAAAATAAAGAGTATACTGACTGGATCAAAGATTATTCCGGTGATATTTTATTAATTGGAGTTAATTATAATACAGAAGACAAAAAGCATGAATGTACGATTGAAAAGTGGAGAAAAGAATTATAACATCTAAAAAACCTGCCAACGGCAGGTTTTTTAATATGAAAATACAATTAATTACTGAAGTAACTGAAGAACTCCCTGCGGTACCTGATTAGCCTGAGCGAGCATAGCCTGAGCGGACTGTACAAGAATGTTATTCTTCGTGTAAGCCATCATCTCCTTAGCCATGTCTACGTCACGGATACGGGACTCAGCAGCTGTGATGTTCTCTTCCTGAACACTTAAGTTGTTGATCGTATGATCCAGACGGTTCTGCATAGCACCGAAGTCAGATCTCATGGAGGATACCATGTCGATCGCTGCCTGCGCTACGGAAATCGCATGTCTTGCACTGTTAGCATTTGTCAGATCGATGTTAGCAACAGTTACTGCCTGTGCTCCTTTAGAACTCATAGACGTAAAAGTACCTGTACCCAATGTCTTCGTAAAGTCTGCTGCTGTACTATGAAGTCCAAGGGTTTTACTGCTCATAGACTGGAATGTAACCTTCAACTGGTTCGCAGTTTCATGAGAGTCACCTACATGAAGCGTAATCTTTGTCGTTGCAACATTCGTCTTATTGGCAGCAACATCACTTTTTGCTGTAGGTGATGTAAATAACTTCGTTCCGTTGAAGTTAGCCGTGTTACTGATTCTGTCGATCTCTTCGTTCAGACGCTTGATCTCCTTCTGCATCTCCTGACGGTTCGCAGTAGAGTATGTTCCGTTGGCGGACTGTGTAGCCAGCTCAACCATACGGTTCAGCATAGAGTGAACCTCTGTCAGAGCACCCTCTGCAGTCTGTACCAGAGAGATACCATCGTTAGCATTCTTCTGAGCGGTAGCAAGACCTGTGATCTGCGCACGCATCTTCTCAGAAATAGCCAATCCTGCAGCGTCATCGCCGGCACGGTTGATCCTGTAACCGGATGATAACTTCTCTAAGCTCTTGCCTACGGAAGAATTGTTGTTCGTCAAGTTCCTGTGTGCATTCAATGCAGTAATGTTATGTTGGATTCTCATATTCTTTCCTCCTTGAAAGTAGTCAGGGAACTCCGTTTCCCTGCATAATAGCCGATTAAAAATCGTGACATTTATATTATCGTATATTTTGCAGATATCTTAAGTAAACTTTGCAAATTCCCCAAAAAATCTTCCGCCTGTACAGGCGGAAAATTCTACGACATATGCCGCATGATCTCCTGCTTCATCTTCAAAACCTCCAGATCCCCCGGCAGAAGCGCAAGAAGCTGATCCGCGACTCCATACGCTTCTCCCCACTGCTCATTCGCTACCAATCCCTGGAGCACCTGCTTCACCTGCGCGCCAAGAATCTGGAATTCATCTGACACCTTCGGCGGTTCCTTCATCTTCTCTTCCATATAGTCGCTCAGACAGCTTATGGCGCCGGACATCTGCGGATAGGTATGGATAGCGTCCCGAAGCATAGTAATACACTCTTCATACTTCCCGGATTCCAGATTCGCCAATACTTTCTCAGCCATAAATACGAACTTATACCGTGACGGCAGCGCATAATGATCCAAAACAGCAAGCACGTCTTCTCTATATAGCGCTTCCGCCTCTCTGCGCACGCTGCCGCAGTATTGTTTCAGAAGCTCCAGAAGCCGCGCCGTCTCAGTCATGCCCTGAGACAGCAGCTTCTCCAGCAGACTCTGCTCAAGCCTCCCCGCATAGATCGGAAAATCTGTCATCAGCGGGCATACCTGTTCCATAAAATCAGGCATATCTAAGACTTCCATCTGCTCCGGCAAAGCTTTTACATATGCGTCCCACATCTCAACAGATGTTCGTTCCAGCAACGGAGTAAGAGAGAATCCGTTCCGCCCCGCCAGTTTCACGATCTGATGCAGGAAGCCGTCAGGGCAGTTCCCCGCACAGACTGCAAAATACCGCTCCGCTTTCGCCGGCAGATGCTTTTCTTCGGCATGCAGCGCCTTCTGAAGACAGACATAGGAATTATTAGTCTGCAGCCGTGAATACCCATCTAAAATAGTCTCCTTCTGCTCCGGGTAAGCCGCCTTTAACTGTTCCAACTGTGTATAACGGGACTCTACCAGCTTCTCCCGATCCCAGGGGATCCATGCGAGTATCTCCCGCAGCTGTCCGGTCTCCTTAAGCTCTGCCGCAAAGAGCAGGCCAGATACATAGGCAGGCATCGCATGCTCCCACGCTGTCGTATATGTGACCGATCCCCCTGTCTGACGGGACGCTTTCTCCGGATGCTTCTCCAAATATTTCATAGTCTTATGGAAATTCCGCACATGACGAAGCCCTCTCTGACATTCCTTCAAATCCCAGCACAAGGTAGCCAGGATACTGTAGATATGCGCCTGTCCGACTTCCAGAAGGCGGGGAGACAGCAAGAGCTTCTCTCCCTCTTCCAACGCCTCCTTCTTCCTCCCGCTCTCAGAGAGCATCACCGGCAGATGCACCTGCATCCACATCTCATAGATGTGGATCCTCTCTTCCTTCGCCGCAAGCTTCAAGCCTTCACGGCAGTATTCGATAGCTGTCGCTTCCTCACTCACATACCGGTACTCCTGCGCCAACTGCATACAGATATGCGCACTCGGGTTCTCCTCATAGACCTTGCGGAGCAGCGCCGTATTCCGCTCGAACTTCTTCCTTCCCTCTGATGCAGATCCGGTCTCCACATAGCCATAGTGATGAACATAGCTCTTCAATATCTTCCTCGGATCCTCGAAGGGATATAAGCCCTCATGGATCGGTGAGACGAACCGGATGTCCGGCGTCAAATGGCACATTCTCCCCACCTGGGCGTCATTATAGAATCTTCCCTCCCAGTCATCATAATTACGCTGCACATAGGTAGCTGTCTCGTAGTCCCGATACTCTCCGCTCTTGAAGAATTCGACAATCTCCGTCACATTCTCGAACCATTCATCGTCATCCAGATAGAGAAACCATTCCCCGCTGGCTTCTGTAAGCCCTGCATTCCTTGCCTTCGAGAAATCATTACACCAGGTAAACGGAATGATATGAGATGTATATTGCCTGGCAATCTCCAAAACCGACTCGTCCTTCCCGGTAAATACAATGATCAGTTCACTGTTCACTTCTTTGAGAAGAGGAACGATGGAATCTAAGCATCTCTTCAACGTCTCCTTCCGGTCCGAGACAAGAAGCGAGATGGTAAGTTGTAATTTCATAAGGTATTGCTCCTTTTCACAGTTATATAAATAATACTATAATCTCTTTCGAATGCTATTGCAAGAAAAAAGGCTTCTTTCGAAAAAGAAGCCTTTCCCCATATGAAAATTCCATTAATTACTGAAGTAACTGAAGAACTCCCTGCGGTACCTGATTAGCCTGAGCAAGCATAGCCTGAGCGGACTGAACAAGAATGTTATTCTTCGTGTAAGCCATCATCTCCTTAGCCATGTCTACGTCACGGATACGGGACTCAGCAGCAGTAATGTTCTCTTCCTGAACACTTAAGTTGTTGATCGTATGATCCAGACGGTTCTGCATAGCGCCGAAGTCAGAACGCATGGAGGATACCATATCGATGGCTGCCTGTGCTACAGAAATCGCGTGTCTTGCGCTGTTAGCGCTGGTCAAGTCAATCTTAGCGATCGTTACAGCATCATCACCCTTTGTATTCTGGGCTCCCATCATAAACCCTGTTGTACCCAAAGTCTTCACATAAGTAGTTGTATTCGTTGTATGAAGACCAAGGGTCTTGCTGCTCATAGACTGGAAGGTCACCTTCAGCTGATTGGCAGTCTCATGGGAATCACCTACATGAAGGGTAATCTTCGTATGTGCTACCGTACCATTATTCGGTACATTACCTGCTCCTGTTGATGTAAATAACTTCGTTCCATTGAAGTTAGCAGTATTGCTGATACGGTCGATCTCTTCATTCAGACGCTTGATCTCCTTCTGCATCTCCTGACGGTTCGCAGTAGAGTATGTTCCGTTGGCAGACTGAGTAGCCAGCTCAACCATACGGTTCAGCATGGAGTGAACCTCTGTCAGAGCGCCTTCTGCTGTCTGTACAAGAGAGATACCGTCGTTGGCATTCTTCTGAGCGGTAGCAAGACCAGTGATCTGCGCACGCATCTTCTCAGAAATAGCAAGTCCGGCAGCATCGTCACCGGCGCGGTTGATTCTGTAACCGGATGACAGCTTCTCTAAGCTCTTGCCTACGGAAGAGTTGTTGTTCGTCAAGTTCCTGTGTGCATTCAATGCAGTAATATTATGTTGGATTCTCATATTCTTTCCTCCTTGAAAATAGTCGGGGAATTCCATTTCCCCCGCATAATTTGTATCGACATCTATATTATCGTAATATTTTCGGATATCTTAAGTAATTCCCCTGATTTTCTCAAAGTATTTTCTGTATCCGCTCCTTAGCCGGCTGATACCCTTTGTCTGCCGACATACGATAATAATACACGGCTTCCTGTGTCTTCCCATTGACTTCAAACCAGACGCCCAGATTATACGCCGCCTTGAATGAACCATTTCCCAGAACCCCTTCATGCTCCGGTACTTCCCCGATCTCCAGACACCTGCGGTAAGAACGCTCTATCTCCGGAAGCAAGCCGATATAACGCTGTACATCAGAGAATATCCCCTGCGTATAGAAGGTCCCGCACGCAAAATGATAGTCGGCGTACGCATCTAACCGCCGCTTCTCATTCTCAATAATCCCGAACCCCCGCTCATACTTTTTTAACTCTAACAGATTATAGAGATATGATAGCACACCGCTGACACGATACCCCGTCCCCGACTCCGGTACCAGTTGATAGAATCTCTCAAAATACCCGTCCGCCTGCACATATTCTTTCATAAGCCACAGCGTCCGTGCAATCTGGTATAGTGTATAGGGATCCTCCGGCTTCTCCTCCAGCTCTTCCAGAAGAATCTCCAGATTCCTCCGCCCTTTCCCTTCCTGCAGATAGCCGTCGTGCTCGAATATCAACGGAAGCGGCCTGATCGGTAACTTGGTCACGATCTGTTCATGTACCTTTCCTTCATAAAACGTCCCTCTCGGAACCAATCTGGTCGTAAATACACAGCTTTGGCTGATCTCTCCCGTACTCTCCTTATAGCTGTCATGCCGTTCGATCGCTCCTGCATGATCTCCAGACTCTATAAAGTTCAGGAGATCTTTCTTCGTCCCCTCAACCAGATATTCATCTGCATCCAGGATCAGATTCCAATCGCAGTCCGACTGCTCCAAGGCATAATTCCTCGCCGCCGAGAAGTCATTGCACCACTCGAACCCGGAGATCTGCGCATGGTGCCTTCGGGCAATCTCTATGGTATCGTCTGCGGAACCGGTGTCCGTGATATAGATCTCATCTACCAGCTTTTCGGCCAAGGACAGACATTTCTCAAGGCTGCTCCCCTCATTTCTTACTATCATGACCAAACCTATCGTTTTCATCAGCAATCCCCCTCCCCGCAGCAATAACGATATTCGTATGCTCCCCCGTTAATATAATCCGCGACAATGAATGCACCGCATCTGCAATTTGTAATCAATGAATCACAATCCGCCAGCAGATACAGAACGGCAAGGTACGGCAGCTCGTCCCGATAATCATGACCTTCCTTCTTCATCTTGGCAACCACTAATCCCGGTTGCCCGACATCCGTATAGCGATATCGGTCCTGTTCAATATATCTCATCCGTTTACCGAATCCGGCCTGTCTGAAATGCTCCAGAATATCCATATCTTCCGTAGCCAGCAGGAATGAATCACATCCCCATTCATCCATCTTCCTGCGGACCAATTCGATATACGGTTCGTCTTCCATCGGCCGCGGTATGTCAAACCCACCATAGCGGAAGTCGGTTCCCCGGGCGATCACGCCTAATACCTTTTTCTCGTCCGCACCTTCTCCCTGGCAGAAAAACTGCTTTTTTATTTCATTGACATAGGATGACATTTCTTGATTCAAACGAAGATATTTCCCATATATCGCTCTCATGTTGTGAACATCATGGTACTGCTCCATCATATATGGATTAAAAGAATCCATCTTCTCGTCACAGATAAGTACATGGCTGCTCTGCATGACTTCCTCCACACTATATTCATTCAGTGGTTTGAAGTAATATTCCCATACATTATCCGGCCTGCCGTTCGTAAACTGGTTGCCGTCGTCCGGAACACTCAAATCGATCACTGGAATGTATTCTGTTCTCAGATATTCTGTTACCGCAACCTTTGACATACAAAATCGGATAATATCTCCTAAACCGCAAGAATACAATGGAAACCGAATCAGCATAAACTTCTTATCCGGATTCATATCTCCATAAGAACATTCCTTCTGCCGCCAAAACAGAGAAGTCATGATCCCCAAACTGGAATAGACGCCCGTTTGAGGCGCTCTTGACATAAAGTGCTGCTCACGGCTGCTGTCTATATACGCAATGCGCTTACTGCCTGCCACATCAATACCGTTCAACCGGAAGCTCTTGCCCGGCAACACATAAAAATCGCCGTTCCCCTGACAGCAGCTCTCCGACCCCAGAAATATCTGCGCGTTCTCATCCAGAAAATATTTCTCCTTCTCCGGGAAACGACGTTCCAAAGCATCATAGATAAACGCCGCATATTCTTCATATTCTTCGAAGATATAGGTATCTGCCCGGGAAAGGAATTCAAAATCTAACTCTTCATCGTACTCATACTCTTCGAATTCGCTGACAGGATGCCCTGTCGTGATCGGATTGTGCTGGTAATACAGAATGCACTCCACTTCTTCCTGCCTGTTGCAGACGGCAACCGCCCGCATCCACCGTTCTTCCTGTTCCCGGTAAGTAAAAAAATATTTCCTCGCCTCTGCAAAAACGTCCTGGTCCAGATATATGATTTTCTCCGGCACCTCCCGATTATAACATATGTCACGATATGACAAGGTCTTAATCGGCTTATCATCTCGATAGATCAGGATATATTCATCCCGGTGGCCGTTCAGGAAAAACCGCAGCGCTGTACGCCAGTCGTATTCGCTCTCTTGAACGGCACATGCATCTCCATTATATACTCGTATCATTGCCCGTCTCCTCCGCATGATCAATCTCTCGTACATCTGCCTGACGGCATGGATGCCTCGATCTCGTATATTTTACCATAACATTGAAAAAGTGTGAATGGAATTTACTTTTTTTACAAAAAGCACTTAAGATTTCCTGAGATAAAACGATAATATAATTGTCAAGAATTATATTAGATTATGCAGGGAAATGGAATTCCCTGACTATTTTCAAGGAGGAAAGAATATGAGAATCCAACATAATATTACTGCATTGAATGCACACAGGAACTTAACCAACAACAACTCTTCCGTTGGCAAGAGCTTAGAGAAGTTATCATCCGGTTACAGAATCAACCGCGCCGGTGACGACGCTGCCGGACTTGCTATTTCTGAGAAAATGCGTGCGCAGATTACAGGTCTTGCTACCGCTCAGAAGAATGCCAACGACGGTATCTCTCTTGTACAGACCGCTGAAGGCGCTCTGACAGAGGTTCACTCCATGCTGAACCGTATGGTTGAGCTGGCTACCCAGTCTGCCAACGGAACATACTCCACTGCGAACCGTCAGGAGATGCAGAAGGAGATCCAGCGTCTGAATGAAGAGATCGACCGTATCAGCAATACTGCTAACTTCAACGGAACTAAGTTGTTCACATCCCCAGGAGCAAGCGCAACTGGTGGTACTGGTAACACTGTAACAAAAACAAATATTACGCTTCATGTCGGTGACTCTCACGAGACAGCTAACCAGTTGAAAGTAACGTTCCAGTCTATGAGCAGCAAGACTCTTGGTCTTCATTCAACAGATAAGAATACGTTTGTTAAATCACTGGGAACAACCGGCTTCTTAATTGGTGCTAATGCGAAGGGTGAAAAGGCCGTAACAATCAATAACATTGATCTGACAAGCGCCAACAGTGCAAGACACGCGATCTCTGTAGCTCAGGCAGCAATCGACATGGTATCCTCCATGCGTTCTGACTTCGGTGCTATGCAGAACCGTCTGGACCACACCATCAACAACTTAAGTGTTCAGGAAGAGAACATTACCGCTGCTGAGTCCCGGATCCGCGACGTTGACATGGCTAAGGAGATGATGGCTTACACCAAGAATAACATCCTTGTTCAGTCCGCTCAGGCTATGCTCGCTCAGGCTAACCAAGTACCGCAGGGCGTTCTTCAGTTACTCCAGTAATTATTTGAATTTTCATAGGGGAAAAGGCTTCTTTTTAAAGAAGCCTTTTTCTTTGTACAAATTAAAAGAAATCACTTAATATATTTGAATTATATACGATAATATAAGTGTCAGGAATTTTTCAATTATGCGGGGAAACGGATTTCCCTGACTATTTTCAAGGAGGAAAGAATATGAGAATCCAACATAACATTACTGCATTGAATGCACACAGGAACTTAACTAACAACAACTCTTCCGTTGGCAAGAGCTTAGAGAAGTTATCATCCGGTTACAGGATCAACCGCGCCGGTGACGATGCTGCCGGGCTTGCTATCTCTGAGAAGATGCGTGCGCAGATCACTGGTCTTGCTACTGCTCAGAAGAATGCCAACGACGGTATCTCTCTTGTACAGACCGCTGAAGGCGCTCTGACAGAGGTTCACTCCATGCTGAACCGTATGGTTGAGCTGGCTACCCAGTCCGCCAACGGAACATACTCTACTGCGAACCGTCAGGAGATGCAGAAGGAGATCAAGCGTCTGAACGAAGAAATCGACCGTATCAGCAAGACTGCTAACTTCAACGGAACCAAGCTGTTTACATCACCAGGTGCAACGGCCGATGCTCAGGGAGTCGTAACAAAGACAAGGATCACGCTTCATGTCGGTGACTCTCACGAGACAGCTAACCAGTTGAAGGTAACCTTCCAGTCCATGAGTAGTTCTACCCTTGGTCTTCATTCAACTCAGCCAGATTTCTCAAAGACACTGGGCTGTGGATCTTTCACTGTTGGTGGTGGCGGCGCTACAAATGGTAGCAAAGCAGTAACAATTAATGAAATTGATCTGACCAAGGCTGACAGCGCTAGACACGCGATCTCTGTAGCACAGGCAGCTATCGACATGGTATCCTCCATGCGTTCTGACTTCGGTGCTATGCAGAACCGTCTGGATCACACCATCAACAACTTAAGTGTTCAGGAAGAGAACATTACCGCTGCTGAGTCCCGTATCCGTGACGTAGATATGGCTAAGGAGATGATGGCTTACACCAAGAATAACATTCTTGTTCAGTCCGCTCAGGCTATGCTCGCTCAGGCTAATCAGGTACCGCAGGGTGTTCTTCAGTTACTTCAGTAATTAATGGATTTTTCATTGATAAAAAGTCTGCCGTTGGCAGGCTTTTTATCTGTTTTCTAAAACTCAAGAGAGGATAATCTTATGATCATCAGCGTTTCCGGCGAATTTTACATATTTGAGTCCGATACCTTCCCCACCGATGAAGAGCTGAAGGATTTCTTTCAGGACCTGGGCGAGAACGATATTCTGGAGCTTCGTATAGAATCGTCTCCCGTTGTTCATGCTAATATATTTTATCTGAAAAACCATCTTGATCTTACCAACCTGGCATTGGAGAAATCTGCAGATGCTTTCGAAAAGGCTGCCAGAACATACCCCTATCATGTTCCCGTGCCAATATTAGATCAGGACGGCAACTGTATCAGTATTATCAAACGGGTCACAACCTATTATAATCATTACTATCGTTACGACGGTGATTTTGACCTGAATTTTCTGGATCGATACGACTGTATCGCATTGCACGGATTGAATGAATATTCCGTAGAGATCTACAGACGCGTCCTGCCGCGGTGGCATGGCAGAAGCATTTACCTGATCGGCTCAGAATGGGCGGATTTCCTGGACGCGCTCCCTAAGCTTCCGAATCTGCAGATCACGATGTTGGATCATATAGAAGGATTCCCGACTGCCGAGTTCTTATCAGACAACATCCTGACACCTATTGTCAACAAGGATACCGCTGCGCCTGAACTTCCCGGCAATCCTGATGCTTTGCACATAATACCCGGACTGCCTCCCAATGAAGATATTTCCAGATATGAGAAGGGAATCATGTACTATGATGAAGTCATGACCCTGATTTTCATGTTCTCCTATGTGATCCGCCCCGGGACGAAGAACCCCGGTAAGAAATTCTTTGTGATCGACGGCAGCTACCAGCTTGAAGGGATCTACGGCATCTGGCACAAAGCATTTACCGCTGCCAGATATGCGCTTGCGAAGGGATACATCCCGGCCTTTAAGATCATTTCCTCTACTGCGAATATCTATTCGGACCGCGAAGACGATGATATCTGGAATAAGTTCTTCTTACAGCCTGAGGGTTACACCATAGATGATGTATTGAAGAGCAGCTACCTTGCCCTGTCTCCGAACATGAATCTTATGAATACGATGCGATTTATTATGGACGCAATCTCTAAGGGGTACGAACTTTCCTGGCCACACGGAATCTTCAACGATCAGGTGAAGCAATATATAAATGAACGGAAAACGTGTTTTCTCCCTGATCCAGAACATACATTAGGCGTCCTGATCCGCGGAACGGATTACATCAATACCTGGCTGCCCGGTCATGCCCGGCATGCAACAGCAGATATGGTTATCCGGAAGATTGATGAGATAACAGGGGTCTGGGCCTTAGAACGGATCTATCTGGCAACAGAGGACGCTGATATCTGGCGTGAGATGAAGGAATACTACGGTGATCGTCTTACCTGTACCGATCAGGAGCGTTACGTTGTCGAGCCGGGACAGTTATTGATGGATCTGCACCAGACGAAGAAGGAAGGAGAAGGATTTCGGCTGGGAGTTGAATATATCTGCGCCGTCAGCCTTCTGGCACAGTGCAATAGCCTGATCGCCTCAGGGAACTGCGGGGCCTATGATGAAGCGCTGCGCGAAAACGGCGGGAAATACAGGCATGTGTATAAATTCGAATTGTAATCAAAGCTTGCTATTCTTCTGACAACTGAATATAATATAAAGACAGGCAAATTAATGATTAAGCAACAAGGAGATCCACTATGAATATACAACTTACCATCTCTCTGCTGGTCTCTGACCGAATGGCAACTCTGGGGCGATGCCTGTCCTCTCTCAAGCCGCTCCTTCGCGAGCTTGACAGCGAACTGATCGTCGTCTACACCGGAAGCAGCCCGGAGACCCTCGAACTGGCAGAGCAATATACCTCGCACATCATCCCATTTACCTGGTGCAATGATTTCTCCAAGGCCCGGAATGTGGGATTGAGCGCCGCCAAAGGAGAATGGTTCCTCTATCTCGATGATGATGAATGGTTCGAGAACACGGATGAGATCATCCATTTCTTCAAAAGCGGTGAATACCGGCAATATCAGACTGCGTTCTATATTCAGCGCAATTATAATGACTGGGAGGGCAGCTCTTACGCAGACGCCTATGTAGGACGTATGTGCCGATTATCGTCTGAGACACGGTTTGTTTATCCAATCCATGAAAATATAAAGCCCTATCCTGAACCAAGCAAGAAGTTTGGCACCTTTGTACATCATTTTGGCTATGTCGGTGTAAAAAATGATACCGCACAATCCGCCAAATCCGACCGCAATATTTCTCTGCTGCAAAAAAGGCTGGAAACAGAACCCGCCTCCGCCCATCTGTATGCCCAGGCGGCTCAGGAATATGGCAGCACACAGGACTATGATACGGCGATCCGCTACTGCAGAAAAGGTCTGAAGCTTGCCCGGATGACAAGCCATCCGGAACCTCTGGAGATGTGGCTGCAGCTCGAGCTTCCGCGCTTTATTTCCTACAGCGGAGATACGAAGCTTGCACTCAAGGAAGGAGAAGCTCTGTCAGGCTCTTCCCGGCTTCTGGAAGTCGGCAAGCTGAACCTGACCGCTATGCTCGTTGGCTTCTGCTGGAATCTGAAGGAATATGAAAAGGGGCTGCAGTATGTCCTGCAATACAGGGAGATCCTCGAATATCTGCTGAAACACCCGGAGAAATCTATGACACAGAACGGTATTACTTCGACATTCTCCAGCGGTGAGACACAGGCTGCGATAACTTATGTGAAGGGCTTATTCTTCGCTTCTGAAGTCAAGAAAGCTTCCATTGAAGCATCGACCAATAACGATTCCATTGAAGCACCGACCAGTAACAATTCGGCTGACAGACCTTCTACAGAGAATAAAGAGAACGTAATATCTCAGATACTTTCATGGATTCCCTGGGAAGATACAGCCAAGTCGCAACCACAGTATGAGAATCTGGAAGAATGGAAACGAATATATGCCGATCAGACCGAACATATTCTGGAAAGCTACTCCCGGCTTACTGCAGATAACTTCTATGTCAATCTTCAGAAGGCTTATTATGCCGAGCGGCAGTCACAGGCCGACGCCAACGAAGTATATAAGTTCTGGCAGCTCTGCGCCGCAGACTGCCCGGTATATTTTCTGCCGCAATTATTGAAAATGGCCATTAGAAACGGATTCTCGCTAAAGATTTTATTGGAAAATCTCTCTCTCGATGATTGGAATATTTGCACAAAATCATTGGCCCAGCAGATTGAACTTCCTGAGATGGATGCATTCTATCAGAAGCTTTTTCCTGAATTATCCGACCATTCGCTTCTTGCCGAAAGACTTCATCAGCATTTTCTGGAAAAGCAGCTTACACAAGGCCTGTTAGAGCCGCTGCGCCTGTTAGATCTGCTGGAAAGCTACTGCGGAAGTGTTATCGCTGACGCAAAGATGATTTACCGGGATGAGATTCTGAATAACCTGGATTGTTATATTCTGCCGGCACAGTATAAATTCGCCGTGCGGATTCAGAATGTTCTGCAATTGATCAAGAAAGAAGACTATGCGGGCTGCATTCCTCTTCTGACAGAAGCCCTGCATCTTAACCCGCAATTGTCCATTGCAGTCAGCGGGCTGACAAAGTATCTAACTGAGAAGCTTGCGAATCCTCCACAGCCTGTTTCCGAAGAATTTAAGGTTCTGGGTACGCAGGTAAAACAGATGCTGTATGGATTGATGGAGAACAGACAATGGGCCGACGCTTACGGCGTAAATTCTCAGCTGATATCACTCCTGCCTGATGATCTTGAAATTCTGCGGCTGAAGCAAGAGATACTGCGCCAGGGAAGCTATTAATATACCAAAATTCATAGAGCTGCCGCACCAGACGCTGTATTAGATAAAACCTTGATCTGATGCGGCAGCTCTTTACAGGAAAGGAAAATAATAGTTGTTGAGTTTAAAAATCCATGATAATATAAGCGTAGCAGTTATTATGGTTAGGTGATTATGGCGTGCAGTTTTTTTATATTTGGAACTACAACATTAAATACGGTCTATTAATACTCTGAAAGAGGTGTTAATCTGTGGGAACCTATGTCAATCCAGGAAATACAGCATTTACAGAAGCAATAAATTCAAAAATATATATAGATAAAAGTGAACTAATCTCATATACAAATAGTGTTATTAATACAAAACAAAAAAATATTTGTGTCAGCCGACCGCGGCGTTTTGGAAAATCTATGGCCGCCGACATGCTCGTTGCATATTATAGTAAAGGTTGTGATTCTACAAAATTATTCTCCGGAAAATCAGCCGAAAAAGATAAATCTTTTACTCTTCACCTGAATCAACATAATGTAATCCGTCTTGATATTCAACGTTTTTTGGAAACTAAAAAAGATCTCAATAAATTTATTTATGAAATAGAAAAATGGGTGATTCTGGAGTTAATAAAGCTTTTTCCAGAATGTACAGATATTATTCCCAGGAGGAATCGGAAACTAAAATCAGTTCTGGAACAGATATTTGTGCAAACAGGCAATGGATTTATTTTTATTATAGATGAATGGGATTGTGTATTCCAATTAGCAAAAGACCGAAAAGAAAAACAAAAAGAATATCTGGATTTTTTACGCGGACTCTTCAAAGGTGCTGAATATGTAGACTTGGCATATATGACCGGAATTCTTCCAATTAAGAAGTATGGTGAACATTCTGCAATTAATATTTTTGACGAATATTCTATGATTTCTCCCAAAAATTTAGGGAAATATTTTGGATTCACAGAAGATGAAGTTCAACAACAATGTAAAGAACATGGGGTGGACTACGAGGAAGTGAAGAAATGGTATGATGGATATCGATTAGGCGGTCTCCATATCTATAATCCAAAATCAGTATCTGATGTGTTGATTTGGAAAGAATTTCAGAGTTATTGGACAGGGACAGAAACCTATGAAGCCTTAAAAATTTATATAGATATGAATTTTGATGGACTAAAAGAAGCGGTTTCTATGATGATAGGAAATGGAAAGTGCAAAATAAACACCCGAAAATTCCAAAATGATATGACTACGTTTAAGACGAAAGATGATGTACTTACTCTTCTGGTTCATTTGGGCTATCTGACTTATGATAAAAACACCAGCGAAGCATTTATTCCTAATCAAGAAATTATACAAGAATTTATGAATGCAGTAGACGACCCTGGATGGGATGGTTTAATACAGTCATTAAATCGTTCAGAAGATCTTCTTCGATGCACATGGGCATGCAACGAAGATGCCGTAGCAAAATCTGTAGCTGCAATTCATAGCGAAACGACATCTATTCTAAAATATAACGATGAAAATTCGCTTGCATGTGTTATTCTTATGGCTTATTATAGTGCTAAAGTATACTATTTGAATCCAATCATGGAACTCCCTTCTGGAAAAGGTTTTGCTGATGTCGTCTATCTCCCTAAGAAGGGAGTTGATTGCCCGGCATTGGTTGTGGAATTGAAATGGAATAAATCTGCTGAAGGAGCTATTGCCCAGATTAAAGAAAGGCAGTATGCTAATTGGATCAAAGGATATACTGGAAATATTCTTTTGGTTGCTATTAATTATACAAAAGAGACCAAAAAACATACCTGTAAAATTGAAACTCTATCGAATATAAGATTTTAAAAAAAGGTTGTCAGTTCTTCTTTTTGTTCCTAATAGAGCAAAAAGAAGAACTCCCTGCAGTACCTGAAAAGTACCGTTATTTGTCAATTATCGACCGGAATCTCTCCAGATCCGCCATCGTCGTAATCTTGAAGTTCTTCTCATCTCCGGGAATCATCGCAATATCCATCCCTGCCAGAACCGCCGGTTCCGTCGACCCGTTGATTTCCCAAATCCGATCCGGCAATAAGCTCCTGTTAGCCTCATAATACCTGCCAAGCAAGAATACCTCCGGCGCCTGTCCCGCATATATCGTACTGCGGTCAAGTAACCGGTCGACAACATTACCCGACCGGCTATAATAAACGGTATCCTTCATGGGCAGAACCGGCATAGCGCCATCATGATCTAACGCACCGTCCAGGCAATCTGCGATAATCTCCGCTGAAAGCAACGGTCTTGCTGCATCATGGATAAATACATAGTCCGTATCATCCGCATATTCCATAATATCTTCCAACCCATGATAAATGGATAACTGTCTGGTTTCGCCCGGAGCCGAAAATCCTCTGAACTTCTTCTCCCACAAGATATTGTCAGTCTCTCTTCCTTGGCCTGCCTCCCGGTCTGCATCAACCCCTGCTTTCTGAGCAGTCCGCCGCCTATACCATCCCAAGATCTCCTTCTGCCATAATGGGTCTGCCACAACCTGTACCGCATCAATCCTGTCATGGGATAACAAGCTCTCCACACAATAAGTGAAGATCGGTCTCCCGGCAACTTCCATATACTGTTTGGGGACATCGACCCCCATCCTGGTTCCGGTTCCGCCGGATAAAATAAGTGCAATATTCATATGTACCTCTTCCTAAAATAATTTCGCAGCGATTTACAGAAATATAAAATAAAGTGCGCAGTTAGCACCGTACTAACACCCCGAACATTTTTCCAGTTCCGACGGATAGAGATTGCGAGCACTTCCGATATCTGGAAACTGTCTCACCTCAGACTTGGACACTTTGAACCGAACCCAGTCGCCCACCTGAAGATCCGGGTACACTCCCCGCCAGAAAAAGATCCAGTCGCTATTTGCCTCCCCTTCATCCGGCGGATCCTGAATCTGCCCCTTGATTCCATAGCAGCGATAATTATCACTCACCTTGCGGACTTCGCGGATCACCGCCGTATAATAGCCGTCTTTATCCCTCCCGATTCTGTAATTCCCCTGCTTAAGCCCGCTCATACGCTCTATAAAGGCCGGCAGCCTTCTGTTGAATTCCGCCGTCTGCCTCCCCTTTATGACATGGCTTTCAAATAATTCATCATACACTGTGCTGATATCCTCTCTGCTGTCCAGGCACCGCATCTGCACACCGCACAGAGGAGTGCTGTTAAGCCGCTCATACGGCACAAACAGCAACGGAAAATAACATTTCCTCATCCCCCATGCAATCCCCATCTCAACGATACAGAAGGTGCTTCTCAAATACTCTTCCGTGATAAGAGAAATGACCGCGTCACAGCTCTCCAGCTCCGTCCGGATCTTCTCGATAAAATTCTCCCCCGTCGGCAGCGCCTCCGGAAATGCCGTACAGAATATATCGCTCTTTGGCACCCCCATACCGAGCCGGATAAACTCAATAAAACACTCTGCAAGTTCCTGATTCCTGGTACTGTAACTGATAAATACTCTTGCCATCTACCTCTCCTCCTTCAGTAAATCTAATAAAATCTTCCTCTCCGTATCATAATTCTCAATCAAAGATCTCTGCTTTTTCAAAAATATCTCTCTTTTTTCCTTTAATTGGCTGCCGATCTTCTGCATTTTTTCAATCTCATACATCGGCACTCTTAACGCCATCAGATTCGTATTATTTAATATCCGTATGGTAGTCCCGGACTGGATCTGCTCCAAAGAAATTCTGCCCTTCTCAGAATCCAGGTAATGAAACAGCACGTAAGGATCATATGCCGGTCTCTTTACCCTGAGCAAAGTAATATTTCCGCTGATAAATGCAAGCGGTGGATCCTGCCCCACAATTGCCATCTTGATAGCAGTTCCCTTGGATGTAAGCAGAATATCGTCCTCCCGTATCCGGTATTTATCTTTGCACGCCGGGTTGCAGCCGCTGATCCTTTCCGCTGTGTCGTACCTGACTGTTCCCTCCTGAATATCTTTTATATTCAGAAAATATGCGGTTCCACCTGAATCCTGCGTCTTCTCGCTCCTTCTGACAGATGCTTTTTTGTCTGGAAAATACACTGCCTCACCTGTGTCCCGTGTATCCTTCTTCACAATCTGAGCCCCCCGGACGATATCGGCAATATCAGAGAGACAGATACTTCCGTCCTTTACCATCTCCTGCTCCTGGTGTATGTACTGAATCGGTTTCCAGGAACAAGTCTGCTTATCCAGTGCATCACATCGCAGAATTACACTTATTTTCCCCAAATTATCTATATTCCTGTCGCGAACTCCTTCTTCATCTCCGTAAAGAAATCTCCTGTAGCAGGCGCATGCCGCTATATGTCCCTCATCCGAAATTGCATATGCATTTCTCCTCTCCCGAAAATAATACCGGCTGATATCCACGAAGAGAATCTTCCCCTTTTGTCCACCCGTCTTTCCCTTATGGAAGATTAAAAGCTCCGTCCCGGTACGCGTATTCGGATATAGATTGGGGGGAAGCGTGATCACAGCCTCCAGATAGTCCTGCCGGATTACCTGCTCTCGAAACCATTTCTCATTTGCACGGATCAACACCCCTGTCGTACACAATACCACCGCATATCCGCCGTCCTTCAGATGGTACAAGACATCCTGGATAAATATCCAGTCTGCATACACTGTCTTTCTTCCAAAAACCGCCAGCCGCGGGTCTCTTATGTCGCAGACCACTCTCTGATTCGTTCCCCGCGGCATATCCAGAATGATCAGATCATACAGTGGCATCTCCGACTTATCCGGCGGCGTCAGAATATCCTTCTGCTCTATCCGGCCGCGTATCCCGTACATCTCCATCATCATCGTCCCGACCGCACACAGAATCGCGTCCATCTCCGCCCCGTAAAGAGAAATCTGTGATAATTCTTTCTTCTTTTTCCTGCAAATGTCTCTGCACATATCTACGCCAAATACCAGGATCCCGCAGCAAAAATCCGCGATACTCTCCGGGTTAACCCCGCCAAGCAGTTCCCCGGTCAGACGCCGGATACTCTGAGGCGTTGCGATATATCCGCCAGTCGTTCCAGCTAATTCCAGTACCGCATCAAGAAGGATATCACCCCACACCCTGTCCCTAGATGTCCCCGGCTGCGGGCATGACTGCCAACGGCCGATCTCTTCAAATGCCGCCTGTACCGCTTCCTTTAACTCCTCATCCGTCTCCAGTAATATCCAGTCAATCTTCTCTCCCAGGCGGAATGCTGCTTCTTTTGTGTCATATATCCGTATATCCTGGACTACTCTGTAGAAATATTGATATGTAAACTTCTCTGCACCGACGGCTTTGCAGCGTCTTCCCCAAAATCCGGTGAATATCATAATGATAAACAGATAAAACGTTTGTTCCTCCGGGAGCTTCTTCTGCAGTGCCCGCCAATAATACTCTATTATATTCCTCATCACCGGAACCTCCCTTTTGGAAGAGTATACCATATATCTGTGGAAATGTAAAATTATGTATTTGAATTCATAAAATTAGTAATATTAACATGGGGTAACGACCGTCCCTTACGCTACCCCTGTTTTTCTGTTCTCTAATCAGCTAATTCAAACCTGTACTTTTGATCACTCTTTGGATATTTTTTATGGTCAACCTCTGAAGCAAACATCTCGTATGGACGAATATACACGCCATTATCACCATACAAAGCCTTATAAACCACATATAACTCACCTGTCTCTGAATGCTTTGCTATTGCCATTACATAATAATAATTCCCCTTAAAATGTCTATACTTTTTATCAACCTCTATTATTCTCATAGTCATTCTCTCTTATTACTTTTCCATTCATCATATATGGATATAACCTTTTGCAAAAAACTATACAAATATGCTCCCAGACAAATAAGACAAAGTATGATTGTAATCATTGCTGTTGGCCATATCTTATCCACTGTCACAGTTCCCTTATAATATCCAATAATATCCGTTGTCTGATTAACTGCAAGCCCAACAATAAAGGCAAGCAAAAATCCACTCCACATAAGTGATTTCAAATCCTCAATCTTTTGGCGCTCTGATGCTTTCTTAGCCTCACTATACGCTTCCTGAATTAACTCTTCCTTATACTCTTTCCGAATTTCTGCAATTATTTCCCGTTTTTTATGCTCACGCAATGACGTGATAATCTCTTCCCGTTCCTCCTCAGTTGCTTCCTGCATAATAAGCTCAGCTTTATCTTTCATCACCGTATCAAGAACTCTGTCTAACTCACCCATATCACTCTAATATCTTATCCCACAAAGAATCTAAATACTCGTCGTCAAATTTAGCGCCCCTAAATGCTCCATTTTCATTCTGATAATGTGCATTCTGCTTATTCTTATACAATTTTTCAGAAGATGGTATACCGTCCAACTCTTCAAATACAAGCTGCGCAATCGTAACACCTGAATAAATACGAATCGGATAATCCGTTGCATTAAATATACCTATTCTCAAATGTCCCGTATATGTAGAATTACAATGTTGGTCACCTACAATTAATCCCAATCTTGTATATCTTGTCTTTGGCCGCATGTGCGCCGTAAGATTATCGGGCAATTTGATCATCTCACCCAATGAAACCCATACATATTCTTTTGGCGAGATGATATATCCGTCTCTGGAAATATCTATATGCCGATACGCGCTGTCAATGTCATCTTGTTTGGAAATGTCCAAACATCGTATCTCTTTTTTCATTACAGTAAGTTCCGTTCCAATCGTGACATCATAAGATTCACTCTGAAGATTCTCTTCTTCAAAAGGAGTAATGAGCTCGTTTTCTTTTGCTAATTCTCTTATCTTTTTATCTGTAAGAATCATATTGCACCCCTCCTCTATAAGATTATCTTTTAATTATATCATATCGTAAACAAAATACAACGAAAAAAACGAATTTTCCAGACTCATCAGCATCCTGCCTGTCAAAAATCTTTAAGTTCCCGCAGTTGCTGCTTAATCTCACGATAATAAATGTTGCAGATAAATATTCCGCCCCCTCCGGTACTTCCTTCTGCCCCTTGATTCCATAGCAACGATAATTATCACTCACCTTGCGGACTTCGCGGATCGCTTGTCAATGTTTTTCAACTCTCACCAAAGACTAATCCCGAACATAGATATCTCTCGTATAGACCTTCTCCCTCACATCAGCAAGTTCATCCGTGATCCGGTTCGCTGCTATCACATCCGCCGTCTCCTTGAACTGCTTCAGATCATGAATCACCTTATACCCGTCAAAGACATCACTCTCAAGCACCGGCTCATAGATCACCACTTCCACACCATTTCCACGTAAGCGTCTCATGACCCCCTGGATCGCCGACTGTCTGAAATTATCCGATTCCATCTTCATCGTCAGACGATAGATCCCGACTACTCGCGGATGCCTCTTCAATATCATATCCGCAATATGGTCTTTCCGGGTGTGGTTCGCCTCCACAATCGCCCGCATGATATTCTGCGGGACATCTTCATAATTCGCCAGAAGCTGCTTCGTATCCTTGGGCAGGCAATATCCGCCGTAACCGAAGGAAGGATTATTATAATGCGCCCCAATCCTGGGGTCCAGGCAAACTCCTTCTATGATCTGACTGGTATCAAGACCCTTGATCTCCGCGTAGGAATCCAATTCGTTAAAATACGCAACCCGCAGCGCAAGATAGGTATTGGCAAATAACTTCACCGCCTCCGCCTCAGTCGGGTTCATGAGCAGGATCGGCATATCCTTCTTCACCGCCCCTTCTCTCAGAAGCCCGGCAAATATCTCCGCCCATTCCGACTTCTCACCAAATTATCAAAACTGCAGTTCCCGGATCTTCTGCAGCGTCTCCCCATACGGCCTCTTTTTCCCGAATAACAGCGTCGTTCCAAGCACGAATCCTTTGACTCCCTTCGGCGCGAATTCAAGAATCTTATCCGCGCTGCAGGCCCCGTCCCAGTAGAGCTCAAAGTCCATATCTTCCTTCATCGACAGCAGCTTGGTAATCTTCTTGCCTACATACGGCAGAAACATCTGCCCTGCATTGCCCGGGTTCACCGACATCACAAGCACCTTCTTGACGATCCTGAGCATCTCCATCACCGTCTCCACACTGGTACCCGGATTGATCGCAATTCCCGGCACCATCCCCGCATTGATGATGCTCTGCAATGTGGTGGACGGATGATACTCCGCTTCCGGATGGATGTAGACGGTATCCCCCTGCCGGAGATTATTCAGGAATAAGTCGATCCGGTTGTTGGGATGCTCGATCATCAGATGTACATCCAACGGTTTGGGCGATACAGATGCTATGTATCTCATATCATTCAATGACATAGCAAAATTAGGCACATATCGTCCGTCCATGATATCAATATGGAAGGAGTCGATACCGCCTTCTGCCAGGTTCTTCACTTCTCGCTCCAGATTGCCGTAATCGGCACACATCATGGAGGCGGTTAATTCGAAATTCATATCTGTCAATCCTCATTTCTACTTTATAAATTTGTTGCTTCAATCTACGTGTATTAGATAGTATAACAATTTTATGCTGTTGCTTCAATGAAAATTTATGGCAAAAAATTCTTGTCTGCATATACCATCTTATATTTATCCCGATATCTTTCAAAAAAATAAGAAATTAACCGCTCGGATATGAATCCCGGATATCTGTTTAAATAATTATCCTCCTTCTGCCCCCCATGTGCCGCAACTGCATCCAGAATCGGGAACAGCCACTTACACAGATCATTCAGTACACTTTTTCGCACAATAAACATATTACAAGGTGAGTACAAGTTATGTCCAAAAAAATCTCTTGCGCCTTGATAGATTTCTTCATCCTGTATTTTCAAATATTCCATCATATAATCCCAGTCTGACGAATCATGCCGTGATCTGTAATTCTCGGCAAGACTCGGCGCAACATATAGAGGAGTCGGCAAGATAGCATCTATATTGTATGACTCCATCTGCTCACACCAATCTTCTGGAAGGATAAAATGCCTCCGGTAATGCACCATTCCCACCACTTCTTCGCTGGCATTCTTCCAGATCCAGTACAAAGCTGTCAATTCACAAAATTGCTTATTGCGATAAGAAATATTATCTCCGCTTGCATCTGTAAGCATCTCTTCTGATAAACGTCTCTGCGTCAACGCTGCCCCCGCCTGGATCTCTGTCTCATAATCTGCCAGCTTATATGGCTGCTGTAATTCCTTATCACAAGTACTCCTTACCACATAGACCGCCCGGCTTGGCTGTCCAACAGCCGTTCTCTTTACCGCATCTAATTGATCTATTTTAATAAATTCTCTTCCAATTGATGTAAAATATCTCTCCAAATACGCATTGCGCAGTCTAAGATCCAGTTCCACTGTAACCGGATATATCTTGGTAAATCCACACTCTTGAAGTTCCGAAATTAGCTTTTCATGGTAAATTCCTCTTGTGCCGATATAAACCGGGTATTCTGTATACAATTCTAAATACTTCGTATCTGTCTCTGAACAACTAGGCGCTAAACTCATGGATTCACTATATCGTTTTGAATTCCCGTGAAAATGGATTACCGGTATCCCCCCTATGAATTCCGGATTTTTCTCTTCATTATTGACCAGATATGCTTCTATCGAAGTATCCGGATATAAATACTTCAGATATACAGCCAACGTCTGTGCCCGTGAATGCGCTCCGACTATGTATACCCATTCGGACTTCCCATGATGCAAGTCCCTGCCCGAACGGGTGGACTGTTGTCCGGTAAAGTATATTTTCCCCATAACATTCTCCGTTTCTGTCAATACCCGTTACAATATGAAATGCTTTCTCGCATGGACAATCTTATATTCATTCTCATGCTGTATAAAATAAACCGACATCAGATGTTCCGCCAAAAAACCTATATATCGACTCTGATAAGCGTTCCGCGTCTCCCTGCATCGCTCTTCACAATGGTCCTCACAGTAAAATAATATGGGGAACAGCCACTTGCAATAATCCTCCAGAATCTCCCTACGCATAATAAACATGTTATACGCATAATAGAATTGGCCCCTTTGCATCTTTCTAACCGTATCCATATAATCTGGAGAAAACATTTGAACAGCCTCCAACATCACATCCCAGTCTGTGCCAATATGGTCACGCCGGTATGTAACTTCCACGCTTGGAATATCCATAATCGGAATCGTAAGTACAACGTCTATATCAGACCTGGCCAATTGCTGTAGCTGTTCTTCATTCAATTCAAAATGTCTTCTGTAATGCCCCAGTCCCACATAGTCCGAACAATCATTCTTCCAGATCCAATACAAGGCCGTAAGTTCGCAATACTGCCCATTCTTATCCGAGATATGATCGCCTTTGTTATCCTGAATATCACAGATCTGCTTATCGGTTAAGGCCGCTCCCACCTGAATTGGTATCTCCCATGCATATTTTGAAATATCCTCATCTAATTTCTTATCCATATGGCATCTCGCAGAATAAATGCTGATCACTCGATGATCTACACACTTCTCTACACTTAGCGCCTCTTCTGCCTGTTCCCCAGACACTGACAATTCATCCTCTATAGTCAGATAACTCTTATTCTGTGATAATCTCTCACTCCGATACACATTTCCACGAAGCATACTCCACAGATCATTCTCGAATGTAAGCGGAAGAAGGTTCTTGTAGCCATGCTCCCGAAGCCTGTCCATTACAGCTCCCAAATACGTTTCCACGATTGCGATCAAGATTATAGAATCTCTATGTACCAATTCACTTGCCGCCTCGAAGTCTATAACCGGAACTCCTTTCACCTGTTCTGGATTACCTTCCATATCAGATACCATGCAGTACTCTATCGTAAAGCTATAGAATTCACTTTGGAGACATTCTATGACAAGGGATGCTACATTGCCTGCTCCAAAGATTATAAGCTGTGGGGCGTTCTTTAGCTGCTTGATGATGTGGTCTGCATAGTAATAACTCATGATCTTTTTCCTCCAACCATTTAATATCAAATCTGTATCACTTCAGCCCTTATGCCATGTCTCCTCAATTCTTCGCAATAGTCTTCCAGACTCTGCCGGTCTAACTCTTTTGCCTTCCACATAGTCTTTCCCAAGGACTGATATTTTTTCTCTCCCAGCTTATGAATCGCAAACACTTGCACCGGAATATCTTGATATTGGCATAAAAATTCGTTCACCAATTGCCTATTATTATTCGTAAATGTATATTCTTCGCAGCAAGGTAATCTGAACAAGCGCAATTTACCGCTTGTATATAATTTCTGTATATTATCCAAATAGGTTGCAAGATCCCCTCCCATAATCTCTTTGCACACATGAGATTCCAGAGTCTTCACATCTGCGATTACATAATCTATATACGGTAATACTCTCTGCAGATTTTCACCCTGTACGAATAACGCTGTCTCCAAAGCAATATGAACCCGCAATTCTTTCAAACGTATCAAGATATCTGCCAACGCTTCTGCCTGCATCAACGCTTCTCCTCCTGAAAAAGTGACACCTCCGTCTTCTCCCCAGAAGTCCCTGTCTTTTAGAAGGATATATTCTAACTCTGCAGCGGTATATTCTCTTCCATAGATTCCCTGAATACCATCTTTTTCATATATTTCCGGTTCAAAACTAATATTCTCTGGATTGGAACACCAGGGACAATGGACACTGCACCCTTTTGTAAATACAGTTGTCCGTATTCCCGGTCCATCATGAAAACACATACGCTGAATATTCGTAACAACTAGACTCCTACGATTCATTATTCAATGCTCTTTCTATCAAAACATCCTTATAGTCCTCAGGAAGATCCTTGAAATATGCGCTGAATCCCCATACACGTACAATCAAATTCGGAAATTGCTCCGGTTTCCTCCGTGCTTCTATCAACGTCTTACTGCTTACTACGTTCATCTGCATCTCAAAAAATCCTTTTTTAATACTCAGCATCAAGAAATCCATAAATTTATCCCAGTTATTATGGATAAAATCAGGACTTACCATAAAGTCAATCACATTGCCATTAAAACGCGCCGTACTATACTCCATCTGAGACGCAAAATTAACAATCTCCGTGAAACCGTTATTATCCTCATTTGATATATGTACCGTAAACGCATCTCCCGCTTTCCTACCATCAAAAGACGCCCCAAATCCCCTCGCTGCATCCATATATGCTGCTCCGCTTAAACCCACCTTTATCTTTCCGCCAAGGTAAGATCTATAAGCTTCTAATTCATTCGATACACAAGAGGTAATTTCATTGACCAACACTATAACCTCTTCATCGTCTGTTCCATATCTGGATGTTTTTGCTTTCAATTCTTTCCAAAGCGTTTCATTGCCTTCATAATTCTGAATCACACATTCTTTAACATCATATAGCGTGTAAAGTTTTCTGTCGAAAACATACTCTTTGATATTCAAAAGCGAATTCACCAGATTCCCCATCGCGACAGAAGTAATTCCTATATGGTGGTAACGTGCACCGCCCCAGGAAACATCCTTCTTATTCTCATAACAATCATTCATAAAAACTGACAACAACGGATCATACTGAAACCATCTGCTGTCCAATACTCTTTTTACTGCTCGTATATTTCTTTTTAAATAAATATAATATATATACTTTAATTTTTCAAAAGAATCTATTCTGTCTAATCGTTCTCGCTTCAGCAGATTATCCAATGCTTTCAGGTAATTCAGCACAGTCATATTATTATTACCGGAACTCTTCCCTCCAATCAAAGGTTCCCAGCAGGCTGAAGTCGTATATTCACATGCATCTTGTTTATCAATTCCAAAATTAATTAATTCCGGAATCACTACATCATCATTGGCCAACAGAGGCGCACCAATCCCGGTCTCTATAGATTCCAACGCAATCTCCAACAACTTTCTGGGCGTATGCCGATTCACTCTAAGAAGACACTTCGGTTCCGTCTGCTGTACTTCCCTCATCGCTTCTATAAACAGATATGTCAGGTCATTATATATATAATTGCCCTCCTGATCTGATCTGCCTAACACAAATATCTGCCCCGTATCTCCAAGTATCAAACTACTCTTGTACTCATAATGCTCATGCAAAATACGGTATACCTCTTTTAAAATCTCCAGTACACCCTTCTGATTAAGTCTTCCTTCTAAAATATCTTTTCTATAATAATCCTCCAGATGAAAGTCCCATGCACCGAGTCCGACCAGTCTATGATCAGTCTGCCAAAATACCTGATTAACAAAAAGCATTCTCTGGACAGCCTCTTCGAAGTTCTCCGCCGGAGCATCCTTTAACCGCTCAAACCATTCTCTCTGCCGCTTAGTATCATAATCACACTGTTCTAATTCCTTGATTATACGATCTGCAAGTATTGTCAGATTCTCTAATACCAGATTATAGCTCTGACAGAAACTATTGGTTACTTCATCTGCCGGATACTTCATCTGCCTTAATCCTGCATGCAGAATCTTATCGTAAGCTGGCGTCAGATTTTCATAAGCCGTTCCCTTTGACGTGTCCATTACATAATCGGAATCGATAAAATACACGAAACGCCTGTTAGGAATTTGAATCCGAATATTTTTACAGATCAATCCAAATTCTTCATCGTAGCCCTTTTCGACCCCGTTTTCTTTGAAATCCTCCGGGATTTTTCTTTCTAATATCATGGCCTTTCTCCCCTATCAATTCCTAAAATTCATATACTGCATCCCGCAGCGCCAACACACTAAGCTCAGGAACTTCCTTTGATAACACCTTGCATAGAACATCACAATTAACAATCGGGCTTACCAGCAAAGCATCCACTTCCGCCATCTCCTTTATATCCCTCAGAAGGACAACCGGGATTCCATCTAATGTCCTCATGCCTTGCGCATTTCTATCGACAAAGTATTTCACCTCTATATCCAAACCCTTAATCTCGTCATATAGGATTCTTCCAATTTCACCGGCGTCATAGATTGCTATAGAATGATAGCCATACTGATGAAAAAAATCCGCAAAAGTCTTCCCTGCATTTCGATTCTCCAGCCAGCGTTTCATCATTGTAAAACCCTCGCGGTTTAAGTTTTTATTCTCAAGATCTACCATACTACCTTCCTCCTGACAACAACATAAATCTCTCTCTATTATCATGATAGTACTGTTCCATCGCCTTATTCTGCGGACCGAAAGCCAGATGCCCCACTACTGCATTCTCCGCTACGACCATAGCATAAGACTGCAGCACACAGAACTGGCAGAAAGCCTCTTCATCCATACCCATGTTGCCGGCAAATGCCGGAAATCCTTTCATCCTGATCCAACTATTTCTATGGAACAGAACAAAACCTATGCTATAACGTATCGGACAGATCGAATACTGAAACTCTCTGTGAGACAATATTTGCTGCATCCTGTCCAGATCATTCATAGCTTGATTCCCTTCCCCCCACATAAATCTTGCCGTCTCAGGATTCTCACAGATATTCCGGTGATGCGTCAGGTTCGTATACTTAAGTTCTCCGAACCTCTCCTGCCACAAATCAACAGCATCAAAAATCTCCAACAGCCTCACATGTCCGTAACCATTAATCGGAATCAATGGCGTTACAAATCCCACCTCATATCTGCCTTTTTCTGACACGGCCTGATAAGTATCCTTCAATATCTCAAACACACCTTTTGTCAAAAAGATATCCTCATCCATCTTGTACACATATTGTGCATCCGAATGTTTCCATATCGCCGTATTAACCGCCATAGAAACATTGTTTCTTGATGTACTTAAGTATGACCACTGATACTCTTCGCACATATCCTGCAAACCGCTATTCACTAAACCGCTCGTAACAATACAGATGTCTATATCCTTCGGCACGAAGGCACGAAGTCTTCCGAATACACTCTCCCACACGAATTCCTTATATCCCGCAAGAACGATCAACAAGTATTCGGAACCCTTTCTACAGTCTGTAAACTGACATGTCTCGTCGATTCCTAAGGAAAGCGAACACATTGCCATAAGCGTCTCTACATGCAGAAAATCCTCTCCGGGAAGCTTCCCCATATCAATCAGATTCTTATAGATCTCTTTATAATAGATGCTGGATACTATGACAAACGAGTCTTGGGGAATGCCATCTTCTAAGGAGATAACTTCCTTCCCCCTAAAACTGTCATTCTCCTTCTCTGTCACAATAAAACGGGCAACATTCGGAAAATGCCTGTTGATTTCAGTCTCATGAAGTAGATACATGGTTCCCATTCCCCACACGGATATATCCTTATCCCTAATCTTCTGGCACAGGGGATTACAAACCAGAAGTTCCTCTCCCAGGATATAACTGTCCTCCCCATATCCCATACTTTTCAATCGGGTGATTGCTTCTCCGTGGTTTTCCTGGCATATGATGACTAACACCTGATCCGGAATTTCTTCTGCCAGCTTCTGTGTCGGATAGACCAAATCTTTTGACACACTGATCAAATTCTTTTCCTGTATGCAATCATCCACATAATATAGAAAATCAGGAAGATTGGAAAAGCCAAAAATACCGTCCAGATCACTCTGCAGGATTCCGATTCCCCAGATTACTATCTTCTTATCCTTTATTCCAGAATCAACCATAATCATCCCCTTCTTTCTTATTCACAGCTTCTGCATCCGGCGATACTCAAAAAACACGCATTGCTTTTCTCCAAAGCAATCGTTCCTCGGGAATCCCTCGTTCTGTCAGTTCCTTTCGAATCTTTCCCACCAGCTCATCATCACTGACCGCAATATAGATCAGATCGTATCCTACGTTCAATATTTCATCCGGCGGCGAGATCGGCTTCCCCTGCTCTTGATAAGACTTATAATTCTTATCTGCCCATAGTACAATTCTGTAACCATAGTTCTTCATCTGGGCATAAGTATCTTGTCCGGCCTTGCCGGCGCCGTAGAGAATGATTCGCTTATCTTCCAGATAGGAAAGATCCGCTATGTATTCCGGGATGGATGCTCTGCTGTCGAATCCCATGAAATCATTGATCGCCTTACAGGTCAGATGTGTGATCCATTTCTGCAATTGAAATATCAGACAATCCTTTAACTCATGCTTCTTAAAATCTGCTTCTAATGCATGATATACTTTATTTATATTGGTCAATACATTGGCATTCACCGAATGCATCGCTGAACCTTCCCTATAGCGATAATGATAAAACCCTTGGTGCGTCACCACTATGGAACGGCACTGTAACAGATATTTATAAGTGAAAACCGCATCCTCCTCATAAGTAATGCTCATATCCATTTCTTTGCATATCTTTTTTACCAAACTGCTTAAAAATAACTTATTACACATTCCCGGTATAAAAGGCTGAGCGTAATTACTTCGGGAATCGTATACCATATTTTTTATTATTTCGTAAATCCTTTCCCCAGAGTATAATCCTTCCGGGAATCTATCGTATTCTTCGATCCATCTGTTGGGTGATATCTCCCTATATACCTTTGCAGTAACAAGATCTGCTTCCCCGATCTCTTCAAGCAACGTTTCTATCATATCCGAATCGACCCAATCATCTCCATCAACGAATGCAATATATTTTCCTGCCGCGTTGTCGATTCCTCTGTTCCTGGCAACTACTACTCCTCGATTCTCCTGCCTGATTACTCTGATTCTGCCATCCTGCAGTGCCAATTTTTCGCACAGGTCACCAGAGCCGTCCGCAGAGCCATCATCTATCAAAATAATCTCAATATTGCGATATGTCTGTCTCCGCAGGCTTTCCACACATTCTTCAATATACGAAGCTAAATTATATACCGGAACTATGATGCTTACTTTAGGACGCAGAATCCCTTCCCAAAACTCAAGGTGCGGATCCATCAAACTTTTGGGATAGACTGCATCATGAGCCAATCCCCCCATCTTCGCCAGTAAATCTCTTCGTTCCTCCAACATTCGAATCCTATCCGCTGCAGCATGATAATCCCCGATTGGAACAATATACCCATTTACAGCATCTGCGATGTCTTCTCTTACCCCCGACGTTGCAGTAACGATCGGAACCGCTCCATTTCCCATAGCTTCTATAATACCGATACTTCTTCCTTCAAAATCTGCAAGATTAACACACACATCTTGCCTCCTCCAAAATTCATGAATCTGATCACGATCCAATCTGCCCAGAAAATGTATCTTCTCATTTAAATGTCTGGAAGAAACAAATTCTTCCATCTCTTTTCGTGCCGTCCCCTCTCCCGCTATCTCCATCTCGAAGGGAATATTATCTTTCACGAGTAATTCTATCACCCTCAGCAGTAAGTCCATCCGTTTCTGATAGTGCTCTATTCGCCCTGCATATCCTATGCGAAGCGGCATAATATCACTTTCCGAATAACTCCGTCTTAATACAGGGGCACAAGAGAACGGACACGTCATCGTAAGGATTCTCCCCTCTTCAACACCTCTGCGCATCATATCATCTCTGATATCAAGACTGACACTAACATAAAGATCCGAACATTCTCTGAAATCAACATACTCCTCATAGGCTTCTTCGCTGCTATTATGTATAACAGATATTATCTGAATTTTTTCCGGATAATGACACTTTACCAGATATGCCGCCAACATAACCTCATCCACTGCACTCGTAATTACTTTGCATGGAAGTCTGTTCATAATTGCTTTGACCAACTTCTCGACTGAACTTACAGAGAATCTTTTCTGATGATCAATATCAACGTATACTACATTCTTCTTCACAAGATCCGGCACTTCATAATTCCCTTGATCAGAAATGATATACACGTCTTCATTCCCCTTCTCGATCAAAGCGGCGCTCAGATCTATTGTCCATGCCTCAACTCCGCCTAATCCCAGACCATTATAGCAATCAAACACTATACTTTCTCCGTGATTATCTCCATTTCCCGCTTCTTCTATGTTGTGCTTTATGGCTTTGCTCCGTCTGTATGCTTCAAGGATAAGCCGATCGTAATGTATCTCCTTTTCTAATGCAAACCTATACTTCTCTCGTAACACCTCTCGTATATCTCGGCAGGCTTCCATATCCGCAACCGTAATGCACAAGCTATATTCCTCATGACTCTCGTTGAGAGAATCCGGGCTTTCAACTAATATTCCTTCTATTCGGTTCCCCCATTTAGCAGGATTACTGTCCACAATAAATATAATCTCAATCTCAGAATCCAATTGCCGCAATATTTCACATAATATCCTGCAACGCTTCCCTGAACCATATAAAATAACGCTACGCATCATTCCTTATCACCTGCTCCGCTGCCGGTATCGGATAATTCTTCGCTTCCGCCCCGTTGCAATGTCTGCACATATCCAGATATCCCTTATCCGAATATCCTAATGTAAATTCCAGTAATTCTTTTCGGTAATCCGTTCCATTCAATCTATCCATATCCAAATAATCATCCTGCCCAACATGGAATCCCAAATTGTCCGAAATACTTCTTGCCATGACACAATAATAAAATCTATTCTCTCGTATCTCCCTGCACGGAGTCTTACACGCATCGAAGACCTTTACTAATTCATCCTCTGATTCATTTCTATTGACGTATTCAAAACCATAGTCCATCCACTCATGTTCTTCTTCACTAAGAACATATGAAATCGAGTAACTCTCTAACACATCCATCAGGCGCTGATATGTCTTTTTCAATCTTGGAACTTGATACGAATAATTTGAAATTCGGAATAATATATTATATTTTTGACATGCTTTCAAAATATCCTTATTCGGTATAATCGTACCATTCGTAGTAATAACAAAAAGTGAAATCCGCTCTCTGTATCGTCTGCCTATATATTCAATCACTATCTCCAATTCTCTATAAAGAAGCGGTTCTCCTCCTATCAATACAAATTCTTTCACAAAATCAACTTTTGAAAAAAAAGAATCCGCACTTTTATACACCTGTTGTAAGGTCATGTCTATGGCAGACGCATTATCAACATAGGAACAACCGTGGGCACATTTCTTACACTTTAAGGTACAACGCTCCGTCAATGTGATCTGAGCCAACGAAACATATGATTGGTTGAATCCATATACTGAGATAATTGGGAAGATAAAATCCACAAACTCATCATACAAGAAGAAATCTTCTCCATGCTTTAATAGATTGTCTTCCAATTGCTGCTTAATTGTTACCGTATTCGCTTTTGATGCCGCTATGATGATCTGACCGTCTCTTCTCAGCAAATATTCCGTCAGCGTAATAACTTCGGTTCCATCTATTCCATCTCTCTGCTTATCAACGCTATTGTCAATGAACATTACTGTACAGTTATATTTCATAAATACAGACAATAATTCCCTCCCCATCAGACCTGCACCAAAGATGTAATATTTCAACTGTGGGTTTGCTGACATAAGATCTGCTGCAAATTGATCGAGTTCATGTGTTTTGTTTTTCCATATCATTTACTTCCCTCCAAGGTACAATATCATTTATAATTTTTTTATTCAGCAAATTTATATATCGTTGTACCAAACCATATGATTTTATCTGATCCAATCCCCATCTCTTCCAACTCTTCCATAATTTCTTTTGCAAGCTCCGGTACGTGGACTGCAATTAAAATATAATCATACTTATAGTGTTTTATTTCCTCTGGCAAATAAATCTTTCGATCATCTCCACAGAATTCCTCTGCCTTTTTATCAATCCACAGAATGATATTACAAAAATGATATTTATTATTTTGTTCCATATAAGAAATACCAACACTTCCAGCACCATATAGTATAATATCTGAATTGTAAGGTATCGCATTATAAGGAAATAAATATTTATCTATCTCATATGTCTGAACATAACATTCTCTCCTCAATTGTACAAATCTCATATAAAAGTAATCTAATTCCTTTAGCAATTCATTGGAATAATCACTTTTTTCAAACATCTTTTTCAAATAAATATATAATCTATAAAGTCTTTCAAAATAATAATAATCTGATAAATATGACGCCACTTCCCCTTGTATTCTTTGCCGATGATAGTAATAACATTTTCTAACTACAACCATAGAGTCTATATCCAGCATCATGGGATAAATTACACTTGTATCTTCACCCAAATAAATTCCTAATTCTTGCACATTTTGCAAATATTTTTTTAGAATCCTCTTTTCAAAAACTTTAGTACACAAGCTTGGGTCAAGTTCTTGTCTGCCTCTATTTTTGTTCCAAAGCATAACTGGTAACACCTGATTTTTTATGTCATGCTTTTTATATAATTTTTCTTCTAAACAAGGCTTATCATAAATCATTTTGTCTTTATTCCAATATCTACATATACCACTAACAACTATTTCTGCATGTGAAGACTCTATTGCATACATTAAATCTTCATACATGGCCTTATCAATCCAATCATCCGAATCGACAAATGTGACATATTTTCCATTCGACTCTTCAACACCCGTGAAACGGGCAGATAACAGCCCTTTATTTTCTGTGTGAATAACTCGAACTCTGCTATCTTTATCCGCATATTCATCACATATCCTCCCTGAATGATCTGTAGATCCATCATCCACTATAATTATTTCCAGATTTTTATATGTTTGTTCTATAATACTCTCTATACATTCCTGTATATAATTTCCAACATTATATACAGGAACAACTATACTTAACAAAGAATCTTGTATATTCCCCATTAATTCATTCTCCACCTTCTCAAGAAATTACACACTATATCACCTAATAATATATAATGATTAATTCCTCGATAGCTTAACAACTCCTGTACCTCTCCTTCTAATGCTTTATCAACACCCACAAGAATTACGTCCTCATTTTCATTAAAATCTATTTCCGACAAATAATATGGATTATACGATATACCTTCCCTCTCAATTACATCTGAAACAATAAATCCACATATGTTAATTCCACAACCTTCTAAAATACCTTTCAGTTCTTGTCCAAAGCTACCACATCCATAAATATATATATTAAATCCTTTAATCTGTTGTATCATCTGATATACCGAACAAAATTCTGATATTTTATTCTGATATAAAAGTTGATATTTTTTTTCAATTGTTGCTTGATTGAATTGAACCGCTGTATCAAAAATTTCTGAATACTTCTTTTCATAATATTTCGAATAAAAATTTCGATATAATTTTACTTGTTTTTCTGATAACACATATTGCCATGTCACTAACAACGCATTGAATACATTTGCAATGTATTTCTTTGTATCCCTTGTAATTTTGAATGCACCAATATTAGGATATCCACATTTTTCCGATGGATCTATATCAATTATTTTTTCTGCAACAACAGTATCTAACAAAAGTTGTGTCGCATACGCATCGTCAGAATATGTCAAATGGTGAAGTAAAATGTCATGCAAAACAACTATTGATCCTTCTTTCAGAAAAGGAAGGCACGCTAAAAAGTCTAATAATTCTCCCGGCATAACATGCATCGTATCTAAAATCAAGAAATCAATTTCTTTTCCAATTTCTTCTAAAAACTCTGCAGAAATACCTCCTGTATATAATTTGAAATTAACAATATCGTCTAACACCTTTACAGCTTGTTCTGCAAGATATCCCGTTTTTAGACTTTGATCTGAATATAGCATCTCAGAAATATCTATAGAATTCACTTGAGTGTCTAATTCTAATAATTTAATACAATTCAAAATAACTGCAGTCGTTCCTCCTGCAGCCACTCCAATTTCAACAAGTTTTTGAGGTCTACTTTCTTTTATTAGACCACATAAAAACGACAATTGCCATTCTGTCATTTCTGATTTTCTATCAGATGAAATTTTATCTAAAATTTCTATCGGTTCTTTAAATAATGTAACCATCTAAACCCTCCCTTAATGCAGTTGGATATTTTCCTATATTCCCAAATCTTAATAAACTAAATATGTATTTTTGTACTATCTTTGTAATAGATATTATCCTCTATCCAGAAGGGTGCATAATAACTGTAAACCCTTTCTGCCAACAAAGATTTCTCTGCATCCTCCTGCCATTTTGGATGAAGCGCAACAATTATGCCCGTCTCCTCCCATCTATATGGAAAATCCTCAATTTTCCACACATTTTCGTCTTCTAATACTTTCTGATCATTAGACAAAATACAACCTATATACTCAATACCACATTTTTCTAAATACCTTCTTATTACATCAGAATATTTACCCATTCCCATGATTACTAGATATTTATATTTCTTTGCATATTTTTCAATTTCCTTATCATTATAAGACACCTCATTTAATAATCCCCAGATTCTTTTCATATCCTCCATTAGAGTATCATATTTTCTTTCCGTTAAACGCGATAATTCATTACATTTTTTTACATACAGCTGCACGTCATCAATCTCCATATATTCTGATATATTGTCAAAAAAATATATGTTTTCTCTTTTTCGTATGCTTAAATGAAATTTTCTACTAGTATAGTCATCATATTTCGTTAAAAACTCTATCATTCTTAATCTATGGCATATGGAATATATTTTATCATCCCCATATTTTGCACTCCAAGATCCGTTATGCATGTATCTATATAATGACATTTTTTCGTTAAAATAATAAATTTTTCCTTTTGTAATTGCAAATAATTGTCGCGGCCAATCCCCTACCTCACACTTAGGAAAAGACTCATCCCAAAAGAACGCTTCTCTCCTTAACACAAATGATGCCGTTGGAATTCCCCCCGCACCTTTCAAAATAATATCCTCAGGAGTCAAATAGCCAGTTGCATTAAAATTAGAATGCTTTCGTTTTTCCCCGGTTCGACAATCAAGTTGCCACGCATCATGAACTGTCATAACACACTCTAAATGCTTCTCCATAAACTCAACTTGTGTTTGTAATTTATAAGGGTCAACCCAACAATCATCTCCTTCACATAATGCAATATATTTCCCCGTTAAATACTTTTTTCTAATTTTTTCGCGCTCTGGAAAGCCTTTCTGCCTTTCTTCCTCATATCTATTCCGATCCGGCCTAAATATTTCAATTATATCTGGATGTTTATTCTTATATCTACCTATGATTTCTGATGTTCCATCACTTGAAACATCATCATATATAAAAATGCGATATGTGAATTCTGTTATCTGGTTCAAGATCCCCTCAATTGCATCTTGTATATATTTAACATGATTATATGTCTGACAAAAAATAGAAATTTGTACATTCTCCATTAAACTATCCTTTCCCTTTTAAATGTCACATTTTCATAAAATTTGACAATTCATTCTGGAATTACCGCATATAATACTGTCTCCCACATACAAGAACAATAGTGTCTTATATAAAACTTATATTCTGGCACCAAGTTCAAAATATATAGTGGTAATTCTAAAATATCCTCTGGCTTATGATATATACAAATTGCTAATCTCGGTTTATTCTTCTTTATTGTATTTTTTGCTCCCTCTAAAGCCTTTAATTCACTTCCTTCTACGTCCAATTTGATATATGTAACTTTCTCATCTTTTATTATTTCATCTAAGGTTACACCCTTAACAACAGAATTTCCCACTTCTGCTATATGAGATCCCGCTTCTGCTTCTACAAAAAGTAAATCTTCTTTTTTGTTCCATAGAGCATTATTATATAACTCAACTCCTGTAATCTTTTCTCTCTCAATTCTTCCTTTTATCACTTGAGACATATCAAATATTGGTTCAAATACATATACTTTTTTATATTCTTCACGAGACCATTCAACAAAGTCAGACACTGTATTTCCATTATACCCTCCCCCATCAATAAACACTTCTCCATCTTCTGGTAAAAACATATCAAAATATTGTTTTCCACGGCGCGCTAATACCATTCCATATTTTGAATATAAAATTTTCTCTATCGGAAATCTTTTTTCCATTAGGAAATGAAACATTTCTTCTGCATATTTCTCAGATCCCAACACAATTAAATAATCGTTATATTTTTCTGTTAATTCTTCAGCAGAAATTACATTTATTCCTTCCACCTTACTTCCAACCTTAGAAATATCACTGTCACAGAAATATGTAGGCTGATAATTACATAATTCTAAAACTTTTTTTGTTCTTTTACCATCATGTCCGCATCCAAAAATTATAATCCCCTTAATATCTACTCTTGCTAAGATTTCATTTAACTCCTGACAATACCAATTTTTTTCTAATGCATCAATTATATTATAAAATTGTTCTCTATTTCTTGTTATCATATAATCAATTTTTGCATCAAAAAGTATTTTCGATTTATCATCTAGCATTAAATCTCTAATTTTTTTCAAATCTAATAGCTTCTCATAATATCCCATACGCTTTACCGCTCCTGTTGTTTTCATTATATTATTTTACGCATTCCCAGATTTCTCTACCCTTTAGAAACTTCTTCCCACATTGCCTTTCTGCAGAATCTCGTTGTATATAAGACAACATATCGTCTATGTTGCATTCTGTTTCAAAAATTTTTTTCTTATTATAATGAATATATACTTTTTTATATTCTTTATAAGGTAATAGCTTTGCCTTTATCCATTTTTCCATCCCATCTTTTTTGCTTATAGACAAGATATAGTTTGCTGAACGCATTGCAAAATAATATTGATCACCATCTTCACAATATCCATAGAACTTACTCCACCCTTGGGGACCATAATATTGATAATCCTTTGGGTATGCATCATACTTTTTTATTCCTTTTGTATCCAAATCTATATACAAAATATCTTCACTAAATGCAGGTAATAAAAAAATCCCTTTATCTGTCACCGCAATACGCGAAAAAGAACACCCTGTTTTATTGTTGTTACTGCTACAATCTGCTATTCTTTCTACTTCCCCATTTATCATATCCCAACGATAAATTATTCCTTCTACATTCAATATATAGATATATCCCCCATATGACATCACGTGTATACATTCTTTAATCTCCACTGCAAGAATATACTCAGTCCAAGTGTCATTTTCCATATCATACACAATAACTTGACTCCCATACCTCGGAAAAAGCCACACCTTATTCTCCAACTGACATCCACGCCAAAAATCTGTATACTCTTCTCCTAGATTTTTATTTTTCTCCTTCATAACAGAATGCAATTTCTTCTTTTTTTTCACTCTCCCCGTTCCCAGATCCATTTGTACAAATCCATCTGAATATGTCGGAAAAATATAAATACTCTTTTCAAAATACGCAAATGCTGCATAATTGTTCCAGTCTTTACTATTACAAAAAATGTCAAAATAACTGCATTTTCTATCTGTTATATTTAACTTCATCATTCGTTTTCCATTCAACTCTAAGACAAATATATCATCTTCTATGCTAAACATATAATCTGAACAAAATTCAGAATCATAATTTTCTAAATCATCTAATATTGTTATCGTTCCGGTGTGTAACTCTACCACGATTGGAATTTTCTTAAAAGTTGTAAATGAAACCATTTTCCCCTGCATCAAAGTACATGTCGAAAATAGTCTATCTCTTTCAATCCTTCTTTTATCTAATGATTGACTGGTATACATATTTTGTTCTCCTGTTTAGATTATATTTCATCACTACAATCCCCTCTTCCTAAACATCCTATCCTCAATTCTCCCAAACACAAACCTGTCAATCACAATCCCAATTACCACAATTACAATCATCACCAACATCACCTGGTTAATATCTGCAAGATCCCTTCCCACCAGAAGAGTATGTCCTAATCCCACTGTAGCGCTCATAACTTCACCGGACATCAGCGCTCTCCACGCGAACGACCACCCCTGTCTTAGTCCTTCCATGAATTCTGGCATAGCTGCCGGAATTATAACTTTCGTATATAGCTTTTTCTTATCTGCTCCCATCGTTCTTGCCACTTTAATCCATAATGGATTCACATTCCTGATTCCATTCCTCACTGACAAAGCAACACTAAAAGCCGAACCCATAACTACTACAAACAAAATCGCACTCTCATCCAACCCGAACCACAATATAGCAAACGGAACCCAACAAATACTAGGAAGTGTCTGTAATCCTAACAGCAATGGGTGCAGACAGTGATGAATTTTCTCGCTCAGCGACAGCAGAATCCCCATCATAAGTCCCAACACTACCGACAGCCCAAATCCAACCGCACCTCTAACAATGCTATATAAGAACGCCTGGAGCAGAGTCCCTTTTTCTATCAGACTTTTACAGGATTCCACCACACCTAACGGACTGGGAAATGCATAGCTTTTCCACCATCCAAACTGTACCGTCCCAAGCCAGTACAGCAGCTGCCATGCAACAACCAACGCAACATAAAAAATTCCGACAAGAAACTTCTCTTTACTGAAAATTTTCTTAATCAAACTCTCCCTGTTCACTCTGTTCCACCTCAATCCTAACATCATCAAGTATCTTTCTTCTAAGTCTCAAAAATTCTTCTGACTCTATATGTCTCGGTCTTGGGAGATCTATGGAATATACTTTTTTCAAACCTGTCTTTCCGGCTCCGATCACGGCAACCTGATCTGATAGAAATACCGCCTCCTCCACACTGTGCGTTACCAAAATCATCGTCCGCCTTGCCTCAGCACAGATTTCTGCCAGTTCTTCTCTTAACAGATTAGTTGTCTGCTTATCAAGCGCCGAAAATGGTTCATCCATCAAAAGAATCCGGCAATCCATCGCCAGCGCCCGCGCAAGGGCAGCCCTCTGCTTCATCCCTCCTGAGATCTCATGCACACGATAATTGCAGAATCTATCTAATTTAACAAGTTTTAGATATTGATGCGCCCGCTCATCCTGTTCTTCTTTGGAGCAGCCGATCACATCTAATCCGAATTTCACATTTTCGATCACATTCAGCCATGGAAATAACGCCGCATCCTGAAACATCATAATCCGGTCATTCCCCGGACCAACAATCGGTTTGCCATCCATAAGAATCTTTCCTTCTGTTGGCAGTTCCAGACCCGCGATCAAATTAAGAAGCGTCGTTTTCCCACATCCGGACGGACCAACGATACCAAAAAACTCGCCATCCTCTATCTTAAGAGATACGGAAGTCAGTACTTCACCGCCCTGCTGTTGGTATTGCTTTGATACATTTTTTAATTCAAGCAACACATTTACCACCTTTCATGTCATACCAAACCAATCCTGCGCTATTGCAACTTCAAGAATCCCTCATATGGACTTTCTGCCGTAAATCCTTCACGTACACATATCTCTGAAAATGCATTCACCGTATCGGCATTTATATCAGAATTGAATGTAATGTGTTCTAAAGATGCCTCCAGTATATCTACCGCGATGGACTTATCCGTCGCAAGCTCAATCTCTTCATTAATAGCTGTCATTGCTTCTTTCGCATTTCCATTCAGATAATCCGTTGTCTCTTCATGAACCTTAAGAAACTTATTTACAATGTCTGGATTCTCTTCCATAAACTCTTTCCGCGCCACTACAACGGCAACCGGATAAGATCCTTTGCTCCAGACTTCATTTTCATCACATATCACTTTCGCGCCGCATTCGTTGATCAACGTCTCCGCCCAGGGTTCCGGAACGCACGCCGCGTCGATCTCACCATTCTGCATCAACTGGAGGATATAGGCATTCGCCGTCGCCGTCACCGTAACATTACCGCCTGCCTCCGTCGTCGCCAGATCATTCTCAGCCAATAAGTCTAAGAAAACCAAATGCTGCGTATTACCGATCTGCGGAACTGCAACATTTTTCCCTGCAAGATCAGAGACATTTTCTATCCCGCTGTCCGGTGAAGCAAGAAGCATCATCCCGCCGTCTGAGCATCCGGATACAACCACAACGTCACCTTTTGACTTTACATTCGCGCTGATTGCTGGGATCGGACCGATATAGCCGATATCAATATCCCCGGAAAATAACGCGGTTACTTCGTCGGGTCCGGCGTTAAAAGAGGTCCAATTGACCTTAACATCATCCCCCAACGCTTTCTCTAATGTCCCTTCATTCTTAATCATAAGCGCCTGGCTATGCGTGATATTGGGGAAATACGCTATATTCACCGCTTTATCCTGTGTCTGCTTCTCTCCACAACCCGCACACATCAAAAGACAAACGGCGCCTGCAAAAGCCATTTTTGCAAAATATCTATACTTTTCTATCTCTCTCTTGCAAAATCTCACAGATCACACCTCTTGTTATTTTTATTGATATAGTTTTCTATTTCCCCCAAAACATATTTCACAGCCTCTTCCAACGATACTTCTGTCGTATCTATCCTGATTTCTGCGCGCTCCGGCTCCTCATAAGGACTTGAAATACCTGTAAAATTAGGAATCTCTCCATTCCTCGCTTTTTTATAAAGCCCTTTTACATCCCTCTTTTCACACTCTTCAAGCGGAGTGCTGACATATATTTCTATAAAATTCTCTTCTCCGACGATTGCACGCGCCCTTTCACGATCATTCTTGAATGGAGAGATAAAAGAAGTCAGCACGATTAATCCTGCGTCATTCATAAGCTTTGCCACTTCCGCAATTCTCCGGATATTCTCAATCCGATCCTGTTCTTCAAATCCCAGATTGCTGTTAAGCCCCATACGGACATTATCGCCGTCCAACAGCATCGTATATCTCCCGGATATACTCAACGCCTTCTCTATCTCATTCGCCAACGCGGACTTGCCTGCGCCTGACAATCCGGTAAACCAAAGCGTGACCGGTCTTTGCCCCATCTTCACCGCCCTGATTTCCCGGGTAATGTCCAACTTCTGCCATACAATATTCTCAGATCTGCGAAGAGAATGTCTGATCACGCCACAGGCGGACGTCATGTTCGTCACCCTGTCTATCAACACAAAGCAGCCGATATCTTTATGTTTCGTAAATGTATCGTACACAATTTCTTCTGCCGTTACGATATCACACACTGCAATCTCATTCTTATATAACTTCGAAGCCCTCAGATGTTCCCCCGTATGGATATCTACCTTGTATTTTACCTTCATGACGGTTGCCGGAAGCAATTTCGTTCCTATTTTAATCAGGAAATTCTTCCCCTGTACCAGCTCTGAATCATCCATCCACAATAATGATGCAGAGAACATATTGCTGACCTTTATCTGTGTCCCCCGGACAAATACACAGCCTCTGGATACATCAATCTCTTTATTCAGCTGGATCGTTACGGGATCCCCTTTCTTCACAGTCTTTACTTCTCTGTCTGTCAATAGAATGGACTGTACCTCTGCACTTTCGCCGCTCGGCAATACAGTAAGCGAATCTCCTTTAGAAATGCATCCTGCTGCAACTTGTCCCTGATATCCCCGAAACATATGATTCGGCCGGCATACCCGCTGAACCGGCATAACGAATCCTTCTTCTTCCGTCCCGATATCAATATTCACTTCTTCCAAATATTCAAGAAGCGTCTTTCCGTGATACCATGACATAGGGATCGACTTTTTCGTAACATTGTCCCCTTCTGTCGCAGATACTGGTATGACGGTTACACTCATAAGATCCAGATCAATGGCAAGCTTTCTTATCTCTTTTTCAATCTTCTTATATGCATATTCTTGATAATGAACAAGATCCATCTTGTTAACCGCAAAGCAAAAATGTCTTATTCCCATAAGACTGCATATCCTTGCATGACGCCTCGTCTGTACCAGGATCCCCTGCGCGGCATCCACCAAAATTACAGCAAGCTCCGCAAAAGAAGCGCCGACTGCCATATTACGGGTATATTCCTCATGTCCCGGCGTATCCGCCACGATAAAACTTCGTCTCTCCGTCGTAAAGTAACGGTACGCGACATCTATCGTAATTCCCTGCTCGCGCTCCGCCATCAACCCATCCAAAAGCAAGGAATAGTCTATCTTTCCCTCCCTGCTTCCAACTTTGCTGTCCAACTCTAACGCTCGCTCCTGATCTGCAAAAATCAGCTTGGCATCATACAACATATGCCCGATAAGGGTAGACTTCCCGTCATCTACACTTCCACAAGTAATAAATTTCAGCAATCCATTCTTCATTTTTAGAAGTACCCCTCCTTTTTTCGCCTCTCCATGCTTCCTGCCGCCTCGTGGTCTATGACACGGCTTGTTCGTTCGGAAGTTACTGCTCCTAACGTCTCATCCACAATGGCATTTAACGTATCTGCCTGCGATTCCACACCGCCGGTCAGGGGATAACACCCCAGCGTCCGAAACCGCACACACCGCTGTACGACTTCCTCCTCCGGCAACAGGCGCATCCGTTCGTCATCTACCATAATGATATTACCGTCCCGGTATACTATCGGTCTGACCTTCGCAAAATAGAGCGGTACAATCTCAATCTTCTCTCTGGCAATATACTGCCAGATATCCTTCTCCGTCCAGTTTGACAAAGGAAATACTCTGATACTTTCTCCCTTATGTATCTGTGTATTGAATTGATTCCACATCTCCGGTCTCTGGTTCTTCGGCTCCCACGCCTGAGCTGCGTTACGAAAAGAGAAGATCCTTTCCTTTGCCCTTGACTTCTCTTCATCTCGCCGTCCGCCCCCGAACGCTGCCGTAAAACCATATTTAGACAATGCCTGCTTCAACGCCTGCGTCTTCATAATATCTGTATACGCCGACCCATGATCAAAGGGATTGATTCCTTCCTTAACCCCCTCTTCATTCGTATATACCAACATCTCTATCCCTTTTTCTCTGGCGATACGGTCTCGGAACTCTATCATCTCGTGAAATTTCCAGGTTGTATCTATATGTAAGAATGGAAAAGGCGGCTTTTCCGGATAAAATGCCTTCAATGCAAGATGCAGCATAACTGAACTGTCTTTTCCAATAGAATACAGCATAACCGGCTTCTCACACTCTGCCGCCACCTCCCGCATGATATAGATTGCCTCTGCCTCCAGGGCATCCAAATGTAAAATATCTGACAAAGCTGCCTACCTCCCTTAACATTTCTAGCTTTCACTATCGACAGAATTATAGCATATCATTAGCAGATTCACAATATAATATAATATATAAACTATTATTTCCAAAATCCTTATGTTTTCTTAACTGGATGTCGATAGGACTAATGTAGATTTCAGAAAGGTGGTATATTATTATGTCCAAGGATGCAGCTAATGAAAACATCATCGAGCAGGCGAAGATAAATAAGAACAAGAAACCTTTGATTGCAGTAATCATTATCGCAGTGATTATTATCGGCATTCTAATTGGTATTATTCTTTACCTTCTTCCGCGCCCGGAAGCCAAACCGTACAATAATGTTGTGACTCCGGATAACGTTGATGAAGTCATTAGCCAAATGGAAGAAGAGTCAAAGACGCCTGTCGGTTCTTACGAGGTGTCTATGAATACGGACTGGGTATTTCCGGATAGTAATTCAGCTTCTACGAATGCTTATGTAGAAAATGCTGTGACTAATCAGAATACTGTCTATTTCACCATAGCCCTGGCAGATGATCCGGAAACGGATATTTTCAAATCTCCATATCTGGAAGTTGGAAGTCATTTAGCCGACATCAAGTTAGATACTGCACCATCACAGGGGATTCATGATGCTATCATTACTTACCATTTGGTGGATGAAGAATTTAATGATTTAAGTTCTGTATCCATGTACATGACGATTACTATCGAAAAATAATTTAAGGTAGTGTCAAGTAATCTATGAAAAAATGAGCTGAAAAAAATAGGCTCAAATGAACCTTGAAAACTGCAGATATTGATTCCGAAAAGCTCTCCGAGGGCTTAGGGCGTTGCCCTAAGAACCCACAAGGGACCAGTCCCTTGACCCATTTTCGGGCTCTGCCCGAACCCGTCCTCGCCGGAAGGCAGGAAAAGGGCGCAGTTGCCCATTTTCTGCTAAACAGGATAATCCGTGAGCCTTATGTCAATAGACTTTCGCGGCATATCCTCACAGACGGCGCTACCGTCTGCTCCGGTATTCCACGGTTCTATTGACAACA